>NZ_CP178208.1:650000-1341940 GCF_047219225.1 Pontimicrobium sp. IMCC45349 | reverse complement strand
TATAACATTAGCAAATCCATCATTCACATTTTGATAAAGCTTGTAATTAATTTTAGGATTCTTTGAATAATGATATTCTGATGTAAACTCTTTACCGTTGTATTTATTTTTAAGCTTTAGCTCAATTTTATTGCATTTTTGATTTAATATAGAATCTGATTTACTCTCTTTCATTTCTAATAACTCATTGTCCTGTGTTAAAGCATTATAATAATATAGAGTATCTATGCTTTTATATTTAACATAAAAGGTGTTTTCTTTTTGTATATATAATGAGTAATCTAAGCCTAAGCTGTTTCCAAAAGTTTTTCTTAATAAATTTCCATTCTTACCCCAATAAAACTTCATTGAAGTTCCATATCTTTCTTTTAGATAATCAGAATAATTACTCTCTTTTAAAATATTTGTTTCAACATCATAAGTTATGACTCCTTCGAAATATTTGTTTTCAGTTAAGGAAGTCAATACCATAGTTATAATTATGAGAGTAAATATTAATTTAAGCTTCATGTTTTTTTCTTAATTCAATTGTAAAATCATACTAAGGATTAGTAACATTGGAATGCTCTTAATGCAAGTATTATCTTTAAGTTATTAAATAATACAAGGTTGTGAAACCTCCAATCCAGAAAACTACACCTAGATAATATAAAACTATTGATAAATTCTTTTCTTTTTTTGAAAGCCCTGGAACACTGTCAAAATATTTAAATCCAGCAAAAGCGACTATAAAAATTCCGCCAAAGAATATTAATAATTTATGTTCTAGTTTTAATCCTTTCTTTTCTTCTCTTTGTTTTCCCAAATTTTAATATTGTTGCCAACGGTTGGGCTATAATTCCGTTGCATAGAAATTCGGCAGAATTTCGGAGTAGGAATCAGTAGCTTGATTTGTTAATATAAATTTAGTGATTTGCATTGTCTTAGCAATGGATTATAGCCGATGTTGTGCTTAGTTTTTTATTCAACTTTTGTCATCTTCTTTTTTTGAACAATAAAGATTTCTTTTTCATTCGCACCTATATCTATATATCTCCCATTTTTAGCTTTTAAAATTGTGTCGAATTTTAAAGCCCGATTGATTGTAATTCCAAATTCTTTATCTAGTACTTCAGAAGTTTTAAAAAATCCAGAAACTCGAAATTCTTTACCTGTAACATAGAACCAAGCATTTTTAGAAATTCCCCATTCAGGAATCATTTTAATTCTGTGATTTTGGAATCGTATAGTATCATTTACCCAAACACTAATAGTATCATTCGTAAAAGCTGAACTAAATGAAATACTCGATTGTCCTTTCGGAAGATTTTTATAAGAATTACAGGAAATTATTCCGAAAATTAATATGAGTTTATTATTTAGTTTGTTTTTTCTCAATCCAGTCAAATTAAGCACAACGTATAGATATACACCCTAGGGAGTATATTTTAATTATATACACATAGTTTTCCTACAAATTTAAGGAAATAGGTGTTAAATAGTTTAAAAAACAAACGTTTAAGTGATGATTGTTAAGTAGTATGAAGATGTTTAAATACCTAGACGTTGTAAAACTTCGGCTTTATAGGTTTCACCAATAGGAATTCGTACGTTGTCAATTATAATTTTTGTTTTTTGAAGTGCATTAATCGCATTAACATTAACAATATAAGAGCGATGTACTCTAACAAAGTGAGAAGGTAGTTTGTCTATAATAACTTTAAAACTAGATAGGGTTAAAATAGCTTTTTGTGAGCTGCAAGTATAAATCTTGATGTAATCTTTTAATCCTTGTATATAAGTTATTTCGTTTACATCAATCCTAATGTTTTCGTATTCCGATTTAACAAAAATGAAATTATCTTTTGGTTTAATATCGCTTGGATTTGCTGGAGCAACATTATGTGTTAAGTTGTTTTCGAGAGCATATTTTTCTCTGGCTCTAGAAACAGCTTTTATAAACCTTTGAAAAGGTATTGGTTTTACTAAATAGTCTGTAGCGTTAAGGTTAAAGGCATCTAAAGCATATTGTGGATACGCTGTTGTGAAAATAAATTGTGGTAAATTATCAACGCTTTTAACTAAATCAATACCATTAAGGTTTGGCATTTCTATGTCTAAAAAGACTAAGTCTACTTGGTGCCTATTTAAAAAGGTAATAGCATCAAATGGATTGTTACATTTTGCTACTATTTCCATATTTCCCATTTGTGTTAAATACGATTCAATAACATCTATTGCTAATGGTTCGTCATCAATGATTATACATTTCATTTAGTCTAATTTTAAGGTTAGGTTTACTACATAACGATCATTGTCTTCGTTTACAATTAATGTATGCTTGTCTGGATATAATAGCTGTAATCTTTCTTTAGTGTTTTTTAGTCCAATACCTGAATTTTCGGCATCAACTTTCATACTTCCTATTAGGTTTGAACAAATAAATTGTAATTCATTTTCTTGAACGAAAATGACAATTTTCACTTCGGTATTGCCTTTATAGTCGGTTCCGTACTTAAATGCATTTTCTATTAAAGAAATAAATAACAAAGGTCTAATTTTTTGCGTAGTTACATTGCCTCTTATGTTTACTTTAACGCTTTCGTTGTTTACTATTCGTAATCGTTGAAGCTTAATATAGTTTTCTATATAAGTTAACTCTTGTTGTAGTAATACAAATTCGTCATCAGCTTGATAAAGCATATAGCGCATCAATTCAGATAGTGTTATGACTGCTTCTGGAGCATCGTTTGATTTTTTAGTAGTTAATGAGTAGATACTGTTTAGTGAGTTAAAAAGAAAATGCGGATTAATTTGCCTTTTTAAAGCCTCTAGTTCTGATAGGTTTTTTTGTGCTTCAATTTCTTTTTTATTGTTATCGTTTTTTTTCCATTCTTCATAAATTCTAATGGCTGTACCTATAAACAAAAGCATTAATAAAAATACAGAAGGCATAGATTTTATAATACGATTTCGTCTAAAATCAAAAAAATGTTCAGGTGGTGGTAAAATATTTAAAGAAACAATATTTGCTATTACTAAAAGGAGAATAGTTGATAGAATAAATAAACCAATTCTTTTTTTTAATAAAAGTTTTGGAACTAATACAAGGTAGTTTATGTAAAAGAAAATAATGTTGAGTCCAATTCTATAGAGAAAAGTAAAAGGAACAGTTTTTCTATCAATATATAATTGGATAGCTATAATCAATAAAATAGTAATCCATATAAAAAAATGAATTAAAAATTGTCTTTTATAGTTTGTTTTATAGCTCAATTTAAGAACGTGTGTTTTAAGGTAAATTTACACAATTAAAGCTTATTCCTAATGTGGTTAGCTCTTTTGTTGTAATAGTTGGAGGCTTGTTACTGTTTAATTTTGATATTACAAGTTTGGCAGTTTTTTTTGCCTCTTTTTTAGAGCAAAACGAATTGCTTTTTTCAATAGCAGGTATATTATTTTGTTTTATTAATATTTTATTGTTTTCCTGTATTGTATAGCCATAACCATTGTTTGTTTTATGTATGCTATAAGTTAATGATTGTTTTTTTGGATATAGTATTATTACTGTTAAAGTAATAGCTAAAACAATGCTAGTTATAAGGACTGTTTTTTTTGTCATGTTTAAAAATTTTAACAACCCCAAGGCTTTTAGTTTTTAAGTTAAAAAAGCCTTGTAGGTTATTAAACAACCAAATCTAATTATTAAAACAACTTAATCTTCATCATCATATTCCTCTTGAGGGAATAATTCATAATTATCATCTAAATAAAGAGAACCATTCCTTCCTAAAAGCACAAATCCTCTATTGTTATATGAAAAGCCAGTGGCGTCTTGTCTTGCAAAGCCCTCTAAAGGTGTTATTTCTTCCCACTCATCGTTCAATGGATTGTATTCCCAAGTAGTACTTAAAGCACCAACATTGTATCCAGAAACAAGATACCCAAGTCCGTTAATTGTTAATCCAACTGCATTGGATCTAAAAATATAGTTGTCGTCATCATAATCTATATCTCGTAATCTAGTCCATAATTCAGTTTGTGGATTAAACTTCCAAAAATCATCTTTATATAAACCATTGCTTACACCAGCAACTAAATAAACTTCGTCGTTGATTATAAAGGTTGAAGCATCTTTTCTTTTGTCGCCACCAAAACCTACAAGCTCTTCCCATTCATCTAGAGAAGGGGTGTATTTCCAAAAGTCTTTTTTGTCATTATCACCATCATGACCAGTACCAATATAACCATTTGTGTTTGATGCAAATCCTACTGCATCTCGTCTATTTCCACCTCCAAAGTTTGCTTTTTGCGTCCAAGTATTTGAATTGGGATTGTACTCCCAAAAATCATTTAATTCATTATCGCCATCGTATCCAATTCCTAAATAACCTTTATTGTCTATAGCAAATGCACTTGATGAACTTCTTTCTATCCCAGGAAAATCAGCTTTTTGAGCCCAATAATCACCTTCAATGTTATATTCCCAAAAATCATTTAAATAATCATCGCCATCATATCCTGTTCCCATGTATGCTTTGTCGTTAATTAAAAAACTAGCAGCATTACTTCTTGGTATACCATCAAACACTGAGCGTTCCTTCCAATTTCCTCTATCACTAGAACCATCATCACTAGAGCAACTAGATGTAATTACTAACATAAGTGCTAAAGCACTTAATAACATTTTTTTATCCATTATTTTATTGTTTTATTTTTTAAATTAAATTTTAATCCTGCTGAAAAATATGGTGCAGGCTCTACTTTAAACTCATGTACTTTATTGTAGTTTTCGTCTTGTAATTCGTAATTATTATATATAGCATACCCTCCGTTAAAACTAATAGCCCAATTATTATCCATCCAATAAGTATACTCTAGCCCAAGACCTGCAGTTGTAAAAGAAGCTTTTTGTGCTAAGTTGTTCGTGTTTACGCCTAAAGGATTGCTTAAGTTTGCGTTTAGGCCATTAAGCTCTGCTTGAATTTTTAAAATGTTTCTTGAGTTTATGTTGTATTTAAAGTAGGTTCTCGGAAAACCAATTCCATAAGAAAATTTATTGTTAATAACCTTTGTGTAGTTTATTATAGGTAGAAACCTATATTCTCCTGAAAAAGTTGAGTAAGCAAGACCAAACATTAATCTAGAAGGTTGCTTCGTGTTTCCTCCTTTTTTTATAGCTAATAAACTAGCGTTATAAACGAAATCATTACTTGTAATAGAGCTTTTTAAATTTGAAGCAAGAGAAACTCCTGCTTGTGTACTAATGCTCCATTTTTTTGATAAAGGACGTATATATGTTAAAGCGTATTTAAGACTGTATAACTCGTTTATATCTGAGGTTATAATAGAGGTATTACTATAGTTTATTTGATAATAATTAAAATTAACACTATTAATTAAGAAACCTCTTTTAAGTTTTAAAGGCAAATTTAAAGTCAAATTTGTTTTATAAAAATCAAGGTTATTATTATTCCCAGACATCATTGTGTGATTAAATGAAAATAAACTTCTTTCTATTTGGCAATATCCTTTAAATGAAAAGGTGATAACAACTAATAATAAAACGTTTTTATACACTTTTTTACAAATTTTAATCAAACATAAGTGTTAATGAAAATTGTTTAAAATTTAATAGACACTCACTAGAAAAGCATCTACAAAGCGGTTTTATTTATAGATGAATATGATATTGAAAATTAGTAGATGCAAACCATTATTTGGGCTATTAAAATAGCAGCTTTGTATAATCTTTTTTATTGTTAAGAGGTTGGTTTTTAGGTTTGTTGAAAATTAATTTTATGAAATATGTATGTTCTTTAATTGTACTTGTTTTAACCCTCTCTTGTAGTACATCAATAGATGATACATTGCTAATAGGAGAGGATTTTGTTAATACAGACACTAAAGTTTTTTTTACAGATACGTTTACGGTAAAGGCTTCTACATTTAAGTTTGATTCTATAAATGTTTCTAATAACAATAGACTGTTAATTGGGGCCTATAGTGACCCTGTTTTTGGAAAAACCAAAAGTAAAAGTTTTGTACAGTTAAATAACTATCAATACGATATTGATAATGAAACTGTATTTGATTCCATTGCTTTAATCTTGCATTATGATCATTATTATTATAATGACACTATTCCAGAACAAATTTTCAATGTCTATAGAGTTTTAGAAGATATAAAGTCCAAAGAAGATTATTATTACAATACAACAACATTTCAGTACAGTAATATTTCTATAGCAACAAAAAATTTTGAAGCAACTCCTGTCAAGGTTGATTCTTTACACATAGAGCTTAATGACGCTTTTGGTAGTGAGTTATTTGCAAAGTTAAGAGATAATGAAATAAATAATAATGATGAATTTATTGATGAATATAAAGGTTTGGTTATTGAGCCTGAAATTAACAATACAACTGTTTTAGGGTTTTTAAACACTAGCGTTTTAAGAGTGTATTATTCTATTATAGGCGAAACAGAAAACACAGATTTAGTTTTAGATATTACTTTTAATACAGAAAACTCTTTTAATCAAACATCTAGTGAAAGCAGTGGTACGAGTTTAGAAAGCCTGTTAGATCAAGAAGTATATTTAGATAGTCAAGATGCAAATAATAACTGTTTTATCCAATCTGGAGGAGGTGTTGTATCTAGGATTGACGTGCCTTATTTAGACAAAATATATGACATCCCAGGCACAGGAATTATTACTGACGCAGATTTAGTATTAAATATTAAAAACACAGCTCAAGAAGCAAATTACAGGACACGAGATTCTTTACAAGCATTTATTATAAATCAAAAATCAGAAGTAGTATATAATCTTACAAACTTCGTTACCTCTGATTATGAGTTTGGATTGATAGAAGATGAAAACCAAGAATTTAATATTTTAAAATATAGATTACCAATAAAACAGTTTTTAGATTTAAAGTTAGATAATCCTCATGAAGATTTATACCTCGCCATTTATCCACAAGATTTTGCTCAATCAGTAGATCGTTACATCTTCTATGATGCAAATGCTCCAGAAGAGCAGAAACTAAAACTAGAATTGACTTATGCTATTTATGAAGAAGATTAAAGAAACTATTTTGATTGTTCTGTTATTAGCGAACTTAGGGACATATGTACAATCGCAAAATACAAACAACCAAACAAGTTCACCATATTCATATTATGGTTTGGGAAATATAAACGATATAAATACTGGTAAAACAAATTCACTAGGAAGAAGTGGTATTGCAATGCCATCTAACAACTCAATTAATAATTTAAATCCCGCATCGTTTGGAAGCATTCCACTAAATAGTTTTTTATTTGATATAGGTGTAAGAGCAGATAAAGAAGCATTAACCGCAAATGGTTTTGTAGAACCAAGGTTTAATGCAAATTTTTCTAATATGGCATTTGCTTTTCCATTATCAAAAAAATCAGCACTAGCAATTACATTAATTCCATTTACAAATGTAGGCTATATTTTGTCTGGAATTGAATCGGAAATAGAAGGGTCTAATGATACATATGTAACAGATGTAGAAGGTTCAGGAGGATTAAACGACATTAAAATTAATTATGGATTTTCGTTTTCAGAAAAACTACGCTTAGGAGTTTACGGTTCTTATTTATTTGGAAAGATAGAAGAACAAGAGATTAATTATATAGGAGATAATCTATTATTAATTGAAGAAGATAATTTTTATAACGGATTTCGTTTAGGGTTAGGGTTTCAATACGACATCAATAAAAACATTTCAGTGGGAAGTATTATTAATTTTCCAACAAGCTTGCAGGGAGATCAAGAAAAAGTAGTTTCAACTTTAAGTGATACTCCTAGTAATTCAGAGGAAACATTAAATTCATTTAAATTTCCATTAGAATTTGGTTTTGGAGCCCATATAAAGCTAAAAGAAAAACTGTTTTTTAATATAGATTATAAGAGAAATTTTTGGGAAGCAACTAATCAATCGGATTATTTGGGAGATTATAAAAATCAAGATTTTTTTGGAGCAGGAGTTGAATATACACCTAATGCCGACAAATTTAAGTTCTGGCAAAGAGTAAACTATCGATTAGGGTTTAATTTAGACAATGGAAATTTGTTAATAAACGATAAGAATATAACTAATTATGCTTTTAATTTAGGTTTAGGACTTCCATTAAATAATAAGAAGTCAAGAATTAATATAGGTTATACGTATGGACAAAAAGGTGAGGTGTTAAATGGTTTAGTAAAAGAGAATTATCACACATTAACCATTAATCTTAGTTTAGAAGATTTATGGTTTGTAAAAAGGAAATTTAATTAAAATCTTGTATTTAGTTACTTTTTGTCTTCCAAAAGACTAATTTTATTTTTTAAGAAAATATAATAATATATATTTGTGCGAGTTAAGTTAGTGTAGACTACAGAATTTACTGTAGTCTGTTAAAATTTTAACCGATTAATAGCGTTTCTAAGTATCTAATTTTTTGTTAAATAGCTTTTTTTCATACATTTACTGCGAAATGAGAATTCAAAACAAAACAACAATAGCCTCAATCTTATTTGTATTAATAAGTTTTGTTTGCACAGCTCAGGAGATGCCTCCACCACCTGCACCACCACCACCACCAGGTTTACCTGTGGACGGTTTTTTGTGGGTTTTACTTGTTTTAGGTGTTTGTTATGGAGTTTTTAAGTTAATTAAATTGCAAAAAAAAGAGGTTTAAGTTAACTATTTAACTGTTGCAGTCTTGCAACATATTTCCCAATTACATCAAATTCTAAATTAACAACAGTCCCTTTTTTAAAGGTGTTAAAGTTTGTATGCTCGTATGTATAAGGAATTATAGCAACACTAAAGCTATCTTTTTTTGAGTTTACAACAGTTAAACTAACACCATTTACAGTAATAGAGCCTTTTTCAATAGTTACATTTCCTAAATTGGCATTGTATTTAAAAGTAAAAATCCAACTACCATCGGCATTAACAATATTAATACATTCTGCAATTTGGTCTACATGACCTTGTACTATATGACCATCTAATCTTGCGCCTAACTTCATGCCTCTCTCTAGATTCACTTTATCACCAACAGCTAAGTTGTTTGTGTTTGTCTTATCTAAAGTTTCTTTTATAGCTGTAACAGTGTATTTATTCTCTTCAATATTTACTACAGTTAAACAAACTCCATTGTGAGACACACTTTGGTCAATTTTTAATTCAGGTGTAATATTACTCTCAACTGTAATATGAAGATTATCCTTTTCTTTTTCCAACTTAGAGACAATTCCTAAATCTTCAATTATTCCTGTAAACATATTATTATTTGGTTAAATTTGCGGTATCAAAATTACAAACAAAACGGCTCATTTTTAATGAAGAAAGAAGAAAAAATAATAATAGGAATTTCTATTGGTGATTTAAATGGTATTGGAGGAGAAATCGTTATTAAAATTTTTGAAGACCAAAGAGTTCTTGAATTATGCACACCTGTAATATATGCTTCGGTTAAAACAATATCATTTTTAAAGAAATACTTTAAAAGTAATTTACAGTTTAATGGTATTAATAATGCAAGTCAAGTAGTTCACGGCAAAGTAAATGTTGTAAATGTTTGGAAAGAAAATGTAAATATTAAATTTGGAACTGAAAATCCAAAGATTGGTGAGTTAGCAATAAAGTCGCTACAATTTGCTACAAGAGATTTAAAAAAAGAACTAATAAATGTATTAGTGACAGCTCCAATTAATAAACATAATATCCAATCAGATAAGTTTAAGTTTCCAGGGCATACCGATTATTTAAATCAAGAGTTACAGGGTAACAGTTTAATGTTTATGGTAACGGATAAATTAAAAGTTGGATTATTGACTGATCATGTTCCTGTAAAGGATGTATCGGCACATATAACAAAAGAACTTATAATTAGTAAAATTGAAACCATCCATAAATCTTTAAAAATGGATTTTGGAATCCGCAAACCTAAAATAGCTGTTTTAGGTATTAATCCTCATACAGGAGATAATGGTGTTATTGGAAATGAAGACGATGAGGTAATGCGACCAACGCTCGAAAAAATTAGAGAAACAGGAAAATTAGTTTATGGGCCTTTTTCTGCCGATAGCTTTTTTGGCTCTAATGCTTACGAAAATTATGATGCAGTAGTAGCCTCTTATCATGACCAAGGATTAATTCCATTTAAAACCTTGTCATTTGGAAATGGTGTTAATTTTACGGCTGGATTAAATAGAGTAAGAACCTCTCCAGATCACGGAACAGCTTACGAAATAGCTGGAAAAGGAATAGCAGATGTAAGTTCTTTTAAAGAAGCCATTTATACAGGAATTCAAATTTTTAGAAATAGAAAAATGAATGAGGAATTAACGGTTAACCCTTTAAAGAAACAGCCAAAAAAGATATAAACAAAAAAATGTTTATAACTGTTATAAGCTAAATAAAATTTTATATATTTGCACGCTCGAAATACATGTGATGATGAAGCCATTGAAAGAGTTTACTATTCAATTTGTAGGATTAAAGCTAGGAAAGCATGATTTTGAGTATGATATTGACAATAAGTTCTTTGAGTATTTTGAATATGAAGAGTTCAATGATGCCAATGTAAAAGTTGATGTAGAGTTTAATAAAAAAACTACATTATTAGAATTACATTTTAAAGCATCTGGAACAGTAAATGTGTTTTGTGATTTAACAAACGAGCCATTCGATCAAAAAATTGAAAATGCTTTTGATTTGGTTGTGAAGTTTGGAAATGAATATAATAACGAAAACGAAGAAATTTTAATTGTTCCTCACGGAGAATATGAAATTAATGTAGCACAATATATATATGAGCTCATTGTACTTTCTGTTCCTCAAAAAAGAATTCATCCAGGAGTAGAAGATGGTACTCTTGATTCAGACATACTTGATAAACTAGAAGAATTGAGTCCAAAAGACTCAGAAATAAAAGAAGACAACGAGGATATTGATCCTCGATGGAATACATTAAAAAAATTATTAACGGATAAATAATATAGAAAATGGCACATCCTAAAAGAAAAATCTCGAAAACAAGAAGAGATAAAAGAAGAACACATTACAAGGCTACTGTACCACAGATTGCAACGTGTCCAACTACAGGAGAAGCACACTTATATCACAGAGCACACTGGCACGAAGGTAAGCTTTATTACAGAGGTCAGGTGTTAGTTGATAACACAGAGGCTGAAGAAAATTTAGCATAAGTATTATGCATGCATATATTAAAACGCTCACATGTGAGCGTTTTTTTTATGATATATTTTTATAGAAGTCAAAAACACCCTATTTTGCAGCATATTTGACCAAAAAATAGTATTTTCAACAAGTTTTTGACGTTTTTTAGTCAATTTTGTACAAAGTTTTGTTCAAACTAACACACAGATATGAGTAAAATTACAGCAGCAATAACGGCTGTTGGCGCATATGTGCCAGAATATGTATTAACCAATCAAATACTTGAAACGATGGTTGATACAAACGACGAATGGATTACTTCGCGAACAGGAATTAAAGAAAGAAGAATTCTTAAAGGCGAAGGTAAAGGAACGTCATACCTAGCAATTAAAGCAGCTCAAAATCTTTTAGACAAATCAGGGTTAGATCCTAAAGAAATAGAACTAGTAATAGTTGCAACTGCAACTCCAGATATGAAAGCAGCAGGAACAGCAGCTTATACAGCATCTCAAATTGGAGCAACTAATGCTTTTGCTTTTGACTTAGAAGCAGCATGTTCAAGTTTTCTTTACGGTATGTCTGCTGCATCAAGCTATATTGAATCAGGAAAATATAAAAAAGTACTTCTTATAGGAGCAGATAAAAACTCTTCAATGATTAATTATGAAGATAGGGCAACTTGTATCATCTTTGGAGATGGTGGAGGTGCTGTTTTATTTGAGCCAAATGAAGAAGGACTAGGACTTCAAGATGAGTATCTTAGAAGTGATGGTATGGGAAGAGAATTTTTAAGAGCCAAATTTGGCGGTTCTTCTTACCCAACTACAGTAGAAGCTTTAGAAAATGGAGAGCATTATGTTTTTCAAGATGGTAGAACTGTATTTAAAAATGCAGTATCTAATATGGCAGATGTTGCTGTAAAAATATTAGAACGTAACAACTTATCTAAAGACGATATTGCGTGGTTAGCTGCTCATCAAGCTAATAAACGTATTATTGATGCTACTGCAAATAGAATAGAATTAGACGAAAACAAGGTTATGATGAACATTGAAAGATATGGAAATACTACCTCTGCAACACTTCCGTTATTATTAAGCGATTACGAGTCTCAATTAAAAAAAGGAGATAATATTGTATTCGCTGCCTTTGGTGGAGGATTTACTTGGGGTTCCATATATCTTAAATGGGCATATAATTCTTAATAACTTACTAACTAAATTAAATTAAGCTTAATTATGGATTTAAAAGAGATTCAAAATTTAATCAAATTTGTAGCAAAATCAGGCGCAAGTGAGGTTAAACTAGAAATGGACGATGTTAAAATCACCATTAAAACAGGATCAGATTCTGAAACCACAATAGTTCAACAGGTTCCTGTTGCTGCAGCGCCACAACCAATTGCGGCTATACCACAACCTGCAGCTCCAGTAGCACCAGCTGCTCCTGCAGCAGAAGCAGCACCTGCTGATGATAATTCAAAATATATTATAGTAAAATCTCCAATCATTGGTACTTTTTATAGAAAACCTTCTCCAGACAAACCATTATTTGTTGAAGTAGGACAATCTATAGCAGAAGGAGATGTATTATGTATTATTGAAGCAATGAAGCTTTTCAATGAAATCGAATCAGAAGTTTCAGGAAAGATTGTGAAAATATTAGTGGATGACGCTTCTCCAGTAGAATTTGATCAGCCATTATTTTTAGTAGATCCATCATAACCAAATTTTAAAATTCCAAACACAAATCCCAATTTTGAGGAATTTGGAATTTGAGATTTTTAAATTTATTACGTTATGTTTAAAAAAATACTAATTGCCAATAGAGGTGAAATAGCATTACGTGTTATTAGAACCTGTAAGGAAATGGGCATTAAAACAGTAGCTGTATATTCAACTGCTGACGCTGAAAGTTTACATGTTAAATTTGCAGACGAAGCTGTTTGTATTGGTCCAGCACCAAGTCCGCAGTCTTACTTAAAGATGTCAAATATTATTGCTGCTGCAGAAATAACTAATGCAGATGCAATTCACCCAGGATACGGTTTCTTATCAGAAAACGCTAAATTCTCTAAGATTTGTGACGAGCATGATATCAAATTTATTGGAGCTTCTCCAGAAATGATTGATAGAATGGGAGACAAAGCCAATGCGAAAGCTACAATGAAAGCTGCAGGTGTACCTTGTGTACCAGGAAGTGATGGTGTTATCGAGTCTTATGAAGAATGTGAAAAAATTGCAGTTGAAACAGGCTATCCAGTAATGCTTAAAGCATCTGCTGGTGGTGGTGGAAAAGGAATGCGTGCCGTTTGGAAGCAAGAAGATTTGAAAGATGCTTGGGATTCTGCAAGACAAGAATCTAAAGCAGCCTTTGGAAACGACGATATGTACATGGAAAAACTTATTGAAGAGCCACGTCATATTGAAATCCAAATTGTTGGAGATTCTAACGGAAAAGCATGCCACTTATCAGAAAGAGATTGTTCTGTACAAAGACGTCACCAAAAATTAACCGAAGAAGTGCCTTCTCCATTTATGACTGATGAGTTACGTCAAAAAATGGGAGAAGCTGCAGTTAGAGCTGCCGAATATATTAAGTATGAAGGTGCAGGAACAGTAGAGTTCTTAGTAGATAAGCATAGAAATTTCTACTTCATGGAAATGAATACTCGTATCCAAGTAGAGCACCCAATTACTGAGCAGGTAATAGATTTTGACTTAATTAGAGAACAAATTCTGGTTGCCGCTGGAGTGCCAATTTTAGGAATTAACTACGAGCCAAAGCTACATTCTATAGAATGTCGTATTAACGCTGAGGATCCTTTTAATGACTTTAGACCATCTCCAGGAAAAATCACAACATTACACGCTCCAGGAGGCCATGGAGTGCGTTTAGATACGCATGTATATGCTGGTTATAGTATTCCTCCAAACTATGACTCTATGATTGCGAAGTTAATTACAACAGCGCAAACTAGGGAAGAAGCTATCAATAAAATGAAGCGTGCATTAGATGAGTTCGTAATCGAAGGAATTAAAACAACAATTCCATTCCATAGACAGTTGATGGAGCATCCAGATTATATCGCTGGAAACTACACAACGAAGTTTATGGAAGACTTTGAGATGCAACCAGAAGATTAATATTATAGAACTCCGATTTTTTAATCGGAGTTTTTTTATGGCGTTACCCAAAGACTTCATTCGTCGTTGCGTCAGGCTATCCGCTATATCTTTTTGTAAAAACAAAAAAGGATGTCGCTTCTATCCTTAACGCGAAAGTGCTAACTTCGTAATATGAATTTATCATATTGGGAACACAAATCATATCTATCCAACGTGGACTTTACTATCGTTGGAAGTGGTATCGTAGGACTTAATTGTGCTTTAGCTTTAAAGAACAAGTATCCAAAATCTAAAATTCTCGTGTTGGAACGTGGTATGCTTCCACAAGGCGCAAGCACAAAGAATGCTGGATTTGCTTGTTTTGGCAGCTTAAGTGAGATTTTAGACGATTTAAACTCACATTCCGAAGATGAAGTCTTGCAATTGGTAAATAAACGCGTAGAGGGCTTAAAATTGCTAAGAGAAACACTTGGTGATGTTACTATCGATTTTCAAAACCATGGCGGCTTTGAGCTGTTCTCTAAAGCCGATTCAAAACTATATCAAGAATGTTTAGATAAAATGGATAGTATCAATACGCTTCTTAAACCCATTTTTAATGCAGATATATTTAGTACAAGCTCAAATCAATTCAGCTTTAAAAAAATACAAAGGCAATATATTTATAATCAATTTGAAGGACAAATTGATACAGGTAAAATGATGCAAGCCTTGACACAACTTGCACAGCAAAAAGGTATAAATATCCTTAATAGCGTTACTGTTCAAGAATTTTCAAATCATAAGGATTCGGTAACTGTAAAAACCAATCAATTTGAGTTCTCAACTTCTAAATTGTTTGTGGCTACCAATGGTTTTGCTAAACAGTTATTAAATAAACCTGTGCTACCTGCAAGAGCTCAAGTTTTAATTACAAAACCTATAGAAAATTTACATATCAAAGGCACATTTCATTTAGATAAAGGCTATTACTATTTTAGAAATATTGATAATCGTATTTTGTTTGGAGGTGGACGTAATTTAGATTTTAAAGGTGAAGAAACGACTGAATTAACACAAACGGTATTGATTCAAAATGCGCTAGAGGATTTACTAAAAGATACGATTCTTCCCGATACACTTTTTGAAATTGACCAACGTTGGAGTGGTATTATGGGAGTTGGAAATCAAAAGAAGGCTATTGTTAAGCAAGTATCAGACAATGTGTTTTGCGGTGTAAGACTTGGTGGTATGGGTGTTGCAATAGGTAGTCTTATTGGAAAAGAACTAGCAGATTTGATTTAGTATGGAAATTAAGCAACTTTTATATCAACAGTGCGAAGCATTTTTAAATCAACGTCTTCAAAGTGTGCAGCAGAAAATAAAGGAAATTCAAGAGTCGCTTTTGTCTGAAACCAAAAGTACTGCTGGTGATAAACACGAAACAGGGCGTGCTATGTTACAGTTAGAACGTGAAAAAGCAGGACAACAATTGGCGGAAATTCAAAAAGAAAAAGAAATACTTTCTAAAGTTAACCTAGAGCAAAAATCCAAAATCGCACATTTAGGTAGTGTAGTTTTTACAACTCAAGCTAATTATTTTCTATCTATTAGTTCTGGTTTGCACGAAATTAATGGTATTAATTATTACGCCATTTCTCCAAGCACACCTATTGGAAAATTGTTGTTAGGTAAAAAAAAAGGAGATGTTATTGCGTTTAGGGAACAATCTTTTACGATTACTGCGCTTCAATAATATTGCTGTTTTCTATATGTTGATTGATAAGGTAAGCAGCCAAGTTAAGCCAATGTTTAGTTCTATCAAGAATCCAAGCATCCGAACTTACAATAATATGCTTGCTTTGTGCTAGCATTTTGTCTGGATTATGATCAAGAATGATATCCCAATGATAACCTTTCTGTTCAGCAATTTCTCGTAGCATGGTTTTTAATCGTCCACTATTGGACACAGGTTGGTCAAATACCCAAATCACCTTGTGATGTTTTAAAGTCTCTCCCACTAAATGAATGGCTGTTTCAGTTTGTTGCACGCGTTTATAGGTGCCATGAACACTAGATAAATCTCTATAAGCACCATCTACACCTTTAAACAAATATGCTCCAGAAAGTGCACTTTCTAAGATAATCAATAAATTAAAACCGTCGATAATAATAGTTTCAGAATGCAATTGATTTAGATATACTTCATTGACTTGACGTAGCTCCATTTGTTGTTGAGATGCACTCATCCCTTGTATAGCTTGTTGCTGCCTTACATTGAGACGATACTTATTACCAACCAATTGCAATGAAGATTTTTCAGCATAACCTCTAGATAATAAGTATAGCATATCCTTAATGGCTTCTTTAAACTTTATTTGTAGTTTTTTAGAACCAAAAAGAGCATCGTCATTACTGTTTTTTCCGCGATTTCTTTTATTTGACATGTTCAATAATTATAAAAATGACTCTAAAATTTATTAATTAAGGTCTTTGTATTTCAGAGTTATTGCAAAGTTTTAAAATAAATAGAGGAGTGCTCTTCTAGTTTATTAGAATGTTCAATAAAAATAGATTTATTATTATACAATACTTCTATAAGGTAAGATTGTCCATTGTAATAAGATGCTTTTACAGTTGCTTTATAATTTGATTTTTCAACTATTTTAATTTGATGTGTATATAATATCCCAAAAGGCTCAATCATATTAAACTCTCCAAAAAAGGAAGCTATTAAAGGTGTTTTGGGGTTGTTATATAACGCTTTTGGAGAATTATTAGCGATAACCTTACCGTTATTTAAAACAATCATCTTATCTGCAAATGGCAGCACATCATTTTTATCATGTGTAGCAACTATGCAAGTTATGTTTTTCTGCTTTAAGTAGTTAAATAGGCTACGTCTTAGTGATTGTTTTTTAAAATTATCTATATGGCTAAAAGGCTCGTCTAGAAGTATAATTTCAGGTTGTTTAGCTATAGCTCTAGCTAAAGCGACTCTTTGTTTTTGTCCACCACTTAAAAACTGAACTTTCGTTTTTGCTACATTTTCTAGCTCAACAACTTTGAGGAGTTCATTTACTCTTTCGGCTTTTTCTTTAGGGAAAAAATTAGATAAGAATTTACCAATATTTTCTTCTACAGTTATATATGGCATTAAGTCAAACTCTTGAGCAACATATTTCATAAAATCATAACCAATAACAAGGTTATGTTTTGGTCCAAGAATTTCTTGTGAATTCCAAAATATGGACCCTGTAGTTAAATCAAATTCGCCATAAATTAGCTTTAGTAAAGTACTTTTTCCTGAGCCACTTTCGCCTATAACTGATAAGTGTGCGCCTTTTTCTACATTAAATTCTATAGAATCTAAAACGGTCTTTTTATGATAACTAAATGATATGTTTTTTACTTCAAGCATAATAATGAGTAAACAAAAATAGTATAAAAAAAGCCGCTTATTTAATAAGCGGCTTTTAAAAATTATAAATAAAAACTGAACATTAATTCACTTTTATTGTTTAATAAACTTTTGAGTTTTTGTTAATCCGTTACTCACAATTTTAAGGATATAATTACCAGTGCTTAATGAAGAAGCATCAATTGTATTACTGTCAAAATTACCGCTTAAAACACTTTTTCCATTTATATCAAAAATTGTATAAACAGCGTCTTCAAAACCATAAGTAGCATTAATATTTAAATCGCCTTTAGTTGGATTTGGATATAAAATTAAATCCTGAGTTAAAGATTCTGTTAAACTAAGAGTTTCCCCTTCTATAACTGTCAATGTCTCATTAATATTTGGATTTAAAACAACATCTGTAGTTCCAGAAGGCCAATCAATTATAACACTAGTGATAGTTGTATCTGCTCCTAAACCAAAATGAGTGTTTAAAGAACTCATGTATCTAAAACCTTCACCACTTCTTACATCTCTAATTTGAGTGCCAGATGGTGTTACGATTGTTACACGTGCACCAATACCATTATAGTTACTTGCTACACCAATAGTTCTTATTTTTAACCAATTGTTTGAGTTTCCATCATTAGTATAAACTAAACCATTAAAAACATCTAAAAATCCATCATCATTTACATCTCCAATAGGTCCACTAGGTGGAGTATTAGATGAGTAAAGTGTAAATGTCATATTTCCATTATTCATTAATAGACGACCGTTTGTTAAAATATCAACATAACCATCATTATCAAAATCACCAGGAGCGTTTTCAATTCCATAAGGTGCGCTATCTAACCCAGCGCCTGCAGTAACATCAGTAAATGTTCCATCTCCATTGTTACGCATGAATTTGTGTCCTCCATCGGCAGTAGAACTTGCTCCAATATAAGCGTCCATATCACCATCGTTATCAAAATCTGCCCAAGCAGACGACCATGTTTGTACAGGGTCAGCAAGATTTACACCAGCATCACCAGCAACGTTTGTAAATGTATTTGCATTTGGATCACTTGGGTTTTTATCGTTTCTCCATAGTTCATTAATTTTATGAGTAACATTACCTCCTCTACATTTTGCTATGAACATATCCATATCACCATCATTATCATAGTCAATCCAAACAGTTCCATAATTTCCACCGTTAGGATGCGTTCCTATTCCGCTAGGTACAGGTTGAGAAGCACCAGAACCTTGGTAAAAATCTAATGTATTATTATCGTTGATATAATAAACGTTTGGAGCAACATCATGACACACAAAGGCATCTAAGTTTCCATCGTTATTAATATCAATAAAATTTGAGCGTTGAGAAAATACATATTCAGATCCAGAAATTTCGGTAAAAGCTGTACCATCTGAATTTGCTTGCATGAAAGTTACACCACTTCCACCTCCATATAATAAGTCGTTATAACCATTTTTATCAAAATCACCAGCAGCCATACTCCAAGACGCATCATTGTCAGCACTAGTTGTACCTATGTTTACGCTATTAAATCCACCTCCAGCTAATTGGTAGTTAATGTTAATGTTTGTTGTTGTAACAGATACTAAATCGTCTAATCCATCATTATTCATATCTACAACACCTCTGTCGCTTCCTGAAGCAGAAACACTTTGAGATGTAAAAGTAGCAGGAGCTGATGGAGGAGGAGTTCCTTCTGATAATTCGAAGTCAAAACCATTATCATTCCAGTAATCATCCCAAACGATATAGTAAGTCTCATTTGCTGTTGCTTCAAAATTTACAATTGATAAATAACCATTACCTATGTCTCCAGCATCATCATCAGAGGTTAAACATATAAGAGCTCCACATACACCTGTATAAACGTGTATTCTAGTATCACCACCCGAGTTTTGAGCTAAGTCAGATGTAATCGTAGTATAGTTATCACTTGTTGGAGTGTACATATACCATTCACCATCTGAAGCAGCTCCACCACCATAACAGTTGGTTGGAGGTACATCTCCATTTATTGTGCCAGCAGTATGTAAACCAGCGCCAATGTCTATAGCATTGGCACAGTTATCACCAGCTTGTGAACTTCCTAAAAAAGGAAGTGTGCATAAAGCAATAAAAAGTAAAAATTTGTTCATAATTAATTTATTAAGTTGTTCTTTATTGACAGTTATCTTCTAATGAGTTTATCCATTCTTCTACTAGAGCTACACCTTCTTCATGAATTACAGTTCTTCCTAATAACGGCATTCTAACAGCTACATCAGTAGAGTTAATTCTATAATACATTACTGATCTTAATGGTATTGATGGTGTAACTATAAAATTTAATCCGTTTCCTAAATCAGTATCAGGATCTAAACAAACACCTAAGTTTAAAGGTTCGCTTGTTGAAAGATAGTCGAAACGAATTGGTCTATATGCGCAATGTGCTTCTTCGGTATGACAATGAGCACAATTAATGTCTACATAAGATCTTACTCTTTCGTTTAAACTTGCATTTGTATCTTTCCAGCTTACCAAAGTTTCGATATTTGCAGGTAAGTTATCGTTAAGGTAACCCATTTCAACCAGTTTTTCTAATTGATTCATGTTACCATCACTGAAATCATAGTCAAGATTTAAATTTCTTGGTTTTGGTCCAATTGGAATTGAAATATCACCTGTTTTATGACACGTATGGCATTCTGGTCCAGCAGGAATTCTGTAATTTACATTATTTTCTACACCTTCTTTTAACCAATTTAAATTAGTAAAACTTCCATTCATATCAAGAACAGCTTCTGTTTGTTCTTCGTTCCATTTATATGTTGCAAAAATCCACCCATCAGATTTATTAATCATTAATCGGGTTTCTAATATTTTAGTTGTTAAATCAGGTAATACGTTTTCGTAATAAAAATTCTTAATAAGAATAGTTCCAACAGGGAATTCTAAAATATCATGATCTCCATTGTAATTAGCACTTACGTCATTTGGCATCCAAATAAACCTTTTTTTCTTAGCATAATCTGTAAATAAAGGATTTTGAAGTGTATAAGGAACGACTCCATAAACAGGATCTAAATCAGCTAGATTTTCATTAAAAAAATTATATTCTATTAAGTTATTATAAGGAACCGCATTAATATCAAAAACTACAGGCGAAACAGGTGTAGGTTCATAATTATCATCTGCAGAACAAGATGATATGGTAATAGCTAGTACTATTAATCCAATTAAATAGGTGTATTTTTTTAACATTTATAGAAAATTTGGTTGCCTAATATAAAAAAAAAGGGAAATCCTTAAAAATTAATTAGTTATAATGCCAAAAAGTCCTACAAATTACTATAAAAATGAGAATATAACAATTATATTAGATTGTTTGTAACAATATGTTCAGCAATTTGAACAGCATTAGTGGCTGCACCTTTGCGTAAATTGTCTGCTACAATCCACATATTTAGTGTGTTAGGTTGAGTTTCGTCCCTACGTATTCTTCCAACAAATACATCGTCTTTACCGTTTGCATATATTGGCATAGGGTATGTGTTTGTACTTGTGTTGTCCTGTACAGTAACACCCTCGGTTTCTGAAAGTAAAGATCTTACTTCTTGTAGATTATAATCATTTTCAAATTGTACGTTCACAGACTCTGAATGTCCGCCAGCAGTTGGAATTCTTACTGCAGTTGCAGTAACAGAGAAAGTTCTATCGTCTAGAATTTTTTGTGGTTCTCTAGCCAATTTCATTTCCTCTTTAGTGTATCCATTTTCTAAAAACACATCACAATGTGGTAAAGCATTTCTACTTATTGGATGAGGATAAGCCATTTCTCCTTCAATACCATTGGTTTCATTTTCTAATTGCTGTACAGCTTTTACGCCTGTTCCAGAAACTGATTGATAAGTAGAAACAACTACTCTTTTCATTTTATATTTGTTGTGTAATGGAGCTAATGCTAATACCAATTGAATTGTTGAACAGTTAGGGTTAGCTATGATTTTATCTTCTTTTGTTAGGGTGATAGCATTAATTTCTGGAACCACCAATTTTTTAGTAGGATCCATTCTCCAAGCCGAAGAGTTATCGATTACAGTTGTACCAACTTCAGCAAATTTTGGAGCCCACTCTAAGGATGTGTCTCCACCAGCTGAAAAGATTGCTATTTGAGGTTTCATTTTTACAGCAGTTTCGAGCCCAACAATTTTATATAAATTGTTATTATAACTAACGTCTTTTCCAATACTTCTTTGTGAAGCAACAGGGATTAATTCTGTAATAGGAAAATTTCTTTCTGCTAATACTTTTAGCATTATGTTACCTACCATTCCGGTAGCACCAACTACTGCAACTTTCATTTGTTTGATGTTTGTTAAAAATGAATAACAAATGTAGTTATTAATTTAAATCGATGTATTTTGAAAGGAATAAAAAAAGACCTTTTTAAACAAAAAAGGTCTTTTTTAACAATAAAGTTTATAATGTTATTTTTTTAACAAGTCACGAATCTCAGCAAGTAAATCTTCTTGAGATGGTCCAGCTGGTGGCGCAGGAGCTGGCTCTTCTTTTTTCTTCATTTTGTTTACACCTTTTACTACCATAAACATAACAAAAGCAACAATAATAAAGTCAATGACATTTGTTAAGAATGCTCCCCAAAGTACTGAAACTTCACCTTGTACAACTCCTTCGGCGTTTGCGACTCCTTCTTTTATCACATATTTTAAATCTTTGAAATCTGAATTAAAAATCAATCCAACTAATGGAGAAACAATTCCTCCTGTAAAAGCTGTTACTACTTCTTTAAAAGCAGCACCCATTACAAAACCGACAGCAATGTCGACTAAATTGCCTTTCATGGCAAATTCTTTAAATTCTTTAAGCATAGTTTAAGATGTATTATTAGTTATTAGAAATCTAAAATAATGAAAAAACTTAAAATGTTAAAAGAGTCTTAAATTATTATTTAACAATCTTACGTTTAACACGTTGTGAAACTGAAGTGATTAGCTCGTATGAAATAGTGTTTACTGTGTTGGCTAAGTTGCTTGCAGAGTTTTTTTGGTCAAAAATAATTACTTCATCACCTTCGTTACAATCAATATTAGTAACATCCACCATTATCATGTCCATACATACATTGCCAATTATTGGAGCTTTGCAATCATTAATAATGACATAGCCTTTACCATTACCATATTGCCTACCAATACCATCTGCATGACCAATAGGAATAGTAGCCGATTTTTGTAAGCCATCACTTTTAAAAGCTCTATTATAACCAACTGTTTCGTTTTTTTCAAGCAAATGAATTTGAGATATAATCGATTTTAAGCACGCTATAGGTTTTAGGTGTTTGTTCTCTTCTTTCGAATTACCAAAACCATACAAAGCTATACCAGATCTAACCATATCATAATGTGCTTCGGGATAGTTTAATATGCCTGAAGTGTTACAAATATGTTTTATTGGTTTGTATTCTAATTTTGTATTTAATAATGCAGTTATAGTTTCAAATTTTTCAATTTGAGATAACGTAAATTGTTTTTCGTTCGAATCTTCACTAGCCGCTAAATGTGAAAAGACTGAAGTAACTTTTACAGCTTTAGTTTTTTTAAGAATATTAGCAATAACATCTATATCGTTTTTTAAAAAACCAAGTCTATTTAATCCTGTATTAAATTTAAGGTGAACAGGATAGTTTGTTTGATTTTCCTTTTCAGCAATTTCAATAAATTCTTTAAAAACTTTTAAACTATATAAGTTGGGCTCTAAACAACGATCAATAATTTCTTTAAAATTAATTGGCTGAGGATGTAAAACTAAAATAGGTTTTGTTATTCCTGCATCTCGTAATGCAACACCTTCATGGGTATAAGCAACAGCAAAATAGTCTATATTTAAATCTTGTAAATAATTAGCAATAAGTGCGGCATCGCTACCGTAAGCAAAAGCTTTAACGACTGCTAAAAATTTAGTGTTATTATTAAGTTTCGATTTTAAATAGTCGAAGTTATGCTTTAAAGCGTTTAAGTTTATTTCAAGAATGGTTTCTTGTGCTTTAGGCATTGGATTCTTTTTGTTTTGGAGATACATCTTCAGCATCATTAACCTTAATATTACGCACTTTATCTCTCATCATTGCTTTATAATAAGCAGCTCTACTTAAAGGTTCATATTCTTCAACTTCGCCTAATAAAACCAAGTCATTACTTCTTGCTTTTCTATAGCTATATTGTGCTAAGTTTCCTGTTCTTGTACAAACAGCATGTACTTTAGTTACATATTCTGCAGTAGCCATTAAAAAAGGCATTGGTCCAAAAGGGTTGCCTTTAAAATCCATATCTAATCCAGCTACTATTACTCTTATGCCTTTGTTCGCAAGGTCATTACATACGCGAACAATCTCATCGTCAAAAAATTGAGCTTCGTCTATACCAACAACATCACAGCCATCTGCTAACAAAGGAATATTTGAAGCTGCTGGTACTGGAGTTGACCTTATCTCGTTGGAGTCGTGAGAAACCACCATTTCATCATCATAACGTACGTCAATTGCAGGTTTAAAAATTTCTACTCTTTGCTTTGCAAATTGCGCACGCTTTAATCTACGAATAAGTTCTTCTGTTTTTCCAGAAAACATGGATCCGCAGATAACTTCTATCCAACCAAATTGTTCTTTATGATTTACTGTATTTTCGAGAAACATTTTGTAATTTTAGCACTAAAACAAACTATTAATTCGTTTGCATAAAGGTGGCGCAAATTTATTAAAAAACAAAAGCTAAATTTTAAAAGTTATGAAGAAGAAATTAGAATCTGAATTAATAAGCATAGCGCATAGAATTCTTAAATTAACAGGAAAGGAAGATGTAGCTAAGATGCATGCTGAGGTTGCAGAACTTTATGAGAAGTTAACGGTTTTAAAATTTGCCGAAGAAAATTTTGAAGAGGACTTACCAACTATTGGGAATGATTCATCCTTTTTTGGAATGTTAGATGAAGCTTTTAATAATACGGTTAGTGATACTGTGGAAATTGAAAATCAAGTTTACATAAATGTTGATGATGTTGAAGATGATGGTATTATGGAGCCTGTAATGGAGAAAATAAAAGATATAGTTGCTCAAATGCCTCAAGAATCACAACAGGTTGATTTATTAGTTGAAGAAAAAGTTGAAACAGCTAAAGTAGAGCATGATTTAAATGAAATTACTGCGGGTTTTGACCAAATGCCAATTTTTGAACCTGTTACTAATGGTGAGAAATCTATTAAAGAAGAAGGTCAAAAATCATTAAACGACAAGCTGAAAAGTAACGGATTAAGTATAGGGTTAAATGATAAATTAGCTTTTATTAAACATTTATTTGATGGTAATAATGAAGATTACGAACGTGTATTGTCACAGTTAAATACTTCTGAAACTTTTGAGGAAGCTAGTAATTTAATTCAAAGTATTGTTAAGCCAGATTATAATAACTGGGAAGGAAAAGAAGAGTACGAAGCTAGGTTTATGGAAATAATTGAAAATAAATACAATTAATAATTTAAATAAACCCAACCTACTAAAGGCTCGTTTAACTCTTTAATCTCTAATACATAAAAATAAGTCCCAACTGGAAGTATTTCGTTTGTTTTGAGCAAACCTATATTTGCTATTCCATTCCATGAATTATCATAATTAGTCGTTTCGTAAATTAACGCACCATAACGATTGTAGATTTTTAGAATGTTATTTTCATAATCTTCAATACAAGGAATTACTAATGTGTCATTATAGGTATCGTTATTAGGTGAAATTCCTTCAGGAACATTTAAACAATTGTTTACAGTAACAGAAGCAGTATCTTCGTTATTAGTATCATCTCTGTCTATTTCATTAACACTGTTTAGTAAAGCAATATTTTCCAATTCAGTTGAAGCACTAACTGTGGCTACAATAGTCAAAGATTCAGATTCAGAAGGCAATAAGGTGTCTATACTCCATATTCCAGAAAGTTCATCATAAATTCCATTACTTGTTTGTGATGAAACATAAGAGTATCCATTAGGTAATTGCTCTAAAATATTAATAGCAGTAGCAGTAGTGGTACCTAAGTTAGTAATGCTAATTGTAAAAGTTACTTCGCCTCCTAAGGCAACTTCTTCAGGAGTTACACTTTTTAAAACTTCAATATCTACATTGCTAGTATCCTCAATTACATTAAGTGTTGCATAAGTTTGTGAGGTGTCAATATTAACTTGCTCACTAAAATTAGCATCTTCATTAATATAGGTTCCAATAGTATTACTGGTTACGTTTACTGCAAAACTACATGATGCTACGCCTTCAGGGAAAGTTAAATTACTAATGCCTACAAAGTCATCACCAATAGTTCCAGTAAATTGTGCAGTACATCCATTAGCATTAACCCAAAATGGTTCTCCAGAAAGTGTAATTCCAGCAGGTAAATTATCAATAAACCCAATGCCATTTTGTATTGCATTAGTGTCTATGTTATGTACTGTAAAAGTTAGGGTGCTTTCGAAACCTTGAACAATAGTTTCTGGGTTAAATTGTTTTGTAAGCTCTGGTGCTAATACTTGAACATTGCTAATAGAAATATTAGTTTCAGGTGTAATTTCTTCGTTGTTAATAGGACTAGGTGTAGCTTCGGCTTGATTAGGAAAAGCACCTCCAAATTGTGGTGCAATTACTGGAATATAAATTCTTACGGTAGATCCTGCTTCCATACTAGGAATAGTTCCAGAAACTAAATTATTATCAATATTAAAGGAAGAAACACATGTCGCATTACCCGAAGTAACTTCGCAAGTAGGAGTGCCATTTACAGTAAAAACATCACTTAATATATTCTCAAAAAGAACATCAACAGCACTAGAACTTGTTACACTATTAGATATATCAACAATCCAATTAAAAGGTTCGTCAGTTAATACAGAGGTACTCTCAGGAAAAGTTTGTACAACCAAATCTATACATGGTGCTAAGAATGTTGAAACAGAAGCATCATTATTAGCAATATTGTCTGTATTTGCATCAGCATGATCTATTTCTACATTATTTGTAACTCTAATAGGCTCTGTATCACATTCTGGTTCCCATAAAACAGTAGCAGTAAATGTAACTGAACTATTTGCTGGCAGTACCCAATTATCTTCGACAGTAATTTGCCAAAACATATCATTCTCCCCATCTTGAGGGATGCCATCTAGCGGAATATTTAAGGCATTATTTGGGATTGAAAAGCATTCAGCAGTTCCAGTGGTAGAAACACAATCAATGGCAGTAAGTGTTCCAATAACTGGATTCGTTCCAGAAGTAAAAAAGTCGTCTATTAATATTAAAGCATCTTCATTAAGATCAAGGTTGGTAGCGGTTATTTCATAAACTATTTCTCCCCAAGAAGTAGTATTAGATTCACTTTCACCTTCAGGTAATATTGGACTTATTTGAGTTTTTGTAATAGTTAAGTCTATATTTGGGCATAACTCAGAATCTGGTAAAATAACATAATCACTATCTACACTATTTAAGATATCACTATCAAAAATGGTATTTGAGAGTAAATTAGTTCCGGTTCTTATATGAGCATTATTAATATTAGCATTAGCAACACATTCAGGTTCAATAAATTCTACAACTGTAACTACAGTAATAGTAGCTCCAACAGGCATTATAAAATTATTACTTGTCCAAAAAATACCACTATTATCAATTGATAGCGTAAAGTCGTTACATGTTATACCATTAGTAGTATCAATGCAATCTACTGAAATAATATTCCAAGCAATATTAGGAGATAGGTTTTGTAAAAAGAATCGCATAGGAGCTTCTAATGGGCCATTATTACAAACAGTTGTTTCAAACGTCACTTCTTCTCCCCAATCTACCATTAGAGATGGATCAGGATTAATTTGAACCGTTTCTATACAAGGATCAGTAACTTCGCATGGATTTGCAGGAAGTAATTCTGTTGTAATAGAATTTGATAGGTTAGAAGATTCGTTAGTGTGATTTAAAACAAGTTCTATATTGCTTTGTACTTCAATACTATCGTCTTCAAAGCCGCAAGCTGGTTCTAAAAATTGATAAGTAACATCAAAAGTTAACGAACCTCCCGATGTGAATACATGAGGTGTAAGAAATTCAAAAAGATTAACGGAAGAACTAATAACTTCTACAGCTCCTTGACCAATAGGTGTAGCTGGGCAATCTGTACCGTTAGTGCCAGAAATACAATTAGCGTTAATTTGTTGAACGACTGCTTGCCCATTAGCTAATGGGCTACTTAAGCTCATTTTTCCCCTAAAACCATCTAGTGGGTAATCTATAATACTGTTATTTGTTATAGTAAATTGATAAGTTACAGTATCTCCCCAAGCACTAATACCTGTACCTTCTGGAGGCGTTACTTGCGAATAGGTTACTGTAAAATCTATGTCTACATCAGTAATATCAATTGAAATAATAGATTGATTATTAGTTAAATCTGTGTCTTGGACATCTGAAGGAGAAAATACATTTACATTAGTGGCTACGCCACCAATCTCTAAAGGTGCTTTAACGATAACTTTTACTTGTACACTTGAGTTGTTAGGTAAATCTGCTATCGTTCCTAGCAACATATTTTCAGGAGTTAGAGTTAAACTTCCAACTTCACTTGCACCTCCTTGTTGGTTTTGACTTTGATAAGATAAAACCGTAATATTTTCATCAATAACTTGAGTAAAAGAAGCATTAGTAACAGAGTCACCTGTATTAATAATAGTAACAATATATTGAAACTCCTCGTATATATGAGCTTGAGAAATTTCGTTTCCAGATAAATCTTGTGCTTCTACCACAACCGATAAATCTGTTGTTTGTGCTACACCATAATTAATTATTAGGGAAAATATGAATGCTAAATAGCGTAATTTATTCATAATTATGGTAGGTATATTTTTTTAAGAGATACTAAATGTAAGAAAAGGTTGCGTATTATTTTAAATAAAAGGTTGTAATTTTGAGAATTATTAAAGGTATTTGATGAAACTATATATTGTACCCACACCAATTGGCAACCTTCAAGACATGACATTTAGGGCTATTGAAGTTTTAAAGTCTGCAGATTTAATTCTTGCTGAAGATACACGTACCACGGGAAAGTTGTTGAAGCATTTTGAGATTTCTACGCCTACACAATCACATCATATGCATAATGAGCATAAAACAGTTGATACGATTGTTCAAAAATTAAAAGGAGGAATGATTATTGCTTTGGTGAGTGATGCAGGAACACCAGCAATTTCAGATCCTGGATTTTTATTAACTCGTGCTTGTATTGAAAATAATATTGAAGTAGAGTGTTTACCAGGAGCAACAGCATTTGTGCCTGCTTTAGTGAATAGTGGATTACCAAATGATAAGTTTGTATTTGAAGGCTTTCTTCCAGTAAAAAAAGGACGTCAAACTCGATTAAAGATATTGGCAGAAGAATCTAGAACAATAATTTTTTATGAATCACCTCATAAACTATTAAAAACCTTGACAAATTTTTGTGAGTACTTTGGTGAGGATAGACAGGTGTCTGTATCTAGAGAATTGACTAAGCTTTATGAGGAAACAAAACGAGGAACAGCCAAAGAAGTTTTAGAATATTATACAGCAAAACCAGCCAAAGGTGAAATTGTAATTATTGTAGCAGGAAAAGGTAAGTAAACGTTTTTATTTAGGACAAATAGAGTATACAGATGGAAGAGTTATTACATAACATCAGACAATGCACTATTTGTTCAGAACATTTAGTACTTGGACCACGTCCAGTAGTAACAGCACATCCACAATCTAAAATTGCAATTATAGGTCAAGCTCCAGGAACTAAAGTACATAACTCGGGAATTCCTTGGGATGATGCTAGTGGCAAACGTTTACGTAGTTGGCTTGGAGTTTCTGATGAAGATTTTTATGATGTTACAAAGTTTGCTATCGTTCCTATGGGATTTTGTTATCCAGGAAAAGGTAAAACAGGTGATTTACCTCCAAGACTAGAATGCGCACCACAATGGCATAAGTTGTTAATGGACAAAATGCCCAATTTACAATTGATTATTTTAATAGGTATGTATGCTCAAAAATATTATCTGCAAAAAGAGGCTAAAAAAACATTAACCGAAACTGTAGTAAATTATCAAGAGTATTTACCAAGCTATTTTGTACTACCACATCCTTCACCTCGTAACCGTTTTTGGTTAACTAAAAATCCTTGGTTTGAGAAAGAAGTTTTGCCAAGTCTAGAATTGGAGGTCAAAAGGATATTATAAAAAAAAGCGCTGATTTTTACACCAACGCTTTTTAAACACACTCTTATTTTCCAGAGAAAATCTCTTTTAATTGAGTTACCATATTTCCATTACCAGAGACTGTGATTTCACCAATTTTTTCGGCAATTTTTTCCACATATTCCATTTCTTTCAGTTTGTATAACATCTCATTCTCTTCCATCAACTTTGCAGTATTTAACAAACTACGTGTAGAAGCTGTTTCTTCACGTCTAGTAATTGTATTTGCTTGTGCCTTTTTTTGTGCTATAAGAACTTGATTCATAATCTCCTTCATTTCTCCTGTTAAAATCACATCTCTTATACCACAACTTAAAACTGTTACACCTAATTTAGCTGCACTTGTTTTTACATCTTTAAATACTGCTTCTGCAATATTATCTTTACGTTCTAAAAGTTCATCTAAAGTATATGTACCTACATAAGCACGTAATACCAATTGCATAGCAATGTAAAGTTGCTTTTCGTAATCTTTATTCTTTAATAAAGCTTTTTCAATATCTGTTACTTTATACTGTGTATAAAAATTGATACGAATTGCAGCTTTATCTTTAGTCAATAATTCTTGTCCAGCAATCTCTAATTGTAATTGACGTAAATCTGCTTTTGCAATCTTAATTGAAGTGTCGTTTCTCCAGAATCTATATATACCACCTTTCAGGATTTTTGTATAAACATCATCTACTAAAAGTAGAGCATTTTCATAAGCAGCAACTTCAAATGATCTAATGTATTTACTCAATTCATAATTACTAAATAGTGATTTATCAATAGCTTCAGTAATGTAAATTTTACTTAGGTCAATTTGAGTAAACTCACGTTCTATTAAACCTTTCCAGTATGCGTATCGTCCAGCAGGTAGTACTGTTTTAAAGTTTCCTTTTTCATAAACCAAAACTAGTTCACTATCCTTTACCTCAATTACATCTAACATGGCCTCCAACGTTTTATCTTTAAGTAAAATCTCTAACGCTATTGGAGCATTAAAAATATTAGAAAGGCAATAAACCAATACACGTTTGTTGAAACCAATCCAATGCGTTCCTTGTGTAATGACTTTAACATAATCACCTCCTCTGAAAACCAAACCTAATTTTCCTGCATTAATTCTTACTTGTTTCATTTTACTAATTTTTATCCCGAAATTATTTCAGGAATGTTAAACATTTATTTTAACCCTTTTTGGGTTGGAGGACAACTCCTGTAACGGAGGATTTGTCAAAACTTTAAATCAAGAAGTGTATTCTATCAAAAAAGTATATTGAAATTCATTTTTTAAAAAACAGCGAAAGCAAATCATCTTTCCTGTACGGAAATACAAATACAATATGTTGCTGTAAATAGTTTATGTAATAGGGATTAAGTTTTATAAGAATGATATATAAAATAAAATTCTGCATACAAGAAGTACATACTTTTACGTATTGAAATTAGTATTTCAAGGTACATTCAAGATTGCTTTATCGTGAACACTAATTGTTAATTTGATAATGCCGATTTGCAATCCACTGCTTTTGCCATTTTTTTACAGAGTGACAGTCTGTTAATCAGTTTTATAAGATGATTAGCTTTGGTGGACATACTTGCCCTAAAGTGACATTTAAAAGAATGTCTAAAATTCGCTAGATTTTAAGTCTAGTGCGTCTACCGATTTCGCCATATCCAAACGGATAGTAGGACTCGAACCTACACGAATAATAATCTATCGCTCTATCCACTGAGCTACTTCCCCATATTTTATTCTGTATACATTGTGGGGAAGATGGGAATCGAACCCATGACTTATAGAATTGATGGCTACTATTTGGTCAACAGCCAAACCTTCAAGTCTAGTTGCATATAAAAACCTTATACATCACTGCAAGGATTTATACAATAGTGCTATACAGAAACACCCAACAAGACCAGCTTGATATTTTAATAAACACTTTATAATTTGTTTGAGTTTAGTTTGTCACTCTCTATAAACACTTTAATTAAAGTGTCCTTTTCTAATTTACCTAAAGAAAGGTTATAGTCAGCTTTACCTTTATAAGATGTAATTTCACCACCTAATAACTCAATAATTTCGTGTAATAGTAATGGGTTGGTCCATTGTTGATACAACGCTTGAGTTGCAAGGTTTGAGACTTCTGAATTTCCTGAAACTCTTGCTTGACCAGCACCAAAATTTAACAATACAAAGCACTGCTGTTTTCCTTCAGGAAGTAGCATTCCTAAAATAGTTTGTCTTTGTACAGATTGACATTTTACTTCAGCAAACAATTGGTTAGGATTCATCATATATGTATAGTTGATACTATCTCCTTTTCCTATAATAATCTTATAATCACAGGTTGTGGAACCCGAATACACATTATTCTTAATTAGGGTTGGTACTTTTAAACCTTTATTAGCATACATATATTCTACAGCTCCATTTGGTGCATTAGTAATGTCACCTGAATACATCAAATTACCATTTTCTTGATTATAAGCTGAGTTCCAACCAATTTTGCCTCCGATATTCAATCCAGATAAATCTAAATCATGTGCTCCCCAGGCATTTTCCCAATAAACTCCAACCGCAAATTTTTCGCCATAAAACTTGGTTCCTGTTGGTATATTACCTACATACATTTTTTCTGAAGTAGGTAATGCATACTGGACATCATGAGGTAAGAAAAATGTTTTGCCACTTAAATCAAATCTAGTTTTCAAATAACTTTCTAAGAAGTAATAGTTAGCCCAAACTACATTTTTGAAACCATTTTTTTTAACAAATGATTTTCCGCTTCTAATTCTGTAAACAAAAGTGTCTTGACCTTTCATTCTATTATAGCAAGCCGAAATTGCTTTAAACAAAGCAAATGGTATCGCATTATCCAACCAATGTGTATCCTCCTCAGTAATTATCATACTAGTAACGTGATTCAATGGGTTGACTACCAGGGGTTTGTGATGTGTTTTAGATAGCTTTGATATCTTGTTAATGGTTTTACTACACTTAGGCTTAAAAGCCAAAAATAAAGGTTTGAATCTATTGAAAATTTCAGCCAGTTTTTCCAATCCAAATTGTTCAAACTGAACAGCAGGATTAAAGTTCGACGCCTTTATAGCTTCAATGGCCTCGTTACTTTTTATTAATAGAGACTCACCTGTAGCTCTGTAAATAATATATCTAAAGAACTCCATTGTATCTGAAGGCAAAACACCATACATATCCGCAATTTTTACAATAGCTTCCTTGTTTTTGATATTCTCTTTACCAGTAAAGTTATACTTTAATTCATCCACTAAAACAGAAAGAATATCATTGATGGTTTCCTCTTTTAAAGCCATTCCAGATTGTAATAATTCTAAGCATTTTAGAGTTAATTCTTCTTTAGAATATCCTTTTACAACTTTAAAAACAACCTTCAATTCAGGTACATTCAATACCTCTTCTGGAATATAAACCTCATTTTGAAAATTACTTCCATAAGTGGAAATGTAATGTTTAATCTGATCCATTAACAGACTTTCTCTTGTGCTAGATTTAATTTTTAACCAAGATTTGTGGAAGGTTTTATTTAAACCATAACCATCTAATTTTTCTTTCTTATAGAATTTGATGATTTCTTTTTTTGCCCATAACGCATTAGGCTCAATAACGTAGCCTTGATTTGAAACAAAAGTACTTTCAGTTGGTACTTTTGCGATAACTGCATTAAATAGTTTTAATGTTTTCATTTTTAGTAATTTTTAAAAAGGTGGGAAGTATTTTGTTTTACAATCAATATATAGGAACTTCCTTTACCTATTTTTAAAAGACGAAGCGTGAACAAAACCACTCGCTCTTTCGAGCTCTGGAGTCGAACCAGATTAATAGGAACGCTTTGTGTCTTTTTTTTAAACTAGCGGGAAGTAAAACTTTCTAAAAGGAAAAAAATAGGAACTTCCTTTGCCTGTATTTTTTGTGGTTCAGGTGGGGCTCGAACCCACGACATGCGGATTATGAATCTTCATAGGAACTTTTTTTTGCCAAGTAGCGAAAAGTAATTTCGCCGCTCTACCCTCTGAGTTACTGAACCATTTTTATTTTAATGAACATTTTATTTATGGAGTCCCACCAGTCTCAATGCCTGGTGAGACATTATTTAAAATCTTATGAAAAGATTTCTTTAATTATTCTACAAATATTTGAACATATGTACGCAATGTTTTTGCGTAGTTTTAATCTATCCGAAAATTGACAACAAATCAATTATATTGCTCTTGATATAGACGATCGCGCCTATCAATTTCAGCCAAAGGACTTCCTTTAAAAGTGTCAATGTTTTTAAAACCATTTTGACGAGTTATTAAAGAATCCTTTGCATCTACAGCACCTTTACGTTTGTTTCCATAGTCGCCTGTAATTTTTTTAGTTGCGGGATCTATGTCTCCCCATAGTTTATCGGGTTTCCCATTGTCAATAGGCTCTACAAAATAAGTGATGCCTGTGACCTGAGATTTCACAATAAAGCGTCCGCTGTCCTCGGTTTTATATAAAAACCTTTGAAAGTACTGTTTGTCTCATAATTAATTGTTTAAAATGTTTGTGGAATAGACAGGAATTGAACCTGTATCTTCGGATTTTCAGTCCGCCGCATTGACCAACTTTGCTACTACTCCTGTTGAAGTGTCTAATCAAGAGTTGAACTTGATCTTAGAGGATATACCTCTCGTGCGAGCCGTTACACTATAGACACTTTTGGGGTGACTTCGGGATTCGAACCCTGTTCTTCTCATTCACAGTGAGGCGTTTTACCACATAAACTAAAGACACCATTTTTGATGACCTGAATGGATTTGAACCATTACCTCAAGATTCAAAGTCTTGAATGCTGCCATTACACCACAAGTCATTGTTGTAAGCCTAATAGGACTCGAACCTATACTTAAAGGTTCGTAACCTTGAGTGCTATCCATTACACCATAAGCTTATTTTGTACTCCACCCAAGATTCGAACTTTGACTTAACAGCGTTTAAAACTGATGCCTCTGCCAATTGGGCTAGTGGAGCTTAGTACAGGAAGAGAGATTCGAACTCTCAAATTCTTGAGTCTAAGTCAAGCGCGTTTACCGTTTTCGCCATTCCTGTAGCTTGTTGAGATATTAGGAATCGAACCTAAACCTTTCGCCTTATGAGAGCGATGCTCTGCCAGTTAAGCTATATCTCAAAAATTGTTGAAGTATTAGGATTTGAACCTAAACCTATCACCTTATCAGAGTGATGCTCTACCAATTAAGCTATACTTCAATTTATAGGTTGTTGAGGCAACAGGGATCGAACCTGTGACTCTCACGATGTAAGCGTGATGCTCTTCCACTGAGCTATACCTCAAGTTGTATTCCGTAGGAGAATTGAACTCCTAAGTCTTGATAGAAAGTCAAACGTCTTAACCATTTGACCAACGGAATATTATGTCTGGGAAGCAGGACTTGAACCTACAACCTCTCGCATCCAAAGCGAGTAAACTACCAATTGTTCTATTCCCAGTTTTTGCGGAGAGTAAAGGAATTGAATCTTCACCACTTTTATATGGACTTGATTAGCAATCAAGCGCAACAAACCAATATTTGCCTACTCTCCAATTGCGGTTCATACGAGAATCGAACTCGTATCTCCCGAGAGACAGTCGGGAAGGATAGCCGTTACCCCAATGAACCATTTGTATATCTACTAAGAGTCGAACTTAGATTTGGAAGGTAGAAGCTTCCTGTGCTATCCATTACACCATAGATATGTGTTTGCGCGTCCACAAGGATTTGAACCTCGACTAAAAGTTTTGGAGACTTACGTGCTGCCAATTACACTATAGACGCATTTGTGGAAGTAGTAGGATTCGAACCTACACGCTCTTTAGAGACCAGATTTACAGTCTGGCGAGCCAACCAGTTGCTCAATACTTCCAGTTTGAGACAAGGATGAGAGTCGAACTCATAAAAAAACAGTGTTGCAGACTGCTGCTTTAATCATTCAGCCACCTTGTCTTTATGATATTGGAAAGTTATCTACTGAACTGTTGAACAATAGAGGTTTTCATCTGGCGCATCTTAGGCGCCTGCTCTATCTTTGAGCTACAATACCTTTTGTGGAGATACGAAGACTTGCACTCCGTTCTGTGGTATGCAAAACCACTGTTTTGGCTAGGTAAACTATATCCCCAAATGTTGCGGAAGAAGTGGGAGTCGAACTCACACGAGTCGTTAACTCCGAACAGTTTTCAAAACTGTGGCCACCGCCAATTGGCTTGTCCTTCCTTATTGTTGACGTGGTGAGATTCGAACTCACAACCCCTCGATTAAAAGTCGAGTGCTCTAACCAATTAAGCTACACATCAATTTTGTTTGGTTGTCAGTATGTCAATGAACACGCATAAAAAAAGCATCTCTTTTTGGGAGATGCTTTTTAATATTGAATATCATACATATGCCTATGTATGTATACATTTATCTTTCTCCCTTTTGATAATATTATAATCAACTTTATTAGCAGCTCCCATAAAAATTTTCGGCGAACTAATCTTAAATTGACTATAGAGTATATGTTGTAAACTTTGTATCATGTCTTGTTTTGTTATCAATGATTTGACGATGCAAATATGAAATGAAAAATTGAAATACACAAATAAAAATTCAATATAATTAATTGAAAATCAAATAGTTGCATTGTTTTAAGGTAATAGGATTCCTGTCCGCTTTATGCAGAAAATTATGTGTTATGGCAATAGTCTGTCTCCCAATTGCTTACTGTTTATCATCTAGTTATGTGTTGTTTTAAAATAACATTTAAAATTTTTTAATTTTTTTCATAAAAAAAGCGTCCAGTTTTACGTGGACGCTTTATATCTTGATTTATTTTATACTTATTTCATACTAAAATCTTTCAAATATTGATACATAAACGCCCTAATCGAGTCCAAAAATCGGCTACAATTCCTCGATAATCACACTGACTTAACAGTGATTTAGGTTCCATATGTATTCTAACTTGTGTCATTTGTTAGTGCAAATATGTAATAAATTTACGACAAAACGTATTTTTTAGTTCATTAAAAGGGCATATATTCGATTGCCTTTTGCGGATTTTCTTTAATATTTAAACGTTTTATTTCGTTTCCTTTATCATCTAGCTCAATAATAATAGGGATTTCGTTGTTTTCAATCATTCTAAGATGATGTTTTAAACTGCCATCTTCATTATAAAATTTCATAGCCTCGTAATCATCATAGGTAGATGAAATAGTTTCTGAAATGAGTTTTCCATTACGTATTTGTTGTCTTATGCTTAACCCATCTTTTAAAAAGGACTGGGAAGTAATGTTTCCAACTAAATCATAAGAAGTTGATTCGTTTGACTTACCATTAATATATTTTGATTCAGTTTTTTTTTGACCACCTTCATAATAATGTGTTTGTAAACCTAGAATTACTCCATTTTTATATGAGTGTTTTTGTTGAATTGCTCCAGATGGATAGTAATAAATTTCTTCACCTTGAAGTTTTCCTTTTACATAATTACTTTTTATAGAAATATTTCCATTGTTATGGTAAAACAAATAAATGCCATTTAAAACCCCATTTTCAACGTTGAATTCTTCCCATTTAACTAAGCCATTTCCAATAACATAATAGCCATTTAGAACTTTTTTTGTTTTAGCATCTTTATAAATTTCATACGAACCATATTCCACAAAGAAATCATCTTTACTTATAAGTGTGAATGATTGATCCTCTTTGTTTTCATTTTTATTACAACTAGTAATCAAAAGAAGACAAATTAGAAAAATGCCGTTAAGTTTTAGTTTAAACATGCTTCCCTTTATTCCATCCATGCTTTCCAAGATATTGTTCACCACTTTCTACAGCACCTTCTTCAATATTAGTTCCCATAGAATCATTCCAACGATTAAGGTATCCAAACAATGAAATCACACCAAGCATTTCTACAATTTCGCCTTCATCCCAATGTTTGTATAAACGTTTTTTGATGTCTTCATCTACAGCATTTGGAACCAATGAAGCAGCCAAACTAAAATCTAACGCAGCACGTTCAGCTTCAGAGAAAGCAGGATGCGTACGATATTCCCAAATATTATCTAATTGTTCTTGTTCAGCACCATAGCGTTCAGCAGCTCTTATGGCATGTGCTTGACAATAACGACAACCTGTTGAGTTACTACTTACCCAAGCAATCATACGTTTTAAGGCAGATGTTACACGACCTTCATTGGCCATAACTGCTTTGTTTAAGTTGATGAACGCTTTACTTATGGCAGGACGACGTTGCATAGTTAATACAGAGTTTGGACAAAACCCTAAGGTTTCGTTAAAAAATTCTGCTAATTCTTTGGTTTCTAAATCATGATCTGGTGACAATGGAGTTACTAAAGCCATAGAGGTGTATGTTTTAATTTATTAATAGTATTTTTGAATAGATAAGCATATAGCTTGTGCTCTAAGTCGAATAATCGAAATAATTACTAACACAATAAACAAAAAAAACTTTAGATATGTCAAATAAAATAACCACAGTATGGAAAGGCGGAATGAAATTTGAATCGGATAACCCTAGTGGGAAAACGGTCATGATGGATACAGATGTTGAAGGAAGTAATGAACGTTTTGGCTTAAGTCCTAAAGCTATGATGTTATCATCTTTAGCTGGTTGCTCAGGGTTAGATGTCGTTTCTATTTTGGATAAAATGAAAATTGATGGTTATGATTTTAAAATGGATGTTGAAGGAGAACTTACGGATGAACATCCAAAATACTATCATACAGTAACTTTAGATTATCATTTTACGGGGAAAGATTTAAATGAAAAAAAAATTAAAAAAGCGGTAGACTTATCTATTGAAAAGTATTGTGGTGTGATGGAAATGTTTCGTCGTTTTGCTAAAATCAATACTAATATTCATTTTCATAATTCATAAATATGCGTTGGACCTTAAAACCAAAACCAAGCATAGACATTACGAACCATCTTAAAGAAGTGCTCCAAATTGAAGATACTATAGCTTCACTCTTGGCCCAACGTGGTATTGAAACGTTTGAAGCTGCCAAAGATTTTTTTAGACCATCTTTATCACATTTACATGAGCCATTCTTAATGAAAGATATGGATTTGGCAGTGCAACGTGTAGAGAAAGCTTTAACTAATAACGAAAATATATTGGTGTATGGCGACTATGATGTAGATGGTACAACTTCGGTAGCCTTAATGTCATCATATTTAAAAACACGTTCTCAAAATATTGCAACTTATATTCCAGATCGTTATGAGGAAGGTTATGGTGTGTCCTATCAAGGTATTGACTTTGCTGAAGATAATGGATTTTCTTTAATTATTGCCTTGGATTGTGGTATAAAAGCTATTGATAAGGTAGCGTATGCTAAAGATAAAGGCGTTGATTTTGTAATTTGTGATCATCATAGACCAGGAGATGCTATTCCAAATGCAGTTGCCGTTTTAGACCCTAAGCGTATCGATTGCGATTATCCTTATAAAGAACTCTGTGGTTGTGGTGTTGGTTTTAAGCTCATTCAAGCTTTAGCGGAAAGAGATGGTAATACAATAGATGATTTAACCGAATATTTAGATCTAGTAGCTACTGCAATTGCTGCAGATATTGTGCCTATTACAGGAGAGAATAGAGTACTCGCTTATTTTGGATTACAAGTTATTAATGAAGCACCTCGAACAGGTATACAAACGATTTTACAACAAGTAAAAAAAGATACTTTGACCATCACAGATGTGGTGTTTACTATAGCACCAAGAATCAATGCAGCTGGTCGTATGAAACATGGTAATCATGCAGTGACTTTGCTTACCGAAACCGATTTTAATTTAGCAGCTAGTTATGCTAGTGAAATTGAAGAATTTAATTCGGATCGTCGTGAGGCAGATAAGCGCATTACGGAAGAAGCACTGCAGCAAATTTTAGATAATGAAGAGCAAGAGCGCTATACCACAGTTGTATATGATGCCTCTTGGCATAAAGGTGTTATTGGTATTGTAGCTTCACGCTTAACCGAAACCTATTATAGACCAACTTTGGTGTTTACCAAAAGTGGTGATAAGCTAGCAGCTTCTGCACGATCGGTTTCAGGTTTTGATGTATATAATGCTTTGGAAGCTTGTAGTGAACATATAGAACAATTTGGTGGCCATAAGTATGCAGCAGGATTAACCCTTAAAGAAGAAAATTATGAAACTTTCAAAGCGGCATTTGAAGCCGTTGTAAAACGTACTATTGATAAACGCCTATTAACACCTGAAGTAAAGATTGATGCACAAATTGGCTTGAAAGATATAGACCAACGTTTATGGCGTATTATGAGTCAGTTTGCACCATTTGGCCCAGGAAATATGACACCTATTTTTATGACTGAAGGCCTTACAGATTCGGGTTATGGAAAGTGTGTTGGAGAAGATGATAAGCATTTAAAAGTTAATGTGTATCAACAAGGCAGTGAGAAGTTTTCGGGAATTGGCTTTGGATTGGGTTCTAAGGTAAATTTAATTAAAGATAGACAACGTTTTGATGCAGTCTATTCTATTGATGAAAATCACTGGAATGGGAATGTAAGTTTACAACTGAAGTTGAGGGATATAAAATAATATTGCTGTCATGAATTCCGTTGTTATAAAATGAAAAGAATAATACTTTTAGCCTTTCTTTTTAGTTGGACACATTTTATAGCTCAAAATTTAGTTGTTAATCCTAGTTTTGAAGCGTATGAGTATTGTCCAGAGTATATTGGTAGGTTCAACTATAATGTAGCGTCATGGTCCACACCAACTTTGGGCACAACAGATTATTTTAATACATGTAGTGATAATGTAAGAAAGATTAATCATGCAGGAATGCAAGAGCCTAAATCTGGTAAAGGTTTTGCTGGATTATATCTATATTCAAAAGGAGATTATAGAGAGTATATTCAAGGTACATTAAAGTCGACTTTAGAGAAAGATAAGGATTATGAAGTTTCATTTTACATCAGTTTGGCAGATTATGCTACGCATGCCATAAAGCATATAGATGTGTTATTTATGCCAAGACCATTGGCCAATTATACGGAAGAAGAGATTTCAATCAAAAAATTATCAAAACAGCCTATACAATCCAATTTTGTTGCCTTAAACAATACGCAGTTTTATCAGGACAAAACAGGTTGGATTAGAGTCTCTTTTGTTTATACAGCTTTGGGTTACGAGAAAACCTTTATTCTTGGGAATTTTGAAAAGAATAAGAAGCAAGAACGTTTAAAACTAAACACTTCTAAAAGCAAACCATTTTCATATTATTATATAGATGATGTAAGTGTTGTGCCAGTTATTAAGGAGAAGTTAAAAAGTCTTGAAGAACCTGTAAAAATAGAGGTTGAAGCAGTTATTGAACCTAATAAAATATATGAATTTAAACATGTGCTTTTTGAATTTGATAAAGCTGAATTGTTGGAAGATTCCATTAAAGAGTTAGATGATTTGTATAATTATTTGTTAAAGCAACCTGAGTTAAACATTGAAATTTATGGTCATACTGATAATATTGGTACAAAAAAGCATAATAAAGACTTATCTACAGAACGCGCAAAATCTGTTGCCCAATACTTAATAAATAAAGGGTTAAAAGAAGATAGAATTCTTTATTTTGGTTATGGATCTAATTATCCTATCGGAAATAATGATTATGAGGAAGGAAGAGCACAAAATAGACGTGTTGAGTTCCAATTGAAAAGGCAATAAACTTATGAACGGTAAAGATCCATACGCAGCACTTCGTTATAGAGAGTTTAATATTTTTATACTAGTTCGTTTCGCTTTAGTATTTGCATGGTCTATGCAATTTGTAATCATTGAATGGCAGGTATATGCATTAACTAAAGATCCTTTATATATTGGAATTATTGGGTTAATGGAAATTATTCCTGCTTTAGGAATGGCGCTTTTTGCTGGACATATTGTAGATCAGCGTGAAAAACGTAATCTGTTAGCTACTTGTATAGCCTTATTTTCAATTATTAGTTTTGGACTTTTTTGGATTACATCTCCTGAGGTTTTTAATTCTTGGTCAACCAATCAATTGTTATATTCTATATATGCTCTAGTATTTTTTGGAGGGTTACTGCGCTCCTTTTTTGGACCAACCATATTCTCACTAGTCGCTTTAATAGTGCCTAAGAAGGTTTATCCTAATGCTGCTACTTGGAATAGTTCTACATGGCAAATGGCGCGTGTATTAGGTGTTTCGTTTGCTGGTTTCTCAATTAGCTGGCTAGGTAAAGATGATCAATCTGGAGTGCATTGGTCACTTTGTATTGTATTTGTTTTAGTAATGTTTTCGTTAATGATGCTATATCGTATTAAAAGAAAACCAATTCTAAATCCTAATATTGGTGAACCAATGGTTCAAAGTTTAAAACAAGGTGTGTCTTTTGTTTTTAAAACTAAAGCTATTTTTGGAGCATTGACTTTAGATATGATTTCTGTATTATTTGGTGGTGCTATTGCTTTAGCTGCAGTTTTTGCTACAGATATATTAGAGGTTGGATCAGAAGGGTTTGGGATTTTAGTAGCTGCCCCTAATGTTGGGTCGTTTTTAACAATGTTAGCTACTGCATATATCCCAATTGTACGAAAAGCAGGATTAAAATTATTAGTAGCTGTTTTTGGATTTGGATTAAGCATTATTGCATTTGGGTTGTCTTCTGTATTTTGGATTTCTGTGTTAGCTTTATTTTTTAGTGGTGTTTTTGATGGTGTTTCTATGGTTATTCGTCAAACCATTCTTCAATTAAAAACACCAGACCATATGAGAGGACGTGTTTCTTCTGTTAATTCGATGTTTGTAGGCTCTTCTAATGAACTTGGAGCTTTTGAAAGTGGATTAACAGCTAAATTAATGGGCACAGTAAAGGCTGTGGTTTTTGGAGGTAGTATGACCTTATTAACAGTAATTACTATTGGAATAAAAAATAAAACACTTAGAAACCTAGATCTTACTGAGGATATGGAAGCACATGATAAGTTAGAATAAAAAGAAAGCAAACCTTTTAGGTTTGCTTTCTTTTTATTATTTAAGGTTTAAACAATTTACTTGATAACAAGTTTTTTAGAGATGCTTAAATTGTCTTGCGTTATTTTAACAACATACACACCTGAAGCTAAACCAGAAACGTTAAGAGTTTCATTAATTTCTTGAATTAAAACTTCTTTACCAAACACGTCATAAACATTAACTGTTTTACTAGTGTTTGAGTTAGAAATAATAGTTACTGTATTTCCATTAACAGGATTAGGATACATTTTAAAGCTATTAGCTAAAGAAAATGAATCAGTACCTAAAGTTTCACTAAAACCAGGATTTAAATCAGCTGGATAATCAGGATAAACAGAGTCAATACCATTTCCAGAAGCACCATCTTGAGTTGCCCAATTATTAACTACATCAGTAATTTGAGCAGCAAAGTCAGCTAAATCAGTAAAAGTTGTTGGTCCAGTATAAACACCTACATCAGCATCATCAGCAACACCTTCAAAGTTAGTTACGTACGAAAGGTTTAATCCTGTTGGTAAATCTGTAGCATTGTCTGATTGAAATGTAGAAATTGGCGTTCCTAAAGTTCTAGAAGAAGTCCCTTGGAAAATTATAATTTCTTCATTACTTGCTCCTAAAGCCCAAGTACCAGCTCCTTCAAATACAAAAGAACCTAAACTAGAAGATGTAGCACCACAAGAACCTGTTTCAGAATGTGTAATAATAGTAATGGCTGTTAATGCAGGAATAGTTACTCCTGTAGTATTTGTCCATACTAAGTCTCCTTCGCTACCAGAACCCCATTGGCTAAAATCTTCTTCAGAAAAACGAATTTCTGTTGTTGGTAATAAATCTACATAGCTTACAAAAGTAAAGCCTTCTTCACAGTTAGATGAACCATTGAAATTAAAACCAATAAGCATTACTTCTCCTTGGTTGAGTGTTGTTTGTCCAAAAGAAATTGATGTGATTAATAAAAATAAAAAGTAAAGTTTTTTCATAATACAAGTAGTTTTTTGGGTGCAAAAATAGGAATTTTCTTTCCTTGCGCAATGTTAATTTATAGTTATAGATTTTAGAGGGAGCTTTTTCTTTTATTTACTTATAAGTGTCTAAAGATAAGTGTTTTCCATCAAAAATGCCAAAAGTGTAGTAGTTTATCCAATCTCCAAGATTAATATACTTTGCTGAGTCATTAATGTCTATTTGTAGCGGTAGGTGTCTATGTCCAAAAATATAGAAGTCGTGATGCTTCTCATTTTCCTTGTGTTTACAGTATTGAACAAGCCATTCATTGTCTTCACCTAGAAACTTAACATCTTCGTCACCAGAAATTAATTTGTTCTTTACAGATAAGTATTGAGCCATTTTAACACCAATATCTGGATGCAGCCATCTAAATAACCATTTGCAAAAAGAATTTGTAAAGACTTTTTTCATGCGTTTATAACCTTTGTCTCCAGGACCTAAACCATCACCATGACCTATTAAAAAGGTCTTATTATTAAAAGTAAATTCTTTAGGTTTATGATATACGGGAATATTAAGTTCTTCTTCAAAGTAACCATTCATCCAAAGGTCATGGTTGCCAACAAAGAAATATATTGGAATTCCAGAATCACTAATTTCAGCAAGTTTACCTAGAGTTCTTGTAAATCCTTTAGGTACTACTGTTTTATATTCCATCCAAAAATCAAATAAGTCTCCTAGTAAAAAAATTGCAGCAGCGTCATCCTTGATACTATCTAACCAAGCAACAAATTTCTTTTCTCTTGGTTTAGATGCTTCTTTTGTAGGTGCTCCCAAGTGATTATCGGAAGCAAAGTATATTTTTTTTCCTTCTGGAATTTGCATGTGTAAATATAAGTAATGTTTTTATGCTAGTTATCGCTAGCATACCATTCAGCAAAACTTGTTGCTGTTTCTTGTAGTTTTAATGAGTGAAGCTTTATATTTTTAGGTAAACGTTTTTTGATTTTTTCTGCAAAATCAATAACCATCATTTCACTTGTAGGTTGATAGTCTACAAGTAATACATTATGGCCTCTGTTTTCAAGCTCTTTAGCAAGTTCAACATGAGGTGTATTTTTATTAAAAACAGTTGCATGGTCAAAAACATTTACAATTTCTTCTTTTACTATTTTTTTTAAGTCCCCAAAGTCAATTACCATTCCATGCTTAACATGCGAAGCGTCATTAATTGGTTGTCCAATAACTGTAACATCTAACCTATAACTGTGACCATGAACGTTTTTACATTTTCCATCATAACCATGTAGTGCGTGGCCAGTTTCAAAAGAAAATTGTTTTGTAATTCTGATATTACTCATAATACTTTTATTTGTAATTAACGTTTTCTTCTATTATAGAAGTAAGCAACTATCAATACAATTCCTAGAATTAGGAATAGACCAGGTCCAGATAAAAAATTTAATATATCCATTAGTTTTCTCTATTTGCTTTTTTCTTATTGTGGTAATAAATAGCATATGCAATAATTACTAAAACAATAAAAGGAAGCATAGAACCAATTAATACTCCTGTTTCGTAACTTTTGTCTGGAGCATTTTGTAATTTTTCTTCAATATTAACTTCTTGAATAAGTGATAAAAATCGCATAAAATCTAATTATGCATCAAATTTAAGCCTTTTAGCTAAGAGGAATAAACATTTTTCTAAATTTTATAATTAGCGGAATACCTCTTGCTAAAATCCAAAATGTAAAGGCTGTAAAAACAGCAAATAATTTGTAATCGAAATGGTCTAAAATAAACAATACTGGCACGAATACTAAAAAAGTAGAAAATAGTAATACATCTCTTAAAAATTCCATTTTTCCGAGACCTTTAAAAATTCCATCATAAATAAATGCTAGAGCACATAAAGGTTGCATGAGTGCTACTATCCAAAATACAGCATTAAACTCTTTCAAAACTTCTGGGTCTTTAGTGAAAATAGGGCCTATTATATTTTGTAGTAGTAACCCAATTAAAGCCATAATAATACCAATAGCAATGCCATATTTAATGAGTTTATTCCCTAGCCTTAATAGAGTTTTGTATTGTTTTGCACCAAATAACTTTCCAGATAAGATATTGCCAGCACTAGCATATCCATCAATTATAAAAGCGCCTAAGAACCATAAATTTATTGCAATAGTGTATGCTGCTATATACTGTTTGCCGTATTCGGTAGAAAAAGCACTAGCAAAATAAAGCGCAACATTTAAAGATACTGTTCTAACAAATAGATTAGCTATCATTAATATAAAACGTTTTATTTCTTTATTAAATGGAAGGCTGACTTTAAGAGGTATGTCTGTTTTTTTTATAAGAAGTATCATGGCGCAAATAACCATTATTATTTGAGCAATAACACTAGCGTAAGCAGCACCTTTTATGTTCATAGGAGCTAAAAAATCTTGGATACCATATACTAAAATAATGTCAAGTATAATGTTAATTGCTGCTCCAATTATAGCAATGATCATTGGGTAAAAAGTGTTTTGTAAACCTCTAAAAACACCAAAAACCGCAATTACGAAAAGTGTAAACGGAAACCCAAAAACTCTTATTTTGTAGTATTCAACACTATAATCTAGAATTAAATCAGAGGCATTATATAGTTTGAAAATTTGTTTTGCAAAAGGGAAGGTTATAATTATAATTAAAATACTAATAGAAGTAATTATATATATTGCTTGTGCAGGAAGGTTTTTTACTTCTTCTAGTTTATTAGCACCTAAATATTGCGATATAATTGAAGATATTGCACTTCGTGTTTGACCAAACACCCAAACAAGCATAGAAATAAAAGCACCAACAATTCCTACTGCAGCTAAAGATTCTGTTGCATTAGTTGTCATATTACCAACTATTGCTGTATCAGTAATAGATAATATAGGTTCAGCAACTCCAGAAATAAGTGCAGGAATAGCTAATTTGTTAATATTCTTGAGGTTAATAGAAGTAATCAATAGCTGTAAAAATGAAATATTTTTAAAATGTTTACTTTTGCAAAAATAAGTTTTTAAAATCTTTAGATATGAATAATATTTTAGTTCCTGTAGGATCATCAAAAAATGCATTAAGTCATTTACAATACGCAGTAGATTTCGCCAAAGATTTTGGCGCAAAAGTACATGTAGTTCAAGTGTATAACGTATATACTAAAGCAGGAACTATGATGAAGGTAGATTATATTTTAGAAAGAGAAAGCTTAGAGTTTTTAGATGGCTTAGTAAGTCAAATCAATACTAGAGGTGTTGAGGTTGAAACTAAAATTTTAAAAGGGAAATTAGCACCTACTCTAGAATTAGCTTGCGAAAAATTGAATATTGATTTAATTCTTGTTGAGCCTAGAACAACATCAATTAAAGATGAAGTATTTTTAGGTAGAACTTCTGGGAAAATTATTAAGCAAACTCAAATTCCTGCTTTAATTGTACCTGAAGGTTACGTATATAAACCTATTACTCGAGTTTTAATGGCTGTTAAATCAGCTGTTATTAAGCAAGACAATGTTTTAAAACCATTACAGTCTATTCAAAATAACTTTAAAGCGATTGTTAATTTACTATTAGTTAAAACACCATATTATAATGATGATGATTTTAAAGTAAATGAAGAGTTATCTAGTATGGTTACTAATACTACAAAAACAGAGAATGCTACTACTTTTCAAGGTGTATTAGAGCATTTTAAATCTAACGATCCTGATATTCTTTGTGTAGTAAGAAGAAAGCGTGGATTTTTTGTTAAGAAGTGGGAAAAGAACACCATTTTAAAGAAAGATTTCCATAGTTCTCGACCAGTATTAGTGCTTAGAGGGTTAAAATAAAATCAATACTTTTTTTTATTACAATATCTAGCTCATGAGGCAAGGTATTCTCTGTCCAGGGATGCTTTGAGTTAAACACATGGTTTGCTTTTTCTACAAGAAAGAGCTCACTATTTTTGTTATAAGAATGTAATTTTTTTGCTTCTTCTACATCAATTGATGTGTCTTCTAGACCATGAATTATTAAATGTGGAATAGTAATTTTATTTGCAGCCTTTTCTATGTTTAATCTAGTTTCATTAGTAATAAAATCTTCATAGAATTGATAAAAATGAGGCATTTGTTGTTTTGTTCTACCATTAAGAACATATTTAACGCCATCTTTTTTCCATTGCTCTAGATTTCCAGTTGTAGATGTTCTTTTACCAAAACTAGAAACACTAGCTAGTGTAATTAGTTTTGTAATTCTAGAATCTTCTGAAGCCTTTATTGATGTAATTCCACCTCCTCTTGAGTGACCAATAACAGTAACGCTATTAGGATTTATTTCTCTTTTTAAAGTGTTGCTATTGCTTAAAAGAAAATCAATCATATCATCTAAATCTTTTAATTCTTTAGAATAATTATTGTTTCCAAAAGCTTCTAAATCTGGAAAATCTATAGGGTTTTCCACTGTGCCTCCATTATGCGAAAAGTTAAATTTCACAAAAAATAGATTAGCATTTTTAAATGCATTAGCCATTAAATCCCAACTTCCCCAATCTTTAAAACCTTTATAGCCATGACAGAAAATTACAAGAGGTTTGGGTTTATCAGTTTTGTTGTAAAAAGCATCCCAAACAATAGGTTTTGAGTCTATTCTTTGTAAAACATTGTTCTTATTTATCATACATCTTTTTCTATAAAGTCAATTTCAGGATTGAAGATTTCAGTAATTAATTTAATCAATTCTACTTCAAAGTTTTTTAAGGTTTCTTCATTTATCAATGTGTCTTTTTGCCTACTATTTAAAGATGGTTTTTTAGAAAATTTTAAAAATCCTTCTTTCATATTTTTAAAGGAGATAATTCCTGCTTCAACTCCTGAGGTAAATTGTTTTTTTTGATTAAGCATGTATGCATACATGAGTATTTGAAAACTTTTACTGTATTTGGTATAATCGGTTGTTAAATCTTCCCAATCTACTATTTCTACTTTTGATTTTTCTACTTTACCTGTTTTGTAATCTATAATTCTTAAAACACCATTGTATTCATCAATTCTATCTACAGTCCCATTTAGTTTTACTTCAACATCTAGTTTAGGAATGATTAATTTTGCTTCATTTTTGGTTTCTACAGCTTGTAGTTTAATATTATTACCTTGCTTTATAGTGTTAATTTCGAAATCAATAAAGTTTTGAACATAGCGCTTTGCAATTTCAAAAATGATGAGGTTTTTACCCTTGCTAATCTCTCCTTCATGGTATACGTCGTTAAAGTGTTTTAAAACTGTTTTATCAATTAAAGGCTTAAGTTGTTTTAGCTTATCTATATTAAGAAAATGACCAACAAAGGGTTTGTAGAATTCTTCTAATGTGTTGTGAACAACAGTTCCAAGTGTATTAGCAGCAATGGTTTCTTCAATATCATCTTGTTCTTTTATTCCTAATACTTTTTGTAAATAAAAATCTAACGGATTTCTAATGTATGTTGATAATGATGAAGGAGAAAATCCTTTTGTGGCAATTTCAGTTAGTTTATTTATTACTGAAGTATCCTTTTTTACAGATGTATTATTTTGCTTTATTCGAGGTGTTTTAGGAACAATTATTTTATGTTTAATTTCATGAAAATTTTCAACTTCTAACTGTCTAATAAACCTGCTTTTTTCCCCACCTTTAAGTGCATCTGTTTCTGTATTATATATAATGTATACATTTTTTGCACGCTGTATTAATCTGTAAAAATGATAGGTGTAAACAGCATCTTTATCTTTATATGTAGGCAAGCCATTCTCCAGCTTTACATCAAAAGGAATAAATGAATTATTAGTTTTTCCTGATGGTAATATACCTTCGTTAACAGATGAAATAATTACAGTTTCAAAATCTAAAACCCTAGATTCTAGCATTCCCATTATTTGAAGTCCATTTAAAGGTTCTCCTTTAAAGTCTAGCGTTTCGCTACTTAGAACTTCTTTATAAAGGGTAAATAATGACTGTATATTATCTATATAATTATATTTTGAATTTAATGTTTTTAATGTATTGAAAACCTCAAAAAACCTAAATAAATATTCTAAAGGTAAAAGGTTCTCGTCTTTTTCTTGACTATAGAAATGTTTTAGTTTTAAAATTAAACTTATACAATTATCAATAGTAGTTTTAGGCGAATTCTTCCAATCACTAAATAAAAATGAGATTAATGAAATCTTATTATCAGTAAGCTTTAAAAGTTCATTTTTAGAAAAATAAATTATATTTCTAGTGTTAATATTATCAATGACCTTTTGAGCATAATCTATATCATCGTATATAAATAGAGGTCTTAAAAATTCATTAGATAGGACAGAGGTTACTTCTTTAAAATAAAAACTCTTCTTTGCATGTTTATGAAGCGCAAATAATTCTTCAAATAAAGTAGAAAGTGGTACATCCTTTAACGGAAATCCCATTGTAATGTTTAAAGCGTTTATATTGCTTGGTATAGAATTTAGCAGTGGGATCAATAGACTTTCATTTCCTAAAACGATAGCAGTGTTTTCAATATTTGAATTTGATTGAAGTCTTTGTACTAGTTCGCCTATGTATTTTACTTGTCCAATGTTTTTGGGAACACCAACAGTTGTAATATTCTTTTTTTTAGAATAATGATTTGTAAGCCAAGAAAAGTGGTTTTTTTCAAAATATTTCCATTTGGTTTTATGTTGCCTTATAAATAACCCTGCATCATGATTGCTAGAAGAAATAAATTGTGAGTCTGCATCCCAATAAATTTTAGCTAAACCACTGTGTAAAAGTTCTTGTATAATAATTTCTTCTGAAGCATTTAGAGCATTAAATCCAATAAAAACATGCTGTTTGGAAGTATTTGTCTGTATGTAGCTTTCTAAATTCTCTACAGCTTCTCTATATATGAGCCCTTGGTATGCAACACCTTTTTTTAAAAGGAGGTTAGTAAGTGTAGTATAATATTCTTCAAGTTTGTTCCAAAAACTTAAATAGTTTTGAATTAATTCTGTTTTAGTGTTTTCAAGTGACCAATGATTAAGTTCTTGAATGGCACCTAAATAGCTAAATATTTGTTTTTGTGATATTAAGTAACGGTCAATCTCGTTAAAATCCTGGATAAGAATTTGTGCCCATTTTGAGAACGAATCAAAAGGCTCTATTTGTTCTTTTTTTGTTAGAGAGGTATAGGTTTTATAAAATTCAAATAAAAGTTCTATATTGTTTATTTGCTTTAAGTGTGAAAGTTCCTCAACAAATTCTTCGATACTTAAAATTATAGGGCTGAAATTAGTCTTAGATACAATGTTTTTAAGTTCATGCTTTAAAAATGTTCCTGCTCTTTTGCTAGGAAGTATTATCGTTAATTTAGAAAAATCAACATTGTTTTTTTTTAGGTCTTCTAATACATCGTATATAAAACTTGTCATAAGTATAAAAATAAAAAACGCTTCTCAATTGAGAAGCGTTTTTTAATATTTATATAAAACAGTAAGTTTATTCTTTTACTAATTTTACTTCAACACGTCTGTTTGCAGCTCTACCAGCTCTTGTGTTGTTGTTTTCGATAGGATTATCTTCACCGTATCCAGCAGCAGTTAATCTTGCAGCAGGAATTCCGTTGTTTACTAAGTAATCCATAACAGCGTTAGCTCTAGAGTCAGATAATCTTTGGTTTAAAGACTTGCTACCAACACTGTCAGTATGCCCTTCAATTCTAAAGTTAGCTTTAGGATATTCTTTTAATATTGCAGCAATAGCTTGTAACGTTGGCTCAGTACCTGCTTTAAAAGAAGACTTTCCAGAGTTAAAGTTAATAGTTCTTGCGTACTCAGTTAATTGATTTTGAACTTCAGGAGTTGGTAATACAACTTCTGGACAACCGTTGTTAGCAACAGTACCAGCTTCATTAGGACATTGATCGTCTTTATCTAAAACACCATCACCATCAGTATCAGGCCAAGGACAACCGTTGTTAGCAGCTGGACCAGCTTCGTTAACACACTTGTCATCACCATCAGTAACACCATCGTTATCAGCATCTGGACATCCAGCTAAAGCAGCTAAGCCAGCAACATTAGGACAGTTATCTTTATTGTCAGAAACACCATCGCCATCAGTATCAGGACAACCGTTGTATTCAGCTAAACCAGCAACATCTGGACAATCATCTTTAGCATCTTCGATTCCATCACCATCAGTATCAGGACAACCTTTGAAAGCTTCTAAACCAGGTACTTCTGGACAAGCATCATTTTTATCATAAACACCATCACCATCAGTATCTTTTCCTCCAAATTTGAAAGAAATACCAACTGAATGTTGGAAATGCTTAGCTAAGTAATCCTCAAATGAGTGCTTATAAGTTGATTGAGCAGTTATACCAATATGGTCATCAAACCAGTAGTTTAATCCTAAAGTACCATTTAAAGTACCTGCACCAATCTTGTCAACCCAAGAGTAACCACCACCTGCACCTAAATAAGGCTCAAGTTTTTTAGAGTTTAAAAGATCAGAAAAACTATATTTTACGATACCATCTAAACCATAGTAAGATAAATCGTCAAGTTCACTGTCTCCATAACTGTCTAACTTGTTAACCGATCCTGTAATTCCAAAAGAGAAATTATCTCCCATGTATTTAGAAACAGAAATGATTGACACTGAAGGTAAAATGTTGTAATGATCGTCTAAGTTAAAATACTCGTCAAAGTAATCTCCTAAAGGAACATTTTCACCAGTAGGGTAAAAATCAACGGCATTAACCCCAATGCTAAATTGCCAAGGATTATTGTCGTCTTGCGCATTTACGTTACTAAAACCAAGTACTAGTAACATTGCGAACATTAATCTGCTAAGATTTTTCATATTCAAAAAATTTAATTTTTAAGTGTTAATTGTAAGCAAAAGTAAGTTGTTAAATGTTATTAACAAAGACAAATATAGAAAAATATCATGGTTTTTCTATTAAAACACGAGTGTTTATAAGGATTTTAAATGATTTCTAATTGCTTTCCTACCTTGATAAAAGCTGAAACAGCCTTGTCTAAATGCTCTTTTTCGTGAGCTGCTGATAGTTGTACTCTAATTCTTGCCTTCTCTTTAGGAACTACAGGAAAGAAGAAGCCTATAACATAAATTCCTTCTTCTAATAACATGTTAGCCATTGTTTGAGATAATTTTGCATCGTATAGCATTACTGGTACAATTGCTGAATCACCATCTATAATGTCAAAACCAGCATTTTTCATCCCTTTTTTGAAATAGTTTGTGTTCCATTCTAATTTATCTCTTAAAGAGGTGTCGTTAGATAAAATATCAAACACCTTAATAGATGCACCAACTATTGCAGGAGCTAAAGAGTTAGAAAATAAATAAGGTCTTGAGCGTTGGCGAAGCATATCAATAATTTCTTTTTTTCCAGTTGTATATCCTCCCATTGCGCCACCTAATGCTTTACCAAGCGTTCCGGTAATAATATCTATTCTATCTAAGACTCCTTTTTCTTCAAGTGTTCCTCTTCCTGTTTCGCCTATAAATCCAGCTGCATGACATTCATCTATCATTACCAATGCATCATATTTATCTGCTAAATCACAAATTTCGTCTAATGGAGCTACTAAGCCATCCATTGAAAACACACCATCAGTTACTATAATTTTAAAACGAGCACCATTAGCATTAGCATCTTGCAATTGTTTTTCTAAGTCAGCCATATCATTATTTTGATAACGATATCTTGCTGCTTTACACAACCTAACACCATCAATAATCGACGCATGATTTAGTGAGTCTGAAATGATAGCATCGTCTTTTGTAAGTAATGGCTCAAAAACACCTCCATTGGCGTCAAAAGCAGCAGCGTAAAGAATGGTGTCTTCAGTTTGATAAAAATCTGCAATCTTTTGCTCTAAATCTTTATGAATATCTTGTGTTCCACAAATAAAACGTACTGAAGACATGCCAAAACCATGAGTATCCATAGTATCTTTAGCTGCTTGAATAACTTCAGGGTGAGATGATAGTCCTAAATAGTTGTTTGCACAAAAATTTAGTACAGTTTCTCCTGTATTTAAAGTTATTTCTGCTCCTTGAGAAGACGTTATAATACGTTCTTCTTTATATAGACCATTGTTTTTAATGTCTTGTAGTTCTTCTTGTAGATAGTTTTTTATGTTTCCGTACATGATGTTTTTTTTGCAAAGTTAAAATTCTTTTATTTCAATAGAATCATTAATGTATATCAATATTTTTTTTTCGACTTTAAACCCTATTTGTTCAACAATTGTTTTGTAATATTCAAGTTGTTGCATGTGTTTGTCGTCAAGTTTACCTGTTTTATAATCTAGAATAACAGCTTTGTTGTTTGGTAATATAACTAACCTATCTGGACGTAAAACTTCACCAGAATGGGTTATTATGTCTCTTTCGTTGTATGTGGTATTGTCTGAACTGTAATATTTTTTTAGCTTATCGTTAGTTACTATTTGTAGTGCGATTTGTTTTAACTCGTCTATTTGGTTTTTATTAATTGTACCAGAATTGAATAAAGAATTTAAGCTTGAGTCTATATCTATTTCACTATTTATTTTTGACATTAATAAATGAATTAGATTTCCTTTTTCTATAGCTGTTTTTTGTGCAGTATCCCACAAATATCCTGAGCTCGTTACTATGTTTATATGTTTGTCTTTTCTAGTTGAGGATATAAATTTTGATTGTTCTTTAGTACTTGGTTTTTCAATTGGATTATTTACTTCTTTTTTAGGGTTTCCAAATTCATAAATTAATTTTTTGTCATCCCAAAGTTCTTTTTCTTTTAAAAAGTTTATAAAAAGTCCAGAATAGTTTTTCAAGTTTTCATCCCCTTTTTTGTCTAATTGTTTGGAACTAACTATATGTAATTGTTCGACAGCACGGGTTAACGCAACATATAACAAATTAATATTGTCTAACTCTAATTCGGCTTGGTGGTTGGTATAAATTTCCGTTCCTATGTCGCCATAATTTTCAAAATCTTTAGAGTAATTTAAAAGGGAGTGAGTAAAAGGACTATACTTTTCATTATTTAAAGGAAACCATTCTTTAGGTTCAATTTCTTTATAGATATTTAAATCGGCATAAGGGAAAATTACGATTGGAAACTCAAGCCCTTTCGATTTATGAACAGTCATTATTTGAACAGCATTTTTTCCTTCGGGAGAAACCACGCTAAGTGATGACTTTTTTGAGTTATAATATTCTATAAAATGTGAAATATTAGAGGTGTATTTTTGACTATAATCAAAAACGAAATCTAGAAAAAATTGAACATAAGCATTTGATGTATTTACAAGATTAAATCCAGAAACAATGCTTTCTGTCAATTCATAAATAGGTAGTTGAAGCGAGTTTTTATAGTCAAAGAAAATATTTTTTGTCTTTAATTCTTCAAAGAAATGATCTATAGGTAAATCAATAAAAGCTTTGTAAAATATATGTGCTTCATTAATCTGTTCTTCACGATTATAGATGTAATTTAGAATGTTGAATTTTGCTTCTAAATTATTTTGATTTAAAATAAAAGATAGTGTGTTTATTATTAAATTAACCTCTGGCGATTTCTCTAGCAACAAAGTTTCAGAAGAAATAATATCGACACCATTATCGTTTAAAAACTCAGCAATTAGGACACCTTCTTTCTTCTTTCGTGTAATTACACAAATGTCGCTCAAGCTAAAACCGTTTGTAATACTCTCTTGTATTATGTTAAGTACTTTTTCTGGGAACAGTTCATCACGATGTACTTCTTTTGAGGGTTCTAAAAAGCTAAGATTTACATAGCCTTCAAAGTTTAGTGATGTGTTTTGACTTGCTTCCAAATACAAATTTTGGTAGTCTTCTTTACTAAATATAAGAGAGGCAATATGTTTAAATAAGCTATTGTTAAAGCTTATAATTTCTTTAAAACTTCTGAAGTTTGAAGGAAGATTGTAAACATTTCCTTTTACAAAAAATGGCGATTTATGGTTGAATAAATCTATAAATTGGTTAGCCTCTCCACCTCTCCACCTATAAATAGCTTGTTTTGCATCTCCAACTAGCATCACACTGCCATTTTCGCCAGACAATGTGTTTTGTAGTAAAGGGATTAAATTTTGCCACTGCAAAATGGAAGTATCTTGAAATTCATCAATAAAATAATGCTTGAATTTTTCACCAATACGTTCGTAAATAAAAGGAGCAGGTTGGTTTTTAATTTCGTTACTAATAATGGTGTTAAACTCAGAAATCATTAAAAGATTTTGCTCCTCTTTAAGTGTGTTAAGCTCTACGTTTATTAAACTAATTACCGATAAAGGTGTGATGTTTTTATAAAGATTTTTTAAAAAGCGTAATTCGTAAACAGCTGCTTTTGTTTTATAAAACGTATCAGCTAATTGAGGCTGAATATTCTCGATGGTTTGAGCTATGTCGTTTGATACTCTTTTAGGGTAAAGCGTTTTACTCTCTAAGTCCTCTTGCCATTTTGCGTCGTATTTTTCATTAAAATTTTTCTGAGCTAATTTTTGAAAATACTTTGGAAGAAAACCACGGTTAAAGTCATCAAACTCTAGTCCACAAGATGCTATAAATTCTAAAGTACTGTTTGATGTTTCTATCAAGTAATTTTCTTTTTCAGTAATGTCTTTAGGCACTTGATTTTTAAATGATTTAAAATCGTCTAAGGTGTTTTTAGATAATTGCTCTATATAAGGAATATCCTTTTCTGTAATTAATAACGATGCTATCTTTTTTAAATCGTAGGCAATGTCCCAGCTTTTGTCATCATCAGCTTTTTCTAATGCAAACTCAATTAACAAGGAAGTTAATTCTTTGTTTTCACCTGCTTTTGCTATTAAATTTTCTACAGCTTTATTGAGTAGTTCTTCGGTATCAAGTTCTACTTCAAAATTCATTGGAAGCTTTAAGTCGTATGCAAAAGTTCTTATAAGTCGTTGTGTAAATTTATCAATGGTCGATACATCAAAGGCTGCATAATTATGCAGAATCGTGTCAAGTAGCTTTATAGACTTGCTATGTACTTTTTCTGGGCTAAAATTTAATTCATTACAAATAAGACTAAACATAGCATTGTCTTCTTGTAAAATATCAGAATTAGAAAATTCTATTAACGTATTAATAATACGTTCTTTCATTTCATTTACGGCTTTATTTGTAAATGTAATTGCCAGAATATGTTTATGAGGCTCTTTAAGGTTTGAGCTAAATAATATTTTTAAATACTCTTTTACAAGCGTAAATGTTTTACCACTTCCAGCAGAAGCATTGTAAATATTAAAAGTTGAAGAATTCAATTAAAGAAAATTTTTATACCAAAATAAGGAAACTTAATAACTTATTTAGGTAAATTTTAATCCTTTGTTGTAAATTTGGTTGAAAATAAAAATTAACACAAAAACAAAATATTATGGCTTTTGAATTACCAAAATTAAAATATGCTTATGATGCTTTAGAGCCTCATATTGATGCACGTACAATGGAAATCCACCATTCTAAGCATCATGCAGGATATACTGCAAAATTAAATGCAGCTATTGAAGGAACTGATTTAGAAGGAAAAAATATAGAAGATATATTAACTAACCTTGATATGTCTAACGCAGGAGTTAGAAATAATGGAGGAGGATTTTATAACCACTCTCTTTTTTGGGATGTAATGAATCCAGAAGATAGAGGTTACCTTTCTGGTGAATTAAAAGACGCTATTGAAGCTGAGTTTGGATCTAAAGATGCTTTTATTGAAGCTTTTAGTAAAGCAGCAGCAACACAGTTTGGTTCTGGATGGGCTTGGTTGTGTGTGCATAAAGGAGGAAAAGTTGAGGTTTGTTCTACACCAAATCAAGATAATCCATTAATGCCAGGAGTAACATGTGGTGGAACTCCAATTTTAGGGTTAGATGTTTGGGAACATGCTTATTACTTAAACTATCAAAACAGAAGACCAGATTATATCGATGCTTTCTTTAAAGTAATTAACTGGAATGAAATTGAAAGACGTTACGCTGAAGCTAAGTAGTTTTCAGAATACTAAATATTAAAAAAAGCCACTCAAATTTGAGTGGCTTTTTTTAATAGTTTATCTTTTATATTTTCAATTTCCACCTTTTTGACTTTGCAGAATTTGATTTTAGTTCCATAATCTTTTAAGTCAGAAAACAAGATTTCTTTGTTATTCCACATTTTCCAAATTAAAAAGATTGTTCCATTTTTGTTAAACCTATAAGCTGTAAAATCATCTGTAAATGTTGAACCTTTAATTAAATAGTCAAATCGATTTAGTTCGTTTTCAAAAAGTTCAAATAATTCTGATTCAGACAGTTTTTCAAATTCAAAGTCAATTTTCTTTGCATTGATTAATTCGTTGATTAATTCGTTGATTAATGAAATCAGATAACTGTCTAAGTAAATTAAGTCTTTATTAGTTCCGTAAAATTCATTTTGTATCCACACTTTTCCGTATCCCATTTTCGGGTCAGATTCTGATTGAGTGAATTCAATAGCAAATGATTTTTTATTTCCGACTATCATTTTTATTGTAGTGCACAACGACTTAATAATAAATCGTTTTAATTATTAAAACTAACATCAAACGAAGTTAGTGTTTTTCTTACAAAATCAAGATGTTGAATGACTAACAATTCAGTTTTATAATTAATAAAAGAATAGAAAGAGATGCTGTTTTAATGAAAGAAGTTTTGGCAATATATATGCAAATAAAAAAGGTGAACGAGAGTTCACCTTTTTTGCCCCAAATCTACCATAAACTTAACCTACTTATGTTATGGTGATTCAAATATAATGTGGTTTTTTTCTATTAAATAAATTTATTAGATAAAATACTTATAAATTAGGCTAAATGTTAAAATGCTAAAAAACAGATAATTGCGTATTTTGACTTAAAGTAATAGATGTTTGTTGGTTAAAAATCTAGTAATAAAGTAGTTAGAGGCTTAATGAAAGTGTATAAAAAAAGGTGAACGAGAGTTCACCTTTTTTTGCCCCAAATCTACCATGAACTTAACCTACTTATGTTATGGTCTTACTAAGGTAGATGTATTTTGTATAAAGCACATAAATAATAGACGAAATGCACTTTTTTTAGTTTAAAAGGCTATTTTTATAGATTAACTGACAAAAAATTGTATTTCAGTGAGTTAGCTCTTAATAGGCTCTTTCTTTGTTTCCTTCGTAAAAATTAATGAATGCTCTGTTAACCACTCTGTTACCTCCAGCAGTTGGGTAATTTCCAGTAAAGTACCAATCTCCTAAATTTTTAGGACAAGCTTTATGTAAGTTTGAAACAGATTGGAAGATTATTTTTACTTCAGCGTTTATAGATTTGTCACTTAATAGCTCCGAAATTTTATCAGAAATTTGCTCGTCAGTAAATGGCTCATAAATTTCTTTGACAAAATTAGTTACGTCCTTATCTTTTAAATCTACTTGCGCTTTACACTTATTATATACTTCTTCTACTTTATGGTATAGATTGTTTTCTTTTAAAAGCTCTAAAGCTGCATTAAAGGCTACTAAGCTTTCTAAATTAGCCATATCAATACCATAACAGTCTGGATAACGAATTTGTGGAGCAGAAGACACCACAACAATCTTTTTAGGATTTAATCGATCCATCATTTTTAAGATACTTTTCTTAAGTGTTGTACCTCTTACAATACTATCGTCAATAATAACTAAGTTATCTTCTGGTTTAATAACACCATAAGTAACATCGTATACGTGAGCAACTAAATCATCTCTACTACTGTCTTCAGTAATAAAGGTTCTTAACTTAACATCTTTAATTGCTATTTTTTCAATACGTGGATGTTCTGAAAGAATTTCTCGTACGTTTTCAGAAGATAAAGAACGTTGTCCATCTAAAATGGCAGCTGTTTTTTGTTTGTTTAATTCTTCTTCAACTGTTTCAATCATTCCAAAAAATGAAGTTTCAGCAGTATTTGGAATAAATGAGAATACCGAATTTTTAATATCGTTATTAATAGCTTTCAATACTTGTGGCATAATTAATTTCCCAAGTAATTTACGCTCTTGATAAATTTCAGCATCACTTCCTCTTGAAAAATAGATACGCTCAAACGAACACGCTTTTCTTTCTAATGGTTCTAAAATCTGTTCAATTGAAACTTCACCAGATTTTTTAGTAATGATAGCACATCCTGGATCTAACTCTTTAACATCTTCAAAAGCAACGTTAAATACAGTTTGAATTACGGGACGCTCAGATGCTACAACAACCACCTCATCATCTTTATAATAGTATGCTGGTCTAATACCTGCAGGATCTCTAAACACAAAAGCATCACCATGTCCTAAAAGTCCTGCCATAGCATAACCTCCATCCCAATGTTTAGAAGCTTTTTTTAAGATTTTAGCAACATTTAATCGATTAGCAATTAATGGTGAACATTCATTTTTGTTATAACCTTCTTTTTTAAGCTTTTTATAAATTTTACTTACAGAATCATCTAAGAAATGACCGATTTTTTCCATAATGGTAATCGTGTCTGTATATTCTTTTGGATGCTGGCCAATCTCTACAAGTCTATTAAATAACTGTTTTACATTAGTCATGTTAAAGTTTCCAGCCACAATTAAATTTCTATGCATCCAATTGTTTTGTCTTAAAAACGGATGCACGCTTTCCACGCTATTTTTACCAAAAGTACCATAACGAACATGTCCAAGAAGCACTTCACCTAAATAAGGAACATGTCTTTTTTGTAGTTCTAGGTCATCAGCGTAGTCAGGATTTTCGGTTAATACATTATTAATACGTGTATTAATTTGCGAAAATATATCTTGAATTGGTTGTTGCTCAATAGATCTTACTCTACTTATATAGCGTTCACCAGGTTTCATATCAAGCTTTATACTAGCAAAACCAGCACCATCTTGTCCTCGGTTGTGCTGTTTCTCCATCATTAGGTACATTTTGTTTACACCATAAAATGCTGTACCATATTTTTCTTTGTAATAGCTTAATGGTTTTAAAAGTCTAATATGTGCAATTCCACATTCGTGTTTTAAAGCATCGCTCATTGTAAGTAGTTGTGTTGTTGTGTTATAAAATAAAAACGCGCTCATTTTTTTGAGCGCGTTTTTTTATGTTAATTCTATTTCAAATTGTGTTAGATTTTTAAACTGCTGAAGACGTTTATGAACTTCTTCACTAGATAAATCTACCATACGTTCTGTTCCAAACTTTTCTACACAAAAAGAAGCTAAAGTCGAACCATAAATAACTGCGTTTTTCATGTTTTCGAACGATAAATCATCACTTTTTGCTAGATATCCAGCAAATCCTCCAGCAAATGTATCGCCAGCTCCTGTTGGATCAAAAACTTCTTCTAGTGGTAAAGCAGGTGCGTAAAACACATTGTCTTCATTAAACAATAAAGCACCATGTTCTCCTTTTTTAATAACTACGTATTTTGGACCCATTTCATGAATCTTTCTTGCAGCTACTACTAGTGAGTATTCTCCAGTTAATTGTCTTGCCTCTTCATCATTAATGGTAATAACATCAATATGCTTCATTACTTTATGTAAATCTTCAAGTGCATTATCCATCCAAAAGTTCATGGTATCAAGAACCACTAATTCTGGTTTTTGATTCATTTGTTCTAGAACGCTTAACTGCGTTAAAGGATGTAAGTTACCAAGCATTACAACTCTTGCGTTTTTGTAATCTTCTGGTACTACAGGTTGAAAATCTGCTAAAACATTTAGTTCTGTAGCTAAAGTGTCGCGAGAGTTCATATCGTTGTGATATAATCCACTCCAAAAGAAAGTTTTTCCATCTTTTACAATTTCTACTCCAGAAACGTCAATGTTTTTATCTGATAATAAGTCTAAATATTTTTGAGGGAAATCGCCACCAACTACAGATACTGCAGCTGCATCAACGCCAAATTGAGAGGCAGCTAAACCAATAAATGTTGCTGCACCACCAAGAATTTTATCGGTCTTACCAAAAGGTGTTTCAATAGCATCAAAAGCTACTGTACCTACTATAACTAATTTACTCATAAAGAGGTTTAAAAATTTAGTGCAAACTTACGTAAAATTTATTCTGAAAAAAAGCAAAGAAGCATGCTCTTTTTTTGTGTTATTTTCTTCCAAAATCTGCAGGAATTTCTCCCCAAGCTTTGGTTTCCCATTTTACAATTGTGGTTTGGTAACTATTTTGTTTTAACCAATTTACAGCGCGATCAACAAGTTCGAAAAGTGATTTATTTTTTTCGTTACGCTCTAGTTTAGTATTGCAGGATTTCTTTTTTACCCAACTTAAAGCAGTTCTAGAGTCTGTGTAAATAATTCGGTCGCTTTTATGCTGTTTTAAAAAGGCCAAACCATGTACTAAAGCTAAAAACTCACCTATGTTGTTAGTACCTTCATCAAAAGGACCTTGAATGAATAATTGTTTTTTGGTTTTAGTATCAACACCACGATATTCCATTACTCCAGGGTTACCACTTGATGCAGCATCAACACTAATTGAATTGTAATTAGGTTGCCCAATTTTTTTTAATTGAGCATCAGTTAATTCACTTTTAAAAGCCTTGTCTTTCCCTACATAGTCTTTATAATCTCCTTTTAGGGCTTTTTTTGCAGCCTCAAATGTTGAGAAAGATTTATATATAGCACCTTTGTAATCTTTTATTTGAGCTTTGCAGTCATCCCAAGATTCAAAAACACCAGTGTGATGTCCTTTCCAGACTGTGTAGTATTTTTTCTTTTTTTTGCTCATTTAAATTAAAACATAGAAACATTATTATTTGAGCAACTCTTCAACCACTTTAGGAAAATGCTCCATTTCTAACTCATGTATTTTTGCAGCCACATCTTGAGCAGAATCTGACGTTAATACATCACATTTTGCTTGAAAAATGATAGCACCTTCGTCATAATTTTCATTTACATAATGAATTGTAATACCAGTTTCAATTTCTTTTTGAACCACTACTGCTTCATGCACATGCATTCCGTACATACCTTTTCCTCCAAATTTTGGAAGTAATGCTGGATGGATATTTATCACTTTATTAGGATAGATATTTAAAATATGCTCTGGAAATTTCCATAAAAAACCTGCTAGAATAATAAGGTCAGGTTGTAATGTATTTAAAATATCTAAAACATGATTGGTTTTAGAAAATGCAATGCGGTTAAATGATAATGCGCTGATTTTTAAATTTTTACACCTATCTAAAACTTTGGCATGAGGATTGTTAGTCAAAACTTGAATAACCTCAGCTACATCACTGTCTTGAAAAAACTTAATCAAATTTTCAGCATTAGATCCAGAACCGGAAGCAAAAATTACAATACGTTTCATTTATCAAATTAGGGTTGAAATTATTCAAACAAAAGAAAGAATAAATATTAACAATTAGAAGGAAAATAAATTACTTAATATAAAAAATGTTTAAATTAGAACACATTTTTATAGTTATGATGTGTATTAAAATAAAGTTTTTTATTTTTGCCTCCTAATTAAAACTTAAAATTTAAAGATTATGTCAGACATTGCATCAAGAGTAAAAGCGATTATCGTAGATAAATTAGGTGTTGATGAAAACGAAGTAGTAACAGAAGCAAGCTTCACTAACGATTTAGGAGCTGATTCATTAGACACTGTTGAGTTAATTATGGAGTTCGAAAAAGAATTCGATATTCAAATACCAGATGATCAAGCTGAAAATATTGCAACAGTTGGTCAAGCAATTTCTTATATTGAAGCTGCAAAATAAATAACATTTACTGTTTATGGAATTAAAGCGAGTTGTAGTTACTGGTTTAGGTGCACTTACGCCTATAGGGAATACCAAGGATGAATATTGGGATGGACTTATAAATGGTAAAAGTGGTGCTGCGCCTATAACATATTTTGATACCACAGAGTTCAAAACAAAATTCGCTTGCGAATTAAAAAACTTTAACGCCACCGATTTTATCGATCGTAGAGAAGCTCGTAGAATGGATAGGTTTGCGCAGTATGCTATGGTTGCTTCAGATGAAGCAATTGCAGATGCTAAGCTTAACCTAGACGAAGTAAATAAATTACGAGTTGGTGTTATTTGGGGAGCAGGAATTGGAGGTTTAGAAACATTTCAAAACGAAGTTTTAAACTACGCAAACGGAAATGGAACACCTAGATTTAATCCTTTCTTTATCCCAAAAATGATTGCAGATATTGCACCAGGTAATATTTCTATAAAACATGGTTTTATGGGACCAAATTACACTACTGTATCTGCATGTGCTTCATCAGCTAATTCAATGATTGATGCCTTAAACTATATTCGTTTAGGACATTGTGATGTTGTAGTTACTGGAGGAAGTGAAGCAGCTGTAACCATTGCTGGAATGGGAGGTTTTAATGCAATGCATGCTTTATCTACAAGAAATGAAAGTCCAGAAACAGCTTCTAGACCATTTGATGCTACCAGAGATGGTTTTGTATTAGGTGAAGGAGCAGGAGCTATTATTCTTGAAGAGTATGAGCACGCAAAAGCAAGAGGCGCAAAAATATATGCTGAAGTTATTGGAGGAGGTTTATCTTCTGATGCACACCATATGACTGCACCACACCCAGAAGGAATAGGTGTAATGGCTGTAATGAGAAATTGTTTAGAAAATGCAGGAATTGCACCAGAAGAAGTAGATCATATTAACACACATGGTACATCAACTCCTTTAGGAGATGTAGCAGAGTTAAAGGCTATTTCGGAAGTGTTTGGAGGGCATGCTAAAAGCATTAGTATTAATTCTACAAAATCTATGACTGGACACTTACTAGGTGCCGCTGGAGCTATTGAGGCAATTGCTTCAATTTTAGCAATAGAGCATGGTGTTGTACCTCCAACAATCAATCATACAACGGTTGATGAAAATATAGATCCTGAATTAAACCTAATTTTAAACAAGGCTCAAAAACGCGACGTTAAAGTGGCAATGAGTAATACTTTTGGATTTGGCGGACACAACGCTTGTGTATTATTCAAGAAATTAGATTAAATCCCGAATGAAATTCATTCGTAACATATTCAAAAAAAATTCCCGTTCTGATGAAGGCGGGAATTTTTTTATTCAACTCGAAACCATTTTAGGTTTTAAGCCCAAAGATTTAAAATACTACAAAAAAGCGTTTACTCATCGCTCTATGAATAAACGTGATGATAAAGGTAATCCTGTAAATTACGAACGCTTAGAATTTGTTGGTGATGCTATGTTAGGATCTATCATTGCTACACATTTATTTAACGAAGTGCCACAAGGAAACGAAGGTTACTTAACTAAAATGCGCTCAAAAATTGTTAGTAGAGAGCATTTAAATGAATTAGGTAAAGAGCTCAACTTAATAGATTTGGTAGAAAGTAAGATTCCTAAAAATAACTTTGGTAACAATATTCATGGTAATTTGTTCGAAGCCTTAGTTGGCGCTATATTTTTAGACCAAGGCTATAAGTTTTGTGAGAAATTTGTTTATAACAGAGTCATCATTCCACATGTGGATATAGAAAAACTAGAAGGTAAGGTTATTAGTTATAAGAGTTTGCTTATTGAGTGGTGTCAAAAAGAAAAGAAAACATTTAACTATAATGTTTACGAAGATACAGGAAATGATGAGCTACGTCATTTTTCGGTAAAGCTTGCTATTAATAGTAAAGTAGTAGCAAAAGCAAGAGCAACCTCAAAGAAAAAGGCGGAAGAGAAAGCTTCTAAAAGAGCCTTTTTTGCACTTCAAAATAAAATTTCAAGAGCGATTTAAGAAATTGTAAAATTGGTGTATTCTCACTAAAACGTTTTCGTAAAAAATTAGCAATAAGATAAAGCAACTCTTAACAAGGTTTTGTTGTAATACACTATATTTACAGTTCATAATTTAAATTATGGCGTTACATAAAATACTTGTAGACGATTTTTACGACGATGATTATTCTCTATTTGCAATTCATTGTACTATAGAAGATTATAGGTTGGCATATTTGTTAAATCAGTTTTTAGGAATTCAATTAAAAAGAAATCCTCAAGATTTAGATTATGAATATATCTCTGCCTCTTATTCATTATTTGATTGGCAAGATGAGCGTCAACTTACAAATTGGCATCTAGTATCTAACGTTTGCAAAAAAGAAGAAGATAGTGTAATTAGCTCTGGATCTTTATTTAATTCCCCAAATAAAATAATTGTAAAACATAACTTGATACCTGAGTACAAGAATGTTAATTATTTTTTAAAGATTGATAATGGTGGTAATTACATTAATGAAAAACCTATTTTAACTAAATTACAAGAGATACCGCAAATAGCAACAGCATACAGTGTTGATGTTATGACGCTAAAATCTAAAGAACATTTAATATTTGATTAATGTCACATACAAGAAAGAAAACAAAAATAGTTGCAACTCTAGGACCAGCTACTAGTAGCAAAGAAGTGTTAAGAGAAATGATGCAAGAAGGTGTAAATGTATTCAGGATTAATTTCTCGCATGCCGATTATGAAGATGTAAAAACTAGAATTAATTTAATTAGAGAGCTTAACGAGGAGTTAGATTTTCATGCAGCTATTTTAGCAGACTTACAAGGTCCTAAACTTCGTGTAGGTGTCATGAAGAAGGATGTTATTGTTAATGAGGGAGATGAAATTATTTTTGCAACAGGTAAGCGTTTTGAAGGCACTAAAGAACGTGTGTATATGACCTATGAGCGTTTTCCGCAAGATGCAAAACCAGGAGAACGTATTTTATTAGATGACGGAAAATTAATTTTTGAAGTTGTTTCAACAAATAAAAAAGATGAAGTAAAGGCAAGAGTGATTCAAGGAGGTCCTTTAAAGTCTAAAAAGGGTGTAAACCTTCCAAACACAAATATTTCTCAACCAGCTTTAACCGAAAAAGATATTGATGATGCTATTTTTGCAATAGGTCAAAAAGTAGATTGGATTGCATTATCGTTTGTTAGACATCCAGAAGATTTAATGGAGTTAGAAGAGCTTATTAAGGAGCATAGCGACCATAAAATTCCAATCATTGCTAAAATTGAAAAGCCTGAAGCTGTTGCTAATATTGATAAAATTGTTGCTTATTGTGATGGTATAATGGTAGCAAGAGGAGATTTAGGAGTAGAGATTCCAGCGCAAGAAGTACCATTAATTCAAAAGCAATTAGTGTTAAGAGCTAAACGTGCTAGAATTCCTGTAATTATTGCTACTCAAATGATGGAGACTATGATTACTAGTTTAACACCAACTCGAGCTGAGGTTAACGATGTTGCTAATTCAGTAATGGATGGAGCAGATGCTGTAATGCTTTCTGGCGAAACTTCTGTTGGACAATATCCTGTTCAAGTAATTCAAAAAATGTCTGATATTATTAAAAGTGTTGAGAATTCACATTTAATTAATGTGCCTCAATCACCTCCGCATATTCGTACAAACAGATATATTACAAAATCTATTTGTTACCACGCAGCCAATATGGCTAACGAAATTAATGCTAGAGCTATTTCTACCTTAACAAATAGTGGTTATACAGCATTTCAAATTTCGGCATGGCGACCAGATGCACACATTTTAGTATTTACCTCTAACAAACGTATTTTAACACAACTTAATTTACTTTGGGGAGTTAGAGCCTTTTATTACGATAAATATGTATCTACCGATGAAACTATTGAAGATGTAAACAAAATCGCATGTCAAAAAGGTTATTTAGAAGCTGGTGATATGCTTATTAGTTTAGCAGCAATGCCAATTCAAGATAAAGGAATGGTAAACACACTACGTGTTACCGAAATAACTACATGTAGTTTTTAAAAATCATTGACTATATTAGTTTTATGAAAAAACTAATTTTCTTTTTTATACTACAATTATTTTTTGCTTGTTCAAAAAACGATGAAAAGCAATTTATTGATAGCGAAATTGTAGGTAAGTGGCAACTGGTATCTATGATTGATGACATGATTTTAGAACATGAAGTAGAAATTGGTAACCAATGGGAAGATGTTGAAAATGGTAGAGTTTTAGAACTATTGTCAAATGGCACTTTTAATAACTTATTACCAGGAGAATGTATTGAAGGTGACTACACTATAGAAGATAATATTATTGATTATTCTTGTGATAGTGTCAACGAAAATCATGAATATTTCACACTAGTATTTTCTATAGATGAAAATGATATTTTAACCATTTCAACTGGGTTTGTTGGTGAAAGGTTTGAACGAATTCTTGAATAAATAGTATTTAAAAATCAAACCGAAGTTGCATACTTACACTTTTTTGCTCAGGTTTTTTTTGGGTTTCTGTGTTGAGGTTAGACATAGAAATCCCTAATAAGCGTACCGAGTTTTTTAGTTTTTCTTGATAGAGTAGGTTCTTTGCCGTTTCTAACATAATGGCTTTGTCGCTTATATAATATGGCAAGGTTTTACTACGTGTTTGTAAGGTGAAGTCGCTATATTTAATTTTTAGAGTCACTGTTTTGCCAGCAACTTTGCTTTTTTTTAATCTACGTGAAACTTCGTCTGCAATATGTTCTAGTTTATCTAACATAAACACTTCGCTAGAGAGGTTTTTTCTAAACGTACGTTCGGCAGCTAAAGACTTTCTAATGCGGTTTGGTTTTACTTCGCTGTTTTGAATACCTCTAACAATGTAATAGTAGTAGCGTCCAGATTTACCAAAATTAGCATCAAGATATTCTAACGATTTACTTTTTAAATCCTTACCAGTAAAAATGCCTTTTTGATACATTTTTTCGGCAGTAACTTTACCAATGCCGTAAAATTTTCGAATATCTAAAGCTTCTAAAAAGTCTAATACTTCTTCTGGATTTACTGTTTTTTGACCATTAGGCTTGTTATAATCACTGGCAACTTTAGCAATAAATTTATTAATACTTATGCCTGCAGAAGCGGTTAAACCTAATTCATCAAAAATACGTTGTCTAATTTCTTTGGCAATTAAAGAAGCGCTTGGGTTTCCTTTTTTGTTTTCGGTAACATCAAGATAAGCTTCATCTAGTGATAAGGGTTCTACCAAATCGGTATAATCAAAAAAAATCTTTCTAACTTTTTTAGAGATTTCACTATAACGTTCAAAATCGGCGCGAATAAAAATTAGGTCTGGACACAACTTTTTGGCTAAATTTCCAGCCATAGCACTTTTTACTCCAAACTTACGTGCTTCATAGCTTGCAGCACTAATAACACCACGAGTTCCTCCTCCACCAACAGCCACAGGTTTACCTCTTAAATCAGGATGATCCAGTTGTGCTACAGATGCGTAAAAAGCGTCCATATCAACATGAATAATTTTTCTTATTGGTAAATCGTTGTGCATACCGTAAATTTAGAACTTCTAAATGACATTATTCAATAATTAACATGATTGAAATAGAGCGTAAGTTTTTAGTAAAATCCGAAGATTATAAAGAAGCTTCCTTTAAGGTTACACACATTATTCAAGGGTTTTTAAATCGAGACCCTGAGCGTACTGTAAGAGTGCGTTTAAAAAATGACGAAGGCATTTTGACTGTTAAAGGGTTGTCTTCTAACGAGGGATTAAGTCGCTTTGAATGGGAAAAAAATATTACTAAAAATGAAGCTAAGGCTTTATTAGAATTTTGCGAGAAAGGTGTGATTGATAAGTTACGTTATGAGGTAAAAGTAGATAATCATATTTTTGAAGTTGATGAGTTTTTTGGAGATAATAAAGGCCTTGTTATAGCTGAAGTGGAGTTAAAAACAGAAGACGAAAAATTTTCTAAACCTGAGTGGTTAGGAGAAGAAGTAACAGGAGATATTAAATACTATAATTCACAATTAAGTAAACAACCATTTAATACTTGGGAATAATGAAAAAAATACTATTTATAGCGTTGGCATTAATCATTTTTAAGTCATGCAAAAACGAAATAAAAGAAGAAGTAATTCATGAAGAGGTCAAGACTGAATTTAAAGAAAAAACAGTAAAGGAGCTTAAAGCAGAATTAACATCAAAAGGGTTTCAAATCTTTGATTATGTAGACGAGAAAACGCAAGATACTATTATCATGCAACAGTATTTTATAGCCTTTTTAAAACGAGGCGAAAACCGTTCGCAAAGTGAAGAAGAAGCTAAAGAATTACAAGCAGCTCATTTAGCTCATTTAGGAAAAATGTATGAGTTAGGTTATGCAGATATTTCTGGTCCATTTGGAGACGATGGCGATATTAGAGGTATTACAATTTACAATGTACCAACATTGCAAATGGCAGATAGTTTAGCTAATGCAGATCCATCTGTAAAAGCTGGAAGATTAGCTATAGAAATCCATCCATGGTGGGCAGCTAAAGAATTTTGCTTGAGATAATATGTTTTTAATATATTAAAAATCAACATTTTATAAAAAAATTTAAATTTTATTTGGAAATAAGAAAAATCTGATTCTATATTTGCAACGCAGAAAAGCAAAACAATTAAAAAAACGAAAACATGCAATTAATTAAAACTACATATCGTCTACTTAATGTTGGAGATGCTCCAAGATTAAGATTGGGTTTTGTTAATTGTATGACCTCAAAATAGAGTTAAAATTAACAACAATATATCAAAACCCGAGTTCTAAAAAACTCGGGTTTTTTTATGGAAAAAATATAAAGATGAAAACATTACATCATACAACAATTGCGCAACAACTTTTGGTAGTACACCAAAAACATGATGAATTTGAACCGTAAATCCCTTTTGAAAGGAGGAGATTTTGATGCCAATAAAAGCTCGGTTCTTTAATTAGAATCGAGCTTTTTTTATTTAAGCAGTTAAGTCCTAAAGCAAAATAAATGACAGTATATAAACACAGTTTAGTAACAGTATTTAAAAGTTTAAGTGGCTTTACGTAGAGAGATAATCGAGTAAAGAACTTTAAAATGAAAACTATATGCAATACACAAAACAGAAATATAAAACATAGCTCATATCTAGCTTTGGTTGAAGCAGTTTTTAATGAAAACAATAAGCCACAGCGTTACAAAGGAACCGTTGAGTCTATGTTACGAGAGTTCTTCTCTAAAATAAGTAAAAAAAGATATACTTGGAAAAGAGAAACGTTCAAAAAACTCTTAATTCACTTATATAATCAAAAGTGTTATGCACTTTTAAGAAGCTATAATCATGTAGCAGTAGTTCACAATATAAGTGCATTTGGTAATAAAATAGTGAGAGATATAGAAGATTGGGAAAACCATTATTTTAATGCAGATGAACAAGTAAGTTCATTATTAAAATTTTGTTTTGCACAATACGAAACACCTCCATTTTTAGAGCAATCATTTTATTACAGTCATAAGTTACACATGCTTTGGTATGTGCAATTAGGTAGTGGTAAAAGTGTTAAAAACTTGTCGCAGTTACAAGTAAAATTAACTAATAAAATGGCTCATGAGTTTAGAAATGCACCATCATATTTTGCAGTAAATGAAGCATTGCGTTATGCACAAGCTTTAGGTTTTGGAGCAACAAAGCAAGCTGCAAAATTGATAGCATATTCTAGATTGTCAATAATTAGAGATGCTCAAGAAGACTTTTGGAGTACAGTAGTTCAATTTTTTGCGAAAGTAGAACGATTAGAAACTAACGAACTTAATCAAATCATTGATTATTTAGGTTTTAAGTATCGTGAAGACAGTACTTTTTCAATGAAGGGAAGAACATTCAATGCTTTGTTGCATCAAACAAATGAGTGGCATCGCAGAATGTATATCAATAGAGATATTGGTCGTGTGCTTTCATGGAAATCTTCAGGTATTCAACCTTTATATAAAGTAGAAATTGTTAATGGGAAAAAAGTAGTTTACAAAACTATAGAACTTCAAAACTCAATCGAACTTTATGATGAAGGTATGGCTATGCAACACTGTGTTGCTGAGTATGATGAAGAATGTTGTGATGGAACAAGTTCTATTTTCTCATTACAAATGCAAGAAGAAGGGAAAGCGCCAGAGCGTTTGGCAACTCTTGAAGTTGGATTTCCAAGAATGGAAATTGTACAGGCAAAAGCTAAGTGCAATCAAGAACCAAATGCAAAAGCATATGAAATGATAAATCACTGGATTAACCATTCTAAACTTAATAGAAAAAATAGAATGGCATATGAAAGGCCTTATCAGCCAGCAGTATATGTAAGAGCAGTAGAATGTGAACAAATGACTCATCAAGGTTGGGATATTGCTTGGGTAGTTAGAATAATTTGGATAGTTATTTACCTATTATTTGTGATATCTAGAGCAGCTAGCTCGCAATCTAATAAATACTCATTTGAGTATAAGGCACCATATGAACTTGAGATTTATAACTCAAGGTTAGTAGACTCTATTCTAGAGGCTAGTTATAAAGTTAATTGGCCTAAGGATAGTGTAAGATTTAATTTAAAAGAAGTAAAATGGCAAAACTTAAATTAAGAGGAAAAGACCTAATAGCAATAGGTTATCCCCAAGGAAAAGTAATAAGTATTGCAATAAATAGTATGCTTTCTCATTATAAACGAGAACGTAAGGATAAAGTAATTCAGCGATTAAAAACCGTTTTAAAAAATCCAGAGAAGTATATCAATGATGGTATAATGGGTAAAATTGCTGAAGAGCTTATCCAACCAGTTAAAATAGAAGCACAAAAGCTAAATAATACGAGAGTACCTTTTACGATTTTTGGAGAAAATGAAATCCAAGAATCAGCAAAGCATCAGTTATTTACAGCTTTAAAATTGCCAATAGCAAAAGCGGGAGCTTTGATGCCTGATGCGCATCATGGTTATGGTTTGCCAATTGGTGGAGTGCTAGCAGCAGATAATGCAGTAATTCCTTTTGGAGTTGGTGTAGATATTGGTTGCAGAATGTGTTTGTCAATTTACGATATAGCACCTTCCTATTTAGCTGGAAGCAAAGATAAATATGTACAGATGCTACAAGATCACACCAAATTTGGAGGTTACGAAGTGCATAAGCAACAAGTAGATAATCCAATTTTTGAACGTGACGAGTTTAGCATGATTCCAACTGTTAAGAAATTAAAAGACAAAGCGTTTAAACAGTTAGGAAGTTCAGGAGGAGGAAATCATTTTGTAGAATTTGGATTCGTAGATATTCAGGATGAACAGAATGAATTTAATGTTCCTGTTGGACAGTACGTAGGTGTCTTATCGCATAGTGGTTCTCGCGGATTGGGAGCAAATATTGCTAAACATTACACCAAATTAGCGATGAAACAAACACCATTATCAGGTGAAGCAAAACATTTGGCGTGGTTAGATTTAAATACACATGATGGTCAAGAGTATTGGTTAGCAATGAATTTGGCTGGTGATTATGCTTCGGCATGTCATCATGATATTCATAGACGTCTAGCTAAAGCACTTGGAAAAAGACCATTAGCAGTGGTAGAAAATCATCACAACTTTGCTTGGAAAGAACAAGTAAATGGAGAAGAATTGGTAGTGCATCGTAAAGGTGCAACTCCAGCTCAAAAAGGAGTTTTAGGAATTATTCCAGGGTCCATGACAGCTTCAGGATTTATTGTTCGTGGTAAAGGATTTGAAGCATCGCTTAATTCTGCTTCGCATGGAGCAGGAAGGCAGCTTTCGCGAAGAAAAGCGAAGGAACAAATAACAAATAGTGAAATTAAAAAAGTCTTACAGGATTATGGTGTGACTTTAATTGGAGGTGGAAGAGATGAAGCGCCAATGGCTTATAAGGACATTAATAAGGTAATGGGAAACCAAACTGAATTGGTAGAAGTCGTAGGCACGTTTACACCAAAAATTGTAAGAATGGATAACAATTAATATGTCGTTTAGTGTTGTTTTAAATGTCACACTGAGCTTGTCGAAGTGTAACTATCGATCTAAACGATTAAAAATTTAAAAAATTATGGCAACATATAGTGAGGACATATTGTATTTGCAAGCGTTGGATAACTATCCTTACGATGTTGAGCAATGCATAGAAAAATTACAATATGTACTAGGAAGTAGTAATCACGCAGGAGCACATTATTTAATGGGAAGGATTTATGCTGAACAAATGCAAGACTATAAAAATGCAAAAACATATTATAAAACAGCATTATGTTTAGATTATGAATACACACCAACCTATTATTACTATGCGCAAATGTTAATTAATAATAGTGATTACGAAGAAGCAAAGAAAGTCTTAGAAATTGGTTTTACATTACTAGAATGTGATCAAGCAAGCTTAAAGTACCTATATGGTATTATGTTTGAAAAACAAGAGGTTTATAAAGAAGCAAAACGTTGCTTTAAAACAGCAAAAGGTTTAGCGTTGAATAATGACTTTAGAAGTTTTATGGATAGCGAACTAAAACGTGTTAAAGAAAAACAAGATGCTTTAAAACCAAAGAAGAAAAAGACTAAAACGTCTAAGAAAAAGACATCTAAAAACACTTCTAAAAATAAGAAGAAGTAAGATTAGGTTTAAGAGTCACAGTTTTAACTGTGGCTCTTTTTATAATTCTAGCTCAATCCACATTGGTCTATGATCAGAGATATAGTATTTCATATATTTTTTAAAATTGGAAACGCTAGTTTGCCACAAATCTGGAAACAATACATTATCAAAATCAAAAACACCATGAGCTTTGATTTTAGATTTTAAATCTGGTAAAAAAGCTATTTGATCGTATTGCTTATCATTATTAATGTTTGAGTAGATTTGAGTTGAGTGTTCAGGTAGTTTTAAACCACGTTTCATTAAGGCATCATAGGTTTGATCGCCTTTTTCAACTTTAGGAATATTAAAGTCACCCATGGTTATTATGTTTTTTGAAAAAGCATATTTAGAATTTTTTCTTAAATCGGCATACCTAGAAATAGCATAGGCTTCTAAAGCTCTACGTTCAATATCAACTTTAGCTTCACTACCAAAAAAAGAATGTACAGTAATAAATATTAATTTCTCATTATTCCACTCGAATGAGCATAGGTAAGGGTTGCGGTCAAATCCTTTAAATTTTGAATCTACATCTTTTAATTTAATATGATGATAGTCTTTTGGAGGAATTGCAATTTCACCAATTAACTGTAATAAGTTCACTTTTTCATTATTAAAGATAAAGACTGAGCGTTCATTATTTCCACCTTTATCCGAAAAGACAACATCATAATAATTAGGTAATTCTAGTTCAATATTATTAAGTCCAATTAAGTTGTCATTGGTTTCTTGAATAGCAATGACGTCGAACCAACTAATAATTTCTGCTATAAGTTTATAATGTTCATTCCATCTATCTTGTAGTCCAAGGTTTGCTACATTCCAAGTAGCGATTAATAATTTGTTATCAGATTTATCAGGAATTTGACGTGTAGTTTTGTGACTTAAAAGATGCTGTAACTCAGAATTAAGATTAAAGTTATAAACAAAGTTTGGTTTAGGAAATGCAGGCATAAGTGGTTGTTTTTGAGATAACTAAATATAATTAATTATTCCGAAATTTCAATAGCACGTTTTGCTTCATTACCAAATTCATCAACTACAGTAATAGTATGTTTACCTATTGTTGGGATAACTGCTAAATCATGTATGGCTTTAGTGCTTCCAATAAAAGTATCGTCTATATACCAAAATACTGTTGTTTCAGGTTTTGAGTGTGCTAGTTTAAAAACCAATTCTTGTGTTTCTCCATCAAAATCTTTTGGTAAAAAAAACTTCCCAGCTTGTTTTGGATAAATGAATTGCATGGTTACGCTTCCTTCTTCTAAACAATCATTTCTATATGGAGGCAGCGATTTATAAAATGGATTTTTTGACTTGTAATAAAACTCCATTAAAGGAGGTAAAACAAACCATGATGTGTTCTTAATATTAGATAGTGACTCACATGAAGAATTGACTTGATATTGTTCTGTTTTATCTAAATGTACTAATACATGATAAGGACATGCTTTGGTTTTTAAACCACTAATTTGAATAAATTGATTTGAAGTTTCATCACAAATAGGAGATGCTCTGTAACCACTTTTAGAGCAGATTTTTACTTCTTGCATTTCGTCAAAAGGCTTACTAAACCATTCACTATTTGGTAAGATATCAAAAACATCAAATAAAATTGGAGCAGCAGTTTGTACACCAACTAATCCAGGTCTTCCTTCACCATCTGCATTTCCAACCCAAACACCAACAACATAATCTTTGGTAACACCAATAGCCCAAGCATCACGAAACCCAAAACTGGTTCCTGTTTTCCAAGCTATTTGTTTAGAAGAGTCAAAAAACTGCCAATTCTCATCACCTTCTGGTCTGTTTACCTCTTTCATACTTTCAAAAGTCAAATAAATAGAGGCAGCATCGAATACTGTTTTTTCGCTGGTTAACTCACCAAAATCTATCTCTTTACTATCTAAAAATGTTGGCTCTAAAAATTCGTTAGTGTAGTATTGACTTGAATGCGCATTAAAGTGATTTAAAGTTCCTGCCATAGCTGCATAACTTTTACATAAATCCCAAAGGTTGCTTTCTGCGCCACCAAGAATTAAGGATAAACCATAATGATTGGCATTATATTTTATGTCTTTTAACTCTAATTGCTTGAGATAATGGTAAAACCTATCTAAACCAAACTGCTGTAACAGTTTTACTGAAGGCACATTAAGCGAACGTGCTAAAGCGCGTTTTGCAGTAACTGCGCCATCAAAATCTTTGTTATAATTTTGCGGATTATAACTTCCAAATTGGCTTGGTACATCAGGCACTAAAGTATTTGGTAATAAATCGCCAGCATCTAACATGGCTGCGTATAAAAATGGTTTAAAAACACTTCCTGTACTACGAGGTTTATTAATAATGTTTACAGCATTTTGATGTGCTTTATCAGTAGGCGAGTTTCCAATATACGACACTACTTTTCGTGTATTTACATCTAAAACTAATACAGCTATATTGTGAATTTCGTTTTGGCGTAATTGATAATAATGGTTTTTAACTATTGTATTTGCCTGTTCTTGTATGTTCGTTTTAATAGTTGTTTTTATACGTTTACCATAATGAGTTTTGGCGATGTTTTGTAGTAAGTGAGGTGTTAATTGAGGTAAAGGATAGGGTTTTTGTGGTAATGTTTCTAATATGGAAAGCTCATAGGTGAGTTCGTCAATGAGTCCTTTTTCAAATAATTTTTTTAGTAATGTATTTCTTTTTTTTAATAAGCGCTCTTGGTTTTTTCCAGGGTAAATTAAACTTGGTGCATTTGGCAATACTGCTAAAGTTGCACTTTCAGCCCAAGACAAATCGTTTGCACTTCTATTAAAATAGCGCCAAGAAGCAGCGTCTAAGCCAACTACATTACCTCCAAAAGGCGCATTGCTAGTATAGAATGCTAGAATATCTTCTTTAGAATGTCTGAACTCTAAGCGTGTGGCTAGAATAATTTCTTTTAATTTTTCGAAATATGTTCTTGCTTGTCCTTTTCGTGATAAGCGAATAGTTTGTTGCGTAAGTGTGCTACCACCACGTTTTACTTCTCCAGAGCTGATATTGTCTCTGAGTGCTTTTACGATAGATATTGGGTTAAATCCAGGATGCTTGTAGAAGTATTCATCTTCAAATAGGATGATACATTCTTTAAATTTATCTGGAACACTATCATTATGAGGAAATCGCCATTGACCATCCTTAGCAATATATGCACCTAATAAATCCCCTTTATCACTTTCTATTACAGTAGCTGTTGGATCTGTAAAAAGCTGTTTTGGTAAACAGAAATAATAAGCTATCAACAGCATGCATAATACTGCTGATTTAATCTTGTTTCTTTTTATATAGCTTATTATTTTTTTCAAATTTTAAATTCGTATTCACGCTCTACTTTGCAAATTCTAGTATTGTACCAACTATACCATTGGTTGTGTCCTTTTTGTTGTGCAATGATATGCTCAGAGTTTTGTTTCCAGGCTTTTATAGCTTCTAAACTTTCCCAATAACTCACAGTAATTCCTACTTCGTCTCTAGCACTGTTAATACCCAAAAAACCTTTTTGTTTTTTTGCTAATTCTACCATTTTTTGTCCCATTTCACTATAGCCTTCGGTGTCATTAGTGAGCGTTGATGTAAAAATTACTGCGTAGTATGGTTTAAAGTTTTGCATAAGAATCTTGATTTAGTGTATTACTTATTGGTACTTCAAAGATGATAATTTTTTCTGTTTTAAAACCATCAATATCTGTCATAAGTACACGTAAATATTGTTTGCTAACTTTTACACTTACTGGGTAATCATTTAAAGATTCTATGTTTTCTATAGATGCACTCCAAGATTCACCACATTCATCATTAACAACTGTTTTTAACTCTTCGATATCTATTTCAATAAATCGATTCGCTTCTTTTTTTGTAACAGGTATCACTTTAAATCTATGATTACTTGTTACTTTTTTTAGAGGTTTCCAGCTTGAATAATAATGTTGCCAATTGATCATGTCGCAATGTGAATTGTCATCAGAAATGGCGATGCTATTTTCATGCTTTTGAAATACTTCAATGCTTCTAAATTCTTGATGATGCTTTACTTTAACTGTTTTTCCTTCTAAAGATTCACCATCTTTTAGTTTGTATATTAATACGTCATTAAATTCAGGGTTTGCTTCATCTTTTACAGTTTCTTTTTCGGATAAACCATCTATAGTTACTGTAAACTCATTATACTTAGTTTTAAATCTTTTTTCTAGCTTTTCTTGAGTTAAAAAACCGTTGAAAACATAACCTTCAAAAGTGTCATAAGCATCCAGACTTCTTACTTTTACCCATTCTCCAGTTAGTTTTTCGCCATTATTCATGACATCCAATTTTAAATTGGTGTGTTCAACAATTTCTAGAACGGTTCCATAATCTAATAAAGCTAATCTCATAGCTCCACGATTTGGTTTTTCTCTTATCGATAACCCATTTTCGGCATTTACATATTGAATGTCCTGTGCTGTAGCATATCCAAAAGCTACAAATACTAATATTATACTTACTAAATTTTTCATAATGTTTGAGGTGTTAAAAGCCTGTTCGAAAAAGATTCGAACTTGTTAAAGATTTTTAGCGCATCAATTGCGAACAGACTATTTTTTGTTATTTACTAACTTCTATCCACTGACCTTTTGTTCTTACAAAATAGTCATTATCATACATCGCTTCTGCTTGTGTTCCAGGTAAATAATATTTACCTAAATAGGAAGCGTTAAGAAGTACATTGAAAGTTTTTGTACTTCCAGATCTAGAGCTTCTTTCCAGATTGAAATAGAAATTTACGCGATCATCTCTAATATCTGTATAATCAGCTTGATTTGTTGCAGCATCTCCAAATGCAGTAAAGCGTGTGTTTACTATTTCCCATCCGGAAGGGAATATTTGAGTTAATGCTACATCATTTATAGTTTCATTTTTTTGATTTACAACCTTTATATTGGCTACAAAATCTTGTCCTTGTTGCAGTTTGCTTATATCTATTTTATTGCCTTGACTATCTTTATAAGTTACATAAACATTTAAACCACGTTGTTCTGCAATTTCTTGACCTAAAGGAAGCTTACCAGAAGTAATTACTCTTGCATAAATGGTATTGTTCTTAGTATTGGAAACTTCTATCGTATTTGTACCATCTTTTATAGATAAGTTTCTTGATGAAATAGCATTTTTTGTGTTTATTTCTACTGCACTGCCATTGTTGATTTTATAGTTAAGGTTTAATTCTTTACCTCCATTTTTATCTACCATTTTTGCCATAGCTAATAGGCTGTATGCCGTAGATTGTGTGCTCATCCAAGAGTTAGAAGATAGTCTTTTAGCAATATATTCTGCAATGTTTCTTGTTTGAGCATCTTCAAGAATGATCATAGTTTCTAAAGCCATAGCTCTATTTCTATCTACCGAACCATAAGTATGGTAATCATTTCGATAAGATGTAAATTCAATATTAGCAGAGTTTGCAATTGACTTTGCTGCTTCTGGTTGTCCAGCTAATGCATAAGCAGCTGCTAATCGCCATTTAGAATCATTACTTAATTCGCTAAATTCTTTAAGTCTATTCATCGATGCTAAATCTGGATGTCCAGCTAGAGCTAATGTGTAAAGTCTATATGCTTGTGCTAAATCACTTCTGTAATTTTTATAAGAAGCTCTCCAGTTTTTAGCAGCTAATTGTTGATACATAATCCAATTAGATTTAAATGTAAGCGGTAATACGTATCCTTTTTTCTCGGCTTCAACCATAAAGTGACCAGCATATGATGTTCCCCAATCATTAACACTACTCTGTCCACTCCAATAAGATAAGCCGCCATTAGGTCTTTGGAAATGCGCTAACTTTTTAATAGCTGCTTTTACATTGTCTTCTATTGTTTTCTTTTTATCAAAAGTTAAATCGAAAATATCGCTTAAAAACAATTGAGGAAACACACTTGATGTTGTTTGCTCTACACAACCATGAGGATAACGAATTAAGTATTGTAATCTGCCAGTAAAATCCATTGGAGGTAGGGTTGAAAATTCAACCTCTGCACTGTTTGTACCATCAACTCCAAAAGTTGAAAAATCAATTGTTTTTGTGGTGCTTTCGTTTAAAACAATATCTGTAACTTTTGAACTATAAGGGTTTGGATTTATGACATCTAATTCTACTTGATAAGATGCGGTTTCTCCATTTCCTTTTGCAATTACTTCAACAGTATTGATGCCTTTTGCTTTGGTTACATCCAATTCAAAATATGCCATTTGTTCATCTGGTTTTGCAAAGGATAGACTTTGTGTTTTGTTACCTATAATTGAAATACCATCACTTAACTTTAAACTTAAGTTTACATTTTTCACTTTGTCTTCCATCGCAAAAACTGTTACAGGAAGCGTTACTTTTTCTCCTGGACTTAGTTTACGTGGTAGTGTTGCTAAGACCATTAAAGGTTTTTTAACTGGAGTAGTTTTGTCTACACTACCATAAGCTGCATTTTTATTATTTCCTGCAACAACCATTGTTCTTACGGAGCCAATGTATTTTGGGATTTTAATATCGTGTGCTTTTGTTTCACCAGCATTAAGATGAAAAGGGCCTAAGAACTTTACAACTGGTTTGAAACGATTGGCTTTTTTCTTTTTTCCTTGTGATGCTGCTCCATCACCTCCAATTTCAAATACTTGATCTACACTTCCTGTATACGCCCCAATAATGTCATCGAAAATATCCCAAGTTTTAACACCTAAAGCTTCGCGAGCATAAAATTCTTTCCAACCATTTGGTGTTTTAAAACGTGTTAAGTCTAATAAGCCTTCATCTACTAAAGCTACTGTATAAGTCATAGCTTTGTTATTTTTCTCGCTTACTTTTACAGTTATGTTTTGCTCTGGACGCAACACTTCTGGCATTGCAATTTGAGGTTCTAGAATGGTGTTTTTGTCTTCAACCATAATAGGAATTACACCATATAATCGAATTGGCAAATCGTTTTCAGTAACTGCATGTGGTTGCAATAATGAAATGTTTACAAATACATTTGGCGTCATTTCTTTAGTAATAGGAATGCTTGTTGTAGTTTGTCCTTTTTCTGTTTTTACCCATTTTGTAGATAGTACTTCTGTACCATTTTCAATACTAATTAGAGCACGCCCTTCAGTTCCTGATGGAAATGTTATTTTAGCCTCTTCACCAACGTTGTATTTTTCTTTATCTGAAGCAAATACTAGCATTTTTGCTGCATCTTTATCACTTCCAGAGCTACGTCTCCACCAATTTCTATAAAAATAAGCTGTTCTTCCTGTTGCATGACCACTTACAGAATCGTAAACTCTAATTAAGTAACGACCACTTTGATTATCTGGAACATTTACTTTAAAACTTGCTTCTCCTTTACTGTTGGTATTAACTTTTGTAGTTAAAAAAGGTGTACGATATTTAGAAGATTGATAGGAAGCTAAATCATCGTAAGAAGAGCTCCACCACCAACGCCAATTTATTTTATAAACTTTTACTTCTAAGTTATCACGTTTTATTGGTTTTCCTTCAGTATCTACTAATATAACATCAAATGTTTGGTCTTCGTCAGTATAAAAAGATCCATAAGCACGTTCTTTAGGAGAACGCAATCCAACAAATGAGTTATAAGGTGCATATTTTTTATTAAAGGCATCAATAGAGAAGTCACCTCCATTTTCGAATGCTCTTGTTAGGAACGATACGTTTAACATTCCAGGAGCATTGGTGCCAATATTTAGTTTTTTATTAATGTTTGCGGTTCCTTCTGCATTTACGTTTCCTTCAAAAATGGTTATTTCTTCGGTTCCAAAAGAACGCGTTGGATCGTTAAATACGTACTTAGGGTAATTTTTAAATCCTGTTGATGTTGTAGAAAATTTTGCTTTTATTTCTGCTTTTACATTTTTTGCAGGCGCACCATGTAACCAGTTTACTTGTAACGTATTTTGTAATGGTTTTGTGTTTGATAACACATTATCTTTAAAATCTATTTTTAGTTTTAAACGGTTTGGTTTAACTGTTTCTACTTTTAATGATTTATAAAATGTTGCGCCACCAACAGATACTTTCGCATTCCAATTTCCTGTTTTATCCTCTGGTGATGTTGGTACAGAGAATCTGTAGAAATTGTTAACACCATTACTAGTAATATTTCTATATGCTAATTTACCAGTAGCATCGGTTACTTCCATTTTTACAGGATGCTCTTTTGGTAACTTATTGGCGTTATCATTGAGCATAAAAGTTAAGTGTAAAGAATCTCCAGGTCTCCATACACCACGTTCGCCATAGATATAGCCTTTTAAACCGCGTTGAAGTGTTTTTCCAGAGACATCAAACTTACTTAGCGATAATGAATTTCCATCATTAAGTTTTATGTAACTAGTTTGGTTCCCTTTAGAAACTACTGCAAAATAAGCATTGTTATCTGCATCTATTAATGTTAATCCTTCTTCGTTGGTTTTTGTTTTTCCAATAGATTGTTGTTGAAAATTGAATAACTCTACTGTAGCTCCAGAAATTGGATTTGTTGTTACAATGTCTGTTACAGCAAAATAGTAAGACTTGTTATTACCTCGTTTTGCAATGACACCAAGATTAGAACCAATTAAGTTAGTGGCAATCTCTCGATCTTGATTATAATATGCATTATGACATGGATTGTTGCGTTGTCTCCAGTTATAAGTATATCGTTTATAACTATAGGTTACATTGTCCCAATATTCTTCTTCGCGTAAGTCTTCATCTTCAAATTCGCTTTGTCTGTAGTCGTTGTTACCATAGTCATCATAATAGTAATCGTCTTCGTAATAGTATTCATCGTCACTATTGGTTGTGCTTGTATCATTTGCTTCACAATTATATAATGAGTATGCTTTTTTGTAACTCAATTCTATGCGATAAATGGCTCCAGCATCTGCATTAAACAATTTAGAAAGGTCTAAACTGTATGCTTTCCATTTACCAGTGTTTTGAGAAGCGTCATCAATAAGAGAAATAGTCTTTTTTGCGATGCGACGACCAACACGTCTAATACTACGTTCTCTATTACTTCCTAATTCATTGTCTTGTAAAAATTGTAAAACATTATTTTCAAAAATCTTGATAATTCTAACATCTACAGCTTTTAAGTTTACTGCCTCAAAATTGAATTTTAAGTCTTGCGAGTTAGGTAAAATACCAGCACCAGTTATAAGTCTGACCTGTGGTTTTAGTTCTTCAAAAGAAATGAGTTCAGAGAATGGTTTTTTAAGTTTAAAGTCTTCGTCGTTTTTAATGCCTTGAAATACGTCCACTTGCACATTACCAACCACACGAGTGTCTGGATAAATTCTTAAGATATTTCCAGAAACAATAAATTTTGGATTTTTTACATTTTGAATAGATACTAAGCCATCAAAGTTTTGTTGTTTTTTAAGTTTATCAGAAAAGTTAATAGATAAATGTTGCTCAGGTGATTGAATAACATTTACATTGACAATAGAAAAGTTATTGATACCAGGAATCTTAATCGTGTTTTCACCTTTATTATTAGCTTTTATCGATTTTCCGTTCCAAGTAACTTTAATTTCTGAATCTTCAATTTCACGATGAATACTATCTATTTTAAATTCAAAATTTCGTGCTGAGGTATTAGTTTCATCCCATTTTAAACTTAAGGTTTTATTGTTTTGTGAAGCTTCAATAAGCGTCTTTACATCTTTTAGTTTTGTAGCATCAGATAGGTTAATAATACCTTCAAGGTATTGCCATTTTTTGCTATATGATTGTAAATTGTTTGTTACAACTGTAAAGTTTGGTTTAATGGTATTGAATTTAAAAGTATATGCTTTAAAAGCGTCATCGATAGAAGGGTAGATTTCATTTAGTTTAACAGTAACTACATATTCAGTATCAGGTTTAAGTGGTTCACTAGGAACAAAAATCAAAGACCTTGAGTTTTTTGCAATTAGCTTTCCGTTTACTTTTGGAGAAATAGATAATAAATTATCATGGACTTCTTCATCGACAATCCAACCTTCTACATCTTTTGTAAATCCAATATCTATTGAGCTTAATATAGAAACACGACCAGAAGTAGCGTAACTTACATAGTTTTTAAACTTGAATAGATTATCAGTTTCAGCAGTCTTTTTTTTACATGACACAACTAAAGTGGCAATCAATAGAAACGAAAAGATATTTTTTAAAGACATAAGCTGATGGTTTTTAATGAACGATAACTAATAAAGAAACTAGTGTAAGTGGTTTCTTGTTAATAGATACGTAGTGTTTTTTTAGTTTAGATTTTAAGGAGTTGTTAAAATGTTCTTAAAGTTGAAAAAACATCTGTCAGAATGATTTCAATTTATTGTAATTATATCGAGAACAATTCAAAGGTTTCTTAACACAAATTAGTTTCGCAATTTCACTTGAAGTGACATTTAATTATTTCTCATAAATCTCAACTACTAACTCACCTTTGTCATTCATTGATGCGCGATACATGCCTTCTGTATTAAATTCAAAGACCATATTACCATCTTTATCCACAGCAACTATTCCACCATCACCACCAAGTTTTCCCATTTTATTATAGATAACTTCTCTAGCAGCTTCCTCTAAGCTTACACCTTTATATTCCATCATTGCAGAAATATCATGAGCAACTTGTGCTCTAATAAAATATTCACCCCAACCTGTACTTGATACTGCACAAGTAGCATTATTAGCATAAGTTCCAGAGCCAATAATTGGAGAATCACCAATGCGTCCCCAACGTTTATTGGTCATACCACCAGTTGAGGTTCCGGCTGCTAAGTTGCCATCTTTATCTAAAGCAGCACAACCTACAGTTCCAAACTTAGAATTCTTAATGTCTGCGTCATAGAATGCTGTTTTTTTCTCATCATGATCCAGTTCTGTCTTTTCGGAATCTTTGATGCGTTGCAAAGCTTTAAAACGTCTGTCTGTATAAAAATAACTTGGGTCTAAAATGTCTAATCCATGTTCGGTAGCAAAATTTTCAGCGCCTTTTCCCGAGAGCATCACGTGAGGTGATTGTTCCATAACAGCACGAGCTAAATCAATAGGGTTTTTTACAGTTGTTGTACCTGCGGAAGCACCAGCATTTAATGTTTTTCCATCCATAATGGAAGCATCCATTTCATTGGTTTCTTCATGTGTAAACACTGCACCTTTTCCTGCATTAAACAATGGCGAATCTTCCATTACATTAATGGTTTTGGTTACAGCGTCTAAACTTGTACCACCATTTTTTAATATCTCATAGCCTATTTGGATAGCTTCTTTCAATTTCGCTCTGTATTCTGCTTCCTTTTCTGGTGTCATATTTTTTCTTAGAATAGTTCCAGCACCTCCATGAATAACGATAGCAAACTCAGGTTTTTCAGTAATTTTTATAGGTGTTTCTTCAGTACTTTTTGTATTCTCATTACAAGCAAAGAATAAGAAGGGTAAGGTAAAAAATAGAATGAATTTTTTCATTAGGAATGTGATTAGTGTTTTCGAGTTTTAAAGATAGGCTTTTTAAGAGTTTTTTCTGAATAAGAAACGACAAGAAATTAGTATCTTCGCGACAAATTAATTGTAAAACAAAAATAACTATATATGGAAGCAGTTGCAACTGATTTCGGAATTCAAGAAGCACTTAAACAACTAGGTCTTAAAGAAGTAAATGATGGAAGCTCTACAGGTTCTGAGTGGTTTTCTAACGGAGAATTAATTGAGTCTTACTCTCCAGTAGACGGAAAATTAATAGGAAAAGTAAAAGCATCAACGAGAGAAGATTATGATCGTGTGATGGAAACTGCTACTGCAGCATTTAAAACTTGGAGAGATGTTCCTGCGCCACAACGTGGAGAAATTGTACGTCAATTTGGAAACAAATTAAGAGACTTAAAAGAGCCATTAGGTAAGTTAGTATCTTACGAAATGGGAAAATCACTTCAAGAAGGATATGGTGAGGTTCAAGAAATGATTGATATCTGTGACTTTGCTGTTGGTTTATCTAGACAGTTAAACGGACAAACGATTCCTTCTGAGCGTCCTGGTCACGTAATGAGAGAGCAATGGCACCCAATTGGAGTTGTTGGAATCATTTCTGCATTTAACTTCCCAGTTGCTGTATGGTCTTGGAACACAGCTTTAGCATGGATTTGTGGTGATGTTTGTGTTTGGAAAGCATCTGAAAAAGCGCCTTTATGTTCTGTAGCTTGTCAAAATATTATTGCTGACATTTTAAAAGAAAATAACTTACCAGAAGGTATTTCTTGTATCGTTAATGGTGATTATAAAGTTGGAGAATACATGACAACTGATGCGCGTATTCCTTTAGTATCTGCAACAGGATCTACAAGAATGGGACGTATTGTTGGTAAAACAGTAGCAGAACGTTTTGGTAAGTCTTTATTAGAATTAGGTGGAAACAATGCCATTATCATTACACCTTCTGCAGATCTTAAGGTTGTAGTACCTGGGGCTGTATTTGGAGCTGTTGGAACTTGTGGACAACGTTGTACTTCTACACGTCGTTTAATTATCCATGAATCGGTTTATGATAAAGTAAGAGATGCTATTGTTGGTGCTTATGGGCAGTTAACAATTGGAAATCCATTAGATGAAAAGAATCATATTGGACCATTAATTGATAAAGATGCTGTAGATACGTATTTAGCTGCTATTGAAAAAGCAAAAGCTGAAGGTGGAAACGTATTAGTAGAAGGAGGAGTATTAGAAGGTGAAGGCTATGAGTCTGGATGTTATGTAAAGCCAGCGATTATCGAAGCTGAAAACCACTACGAAATTGTACAACACGAAACATTTGCTCCAGTATTATACTTAATTAAGTATTCTGGTGAAGTAGAAAATGCAATCGATATCCAAAATGGAGTAGCACAAGGATTATCTTCAGCAATCATGACTGAAAGTATGAAAGAAGCTCAAAAATTCTTATCGTATGCTGGATCTGACTGTGGTATTGCTAACGTAAATATTGGTACTTCTGGGGCTGAGATTGGTGGTGCATTCGGTGGAGAAAAAGAAACTGGTGGTGGACGTGAGTCTGGATCTGATGCATGGAAAATCTACATGAGAAGACAAACTAACACAATCAACTATTCTGATGAATTACCTTTAGCTCAAGGGATTAAGTTTGATTTGTAGGAAAAAGTTTCTGTAAAATATTGAAAAGCCACATCGAATGATGTGGCTTTTTTTATGGATAAATAAAATGCTTTTATGCAGATAATCAGTTAATTACGACTTTTAGTTGAGTGTTTGTTATTAAAGCAAGGGTTTGATTAGGAAATGTGTAAAAAATTAAGATTTTTTTTAAAGGGTTTTAAGATTTTTTTATAAAGGTTCTAAGGTAATACAAAACTTACGTTGTATTGTCTAAATTCACAAGCTAAGAACTATTTAATAAACAAAATTTAATCTAAAAATGAAAAAAATTACTTTATTTCTTTTTATGAGTTTGATGTTGTCTTTTACATGGCAAAGTCAAGCACAATTAATCCCTAATAATACCTGTACGACATCTTTTGACGATATTAGTGCTACTGGAACAGATTTAAGCTTAGGTGATGATGGTGAAGCTAATATTACAATACCATTTGCTTTTACTCTTGATGGTGTGTCATCATCTGATTTGAGAGTAGGAAACAATGGAGGTGTATTGTTTAACGCTACTACAGGAGAAGTTACTACTAGTTCAACTCCTACAGGTCAAGGGTTTTATCCTTTTGCTGATGACATTGATTCGGATTACGGAACTGTAGTGTGGGAAACTTTGGGTACAGCACCAAATAGACGTGTTGTAATTATGTGGAATGACAGACCACATTATAACAATTCGGAATCTGGAGCAACTTTCGAATTAATTTTGCATGAAACAACTAATGAAGTAACATTCTTATATCAAGACACTGATTTTGGAGCAGGAAATACTAATAATGATGCTGCTTCTGCTGGTATATTAATTGTTGGAGCTAATGGTGTTAATACGTATTCTACTAATACAGTTTTAGGAGGAGTAAGTTGTATCCATTGGACGTTGCCTTCGTGTTTTGGTCCTTTAGATATTCAAGCTAATGGTATTACTACTAACTCGGTAGATCTTTCTTGGACACCAGCTGCTGGAACAGTTGATTTTGAATATGTGATACAAGTTGCTGGAACAGGTGAGCCAACTGCTGCTGGAATTGCCGTAACTGGAGCAAGTAATGTAACAGATAACACACTATCTCCTGGAATTGCTTATGAAGTTTATGTGAGAGCAAATTGTGGTGGAGGTGATTTTAGTACTTGGTTAGGACCAATTGATTTCACTACTAATTGTACTCCTTATATAGTAGATTATACAAATGATTTTGAAGTTGGGGATACATTAGATGTATGTTGGGATGATATTGTAAATTCAACAAGTACATATGCAAATATTACAAGTTCAGCTACATATGCTAATTCTGGAACACGTAGCATTAGATTTTATAATTCTAGTGATGCTAATCCAACATTATTATTAGTGTCTCCTGAATTTTCAGATCTAAGTGCAGATAAGCAAGTTAAGTTTAGTGTTAACGATAGAGATAATGCAACTTTAATAGTGGGAACTATGAGTAATCCTAATGATGATGCAACATTTACAGCGCTTGAAACTCTTACTGGGGCAGATATGTTAGATGATACTTGGGATGAAAAAACTATTAGTTTTGCATCTTTTACAGGTACTGATAAGTATGTAGCTTTTAAAGTTGAATTTACTGGTACTTACGAATATTTATATATGGATGATTTTGTATATGAAGTAGCACCAACAGTAGCACCAAATTGTGCAGCTAATGTAATGGAGACTGTAGATCCTTCTTGTGGAAACTTTGAAACAGTAATTACTTGGGATGCAGTAGCTGATGTTATTGGATATAAATTAACTCTAGGTACAACACCAGGAGGAACAGATGTTCTAGACAATGCTTCAATTGGCAATGTAGTTTCTTATAGCTATGTTGGGACAGTAAATACAATGTATTATTATACAATTGTACCTTTTAATGCGGCTGGTGATGCTTCAGGTTGTTTGGAGTATAACTTTACTACAGCGACAGATGGATGTTATTGTACGCCATCATCAACATCTACAGCAACTTATGTTAATGATTTTTCTACAACAGGTGGAACAAATAATATCTCAAATTTAGGTTCTGGATACGCAACTGATGGTTATGGAGATAATTCAGCAGCAATGACTGTTACTACTTATGCAGGATCTTCAATTACTTTTAGTTCTGATATTGTAGGTGGAAGTGCAGGTACTGCAATTTGGGTGGACTGGAATCAAGATCTTATTTTTGATGATGCTACCGAAAATGTATTTAGGACAACTAGTTATGGTTATGAGCAATCAGCAGCAATAGATATTCCTAATGGATTAGCTGATGGAGATTATCGTTTAAGAATTGTAACAGATTATTATGATTCGACACCTAATGATCCTTGTGATATTACTGCTTCTAGATTTGAAGCTGAAGATTATACAATTACTGTTGATGCTTCGTTAAGTGTTAGTGATAATACAGTTAGAGAGTTTACATATTTCCCTAACCCAGTTAATGATGTGTTATCGTTAAGAGCACAGGCAAACATTCAAAATATAAGTGTTTATAATATGTTAGGTCAGGAAGTAGTTAGGTTATCTCCTAACGCTTTAAATAGCGATGTTAACTTATCTCAATTACAAGATGGTGCATACTTTGTAAAGGTGACTATCAATAATGCTACAGATACTATAAGAATTATTAAGAAATAGTTTAGAAATTTTATTAGATAAAAAGCCACATCGAATGATGTGGCTTTTTTTATTTCTACAATTTTTGGCTTTGTTTTTGTGTTAATATTAAACGAATTGTAATTAGATAAGTCAAAATAACAATGACTACAAGAGATATACAACATTTATATTGGCGAGCAGGTTTTGGAATTTTGCCTCAAGATATTGAGACTTTAAAAGGTAAGTCTAGAGAAGGTGTTGTGTCTAGATTGTTTTTAGAATCTAAAGAGGCAACTCCTTTACAAATTGATATATCAGAGGTTGAAATAGAATTAGATAAAGCATTAATTTCTAAAAATGATGCTACTTTAAAGGCGCTTCGTAAAAAAAGCAGAAAACTTTTAAAAGATTATAATGTAGCTTGGATTAATAGGTTGTCGGTACCTAGTGAGATTTTAAGAGAACGTATGACATTATTTTGGGCAAATCATTTTGTTGTTAGAGATAATAGAATTGATTTTGTTCAAGATTATAACAATATGTTAAGAGAGTTTGCTCTTGGCGATTTTAGAAGTTTTGTTAAGCAAATGTCTAAACAAGCTGCAATGCTTAAATATTTAAACAATAAACAAAATGTTAAGCGTAGTCCAAACGAAAATTTTGCTAGAGAGTTGATGGAGCTTTTTACATTAGGCGAAGGACACTATTCTGAAGAAGATATAAAGGAAAGTGCTAGGACTTTTACGGGTTATTCTCATGATATTAAAGGTAATTTTATCTTGAGACAAAGGCAGCATGATTATGAACAAAAAACATTTCTTGGTCGTACTGGAAATTTTGATGGAGATGATATTATAGATATTATTTTAGAGCAGCGCCAATGCGCAAAGTTTATTTCAAAAAAAATATATAAGTATTTTGTTAATGAAACCATCAATGATGCTCATGTTGAAGCCATGACAAATGTGTTTTATAAAGATTATAGCATTGAGAAATTAATGCAGTTTATGTTTTTGTCTGATTGGTTTTATGATGAGGTAAATGTAGGTTCTAAAATTAAGTCTCCAATAGACTTTTATATAGGAATGCAAAATATTATTCCTTTAAAATTTGAAGATGATAAAAGCTTATTTTTTATTCAAAAAAGTCTTGGTCAAACCTTACTTAATCCACCAAATGTTGCTGGGTGGCGAGGAGGTAAGCAGTGGATAGATAGTAATACAATATTAATGCGTTTGCGTTTAGCATCAGTATTGTATAACAATGCTCATATTCCTAAAAATAAAAAAGGGGATTTTGGAGATCCTTTAGGTCAGTTTTTTGAACGCTCTAAGAAGCATAATTTATTAAATACGACAGTTAATTGGGGTAAGTTTAATCAAAATTTTCATACTGTAAATACAAATGATTTACATGAATTTTTAATTGCTTCAAAAATTAATAAAGGAACCTTAAGGTTTTTGGAAACACTTAGTAAGTCTTCAAAAAAGGATTACTGTATTCAGTTAATGTCTATTCCAGAATATCAAATGTGTTAAATCTAAACTTATGAAAAGAAGAGACTTTATTAAAAATACAAGTTTAGCCACTAGCTTGTTTATGGTGCCAAGTTTTGTAAAAGCATTTGATGAAGCATTGAGTTCAAAGTTTGGCTATAAAAGATTAATAATTGTACAGCTAGCAGGTGGAAATGATGGTTTAAACACAATTATTCCTTTTAGAAATGATATTTACTATAAATCAAGACCAAGTATTTCCTTATCAAAAAATGACATACATAAACTAAATGATGAATTTGCGATACATTCAAGCTTAATTCCGTTAAAACGTTTATATGATGATGGTTATTTAACAATTATAAATAATGTAGGTTATCCAAATCCTGACCGTTCTCATTTTCGTTCAACTGATATTTGGCAAACTGCAAGCGACTCTACCGAATACTTACAATCTGGTTGGATTGGAAGATACCTGGATGCAAATGATAAAAAACCATATAACGCAATTGAAGTAGACGAATCTTTGTCTATTGCTTTGAAGGGAGAAAGTGTAAATGGAATTGCAACAACAGCTCCAGAGCGTTTATATAAAACATCACAGTCACCTTTTTTAAAGGAGGTGCTTAAACATCAGTCTGATACTCATTTAAGCGAGCATAATTTGGGCTATTTGTATAAAACAATGATATCAGCTGAGTCGTCAGCAAAATATTTATTTGAAAAAACAAGGCGATACACTTCTTTGCAAAGTTATCCAAATTCAGAGTTTGGAAAACAACTAAAAACTGTTGCTGAACTTATTAATTCTGGTGTAAATACAAGTGTTTATTTTACTTCGCTTGACGGATTTGATACACATTCAAACCAAATAAACACACAAAAAAAATTACTTTCAGATTATGCTAATTGCATCGAAGTCTTGGTGAAAGATTTAAAACAACAAAATACATTTAAAGACACTTTAATTTTAACGTTTTCGGAGTTTGGTAGGCGTGTAAAACAAAATGCTGCAAATGGTACAGATCATGGAGCGGCAAATAATGTGTTTATAATTGGCGAACATTTAAAACAGCAAGGTTTATATAATAAATTAGCTAGTTTAAATGATTTGGACGCTAATGGCGATTTGAAGTTTGAAATAGATTTTAGAAGTATTTACGCAACCGTTTTAGACAAATGGCTTGAAGTTGATGATAAAGCTGTGTTGAATAAATCATACACTTCATTGCAATTTATATAGTTTGTCACGCAACGTTTTGGTGTTTTTGACATCCATATATAAAATGAAATTGTTATGGGAATCAAAAATCTTATTATTACTTTATTTGTATCATGTGTAGCTTGTTTTTGTGGTGATAATCCAGATGATGGTGATTTGAATTGTACGGAAATTTATGTGTACGGACTTAATGTAATCTTGAAAAATAGTGAAACAAATGAGGTTGTTACAAACGATGTAACAGTTACAGCAATAGAAGGAGATTATCAGGAAGAATTAATGCTTATAGATTTTTCGCCTAATTTTGTTGGAGCAGGAGAGCGTCCAGGGTTATATGTTATTCATGTAACCTCACCAAATTATGAGAACTATACTTCTGATGAGATATTTTTAGATTTTGATGGTTGCCATGTTATTCCCCAAGCTTTAGAGATATTATTACAACCTGTTGAATAAAAAAAATCTTGTGTTTTCCAGTAATAACTGGATTAACAAGATTTTTTGTTGATTAATAGCGATGCTAAAATAGGATAAATTCTAGTAATCTAGTAGAGATATTTTTTAATTGGTTGAAAATTAGGTGTATTTGGCTCAAAAAAATGTATAATTAACAGTTTAACTGTATTTCACTTTTCTTAAAATTCTCATGGTTTCTTTATATAAGCTATAGACCTCTTTATTGTAATTTTTAAGTAGAGGTTTTGCTTCAATTAACTTGTTTATAGCTTCATGAAATAGGTTGAAGTAACAAATTAAATATGTAACGGGAAGATTGTTTATATCTTGAATTTCATTTTTGTTTAATGCAATTCCCTTTTTTAACTTATCTAAAATGGCATTGTTTGAATTATAAATGTGATGGAGTATTTTCTTATCGTATTGAGGCGGTTCAAATAGTAATTGAGTTTCAATATTATAAGTGGCATTATCGCCAAAAGTAATAATGGTTTCTTCTAGTTTAAAATACTTGTTTTGGTTGTGTAAGCCTAGATTTACATATTCAATTATTTTAAAAGAATCGTCGTTGTAAATTATTTCTACTTCATCTAAGGTGGAGAAAAACAAACGTACTTGCTCATTAATCAGCTCAATATCAACACGAGAATAAAACACTTGAGATTTTGTAGTTTTTTTTTGTCCAGACCAACACATTACAAAATACTCTTTAAATACTTTGTATTGCGGATTGAAGTCTTTGCGCTTATTCATAAAATCAAACACACCATCAAGTGTATATTGAATATTGTTTTGCGCATGATTTTCGATAGCAGAAACTATGCTAGAGTTAACATCTTTTATTTCAATGTCAAATACTTTAGGCATGCTCATGCTGCCATCTCTAAGAAATACGGAACCACCATAATATTTCCATATGTTCTTTCTAAGCGAAGTAATACCTACTTCCTTTTTAGCTCTAATGGTAACTAAGCCAACAACTTTGTCGTCTGGTAAATGAGGAAACGGAATATTTTCGTATTGTACGATTGGAGGATTGGTTAAGTAGGCATTGATGAGGTTTTGAATTTTACTGTCATCAAAAAAATCAACACCAATAATTTTATTATCTTCATCATCAACACCAATCACAATATATGAGTTGTTTTTAGGATTGCTGTTTGATAAGGCGCAAATGTGCTTTAAAAATTTAGCTTTACCTTCTTTTTCGCCAATATTTATCTTTCGCTTTTTATCATAAAAACTATTCTCATCATTGTGAGCGAGTAAGTTTTTAATAAGTAAGCGTTTATTTATCATAATAGTTCAAGCTCTCTTTTGATATTATTTCGGGCTTGTATTTCAAATTTTTCTTTAAAATACTCAGTAAAATACAAAGTATCTCTATCTAAAAAGTTTTTTAACACTTGTTTTCTCCCTTTGTTATACATAAACGTTGGGTAGATTTTGTATTCTTTCCTAATATTTGAACAGTAGGATTGGTAAACACTCCAATCAGTTCCTAAGATTGATAAGTCAATATCTAATAAATATGAATTATCAGAAGCATTTTCATTTGATAATACTGAATGCTTTTTTGTAGATAAAATTAGAGTTTTGATGAGCTCTATTTGAGAAATTTCTAGATTCAACTTTTTTAATCTATCTACAGCTAATAATGCACTTTGTTCTTCGTTGTTATTTTTTGAAGCTTTATAAATAATGTCATGATACCATACAGTAAACTGAAAAGCCTCCTTGTTGTTAATTAGTTTCTCAATTTCATCATAAGCACTAAACATATTGTGTAGATGTTCTAAAGTGTGATAATGTCTAGATTTTTCTGAGTATTGTGATTCAATTTCTGTCCATAATTGAGATGTCAATTGAGAATCTTCAGCACTACAAAATAGTGTCCATCTATGTTTTAAATTTTCTATCACAATTCCTTTTTCACAGTAACACTGTTGGCTTGAGCTGTAGGGAAAACTAATAAATCCGCAATATTTACATGTGATGGACGCGAAATAGCAAACTGTATAATTTCTGCAATATCTTCTGCTTGCAACGCTTTGTAGCCTTTATATACGTTGTCAGCTAGAGCATTACCTTTAAAACGCACTTGCGAAAATTCGGTTTCTACTAACCCAGGATTTATAGCTGTGACTTTAATACCATAAGGATTTAAGTCAATACGCATTCCGTCTGTTATTGCAATTACTGCATGTTTACTAGCACAATATACATTGCCTTTAGGATACACTTCTTTACCAGCAGACGAACCAATATTTATAATATGACCAGATTCTTTTTGAGTCATTATTGGAATAACTGCTTTGCTAACATAAAGCAAGCCTTTTACATTAATGTCCATCATGGCATCCCAATCGTCTAAACTTCCATCTTGAATTGGGTCTAAACCATGTGCGTTTCCTGCATTGTTTATTAGGATGTCTATAGACTTAAAAGCTTCAGGTAGTGTATTAATAGCGTCAAAAACAGCTTCTTTATCTCTAACATCAAAGTTTAGTGTGTAAACATCTGTTTGACGTTCGAGAGCGTTTTTTATGGTGTCAAGTCGATCTTGACGTCTACCGCAAAGGATTAATGAAATACCATGTTTGGCAAATTCGTGAGCAGTAGCACGTCCTATGCCACTTGTTGCTCCTGTAATTAATGCTGTTTTTTTCATGTTTAATATATCGTTTGCTATATGAAGCGTAGTATCCAAAAGGGTGTTATGACTTCATATACAGTGTCAGTAGTTTTACTTTTTTTTATTTTGTCGATTCCAAACGCGAGTAACATTTTCTATATTTTGGTTGGTCATTTTTTGAGTTCTGATTAGTGTTCTCACACCATGAATCATAATCATTGATGCTTTTCCAGTTTCAATGAGATATTTGAAGTCATTTCCATTTTCCAGTTCAACTAATCCAAATGTTACTTGGTCATCCTTGTATCCTTTAAAATCTCCATATCCTTTGTCTGTTGCTCCCCATAAACTTTCAGCTCGTTCTTTTCCGTTTTCTACTGTAATAAGTTTCTGAGTAGTTAGAATGCTATAGTTTTCTCCATCAATTAAAGTCGAACAGATTATTAATTCGTCTTCAGTTAAGTTTAAAGAAAGTCCTTGGTAGGTAAAGTCTAAATTCGACTCATAAAATTTTGTCCACTTAAAATCATATGGTTTTATTGTACTTCTCTTAATTGAAGCGATAGAAATGTTATGTATAGATTTATCAGATTTTCTCATTTTTAATTACTGCTAACGTAAATTCTAAGGTACTTTATGCCCTTGACTAGCAACTAAAATTAAAAACCAATCTTCTAATTCTAAATCAATGCTAAGCGCTTTATTGGCATTGCTAATTCTATCCTTATTTGTAGTCCCAATAACAGGATAAATTCCTGAAGGATGTTTTAAAATCCAAGCCAATAATAATTGGTCTTCTGTAGCATTGTATTTGTCCATTAACGCACCAAGTTGTTTGTGTATGCGTCTTGTTTGTTCGGTATCTTGTTTAAAAACAAATCCTAATGGAGACCATGCCATTGGAATGATTTTTTTCAACATCATTTGATCCAAACTTCCATTATGCATGGCTTCATGATTTGTTAGAGAGAATTCAATTTGATTAATGGTTACAGGTACTTCACTCGATATTAAATCTACTTGAGAAGGTGTGAAGTTTGAAACTCCAAAATCATTAATCTTTCCCTCTTGAGCTAGTTTTGCTACAGCTTCCATAACTTCATGAGGATGCATTAAAGGGCTAGGTCTATGTAATAGTAATGCGTCTAAATAATCAGTTTTTAAATTTTTTAAAGAGTTTTCTACAGACCAAATAATATACTCTTTGGAGTAGTTATAGTGTTTAACTTGATTGTTTCTATTTTCAGACAAATATTGGATGCCACATTTAGAAATAATTTGAATTTTTTCTCTTTTTATATTGCTGTTAACTAAAGCGTTACCAAAATTTGCTTCAGTAGTGTAATCACCATAAATATCTGCGTGGTCAAATGTAGTTACCTCATTATTAGTACAATGATCTATGAGGGAAGCCATGTCTTTGGTGTTTAGTTGTTTTCCCCAACTTCCCCAAGTCATAGCACCAGAAATAATTCTAGAATATTTGTTTTTTGCCATTATGTATAGATTTGTTGCCTTAAAAATAGCAAAGAAAACCTTAAAAAGGCGCTAAAACACTAGAATTTTTAACCAATTATTAACAGCAGCGCATCAATTATTTTAACAATTTGCGATGTTGAAAATAGTGAGCTATATTCACGCTCTAAAAAAATTACAAAATGGTAGAAGATACAAGTACTATTGACATTAAGGCAATTAACGAGAAAATCGAAAAAGAAAGCGCTTTTGTTGATTTACTAACGTTTGAAATGAATAAAGTAATTGTAGGTCAAAAGCATATGGTAGAACGTTTGCTTATTGGGTTACTTGGTCAAGGACATATACTGTTAGAAGGTGTTCCTGGATTAGCAAAAACATTAGCTATTAATACGCTTTCACAAGCAGTTGATGGAAGTTTTAGCAGAATTCAGTTTACGCCAGATTTATTGCCTGCAGATGTTGTAGGTACATTAATCTATAATATAAAGGAGAACGATTTTACAATTAAAAAAGGACCAATTTTTGCAAATTTTGTATTAGCAGATGAGATTAACAGAGCGCCAGCAAAAGTGCAGTCGGCTTTACTTGAAGCAATGCAAGAAAAGCAAGTGACTATTGGAGATGAAACCTTTATTTTAGATAAACCATTTTTAGTAATGGCAACTCAAAACCCTGTAGAACAGGAAGGAACTTATCCTCTACCAGAAGCTCAGGTGGACCGTTTTATGCTAAAAACGGTTATTGATTATCCTAAGCTTGATGAAGAACAATTAATTGTTAGAGCTAACTTAAAAGGAGCTTTCGAAAAAGTAAATCCTGTGGTTTCTATTTCTCAAATTTTAAGTGCGCAAAAAGCTGTTCGTGAAGTTTATATGGATGAGAAGATTGAGAAATATATTTTAGATATCATTTTTGCAACACGTTATCCTGAGAAATATAAATTAGCAGATTTAAAACCATTAATATCTTTTGGAGCTTCGCCTCGTGGTAGTATAAATTTAGCTACTGCAGCAAAATGTTATGCATTTATTAAAAGAAGAGGTTATGTAATACCTGAAGATGTTCGTGCAGTAGTTTACGATGTGTTAAGACATAGAATTGGTATAACGTATGAAGCTGAAGCTGAAAATGTAACTTCAGAAGATATTATTAGTAAAATTGTAAATGTTATTGAGGTACCATAATAATTGTGTTTGATAGTTAAACCGATTACTTGATTTACTGCAGATTGAAAAAATGGATACCAAAGAATTACTAAAAAAAGTACGAAAAATAGAGATTAAGACAAGGCGTTTGTCTGATCATATTTTTGGAGGTGAATACCACTCAACTTTCAAGGGTCGTGGTATGACTTTTTCTGAAGTAAGACAGTATCAATTTGGAGATGATGTACGTAATATTGATTGGAATGTTACTGCGCGTTATAATGAACCTTATGTAAAGGTTTTTGAAGAAGAGCGAGAGCTTACCATGATGTTAATGGCAGATGTTTCTGCATCAAAACTATTTGGAACTTCAGACCAATTTAAAAATGATATTGTTACCGAAATAGCAGCAACATTAGCGTTTTCAGCAACTCAAAATAACGATAAAATTGGATTGATCTTATTTTCGGATGAGATAGAACTCTATATTCCACCAAAAAAAGGACGTTCTCATGTATTAAGAATTATTCGTGAATTAATAGAATTTGAGCCAAAAAGTAAACTTACTAATGTTGCTGAAGCGTTTAAGTTTTTATCAAATGTCATGAAAAAGAAAGCCATTGTTTTTGTGCTATCTGATTTTATAGCTGATGATTATAAACAAACATTAAAAATTGCTTCTGGAAGACATGATGTAACAGGTATTAGAGTTTACGATAAATATGAAGAAGAGATTCCTAATCTTGGAATGGTGCAAATGCAAGATGAAGAAACAGGAGAATCTATTTTAGTTAATACTTCATCTAAGAAAGTAAGACAAAATTACGCGAAGTATTACCAAGAAAAAGTAGATTATTACAAAGATAGTTTTACAAAATCTGGTGCTGGAGTTATTAACTGTAGAGTAGACGAAAGCTATGTGAAAAAGTTATTAGGATATTTTAAAAGAAGAGGATAATAGAGGTGAGAGAAAAAAAAATAAATAAAACTTTATTTAGGTTTGGATTACAAAAGTTATTGTTTTCTGTAACTTTTTTATTGACATCTTTTTATTTAAATGCTCAAGTAAAAACATCTGTAGATTCTACATCTATTAAAATAGGAGCGCAAATAACTTACAAGATTGAAGTTGAAACTGATTCGACAAACATTGTTGTTTTTCCAGAAGGTCAAACGTTTCAGCCTCTTGAAATGATAGAGTCTTTTAAAATTGATACAACAAAAAAAGACGCTAAATTCCAATTAATAAAAAAGTATGGTTTAACGCAATTTGATTCAGGCTCATATATCATACCTAGGCAAAAAATTGTAGTTGGCTCAAAAACACTTTTTACTGATTCTTTAAAAGTAGAAGTTAGAGATGTAGTTGTTGACACTACCAAACAAAAGCTATACGATATTAAACCAATTATTAGTGTTGAAAAAAGCCCTAGTAAATGGTGGTTGTATGTGTTGATAATATTAGCAATATTAGGTTTAGTTGCCTTTTTATTATACTGGTTTGTTTGGAGAGAAAAGCCATTAACTAAAGAAGAAAAAGTTGCACTATTGCCTCCATACGACAGAGCTAAACTTGCATTACAGGAATTAGATAGCGCTGGATATTTAGTTAGGGAAGAAATAAAAGAATACTATTCAGAATTAACCTTAATTATCAGGAAATATCTGGATGAAAAAGTATACGATCGTGCACTTGAAAGTACTACAGATGAATTAATCCATCGCTTAAAATTATTAAAGGATGGTAATCAAGTAGACTTAAGTAATGATGATATCAAGAATATTGAAACAATTCTAAAAAGAGCAGATTTAGTAAAGTTTGCAAAATCAGCTCCAGATATTGAATTAGCTAAAATCGATAGAAACACTATTGATTTAGAAATTGATAATGTAAAAGAAGCATTACCTGAACCAACAGAAGAAGACTTGTTGGCAGATATAGCATATCAAGAAGAATTAGAAAGAAAAAAGAAGCGTAGAAAAGTAATTATAACAGTAATTGTAGCAGCGGTTTTATTTATTGGAACTATAGTTGGGTTTACAATTCATTATGGTTTTAATTACGTTAAGGATACTATTTTAGGGCATCCTAGTAAAGAACTTTTAGAAGAAAAGAGTTGGGTGACTAGTGAGTATGGAGCTCCTGGAATTACAATTACAACTCCAAAGGTATTAGAACGTCAAGTAATAGAATTACCAGAAGAAGCAAAACAAAAAGTTCAAATAGCAGCATTTGGTTATGGAGGATTAGGCTCTCCAATTGATGTGGTGCTTACAAGTACTAAGTTTAACTTTAGTAAACAACAGCAGGAACAACAGAGTAGCGATGATGAAGAAAGTAAAATTGATTTGGTTCAAATAGCAGAAAAACAATTACAGAAACTTGAAGAAAGAGGATTCCAAAATATAATTACTAAAAACGAACAGTTTATTACACCTAATGGTCAAGAAGGTTTAAAAACATTTGGGACTGCAGATTATGTAAATCCTTTAACTAAAGATAGTATAAAGACTAATTACATCATATTAGGATTTACTACCAAAAATATTTTGCAGCAAGTATCTCTTTTATGGGAAGATGGCGATGTGTATGCAGACCAAATAATTGAACGCATTATGGCTTCGATTGAATTAATAAAATTAGAAGAAGACGAGAAATAGATGTTTGAAGGAATAGATTTTACTAATAAAGAAATGTTTTGGTTGTTACTATTACTACCAATAGCTATTTTGTGGTATGTTTTTAAACATAAAAAACAAACGGCAGAACTTAGTATATCTACAATTAAAGGGTTTCAAGTAACACAATCATGGTTGCCAAAACTTAAACATTTAATGTTTGTATTTAGGCTTGCAGCATTAGCATTAATAATAACAGCATTAGCACGACCTCAAACAGTAGATGTGTCAACTAAAACAAAAACTACTAGGGGAATTGACATTATAATGGCTATCGATGTGTCTGCAAGTATGTTGGCAAAAGATTTAAAACCTAATAGATTAGAAGCTCTTAAAAATGTTGCTGGCGATTTTATTAATGGAAGACCTAATGATAGAATAGGATTAGTTGAATATGCTGGAGAAAGTTATACAAAAACACCTATTACAAGCGATAAAAGTATTGTGTTACGCTCGCTAAAAGAAATAAAATATAATACCATTATTGAAGGCGGAACAGCTATTGGAATGGGATTAGCAAATGCTGTAAATAGAATTAAAGACAGTAAAGCAAAAAGTAAAGTAATCATTCTGCTAACTGATGGTGTAAATAACTCAGGTTTTATTGACCCAAATACAGCAAGCGAACTAGCAGTTGAGTATGGTATTAAAACCTATACAATTGGTTTAGGAACAAATGGAATGGCTTTATCACCAGTTAGATTAACAAATGGAATATTTGAATATGGTCGTGTTCAAGTAGAGATTGATGAAGAATTATTAAAAGAAATTGCTGAGGTTACTGGTGGAAAATATTTTAGAGCTACTAATAATAAAAAGCTAAAAGAGATTTATAAAGAAATTGATAAGCTTGAAAAAACAGATGTTGAAGAATTTAAGTTTTATAACTACGAAGAAAAATATCGTCCATTGGTTTTATTAGCTGGCTTATTATTACTTATTGAGTTATTACTAAGATTTACAATTTTTAGAAGTTTTATATAGATGTATCAATTAGAAGAAAAAATATGGTTTTGGTTATTGTTGGTTATTCCAGCAATAGCATTGCTTTTTTTGGTACTTCAAATATGGAAACACCAAACGCAAAAAAAGTTCGCTGATAAAAAGCTATTAAACCGTTTAAGTCCAGATAAATCACTGTTTAAATCAATTTTGAAACTGGTAGTGCTAAGTTTAGCAATAGCTTGTTTTGTAATTGCTTTGGTAAACCCTAAAATAGGTACTAAGTTAGAAACTGTTAAGCGTCAAGGAGTAGATATTGTATTTGCTGTAGATGTGTCTAAAAGTATGTTAGCAGAAGACATTGCTCCTAACAGATTAGAAAAGTCAAAACAATTGGTAACTCAAATTGTAAATAATTTGGCAAGTGATAGAGTTGGAATTATTGCTTATGCTGGAAAAGCATTTCCACAATTACCAATTACAACCGATTATGCTTCGGCAAAAATGTTCTTGCAAAGTATGAATACAGATATGCTTTCCTCTCAAGGAACAGCAATTAACGAAGCCATTCAATTAGCAAGAACATATTACGATGACGAAGAACAAACCAATCGTGTTCTTATCATAATTTCAGATGGAGAGGACCATAGTGATGCAAGTATAGATATAGCAGAAGCAGCCGCCGAAGAAGGTATTAAAATATTCACTATTGGAGTTGGTCGAGAAAAAGGAGGCCCAATACCTATTAAACGTAATGGGATTGTTCTTAATTATAAAAAAGACAGTCAAGGAGAAACAGTTATTACTAAGCTGAATAAAGAAACACTTATGGCTATTGCTGAAGAAGCAAATGGGCAATATATAGATGGAAATAACACAAACAAAGTTGTTGAAACCATTAGAGATATTTTAAATAAGATGGATAAAAAAGAATTTGAAGCAAAGCAATTTGCGGAGTATAAAGACCAATTTCAATGGTTTTTAGGATTTGGTTTGTTCTTCTTATTTATAGATATATTTTTACTGGAACGTAAAACAGCTTGGTTAAGACGATTAAATTTATTTAACGAAAACTTATGATGCTTTCAATAAAAAAATTATTAATATTCGTTTTAAAATTAAAAATATCAATGCCATTGGTAAGGATTAAACACATAATATGTCTGCTTTTTATAGCGTCTTTTTCTTTTGTAGTTGCTCAAGAAAAGGATAAAGCGTTGCAAAAATCTAACGACTTTATTTATGAAGCAAATAGCCAAGTAAATGATAATTTTATAGCTGCTGAAAAAGAATATCGCAAAGCAATTTCAGAAAAACCAACCAATGCTGTTGGTGCTTATAATCTTGGTAATGCATACTATAAATCTGGACATTATGATGAAGCAATGCTTAGGCATTTAGAAACTATCAAAAATGCATCGTCAAAGAGCGAAAAACATAAAGCATATCATAACATAGGTAACACTTTAATGCAGCAACAATTATGTAAAGAAGCTGTAGAAGCTTATAAAAATGCATTAAGAAATAACCCTTCGGATAATGAGTCAAGATATAACTTAGCACTAGCTAAAGAATGTGCTAAGCAACAAGGTGGAGGCGAAGATGATAAGAAAGATGATGAAGGAGAGGATAAGAACAAAGATGATGGTGAAGATGAAAAGGATCAAGAAAAAGATCAAGGAGACAATAATGAAGATGAGAATAAAGATGAAGGCGATCAAGATAATGAGGATAAAAATGAAGGCGATGAAAAGGAAGATGATAATGGTAAGCCAAAGGATGATGAAGGCGATAAAAAAGATGGTGATCCAAAAAATAAGAATGGAAAGCCTAAGCCACAACCAGGTAAATTATCACCACAACAAGTTAAAAACTTGTTAGAAGCAATGAATAACGAGGATAAAAAAGTACGAGATAAAATAAATGCTAAAAAAGCTAAAGGCGTTAAAGTAAAAACAGAGAAAGATTGGTAAAAAGTATGAAGTTTAAACTTTACATATTTGCATTTTTATTATCAAGTTTAGTATCAGCTCAAGTAACTTTTGAAGCTAAAGTTAGTAAAAGCAAGTTAGGCGTAAATGAACGTTTAAGAATAGATTTTATCATGAACGAAGATGGGGATAACTTTAATCCACCTTCTTTTGAAAATTTTACTGTTGTTGGTGGACCTAGTCAATCAATTAACAACTCTTGGATTAATGGGAAGCGTACTTTTTCTAAAACATATAGTTACTTCTTAGCACCAAAAAAGAGAGGTAATTTTGTAATAAGTCAAGCAACCATTGAAATAAAAGGTGAAACTTATAAAACGTTACCGCTTAAAATTCAAGTCACTGCTGCTGTAGATAAGCCTAAAGATCCTAATGACCCAGATTATATTGCGTCAGAAAGTATTCACTTAGTAGCCGAAGTTTCTAAAGCTAATCCATATTTAAATGAACCTATTGTTGTATCATATATTTTGTATGTATCTCCTAATGTAGGTATTAATGGTTCTAGAGAAGTTGATAGCCCAAGGTATAATGATTTTTGGAGTCAAAATATTGATGTTCGAGGACAAAGATTCCAACCAGGAACCTATAATGGAGAAGATTTTAGATACATAACTATAAAGAAAGTAGTTTTATATCCACAAAAATCTGGCAAGCTTAATATTGAGCCTTTGGCTTTGGATATTACTGTTGAAGTTCCAACAAATAGACGAGATATTTTTGGTGGTCGATTAATGAAATCAGTACATAAAACGGTAGCTGCTGGAAATAGAACAATTAATGTAAAACCATTACCTGAAGAGGGTAAACCATTAGATTTTTCTGGAGCTGTAGGTGATTTTGATTTAAAAGTAACAACTTCTAAAAACGAGTTAAAAGCAACAGAAGCATTACAAGCCAAGGTTGAAGTGTCAGGAAAGGGTAATTTAAAGCTATTTAAACTACCTAAGCTTACCTTGCCTAGTTCTCTTGAAGTATACGAGCCTGAACATAAAGAAAATGTTTCTACAAAGCTTTCAGGAATGCAAGGAAGCATATCAGATACTTATACAGTAGTACCTTCTTATCAAGGAAAATATCCTTTGCCTAGTATTACATTCTCTTATTTTGATATCAATACTCAAAGCTACAAAACACTTTCTTCAGATGAGTTGGTGATTAATGTAACCGAAGGACCTATTAATAATAGTGTAAGTAACAATTCAGTTACAACAAATACAAAGCAAGAAGTAATTACAACAGGTAATCAATTTGCATCATTTAAAACAAAGACAAAATTTATTCCAATAGCATCCGAACCATTTTTTAAATCTACATCGTTTTGGAGTTTACTTTTATTGCCTTTTTTAGCAATTCCAATTGCTATAATTATTAGAAAAAAGAAAGACGAAAGAGATAGTGATGTTGTTGGTAATAGAATTAGACAAACAAATAAACTAGCAAGAAAATATCTAAGCGAAGCTAAAAAAGCTTTAGGAAATAAAGAAGCATTTTATAATGCTTTAGAGCGTGCTTTACACAATTACTTAAAATCTAAATTGCATATTGAAACTAGTGAGTTTAGTAAAGATAAAATACAAGAATTGTTACAGCAAAAGTCAGTTTCAGAGGTAACAATAACTGAGTTTATTGACTTATTACAGAGTTGTGAGTTGGCTAGATATACACCATTTACAAATGTAGAAATGCAAAATGATTACGATAAAGCAGCTAAAGTAATTTCAACCTTAGATAAACAAATTAGATAGTAAGATAAAAATAATGAAACGTATTATATACATAGTGTTTTGCCTTATAAGTGTTTTGAGTTTCGCTCAAAACAATAACGACTTATTTACTCAAGCTAACACGTATTATAATGACGGTAAGTTTTTAGATGCTATCGCTAAATATGAAGCAATATTAAGTACAGAAAAGCATTCAGCTGAGTTATATTTTAACTTGGCAAACGCCTATTATAAGCTTAATAAAGTAGCTCCAAGTATTTATTATTACGAAAAGGCATTACAGTTAGCTCCAAATGATAAGGATATAAAAAACAACCTTTCTTTTGCGCAAAATATGACTATTGATGCGATTGAAGTCGTACCAGAAATTGGCTTTACTAGAGTTACTAAGAGTATAGTTAATACTTTTAGTTTTGATACTTGGGCAGTTTTTTCTGTAACATTAGTGATGCTTTTTGTTGTGTTGTTTTTAGCATACTACTTCTCATATGGAACAGGAAAAAAACGATTGATGTTTTTAACAAGTATAACATCTTTATTTTTAGCGTTCATAACGCTTGCTTTTGCTTTTCAAAAGTATAAATATGTCCAAAATGATAATCCTGCAATTGTCTTTGCACAGGAATCTGAAGTTAAGGCAGACCCAAACTTAAGAAGTGAGAGTACTTTTATCTTGCACGAAGGAACCAAAGTTCAAGTTTTAGAAACGTATAAATCAAATTGGACTAAGATTAAGCTTTCTGATGGAAAAACAGGGTGGATTTCTAATCAAGATATTAAGACACTTTAGTTTAGAGATTATTTAACACATTATTTCCCACAAAATTTTATATTTGTTATTATACTAATAACTAACTAATGCGTACAAACAGATTGCATATCTTATTATCGTTTGTTTTTATGGTGTCTCTTACAACGCCAGCAGTAGTAACTTTGGTTATTGACGATATAGATGCTTCAGTTTTTTTAAGCTTGAATGATGAGGAAGGAGAAGAATTAAATGATGTTAGAGAACTTTTAGAGTTTGATTTTTATAAAGACTTACCTTCAAATTTATCAGGTTTAGAAAATACATCAGTAAAAATAAGTACAGTATATTTAGATACTTTTGAAGAACTTCATATAGAAAACATACCTCCACCTCCCGAATTAATTTAGATTATATAATAGTTAAGACAAAGTATGCTTTGTAATTCAATAATCTTTATTTTAATTCAATGAAAAACTTATTTTCAAACATAAAAGGTGATGCTTTTGGAGGTATTACCGCAGGAATAGTAGCTTTACCTTTAGCATTAGCTTTTGGTGTATCCTCAGGTTTAGGCCCTAGTGCAGGACTATATGGTGCCATTTTTATATCCTTTTTTGCAGCACTTTTTGGAGGAACCAATACGCAAATTTCTGGCCCTACTGCTCCAATGACAGCTGTAAGTATGATTATTATTGCTGGAATTATTGCTGCTAATGATGGTGATGTAGAAAAAGCATTACCAGCAATTCTCTCAGTATTTTTATTAGCTGGTTTAATGCAAATAGGTCTTGGAGCCATTGGTTTAGGTAAATATATTAGATATATACCTTATCCTGTAGTTTCTGGTTTTATGACAGCTATTGGAGTTATTATTTTAATAACACAGATACTTCCTGCTATTGGATATTATCCAAAAGAAGACCTCGAATTTGTAAATACATTTAAGGTAGAGGCGGAAGATGTAATATTAAAAAATATCATTGAGCAAGAGGCTAATGAAGGAATATTAGTGCTTGAAGATTTTAAGGAAACTATTAATAGAGCTAATAGTATTAGTGAAGAAGATATTTTAAATGAAGCTCGATCCATAGCTAAGAGTGAGGGTAAAAGTACTTTGGGAGTAATAAAATTATTTCCAAGGGCAATACAAAATATTAATTGGTTAGAGTTGATGCTTGCACTTGGAACCATTTTTATTATATATGGCTTCAAACGAATTACAACCAAAGTACCTAGTACTTTAGTAGCCTTAGTTATAATGTCAAGTATTGCTATTATTGGTGGATTAGATTATAGGCCAATACCAGAAATTCCTCAAGGATTACCTGAGTTCAAATCTGAAATTTTTACAGGATTCAGCTTAGGTAGTATACAACCCTATATTTTTACAGCTTTAACTTTAGCATTGTTAGGAGCGATTGATTCTCTTTTAACAAGTATTGTTGCCGATAATATGACCAAAACGAAACATAATCCTAATAAAGAATTGGTAGGTCAAGGTATAGGTAATAGTATTGCTTCTTTATTTGGAGGTATTCCTGGAGCTGGAGCTACCATTCGTACAGTTGTAAATATTAATTCTGGAGGTAAAACCAAATTATCTGGAATGATAGCAGGTGTGTTATTGTTTGTAATATTACTTGCTGTAGCACCTTTAGCATCAAAAATTCCAGCAGCAGTTTTAGCAGGAATATTAATTACAGTAGGTATTGGAGTAATGGATTATAAAGGATTAAGAGCAATACCTTCATTACCAAGAGATATTAAGTTAGGACCATTTAAATTAAGTTCAGAAGTATTAATTATGCTTATTGTACTTATTTTATCTTCTTTCTGGGACTTAATTTTTGCCGTTGGTATTGGGTTAGTAATAGCTTCTTTAATGTTTATGAAGAAAATAGGAGATTTAACTGCTGAAAGATCTGATGTAAAATCTCTTAAAGAAGAAGCTTGGAAAGATGAGGTGAACTTTCCTGAAAATTTAAAAGAAGAAGTATTTATTAAGCATATCAAAGGACCATTATTCTTTGGTTCAACAAGCGATTTCCAAGCCTTAAGGCAGCAAATACCTAATACTGCTAAAACAGTAGTCATGAGGTTAGATAGGATGCAATATATGGATCAATCTGGATTATACGCAATGGAAGATATGCTTCAAGATCTACAAACTAAGGATGTAGAAGTACTTTTTGTAGGTTTGTTAAGGCAACCTAGATATATGATGGAACGTATTGATATTATTCCAGATTTTATTCCTGAATCACATATTTTCAGCTCGTTTGATGAATGTATGATTTGGGTTAAAGAAAACGTAAAAGATGAATTTTAATAAAAAATAAAATAAAAATGAAAAATACAGCGATAACAAAAGAAGTTCAAGATACGCTAACACCACAATCAGTATTAAGAGATTTGTTAGATGGTAATCATAGATTTGTAACAAATGCAACTCAATCTGTAGATAATTCTGCATTAGTAAACCAAACAACAGGAGGGCAATTTCCTAAAGCAGCAGTATTATCTTGTATTGACTCAAGAGTACCTGTAGAAACTGTTTTAGACCAAGCTATTGGTGATGTATTTGTAGCTAGAGTTGCAGGTAACTTTGAAAACACTGATATTTTAGGAAGTTTAGAGTATTCTTGTAAAGTAGCAGGAAGCAAGTTAATATTAGTTTTAGGACATGAAGCATGTGGAGCTGTAAAAGCTGCTTGTGATGGTGTTGAGCTAGGAAACATAACAGATATGCTTTCAAACATTTTACCTGCAGTAAAACAATCTGCTGATGAAGTTGATGGTGAAACAAATTCTTCTAATGCAACTTTTGTAGCAAAAACAGTAGAGAACAATGTAAAGCTTACTATTGATCGTATTAGAGAAAAGAGTCCTATTCTTAAAGAAATGGAAGATAATGGAGAAATATCTATAGTTGGAGGTGTTTATAGCTTACACACTGGAAAAGTAGACATGGTATAATAAAACCATTATTAGACAGAATTAAAAAAGCCGCTATTAAAGCGGCTTTTTTAATTCTATAAATTATTATTAAAGTTTAGGACAACGTTTGCAATTAGACTTCCCTTTTTTCTTGTATTTCTTACAGCACTTTTTCTTTTTATCACCACAAGCAACAGCACAAGGTGCACCTACAATTAGACAGGGAATAATAACATTTGATTCTACTCTCATTATTTTTACTTAATCTAAATAAGCGCAAAAGTATATAAAAAAACCCTTTGTGAAAAGGGTTTTGTGTAAAAAATAAGTTAAAATTTTAAATCTCGTTACTTTGAGAGTTAGCAATGGTATTTATATCTCTATCAAATAGATAGTGACCAGATTTGTCATTGCCAATAATAGTAAGTTTATCTAATAATGTCCTAGCAACTGCTTCTTCTTCTAACTGCTCTGTAACGTACCATTGCATGAAGTTATGAACATTGTAATCTTGCTTTTGAAGACACTCATATATAATTTTATTTATCTGCTCAGTTACAAAAATTTCGCTTGTTAAAAAAGTTTCAAAAAGTTCGTTTAAGGTTTTAAAATCATCTTTTGGCTTGTCTAACTGCGGAATTATAACTTGTCCACTACGTTCGTTAACAAACTTTACAAGCTTTGTCATATGTAAACGCTCCTCCTCAGATTGGTTGTAAAAAAATTCGGCAACACCATTGTAGCCATTAGCATCTGCCCATGATGCCATTGATAAATATTGCATTGAAGCACTAGCTTCGTATTTTATTTGATCGTTAAGTAATTTTTGTATCGTTGAATTCATTAAAAAACATTTTTAACGAAGATAATTAAAGTTTTAATAAATGGAAAGGCTAAGATTGGTCTTCTGTAGTTTCTTCTTTAGAAACTTTAACTAAGTCTGGAAAAACCATAGGAACTAATGATTTTACAGGTTCGTAAAGTACTGAATCTTCTATTTCTTCATTAGATACAAAAGGGATGGTTTTATTAAGGTTTGCAAAAATCATAAGTACAACACTTAAAATAACAGCTATCTTTAAACCTCCAAAAAGAGCTCCTAAGAGCTTGTTTAAAAACCCTAGCGCAGCAAAATCAGCAAGCTTTGTAAGAGCTTTTCCTGCTAAAGAAATAGCAAGAACTATAATAACAAATGTAATTGCAAAAGCAGTAATGTTAATTGTTTTTTCATTCCAATCTACACGTTCCATTAAAAAATCAGCAGCAAAGTTACTAAAGTGAATAGCGCCATAAACTCCAGCTATTAGAGCTACAAGTGAAGCTACTTCAACAAATAAGCCTTTCATTAATCCTCTTATTAGTCCAAAAAGAATTAACGCTCCTAAAACAATATCTATAACTGCCATACAAACCAAAATTTTATAGGTGATTAAAATTAAGGTAATTTTCTAGTCATACAAGTAATAAATTGGCTTTTGTTAATATATAACGTTTATGTTTCATTACTATTTTATAAGTCACTAAATTTGTAACCGTTATGGCAAGAGATGAACAGTTAAAGGAACGTTGGGATTTATTGGTTGATAAGTTATCTAATCAATTTGCAGATGGTGATGTGCTAGATTTAGATGCAATTATTTATTTAATTGGTATTCAAGAGTTAGGACAGTTACATCGTAAGTTTAAAAAAGATGAAAAAGTAAACCTAATGCATATTAGTATTTGTAGGCTTTTAGAACCTTATGGATACTATGAGTTTGATTACTTTGATGAACAAGGTTGGCCACATTATAAAGTTAAAGAAGCACTTCCAAGTCTTAAAGCTGGAGAACAAAGTGTTTTAATGAAAGAAGCCATAGTAAACTATTTCCTAGAAGCTGAGTTTATAAAATAAGAATTGTTAAATTTGCCCTTTATTTTTGAAGTGATATCATGATTGATAAGATTAAAGAACTAATTGAAGAAGCTGAAGTTTTTACAGCACAAACTAAAGAAGAAGTAGAAGATTTCCGAATTAAATATTTAGGAAAAAAAGGACTACTTAATGAGTTTTTTGCTGAGTTTAGAAATGTAGCTAACGACCAAAAGAAAGAGTTTGGTCAAGCTATAAATAAGCTTAAAACAACAGCTCAAGAAAAAGTAAATGCATTAAAATCTGAATTAGAAAATAATGAGGAAGCGCAAGGTAATTTTGGCGATTTATCACGCCCAGGAGAACCAATAGAGTTAGGTGCACGTCATCCAATTTCTTTAGTGAAAAATCAAATTATAGATATTTTTTCTCGTATAGGATTTAATGTTAGTGAAGGTCCAGAAATTGAAGATGATTGGCATAATTTTACAGCGTTAAATTTACCAGAATATCATCCTGCACGTGATATGCAGGATACGTTTTTTATTCAAACAAATCCAGATATTTTATTACGTACACATACAAGTTCTGTACAAGTACGTTATATGGAAAACAATAAACCACCAATTCGTACAATATCTCCAGGTCGTGTATATCGTAATGAAGCTATTTCGGCACGCTCGCATTGTTTTTTTCACCAATTAGAAGGATTGTATATAGATAAGAATGTAAGTTTTGCCGACCTTAAGCAAACCTTACAATACTTTACAACAGAAATGTTTGGTAAGTCTAAAATTAGGCTGCGTCCTTCTTATTTCCCATTTACTGAGCCTAGTGCTGAGATTGATGTGTATTGGGGATTAGAAACTGAAACCGACTATAAAATTACCAAAGGAACTGGATGGTTAGAAATTGGAGGTTGTGGTATGGTCGATCCAAATGTTTTAGAAAATTGTAATATCGATCCAACAGAATATTCAGGATTTGCATTTGGTGTTGGTATAGATCGTATAGCGATGTTGTTACACCAAATAAGTGACATTCGTTTGTTAAGTGAAAACGATGTACGTTTCTTAGAGCAATTTAAATCTGCATTGTAAATAATAACATTTCTATTTAAAAAGAAGATTTCTCGACTGCGCTCGAAATGACACCTAGAGATTATGAAAAAGGATATAGAAATACCAAAGGTTGAAAATGTTTATATAGCTGTTGTTAGGGAATATAATGACACTTACAAAACAGACGATTGGAATGCTTACATTATCAATGATAAAGACGTTGATTTAGAGATGCTACTGATTATGACTAGAGGTTATGACGAAAAACGAGCAACTTCTACAATGCGTCATAAATTAGAAAAGTTACCACCAAAAAGTTATGCTAAAATAGAGTTAATGCAAGAAGATGTATTGGCTTTAAACAACGAGTTTATTGTAACTTATTTTGAGGATAACAAGATGTACGATAAGTCGTTTGTATTTAGAAAAAACACCATTAACGAAAAAGCATTACAACCTATTCCTCTTATGGAAGCTAGAGGTGTTTTAGTTAAGTAATTTTTTAGAAAGAGCTTTAATCTTTTTATTTAGAGGAAGCATTAAGCTTAATATAAGTAATGCGATAATGAGTAATTCATAAATAGCCATATTATTTATACCTTTATTATAAATTGAAAAGATTCCAGTAATAATAAAAAGTAATAATAAAATACTTCTTGGAATTGTCAGTTTGTAACTCATTTAATCCAACTTCTCAGTTAGTTTCTTAAATACTTTTTTAGGATTTTTACCTTCATATAAAACTGCATGAACAGCATTTATTATTGGTAATTTAGTTTTCTTCTCATTTTTTTGATTGAGTAAAAACGCACTTTTTGTTGCGTAATAACCTTCAGCAACCATATTCATTTCCATTTGTGCCGATTTTACTGTGTATCCTTTACCAATCATGTTTCCAAACATACGGTTTCTAGAAAACACAGAGTATCCAGTTACTAATAAATCACCTAAATACGCAGAGTTGTTAATGTTACGTTTCATCTTGTGCATTTTCTTTATAAAACGCTTCATTTCACGAATAGCATTACTCATTAATACACTCTGGAAATTATCACCATAACCTAAACCATGCGCAATTCCAGCAGCAATGGCATAAATATTTTTAAGCATTACGGCATATTCGGTACCAATAATATCATCGCTAATTTTTGTTTTAATATAGTTACTCGATAATTGGTTTGCTATTTCTTGCGCTTTATTTGCATCAGCACACGATATTGTTAAATACGATAAACGCTCCAAAGCAACTTCTTCGGCATGACAAGGACCAGCAATAACACCAATATTTTCAAAAGCAATATTGTAGTGGTCATGAAAATGCTCGCCTACTAAAAGACCAGATTCTGGTATTATCCCTTTTACGGCAGATACTACAGTTTTATTAGTAATATCAACGTTAAGTTTTTCTAGCTCAGTATAAATAAATGCTGATGGAATTACAAAAATAAGCACATCTGCATATTCAGCTATTTCATTAATATCGTTGCTAAGCTTTAACTGTTCTAAATGAAATTCAACCGAGCTTAAATAACTTGGATTATGTTGTTCTTTTAAAAGGTGTTCTTTGGTATAAACACTTCGCATATACCATCCTACTTCATCGAGATTCTCACATAACATTTTTACAATTGCAGTAGCCCAACTTCCGCTTCCAAAGACAGCATATTTTAATTCTGAAGCCATAAAGGATAAAAAATTTTAGTATTTCAAAAGTACATAAAATATCACGTTTCAAACAATATTGTAAACCAGTTATTTGCATTTTTGGCACGCAATTTGAAATTAGTAAAATATAACTGTAAAAAGAATAGCTTATGAAGATGTTAAAATTACTTTCGGGATTTGCTTTAGTAGCAATATTATTTACTTCATGCCATATTGATATTATTGAAGATGATTATCATAATAATCCATCAATCTCTTTAAATCAGTTATTAAACTCTTATGAGTTATGGTATGTAGATATTAATCAAACGGTTGGTTATGGACAAACTCCTTTTTTACAAAAGGCATTCACTATTTCGTTTTTAAATGGAAATGTGTACGCTAACAATAATTTAGTTGGTATTGGGAGTCAAGGTAATGGTTATGGTATACATATTGGCTATTACGATGCATACGATATGATTTTAGATGTAAGCCATAATATAGATGGTTTTGAAACTTTTGATGTGTATCAAATAGATAATAATACTATAGAATTATACAATCCATATAACGACACATCGTATTTTTTACATGGTTACCAACGTAGTAATTTTGATTATGATTATGTGTTTTATGATAATATTCATTATTTCCTACAGGAATACGAAGCTTGGGAGAAGGTATATACTAGTGAAATAGGTGCTATTAATGAATTTGATTACGAAAACTATTTACAGTTTTTAGCTGGTGGGAACGACTCTACTTTTAGAAGTTCACAAGATGTAGATGTTGCTAATGTAAATAACATTTATTGGGACTACACAGGAGTTTATGGAATACAAAATGTACCTAATAATTTTTACCTAAAAACTTTAACACTAGATTATGATTTCTTTGACAATGAATTCTTTGAATTAAGCGTTATAAATGATGGATTAATAGAGCTGTATCATCCATCATCTGGAACTTATTATGAATTCCAAGGAAGAGGATATATCCAGTATTTACGTAAGGCAGATGGGAGCTTAGACAAGTCAAAGTCTTCTCAAGATAAATTACGTAAACAAAAAACAGATAAAAAAGAGAACCCAAGGGTTAGTAAAAGAGACTAGAATTTTGGTTGGTTATTTTAGTTGTGAGACTGCTTAAAAGACTTTTTTAAGCAGTCTCTTTTTTTGTGACTTTTTTTAACTGTTTGTGTCTAAATAATTAGAACAATAACTTAACATACTAATTGTGAGCGTCAATAGGATTTTAAAGTAAATTTTTTGAAATTTACAATTAGTAATTATTAACCTTAAAAACATATAACAATGGGGATTTTTTCATTTATTAAAAATGCTGGAGCAAAAGTATTTGGAATTGGTAAAACAGATGCAGAAGAGGCAGCTGAAGCCGCTGCGGCAGCAGCCGAGGCAAAACTAAAAGCCGAAGCAACTGCAGCATCAAACTTAGAAGAAACTGTTAGAGATTTACAATTAGAAGTAGAAAATTTAAATATCCATATAGCTAATGATACAGCTACTATTACTGGAGCAGCTTACGATCAAGCAACTAAAGAAAAAGTGGTGTTAGTTGTTGGTAATTCGGCAGGAATTGCAACTGTTGATGACCAGATGACTGTTGAAAATGTAGAACCAGAAGCTAAGTTTCATACTGTTGAGAGTGGAGATACATTAGGAAAAATAGCAAAGACATATTATGGTAATGCGATGAAGTATCCAGTGATTTTTGAAGCTAATAAGCCAATGCTTAAAGATCCAGATTTAATTTATCCAGGACAAGTATTACGTATTCCTCATATTGAAGAATAATTTTTAAATTATTTTAAAAGTCTAAAAACCTGCATTTTGCAGGTTTTTTTAATGTCAATTTATTAAAAGTAAGTTTAAGCTTACTTAAAAATGTTTTTCGTCGAAAAAATTATACATTTTAAAGATTTATATTGTAGATTGAAGTTATAACCTACTAAATATATTTTTATTATGAGAAAAGTTACATTATTGTCAGCTATAATATTAGTGCTTTTTAGTTGTAGCTCAGAGTCTATTACAAACAATAACCAAGAGGAATTAAGAGTAAATCCAAATTTTAGAGTTTCAGAGTTTGTTAAAACAGGAAATGATATGTCTAGAGCCTCATTAGATGAACCATGTATGACCACTAATTTAATTGCTGGCCAAAATCATATAGCAGGAACTGTTAGCGTAGATGTAGATGGTGATAATTTAATTATTACTTATAGTACTAATAGTGATTGGTCAATTGATGCAACACATTTAAGTATTGGTAACTGTGCAGAACAAACAATTCCTACAACTGGATCAGGAAATCCAAAGATTGGTCATTTTGAACATTCTACTAATCACTCTTCTGGAGTTAATGAAGTTGTATATATGATTGATAAATCTGCATTAGATGAAAACTATTGCTTTGCAGCACATGCAGAGGTTGTTGGACCTACCGGAGGTGAAACAGCTTGGGCAGAAGGGCCAGAGTTCGATGGAAATAGTTGGGCAATGTATGTAGAAGCTTTATTGTCTGATTGTGATGTTGAGGGAGAGAAAGAAGGTGAAGATGAAGAGGAGGAAGAAGAAGAACCACCAGTGAAATAAAAAAATAGTATAAATAAAAAAAGGCTAGTTATATAACTAGCCTTTTTTTATTTATAAAAATTCATTTCGTCAATATAAGTCCAAACCTCGTGAGGTAGCATTGGTCTTACATTTTTTTCAGCCTTAATAGCTTTTCTAATAAAGGTTGATGATAATTCCATAATAGGAGCATCAACCTTTGTTATTTTTGGATGATCATCAAATTGTGTATCTACTTTGCCTTTGCTAATTCTAGGATAAACATATAAACTATAATTATGTAAAATTAGTTCATAGTTTTTCCACTTATGAAAGCTTTTTAAATTATCCTCTCCCATAATTAAGGCAAATTCATGCTTAGGATATTTTTCTTCCAAATGCACTAAAGTATTAATAGTGTAGTTAGGTTGAGGTAGCTTAAATTCAATATCACTAGGTTGTAACTTATCGTACGATTTGGTAGCTTGATATACCATTTCTAAACGTTGGTAATCATCTAGTAAAGTGTTTTTCTTTTTAAATGGACTATGTGGTGTTACAATAAACCATACTTGATCCAAATCGCTAAATTCAGCCACATGATTAGCAATGGTTAAATGACCTACATGAATAGGATTAAATGTACCAAAATATAGTCCAATTTTCATGGTTATTTATTTATAAAATTTGACACTAATGAATAGGCGTCAACTAATGCTTCTTCTAAATTTTTGTTAACTACAATTTCATCAAATAAAGGAGCAGTTGCTAACTCAGCTGATGCTTTTGCAACACGCATTTTAATTTTATCTTCACTCTCAGTTTTACGTTTTTTTAAACGAATTTTTAACTCATCTATACTTGGAGGTTTTACAAAAACAGCTATCGTTTCTTCAGGAAACTTTCGTTTAATACGTAATCCTCCTGATACATCTATATCAAAAATTACATGTTTACCTTGAGCCCAAATGCGTTCAACTTCTGTTTTTAATGTGCCATAAAAATTATCATGATATACTTCTTCCCATTCTAAAAATTCATCGCTCTTAATCTTATTTTTAAACTCTTTTGCAGATAAAAAATAGTAGTCTTTAGCGTCAACCTCTTCTCCTCTTGGAGCTCTTGAAGTAGCAGATATTGAAAACTCTAAGTTTAGTTCTTCTTGTTGTAATAAATGCCTAACAATAGTTGTTTTACCTGAACCAGAAGGAGCTGAAAAAACAATTAATTTTCCTTTATTCATGGCTTAAAGTACGTTTAGTAATTGTTCTTTTATTTTTTCTAGTTCGTCTTTCATTTGCACTACTAATTTTTGCATAGGAGCATAATTAGATTTTGATCCAATAGTATTTATTTCCCTTCCCATTTCTTGACCAATAAAACCAAGTTTCTTTCCGTTAGATTCATTAGAATCTAAGGTCTTGATAAAATACTCTAAATGGTTATGTAGACGTACTTTTTCTTCAGTAATATCAAACTTCTCAATATAATAAACAAGTTCTTGTTCAAATCTGTTTTCGTCTACTTTTTCTTTAATATCAGCAATTCCTTTTCTTAAACGTTCACGAACACCTTCAACACGTTCAGGGTCCATTTTAATAACGTCATTTAATAAAGCATCAATGTTTGCAATACGTTTTTTAAAATCTGTTTCTAAAGCTAATCCTTCTTCACTTCTGTAAGTGTTTATTTTTTGTAGTGCAGATGCTATTTCATTTTCAATAGCTTTCCATTCTTCTTTGTCAATTTCATCACGATCTGTACTTAATGCATCTGGCATTCTCACAGCCATTTTAAGTAATTCAGTAGCATCACCATCAACAACATTTTTTAATTGACTCATGTATTTTTTTACTACAGGCTCGTTAACAGAGGTTGTAGTTTCCTCACCAGTAATTTCCATGTATAATGAAAAGTCAATTTTTCCACGATTTAATGCAGAAGCAATATTTTTACGAATACTTAGTTCCTTTTCTCTATAAATTGATGGCATTCGCACATTTAAGTCTAAGCTTTTGCTGTTTAAAGATTTTATCTCGATAGAAATCTTTTTGGTTGGTAATTGTAGTACACATTTACCATAACCTGTCATGGATTGTATCATTCTGATATTTTAAAAGTTGCACAAAGATAAAGAAAACACTTAAGTAAATTAAGTATTAATATGGTGAAACTAAAAACTGTATTTTTACCAAAAAATAAGTAAATGTTTACAAAGCAGTTTGAGATAAGATGGAGCGATATGGATGCTAATCAGCATTTAGGAAATTCAACATATATAGACTATTTAAGTCATACACGTATGTCCTTTTTTAAAGAAATGGGAATGGGAATGGAAACAATGAATACTTATGGCTTAGGTCCTGTAGCTTTGTATGAGCACATATACTATTTTAGAGAAATATTGATAGGAAAACCTATTACTGTAAGTTTAGAAGTAAAAGGCTATAGTGAGGATGGACGCTTTGTGGAAATAGAACATAACTTTTATGATGCTGAAGGTAAAAACTTAGCTTATAGTGAGATGTTATTTTCTTTTATAGATATAAAAACAAGAAAATTGGGTAATGTGCCAGAAGAAGTATTAAAGATAATACACAAGTTTCCAAAAGCTAAAGACTTTAAAATTCTTACCAAAGAAGACACACGAAAATTTGGAAAGCGACCAGTTGATTTGCATTAGAAAAACGCTAATAAATTATTTTTCAGTAAATTAATACCATAATATACTAACTAATAAATTAATATTATGGACATGGACATTAATTGGCTAGCAATAGTTGCTGCCTCAATTTTACCTTTAGTTACTGGGTTTATTTGGTATAACCCAAAAGTTTTTGGAACTGCTTGGATGAAAGAAACAGGCATGACTGAAGAAAAAGCAAAAACAATGAATCCTGCCAAAACTTATGGATTAGCAGTTGTATTTGCATTTTTAATTGCTTTTATGATTTGGCCTACAGTTTTCTTTGGAGGTTCCCCTGAAGACCCTCATGGAACAGAACCTTTTATGACCTTTAAACATGGTGCATTACATGGCGCTATGTTGGCATTGTTTATAGTACTTCCTGTATTTGCAACAAATGCATTATTTGAAATGAAATCGGCCAAATACGTTTTGATTAATGTTGGGTACTGGGTAGTAACAATGGCGTTAATGGGAGGCATTATTAATGCTTGGACATAGATAAAAAGATAAAAAATAAAAAAGAGGCTATTTAGCCTCTTTTTTATTTTTAAAAGGAAAGTGTTGTTTAAACTCTTTTATTTGAATACGCTTTATAAATGGTTTTATTAAAGCATTTATAAATGGTCGTTTGTGTTTTATGTAGCATGTAAGTTCTGTTGGTGCTGCACCTACAGTAGTTTTTATTTCAGACGCTGTTCTTCCAAAATTTATATAATTAGCATTCTTTTCTATACCTAATCTAACGTAGTCATTTAGTATTCTTGGATAAATTGCACACTCTTTATTTAACGAATAATCTAAACCGATAAAATGAGCATCAAGATGATGGTTATTTGCTAAAGCAGATAAAAAACCAACAAGCTTACCTTCTAAAAAATAGGCTTTTACTATAAAGTTTTCTTGATATGTTTTTCTAAGTGCTATATAGGTATTTAAGTTTAATACTTGCGCATTAAAGTTGGCATTTGCAATGGTGTTTTCATACAGTTTTTGTAATTCATCTTTATAAGTAGCAAAATCAGTTTCAGTAAACAATCGTACTTCTAATTTAGAACTGGTTTTATCAGCTTTATTAACCTTGACGCGGTATTTTGATTTTAATGCTTTTTTATAGTCGTCAAACGATTCCCAGTTTTTGTCCAAAGCAATAATCATATTTGGTTCTACATGCATTGGAATAAAACCATGATTTTCTAATTGATCTGTATATTGTCTAGAATCTTCAATAAAATCTTTCACAAAAATAGCATGCAAGGGTTTTGTTTGTTTTGCAATAGTATTTAGTTCTAATCCAATAGCTTTAATCACATTATTTTTATTTGCTTCGGGATTAATTAAAATACCATGCTCTCCACTTAAAAAAATGTTTCCACAAAACATAATATGAATATGGTCATTACAGAATAGTGAATGCAAAAAACGTCGTAAAAAATTGGGAAGTCTAATGTTTTTTAAAATAACATCTACATTAAGTTCAATAGTTTGCACAAGGGCAATAGCTAAAGCCTCAATGTTATTTTTAACAATGATATACTTAAACTTTATATTGGGATTTGAGTTTTCAAATGCCATTAAAAAGTCAGGAGAAAAGTAGGTGTTTTTTATTGGGTTTATTGTAGACCAATAATTAGCATCAATATCGCTAACAGAGCTATAAGTGGTTGTTTGTAAATTAGTCATTGTGCTCTATTAGTCGTTGTTTTTTTCTAAACTAAGTAAACTGTTTTAAAAAAGGCATAAAGCTTTAAAAAGTTTAACAAAATTTAAGGAATAGCTCTTTATTACATAGCTATTTTGGCAGCTTCTATTGTTTTTTTACTATTTCCAATAAAAATAGTGTTGTTATTAATTATTACTGGACGTTTTAAAAATGTATAATGCTCTAAAATATATTGTTTGTAGTCACGCTCTTCAAGACTTTGGTTTTTTAAATCCATCTCTTTATATAATTTAGCTCGTTTGCTAAATAAAGCTTCATAATTTCCAGAAAGATTATGCATTTCTTCAAGTTGTTTTACAGTAATAGGAGTCTCTTTTATGTCTTGAAGTAAGAATTCTGAAGATGGATTAAGCTCTTTAAGAATCCGCATACATGTGTTACAAGTTTTAAGGTAGTATATTTTTTTCATTGCCTAGAGTTATTAATTTTACAAAGAAAATCAATTTTTACAAAAAGATATAATGAACTGGACATTTGATATTTTAGAAAAAAACAGAAAACTCATGGTTTCGTTTTTAGAGAATTACTCGGTAGAACAATTAAACGAGGTTCCTAAAGGATTTAATAATAATATAATATGGAATATTGCTCATTTAATAGCTACTCAACAATTGTTGACATATAAATTATCTGGAATACCAATGCGAGTAGATGAGACTTTTGTTGAAGCTTATAAAAAAGGCACTAAAACGGAAGCTTATGTGTCTGCAGAAGAAATAGCTGAAATAAAAACGATGCTATTTTCATCAGTTGAGCAAACTAAGGAAGATTATGCTAATGATTTATTTAAAGAGTATAATGCATATACAACATCAACAGGTAGCACATTAACATCTTTTGAGGATGCTATGGCTTTTAATAATTACCATGAAGGTATCCATTTAGGATATATTTTGGCAATGCGAAAAGGTATTTAATTATTCTATTTTTAAGAAGTTTTCAACCTCTTCAAAGGGAATTGTAAATTCTGTAAATCCATCTGCATACGAAGCAATTTCGTAAACATTATAGAATAGAATAACACCTTCGTCATTAAACCCAATATTTGCTGGTAATTCAAAATTATCGATGTAATGTTGGTCAACATTAGTGTCTTTCACTTCTTCAATAAAGTAAGTTTTGGCAACTTTAATAAATGCGTCTTTATCTAAAAACAAATCGTTGTTTTCAATAACACTACCATTAGTGTCAAAATTGAAAAAAGTTATGTTTGTATTACCATGTGCACCTCCAGAGTTAATATAGCTAGTTATAGGTATTGAAGTTAAACTAGATGATTGGTATGTAACTTCGCCATCAAAAGAGGCATCCCAAACTAAAGCACTGTCTGTGAAACCTTCCTTAAAAGACGCATATTCAGTATCAAAAGATTTGATAGCAAAATCTAAGGATAAAGTATCCGAATCTTCTTCTAAAAATACTAACATATTTGCTATATGATTTTCAATTTTTGAATTGATATTTTTAGCAATTTGAGAATTCCCATTGGCTTTAGGAATATTTATTTCAATAACAGCGTTGTCATTTTTAAGTGAATTGACTTCAATGAAAGTAAGTTTAGTATTTTCTTCTGAGCAAGAAAAAATGAAGCCAAAAATTAGTAAAGCAACAAAAAACTGTTTCATAGTTGTAAGTATTAAGAATAATATATACTAAAGATATTGTATACATTTGAATACAACGAATTAAAAACTAAATTTGTTGCATAATTTTTTTAAGATGAAATTTAATACAAAAACAATACATGGAGGACAAGAGCATGACAAAGCTTATGGCTCTGTAATGCCTCCAATATATCAAACGTCAACATATGCTCAAAGTACTCCAGGAGGACATAAGGGCTATGAATATTCTAGAACACATAACCCTACTAGAAACGCATTAGAAAATGCTTTTGCAAGTATTGAAAATGGTAATCATGGATTAGCATTTGGATCAGGTTTAGCAGCAATAGATGCTGTAATTAAGCTTTTACAACCAGGTGATGAAGTAATTTCTACTAATGATTTGTATGGAGGTACTTATCGTTTATTCACAAGTGTTTTTGAAAAATTTGGGATTAAGTTCCATTTTGTTGGAATGGAAAACGCTGATAAGATTGAAGAATATGTAAACGAAAATACTAAACTAATTTGGGTTGAAACTCCAACAAACCCAATGATGAATATTATCGATATTAAAAGTGTATCAGCAGTTGCTAAAAAACACAAAGTTTTATTAGCTGTAGATAATACGTTTGCAACACCTTATTTACAAAGACCTTTAGATTTAGGAGCTGATATTGTTATGCATTCAGCTACAAAATATTTAGGAGGTCATAGTGATGTAGTAATGGGAGCATTAATAGTAAAAGATAAAGAGATTGCAGACAAGTTATACTTTATTCAAAATGCTAGTGGTGCAGTTTGTGGACCTCAAGATAGCTTTTTAGTGTTAAGAGGTATAAAAACTTTACACATTAGAATGCAACGTCATTGTGAAAATGGAAAAGCTGTAGCTCAATATTTAGTAAACCACCCAAAAGTAGAAAAAGTATATTGGCCTGGGTTTGAATCGCATCCAAACCATGAAGTTGCCAAAGCACAAATGGATGATTTTGGAGGAATGATTTCTTTTACAACAAAAGGGAATAACTACGAAGAGGCTATTAAGGTTGTTGAGAATCTTAAAATTTTCACTTTAGCTGAATCTTTAGGAGGTGTTGAATCCTTAGCTGGACATCCAGCAAGTATGACACACGCGAGTATCCCTAAAGAGGAAAGAGAAAAAACAGGTGTTGTAGATTCTTTAATACGCTTAAGTGTTGGTATTGAAGATGAGGAAGATTTAATAAACGATTTAAAGCAAGCCTTAGGATAACAAATAAAAAAGCTCTTGAAATTTCAAGAGCTTTTTTATTATATCAAAAATAATATTATTAATCTAAGTAGTATATATACCCAAAATTCAACCAAACTAACCAATCGTTAGCTTTGTTTGAATCTAATTGATGATTTAAACCATCAACCCAATTACTAAAATAATATTGCCATCTCATGTCTAACATTAAATCAGATAAAGGTGTTAATTTATAACGAACACCAACACTACTTACAATAGACCAAGTATCGCCTCCAGAAGGGTCGATAGAACCAGGTTCCCAAAATGGATAGAAATTATTTGCATTAGCAATATTTCCATCTCCATATGTAGTACTTGCTTTCGGGCTATATGAAACATAGTGAGCTCCTAAACTCACAAAAGGAGCAAACGAATAGCTAAATGCTTGAAATGAACGAATACTTTTAGGGAAATATTCAATCTGCATTCCTATATCAAAATTGTTTGCCTCTCCAGCATGTGCTCTAAGTTTGTCTGCAGCAGCGGTAGTTCGAGAAGGGTCAACCCATTTACCAAAATGATTTAAGGTGGTTTTATTCCAAGATATTTCACTTCTTAATTTAAAGTGATCGTTAAAATAAGTGTCTGCAGAATAACAATTACAATCTGCTCTGTATGCAAAATTAATATAATGAACAATTCCAATACCAATTCCAGTATTTCCAGCGTTAGTTTCAAAGTCTTTACGAACCCCAAAATCTGATTGAAAAGCAACGGGGCCAGTGATAACTCCTATTTCATGCGAAAAACCTAGTTGGGAGTAACTAAAATTAATCCCTAGAATGAATAAAAAAATTGTGGCTAATTGTTTCAAATTAAGTATGATATGATTAATTTTTTGAGGCTATCTGACAACAAATATATAAAACTTCAACTAACAATCAAATTAAGAATAATGTAGCTTTAGTGGTATTTTTACTGTCATATTAATAATTACAACGCAATTAAAGTATTATCTATTATGAATTTAAAAAAAATGAAGTGTTTTTTTTAAAGATAATGTATATTTGCGGTGGATTTATATCCTAATATTATATTTACTTCAAATTCAATTATATGAAAGATAAAATTGACGCGTTCATGGACCTTGTTAAAGAGAGAAATGGTCATGAACCAGAGTTCTTACAAGCTGTAGAAGAAGTTGCGGAAACCGTGATTCCTTATATTGTTAAAAATGACATTTACCACGGTAAAAACATCTTACTTAGAATGGTTGAGCCAGAAAGAGCAATTATGTTTAGAGTAAATTGGGTAGATGACAACGGAGTGGTTCAAGTTAATAGAGGTTATAGAATTCAAATGAATTCTGCTATTGGGCCTTATAAAGGAGGGTTGCGTTTTCATCCAACTGTAAACTTAAGCATTTTAAAGTTTTTAGCTTTTGAACAAGTGTTTAAAAACAGTTTAACAACTTTACCAATGGGTGGAGGAAAAGGAGGAAGTGACTTTGACCCTAAAGGTAAATCTGACAACGAAATAATGCGTTTTTGTCACGCGTTTATGAGTGAATTATTTAGACATATTGGCCCTAATACAGATGTTCCAGCTGGAGATATTGGAGTTGGAGGAAGAGAAATTGGGTTTATGTTTGGAATGTATAAAAAACTAAGAAACGAATTTACTGGAGTTTTAACAGGTAAAGGAGCAACTTGGGGAGGATCTTTAATTAGACCTGAAGCAACAGGATATGGAAACGTATATTTTGCTCAAAATATGTTGGCAACACAAAATCAATCTTTTGAAGGAAAAATTGTAACAGTTTCTGGATCAGGAAACGTTGCACAATATGCTACTGAAAAAGCTACTGAATTAGGCGGAAAAGTAGTAACAATGTCTGACTCTTCAGGATACATTTATGATGCTGATGGAATTGATGCTGAGAAACTTGCTTTTGTAATGGAGTTAAAGAATGTTAAGAGAGGTAGAATTCACGAATATGTTGAAAAATATCCTAACGCAACATTTGTTAAAGGAGCAACACCTTGGTCTGTAAAATGTGATATTGCATTACCATGTGCAACTCAAAATGAGTTAAACGGTGAAGATGCAAAAACATTAGTAGAAAATGGATGTGTATGTGTTTCTGAAGGAGCAAATATGCCTTCAACACCAGAAGCTATTGCAACATTCCACGAAAAGCAAATATTATTTGCACCAGGAAAAGCATCAAATGCTGGTGGTGTGGCAGTTTCTGGTTTAGAAATGAGCCAAAACTCATTACGTTATAACTGGACAAGAGAAGAGGTAGATGCTAAATTGAAACAAATTATGGCAGATATCCATGCTTCTTGTGCTAAATACGGAACAAATGATGATGGATCAATTGATTACGTAAGAGGAGCAAATATTGCTGGATTTGTTAAAGTAGCAGATGCAATGTTAGCTCAAGGAGTTGTTTAATTTTAAGAATTAAAATAGATAGAAGCCTTCAATTTATTGAAGGCTTTTTTTATTTAAACATATGATAAGCATATAATTGTCGTTAGTAATAAATATATTTGAAGATTAATTTTATTTAATGAAAAAGAATCACGTTTTACTTGTTGTTTTATTTTTAATTTCTTCTTGGAGTTCTTTTAGTCAAGACTATAGTAATTTATGGGAAGGCCATTATTCTTATTTAAATATAAAAGATGTTGTGTCTGGTAATAACAAGATTTATGCAGCAGCAGAAAATGCTGTATTTAGCCATGATATTGAGACGCAAGAAATGACCAAGATTTCTACTATTAATGGACTTTCTGGAGAATATATCTCTACAATTCATTACAGTGAAGCGTATGAGTTATTATTGATAGGTTATGAAAATGGTTTAATTGAGGTGTATTTAGAACAAGAAGAAGACGTTGTTACTGTTATTGATATTATTGATAAACCTACTATTCCGCCAAGTAATAAAAGAATTAATCATTTTAATGAACATGACGATTTTGTCTATATTTCAACAGATTTTGGAATTTCAGTTTACGATTTAGGACGATTAGAATTTGGTGACACATATTATATTGGTAATGGAGGAAGTCAAATAATAGTAAATCAAACAACTGTACATGATGGTTATATTTATGCTGCTTGTGAGAATAACAGTGGTTTAAGACGAGCATTAGTGGATAGTGATAATTTGATTAATTTTCAAGAATGGTCTCAGATTTTTGGAGGAAATTTTTTAGCTGTACAATTTGTTGGGCAAAAGTTATATTGTATTAGGTTAAATAGAAACCTTTACGAATATAATGGAGTAAACCTTAATCAATTATTTCAATACTCTACAACACCTAAGGATGTTAAAGAATTTCAAGATAAATTAATTATTACACTCGAAAGTGAGATTTACATATATAATGAAGATTTTGAATTATTACTTAATCAAGGACTAGACGAAAATTATGAATCTAATTTAACATCTACAACAATTATAAATGAAGATGTTTATATTGGGACTGAAGATTTTGGAGTAATTGGGTTTGATACTTCTATTTCTAATGAGTATGAAGAAATTCATCCTGATGGTCCTCTTAGAAACAATGCATTTTCTTTAGAAGCCGGATTTGGAAGCTTATGGGTTTCCTTTGGTGATTATACAATTAGTTATCACCCTTCGCCAGTTAGAAAGTATGGAGTTAGTCATTTGTATGAAGATTCATGGATTAATACACCACATGATAGTTTGTTTAACGCTCAAAATCTTAATGCAATTTCGATTAACCCTTTTAATCCAAATCAAGTATTTATAAGTTCATTTAATTCAGGAGTTCTTGAGTTTAATAATGGAGAACCGGAAACACTTTTAAACCATTTAAATAGTGGATTAGAGTCTTTAGTAATTCCTAATGCACCTAATTTTGTTAGTATTAGGGTTACAGGAACTAATTTTGACAATAATGGTCTTCTATGGTCATTAACATGTCGAGTAGATAGACCTTTAAAATCATATAACCCAAGTACAGGTCAATGGCAAGGTTACAATTTTTTGGAGATTATCCAAGATGGACTTACAGGTGAGTCAGGATATAGCGATGTTGTTATTGGAGCTGATGGAACCAAGTGGATTGGAGGCGAACGAAATGGTTTGTACGGTTTTAATGAAAATGGGAATCAACTTAAAAATATTTTTAGTGAAGACCCAGCAAACTTACCTTCAACTCAAATTAAAGCTTTAGCCATAGATGATAGAAATCAATTATGGATTGGAACTAATAGAGGGCTAAGAGTGTTATATAATACATCTAATTTTTTTACAGACGAAAATGTTAGAACTGAAGCTATAATTATTCTTGAAGACGGAATACCAAGAGAGTTATTGGAACAACAATATATATCAGATATAAAAGTCGATGGCTCAAATAATAAATGGATAGGAACAATAGGTGCTGGAGTTTTTTATCTATCTTCTGATGGTCAAGAAACAATTTATCATTTCACAACAGATAACTCTCCTTTACCTTCAAATAATGTTAATGATATAGCAATTGATAAGGATAACGGAAGAGTTAGTATTGCTACAGATAGAGGATTATTATCTTTTGGGTCTGGAGGTTCAAAACCAAAAGGAGACTTAGAAAGCGCATATATCTACCCAAACCCAGTAAGACCTTCATTTAATATCAATGAGGAGAAAGTTAAAATAAAAGACATTAGTGAAAATGTTAATATTAAAATTACAGATATTGAAGGTAATCTTGTAGCTGAAGCGCAATCTAATGTTAACTTAAGATATAGAGGCTATAATTTAGAAATTGATGGCGGTACAGCTTATTGGAACGGAAAAAATCTTGCTAATAATACTGTTGCCTCTGGAGTTTATTTGGTAATGCTTTCAGATTTAGATACCTTAGAAACAAATGTTTTAAAAGTTATGGTTGTTAGATAATGTTACTCTCAACAAAGGCAATTGTTTTATCTAAAATTAGGTATAAGGATAGTGATTTAATTATTAAGTGTTATACGTTTGAACAAGGGGTTAAAAGCTATCTTTTAAAAAATGCACTAAAATCAAAAAAGGGTAAGTTTAAACCTGCTTACTTTCAATTACTGTCTTTATTAGAAATTGAAGCAGATTATAAAGCAAATAGGACCTTACATTATTTTAAGGATGTAAGACCCTTAATCCCTTACAAAACATTGCATACAAATGTTATTAAGACATCTATTGTAATGTTTTTAGCAGAAATTTTGGATGGGATTCTTCAAGAAGAAGAAAAAAACACTTCGTTATTTAATTTTATAGAATCAGCTCTACTTTGGTTTGATGAGGCCGATGTTAATACTAGTTTTCATATTATATTTTTAATTGAACTAACTAAATATTTGGGCTTTTATCCAGACATTTCAAATAAAGAATTACCAGTTTTTAACTTAGAAGAAGGCGTTTTTCAAAATAAAGCTTATAGTGTTAATTATATTACAAAAGATAAGTTGTTGCTATTTAAAAAAGTATTAGGTATAAAATTTGATGTAGATAAAACACTAAGTTTTAAAGCAAACGAAAAACAAGAGTTATTAAATATGATATTACTCTATTTTAAGTTACATTTGGACGGTTTTAAACAGCCAAAATCTTTAACAATACTAAATCAAGTTTTTAGTTAGTAATGAAGCAAATACTAGTCTTTTTTTTATGCTTGTGCTTCTTTTATTCAAATGCTCAAGAAGTGCAAATTTTAAATGAGGTTTCTCAAGAGCCTATCATTGGTGTTGCTGTGTACAATCCTACTAAATCTAAGAGCGTTGTTTCTGATTTTGATGGAATAGTTGATATAAGCTTATTTGATGCTAACGAAAAATTAATTTTCCAACACTTATCCTACTTTAAAAAGGTTATTTCAAAATCAAATGTTAAGAGTAAGATATATTTAAGCCCTAAATCTCAAGATTTAGATCAAATAGTAATATCTGCATCTAAGTTTGAGCAAAGCAAAAAGGAAGTCCCTCAAAAAATAATTAGTTTAAAAGCAGCAGATATTGAGTTTTCAAATCCTCAAACTAGTGCAGACTTACTGCAAACAAGTGGACAAGTTTTTGTGCAAAAAAGTCAGTTAGGTGGAGGTAGCCCAATGATTAGAGGCTTTTCAACTAATAGGTTATTACTTTCGGTTGATGGAGTAAGAATGAACAATGCTATTTTTAGAGGAGGAAATGTTCAAAATGTAATATCTATTGATCCATTTGCAATTCAGAATACTGAAGTTATATTAGGAGCAGGCTCTGTTATTTATGGAAGTGATGCTATTGGAGGTGTAATGAATTTTTATTCTAAAAAACCAAAACTTTCGAATAGCAATTCTTTATTATTAAAGTTGAATTCTACTTTAAGATACTCTAGCGCTAGTAATGAAAAAACAGGTCATTTTGATATTAATTTAGGATATAATGAATGGGCTTTTTTAACGAGTGTTAGTTATACCGATTTTGATGATCTCAAAATGGGTAAGCATGGTCCAAACGATTATTTAAGACCTGAATACGTAACCACATCAAATGGTATAGATAATATAGTTGAAAATAAGGATTCTAGAGTTCAAAAATTCACAGGATATAATCAAATTAATCTTCTTCAAAAAGCGCATTACAAAGCAAATGATAGATTAAGCATAGATTTTGGATTACATTATTCAGCAACTTCAGATTATCCAAGATATGATAGGTTGATAAGGTATAATGGAGAAGATTTGCGCTCAGCGGAATGGTATTATGGACCACAAAAATGGTTTTTAGGAAATTTTCAGTTAACTAAATTAAGTAGTAAATCTAGCTTTTATGATAAAATAAAACTAACTGCAGCGTATCAAAATTTTCAAGAAAGTAGAATAGATAGAAACTTAAATTCAGAACAAAGAAGAATAAGAGATGAAAATGTTGATGCTATTTCATTTAATTTAGACTTTGAGAAATCCATTTCAGAGCGTGCAAAACTTTTTTATGGAACAGAGTATATTTACAATACAGTAGGCTCTAAAGGAATTAAAAAAAATATAGTTACAAATGACTTAGAATCGATAGCTTCAAGATATCCTAATGGTTCTAATTGGCAGTCTTTAGCTGCTTATATGAGTTATAAATACAAGCCAAATAAAAAGTTTACATTTCAATCTGGTATTAGATATAATCACATAAACATTAATGCTGATTTAACAGATAATAATCAGTTTTACGATTTCCCATTTAGTAATGCCGATTTAAACACAGGAGCGTTAACAGGAACCGCTGGATTAAGTTGGAATCCTAGCGACTTAATGCAATGGAAGTTCAATGCCTCAACAGCTTTTAGAGCACCTAATATAGATGATGTTGGTAAAATATTTGATTCTGAGCCTGGATCTGTTGTAGTGCCTAACAACGATTTAAAACCTGAATATGCATATGGAGGTGAGTTAGGGTTAACACTTAATTTTTCTAATTCGGTGATTATAGATTTATCAACCTATTATACTTATTTAGATAATGCTTTAGTACGACGAGATTTTAGTATTAATGGGCAAACTGAAATAATTTATGATGGAGAATTAAGTAATGTACAAGCTATTCAAAATGCCTCAAAAGCTTGGATTTATGGATTTGAAGCAGGACTTAAAATTAACTTTTCAGATGATTTAAAATTTACATCTCAATATAGTATTGTAAGAGGTACTGAGGAAGATGAAAATGGGATTGAAGTACCTGTAAGACATGTTGCTCCAGCTTTTGGAAATAGTCACTTTATTTGGTCTAAGAATAAAATGAAGTTTGATGCATTTATTAATTATAATGGAGAGTTGACTAATAATCAATTGTCTAACTCGGTTGCAGATTATTTATTTGCTTTGGATGAAAACGGTAAACCCTATTCTCCTTCTTGGTATACATTAAATCTTAGGTCGCAGTATAAGTTTAATAAATCACTATCTATGGTAGCAACGTTTGAGAATATTACAAACCAGCGTTATAGAACTTATTCATCTGGTATTGCTGCTCCAGGAACAAATGTAATTCTTGCTTTAAAGTATAGTTTATAAAAAAAAAGGCCACTATTTATAGTGGCCTTTTTAACTTATTTTAGAAATTATTTATTTTCTTTTTATTGCTTTTTTCGTGATTTTTTGACCATCACTTAATTCAACAATTGCTATGTAAGTTGCTTGACTTAACTTAGATAAATTTAAAATTTCTGAATGACCAGAAGCACTTAATTTGTATATACGTTTACCTAATAAGTCTAATATTTCGATAGAATTCATATTTAAATGATTTGAAACATTAAATTGTACTTGACCATTATTTAACTCTATAATAGTAAGGTCGTTTGTATTTACTTCAAATTCATTTACAGATAAGGTTTCAGGAGTAAATATAATTTCAAAGCGCTCATTAAATTCACCTGTTTCAGATGTAAAGTTATATGCTGTGCTTGATAAGTCGTGAATTACATTCAATAAATTATCTTTTAAATAAATTGTGTTATTAGTTAAAAACTCACCTTCAAAATCATTTGCAGCTATAGTATAAATGGTAGCTTCGTTTATAGAAGTTGAAAACCCTAAAGGAATTACTTCATATAAGGTTAAACTTTCAATTGCTTTACCTTGAATAGCAAACTTGTTGATATCATTTTCAATAGTACTGTAAATAGAAATATAAGCATCAGATGCTAGGTTTTTTCTTGCATCAAAATAACTGCCATCATCAACATTAGTAGCTCCAGGAACATAACCTATTAATGTTTCAGCATAAGCACCATTGTCCGATTTAAAGCTTATCCATAATTTATTAGAATCTACTAAGTTTGAACTATTACGTTGATTATTATTACTTGTTCTAAAAAATTGGCTATTACCTACTGCACTTGTTACACGCATGCTATTGTTAAACCTCACAAACCCATTAGTACTTGAACGAGCATCAGAATAAGAGATAAAGAAACCTTGACCAGAAGCAATGTATCTATTAGGTCTATCATTTGCGTCAATAATATTATCGTTATTATTATCGCCACCAGCAGTTTCTCCAACACCATTTATCAAGGCATAATCCGATTGAATAAAATTCATGTTTTCATTACCATTTGCAGCAGCAGATGCAGGAGTATCATGAGACCATAAGTAAATGGCACCATCTAAAGTCCCATCTGTTGGATTAGAACTATAATTGTTTTCTGCAAAAAACAAATCTACATCAATTGCTGAAGGATAAGGGTTTCCAATAAAATTCCAGTTATTGTCATTTGTTTCAGCATCATTTCTAACTACAGGAGTAGAAATATCACCATTGTTAAAAGGTCCTACAAAAGAGTATTTATAGTTTGCATTAGGGAAAACAAAAGCAGTTTGTGAATGTGTAGCAGCATATCCAACACCAGCTAACATAGTATCTCCACCGTTAGCCAAGGTCCAATCATCTCCATTGTCGTCAATATCATCTTGACCTGGATTAGTAGAATTATTATTACCTACTTCAATTTGAGAATCTCTAAAGTTACTTGCATTAAACCAGAAACGACGGTTAATATCAGAATCAGCTAAAGCATTACCAATTGTTTCTCCAGATACAGGAGAACTCCAATAAGTATAATCTAGCCAAGTACTTAATGGAGCAGTTTCTTTATCAACAGAGGCTTTTCCTCCAGTACTTGCGTTAACAGTTACTGTACCACTACTACTGTTTTGAACCAATGCACCTTTAGTTTCAACTAATATTTCTCCATCAATAGATATGTGGTTTTCAATCTCAACGTAGTAACTATCATCAATCGTAAGTCTATTATTATCAGTAACAAAAATACTACACGCACTAAAGCTACCATTAGTAGCATTGGTAGTATAATTTTCATCAATTACTGCAATTCTTGTAATATCAGGTGCGCCATTATCCCAAGCACCAGAAGTCCAGGTTGTTTTGTCAAGATCAATTTGTACTGCTTCACTAGCCGTATAACAAGAAGCATCATCTTCTCTTACTTGACAATAAAATTGGTAGTTTGATGCGTTTAATATATTGTTTATTGTAAGTGTATTTGTAGTAACATTGTCATAAGTAGCATCGTCTGGAACAGCAGTCCACCCAGAGTCACCTGGAGCAGAATAATACCATTGATAAGCTAATTCTTTAGTGTCGGCAGGAGCAACACCATTATAACCTTCAGTTGCAGAAACCATTAAAGTAGCAGTAAATTCACAGTTAGACGAATAAGTTGGTTCTGTATCAATAGTTGGAGGAGTTCCTATAGAGTAATCATAAGTCCCAATATCTGAATAATCAGCTGGTGTTATAGCATCCCAATCAGATGCATTCCAAGTTGTACTAGGTGCAGTTATTCCAGTGTTTTTTCTTCTATAAGTATAATCGTTTGCAGCAACTGTAAATGCAGTTCCAGATATATCACCCCAAAGATCTACCCAAGTTGTATTGTTGTAAAGCCTAATATTGTCATCGTCATTAATTCCACTAATAGCACTAGATTGGTCATAACCATGAGCTGCATATGGATTTGTAGCATCTACACTTCCAAAGGCTAAAACAAAAACATCTTCATTTGCAATAGTTCCAGAAAGTGCTACAGTGCTTGTTGGAGTTGCACTTCCATTATTGTGTACTCTAATTTCGTAACCAGTTAGGTTAATTGCGCTTCCAGTACCATTGTAAATCTCTACATATGAATGTGAACCAGTTCCATGATCGGTAATTTCACTAATAAATAACTCAGCAGGAGGTGTACCACTGCCTTCACAACTAGAAATGAGATTGTCAATAACAGTAAAAGCTTCAGAGTTTATACATCCTAAATTGTTATTTACATCTATACTTCCAGTAGAAGCACCAGAAGGAATAGTTACTTCTAATAAAGTGTCTGAAATTATATTAATACTTGCAGCAACACCATCAACAGTAGCAGTAGTGCTTCCTAAAAAGTCATTTCCATTTACTGTTACCACTGTGTTTACAGGACCAGAAGAAGGACTAATTGTTATAGGAGAAGCTACACATACACCTTCGCCACCAACACAAAATGTATAAGTAGCTTCATCAGTATCATCACTGTTTATGGTTACTGTATCCTCTATATTTCCACTAGTGTTTGGAGCAAATTCAATTTCAAAAGAAATATTATTTCCAGCAGCTATAGTTGCAGGTAAAGTAGGAAGGTTTACAAAGTTAAAATCTGTACCATTGGCAAAAGTTATTGTAGATACTGTTAAATCATCAGATCCTTCATTTTGAATGTAATATAATTTTGTAGTGGAAGTACTTCCAATGTTTGTAGCGGTAAAAAGTGTGTTATTTCCTGTGTTTGGTGGATTAGATGCACAAGTGCCTAAAGGAATTGAAGCGTTTGTATTTCTTTCAACATCAATTTCAGGTGCTGAATATGCACAAATACCAAATGTATCAAAATCATTATTATTAAATTCCCAAACGCGAACATAAATCGTTTGTCCAGGAGTTAAACTAGTTTCAGTGATGGAAGACATATTGTTTAGACCAGAATCATCATCACAACTTAGTAAAGTTAAACTGCCGCATGTTCCAGAATATAATGCTAATCCAGAATCTGTTATTCCACCATTACCTGAAGTTTCTACAGTAATAGCACCACTTGCAGGAACAGTTAAATTAAACCATACATCACCTCCAGAATAACTAGCACATCCTGGATCAGCAATTCCGCTATCAGTAGCACCTACATTTGTAAACGATTGATTAATGCATGTTCCGTTAACAGGAATAGTGACTGAGGTATTACAAGAATCATAAAAATCATTATCATTAATTGTAACAGTGTGTTGGTTTATAGTGCCAATAGTAGCAGAATCACCACCAGCTACATTGGTTAGATTTAAGACTATAGTTTCGTCGGTTTCAATAATACTATCGTCATTACTAATATATATAGTAAAACATTGGTCTGAACCATCGTTTGCTGGGAACGTTAATGTTTGAGGAAAACTAATTGCAGCAGGAGTTACTGCACCATCATCATAATCTGTTCCATTAGTTGCAGTACTTGCGCCATCTAAAGCAATATCTACTGTAGTAGCATTTGATGCAGAAGGATTTATAATTGATGCACAAACATCTATAAAAACACCATCTTCTGTCATTGAGGAAGTTGCTGAGGTAAATTGAACTGAAGTATCAGTAGAAAGTATTCCCTCTATTTCTGCATCATCAATTACCCAAATTTCGTTGTTGCTGTTATTTGATAATTGGATTCTTACTTTTAAATTTGAAGAATTTGGAAGGTTATTAACTTCTAAAAATGTGTAACCATCACCTTCGGCAGCATCTCTATATCCGCCAGCAGTTGGAGCAAATATTGAAGGTGTGTTATCTCCGTCGTAATTTGAAGATGCTGTTGCTGTTCCTTCATTTGTTCCAGAAAAACCCCATTTAGCATTGTTATTACCATTAATTCTTAACTCTTCAGACCAAGTAGTACCACCATCATTACTTATTTCAACTAAAGCATAATCGCTTCCATCAGCACCATTTCCTGAAGTATTTGCAAAAGAAGCTAAGCGTACTTTAAAATTAATTGAAGTGTATAAAGAAGCATCGACATTAGAAAATTCAATAGTTTGAGTTGTATTACTCACTTGCCTACCATTAGAGTTAGAGGTATACTTTGGAGTAGCTGGAAAGAGTCCATTTCCTGAGGCATTGCTTCCTCCTGTATATGTCATTTCTGGAGTTCCGCCATCAAAGTCTTGAATTCCAATCGTAACTTGCCCATAACCAGAAAATCCAAGGCATAGGAAAGCTATTAAAATAAAGTAGTATTTTTTTTTCATAGGGCTAATTCTTTTTCTTTTAAAACACTGATTGGAAGATTAATCGAAATTAATTAACAGCCAGTGAATTAGCTATTTTTATTTATTAACAAATAGTTATTAATTTGTAGCATGCATTATACTCAAAAAACCTACACTGTTGATGAAGCACTATCTAAGCTTCAAAAGTATTGCGCATACCAAGAACGATGTCATCAAGAAGTGCATCAAAAGCTAAAGGAAATGAAAATGATTCCTGAGGCAATAGATTACATAATTGTGGAGTTGATACAACACAACTTTCTTAATGAAGAGCGTTTTACCAAATCATATATTAGAGGCAAGTTCAGAATAAAAAAATGGGGCAAACATCGTTTAATCTTAGAACTTAAGAAAAAAAACATTTCCAAAAATAATATAAATCAAGGACTTAGGGAAATTAATGAAGATGAATACATCGAAACTTTTAATGAATTAGCCGAAAAAAAGGCTAGCTCAATTCTAGAAACAAACAAGTTAAAAAAGAAAAAAAAGTTGGTTGATTACCTCTTATATAGAGGTTGGGAGAGCCATTTAGTCTACGAAAAAGCTAACCAGCTTATTGATTAATGTTGTTTTTTTGATGTGTATTTACAATAGCTTTTTCGTTTTTCCAATCAATCCATTTTTGACCTTTCATTCTACGCATTAAGTTATCAAAATGTCGCATAATAAATATATTGTAAATGGCTTTTGATAAGTTTTTAGGATTTCTGGCAATAGCTCTTAAGCTCATAGAAAAACCAGGTGTAATGTATCTCATATAATGCCAATAACCTTCTGGCATATATAGTACTTCTCCATGTTCTAGATTGGCAACATAACCTTTAGCATTTTTTAAAGCAGGCCATTTATTAAAATCTGGATTAGCAAAATCAATATCTTCTCTTGTAATTAGTGAATGCGGAATTTTATAAAGGTGTTTGTTTTGTTTTTGATCAAACAAAATACATTGTTTTTTACCTTCAAAATGAAAATGAAAAATATTAGCTAAATCAATATCATAATGCATAAATGTATAAGAATCTCTACCGCCAAAAAATAACATTGGTAGTCCTTTCATAAGTTTTAATCCAAAATCTGGATAAGAAAAGTCTTTTTGAAGTTGAGGTACTTCTTTCAAGATATTCCAAAGAAAAATTCGAAATTTTGTAGGCTCCTTTTTTAATAAGTCTACATATTCACTCATTTTCATGGTAGCGTGAGGCTCGTTAAAACCATCTTTATAATCTACAGGTCTATCGTCATATAAGGGTACTGTTTTATCACCAGCAATGTCTTTCATATAGTCTAAAGACCATTTTGAGTACGCAGGCCAATCCTCTATAAAGCGTTCTATAACAACAGGCTTTTGAGGCTTAAAGTAGTTTTTTATAAAGTCCTCTTTTGAAATTGTTTTTACACGAGGAACATCTTGGAGATTTAACTTCAAAGGATAAATGTTTATTATTCCAAAGTTATAAAAACGTTATGGAATTTTAAATATTGTTTTGGATTTGGGATTAAAAAAACCTTAAACAAGTGTCTAAGGTTTTTTTAATGAATTGAATTATTTTAATGATTTAGCTTTTTCTTTTGCTAATTCATTACGTTCAATTTTATGACCTGGTCTTGTCCATTTAGGTTTTTCGCCTAAATCTTTGAACTTGCTATTTTCAGCTTCAATAGATTCGCGCTGTTCATGTTTAAAGAAGGCTCTTTGAGAGTTTAATCCTAACTCTTCAAACATTTTCATATCTTCATTAATGTCTGGGTTAGGTGTTGTTAAAAGTCTGTCACCAGCAAAAATTGAATTAGCACCAGCAAAGAAACACATCGCCTGACCTTCTCTACTCATTTGTGTTCTACCAGCAGATAAACGAACTTGTGAATCTGGTAAAACAATACGAGCAGTTGCTACCATACGTACCATTTCAAAAATGTTAACTGGAGGTTGATCTTCCATTGGTGTACCTTCAACTGCAACTAATGCATTAATTGGTACAGATTCTGGATGTGGAGAAAAACGTGTTAAAGTTTCTAACATTCCTGCTCTGTCTTCTAACGATTCTCCCATACCAATAATACCACCTGAACAAACAGTTACATTGGTTTTACGTACGTTTTCTATTGTATCTATTCTATCTTTAAATGCTCTTGTAGAAATAACATCATCATAGTAATCTTCAGATGTATCAATATTATGATTGTATGCATATAATCCAGCTTCGGCTAAACGTTGTGCTTGGTTTTCGGTTACCATACCTAAGGTACAGCATACTTCCATGTCTAACTTGTTAATAGTACGAACCATATCTAGTACTTGGTCAAACTCAGGGCCATCTTTTACATTTCTCCAAGATGCTCCCATACATACACGAGAAGAACCACTCTCTTTTGCGCGTAGTGCTTGCGCTTTTACTTGCTGTACACTCATTAAATCATTTCCTTCGATGTCTGTATGATATCGTGCAGCTTGTGGACAGTATCCGCAATCTTCAGAGCATCCACCAGTTTTAATAGAAATAAGTGTACTTACTTGTACTGTATTTGGGTCGTGATATTTTCTATGTAGAGAAGCTGCTTCATAAAGCAACTCCATTAAAGGTTTATTATATACATTAAGAATTTCTTCTTTAGTCCAATCATGCCTTATATCACTCATAATAATTGTATTGAATTGTGGTACAAAAATACTTTATTTTATATTCATAAACTCTTCAAAAAGGGTATAAAATTTTTCAGGCTCTTCCAGATATGGATTATGAGCACTTTGTTCAAACATAACAAAGGTAGCTTGAGGCATAAATGTTTTGTATTGAACAGCAAATTCTGGTGTAGAAACACCATCGTAACGACCAGCAACAACTAATGTTTTTGCTTTTACATTTTTTAAATCTTTTCGAAAATCTTGATTAATCATACTACCACTTACATCAAAATCGCCATCTTTTCCAATAATTGTAACATAAACATCTGGTGCCATTCCTCTAAATTTATACTTAGGAACATTTTGTTTTAGTTTCGTGTTGTGGTAATAAATATATTTTGTTGGAAAGTTTCCATAAACAGATAATAATGGTTCTTCACTTGACAAATAACCTAAAGCTCTAAGTGAGTCTACTTGTTTCCATTTTTCCGGAAAATGTGTTTTTGCATAATGGTTATAACTATCACAATTGGCTTGCCACATTGCGCCACTATGGAAACCATTTATAAGAACCATCTTGTCTACATTATTTGGATATTTAATGCTATAAGCTTGAGCAGGAACGGTTCCATATGAATGACCAACTAAGGATATTTTATCAAATTTTAGTAAAACGCGCAGTTTTTCAATGAGTTCAACATCATTTTCAACTGAATATTCTGAAACATTTTTTGCATCGTCAGACTTACCTCTTCCTAACCAATCAAAAAAGACTAAGGTGTTGGTTTTATAGTACTGTCCAAAGTTACCTTGCATGTAGTCATGTGAATTACCAGGACCTCCAGGTAAAAAGAAAATAGGATCTCCTTCGCCTAATACTTCAACATTATAGTTATAACCATCAATGGTATAGGTTTTAGATTCATACCTATCAAAAATATCTGGTTGAGGAAGTGTTTGACTAAATAATGGAAGCGAAATTAATGCTCCAAAAAGGAAAAGAAAGGTTGATTTCATAAAATTTAGTTTAGGTAAATATATAAACTATTTAGATAGTAATATAGAAACTGCATTACCACCAAAACCTACTGCGTTAACTAGTATTTTTTTAATTTGTTTTGGAGATTCAGAGTTATCAAAAGGAATTGGAATAAATTGTTGGTTTTGCAACATTAATATCGCAAATTCTATACTTAAAGCTCCAGAAGCACCTAGCGTATGGCCAATTTTCCATTTGTTAGTGGTTAACGAAGGAATTTTACCTTTAAAAATCTTTTTAATAGCATTAAATTCTGCGATGTCACCTTTTAAAGTTCCAGGAGTATGTGTTACAATAATATCTATTTCATTTGGGTCAAGATGCTTGATAGCCATAGCCATTGAACATTGAAAACACTTTGCATTTGTTGATAGAGATACACTATGCTCTAATAGTTCTGTAGCATAACCTATATTTTCAATTTTTGCTAAAGCATTTGGGGAATTACCAACTTCTAGACACATAGCTGAAGCACCTTCTCCTAAAACCATAGTGTTTTTTGTTTTTTGAAAGTCCAGTGCTTTACAAGGATAATCTGTTTCCTTTTCTTTAGAATAAATCTTTAAAGCTTGCATTTGTGCAATTGTAAAAGGTGTTAAAGGCGCTTCACTACCTCCAACTAAAAATTTATCAGTCATCCCAGAGTTTATCCATGCAACTCCATTTAACATGGCGTGAAGTGCAGTAGAACATGTAATTGAATGACTTATTTCTGGTCCTTTTGTTTGCAAATCGTGAGCAATCCAAGAAGAAATATTTCCTAATGTAGTTGTTGGAGACGAAAGCGTATTTGCACTTTCTTTTTGAAGAAATTCCTCAAAATAATTTTCAAACAACTCGGTTGCACCTCTTGATGATCCTATATTTATTCCAAAATTGTCATTAGCATTCCATTGGGCATTTTTAACAGCTACTCTTGAAGCGTAAATTGCGTATAATACAGAATTGTCTAACGAACGATATTTATTATCCGACTGTTTTAAAAGTTCAATTTCTTTTTTGCCAGTTTCTGAAATTTGTGCTACAAAAGCTGAATTATCACCAAGTGATTTTTTAGTAATATAATGTTGCTTATTTGTGTAAGCTGACCAAGTTTCTTCCAAAGAGTTACCTAATGGAGAAATTGAAGAAATTGCGGTTATAGAAATAGGCTGTTTCAAGTAGTTTAAGCTTTGGGCAAAGGTAAGTGTTCTAAAAATGTAACAAAAGTTAAAGACCAAATACTTATCTTTATATAAATCATTTTTTATGGAAGAAATAAGGAAAAAAAGCTGGTTTGCTAGAAATTGGCCATGGGTTGTGCCTGTTGGTGGTTGTCTAACAGTTATAGTATTATTTGTTTTAGGAATTGGTGCTATATTTTTTGGAGTTTCAAAGGCAATAACTGGTTCTGTTCCTTATGAATATGCTATGGAAAGTGCATCAAATAACACAGAAGTTTTAGCTGTTTTAGGAGCGTCCATTGAAAGTGATGGTATTATGCAAGGAAGTATTTCGTTAAATGGTAGTGATTCTGGTGATGTAGATATTACAATTCCAATAAAAGGAACCAAAGGGAAAGGCTCAATTATTGTTGTTGGGAACAAAATTGATGGCAAATGGATTTATGAAGAACTTTACGTACTAATTAAAGAAACTGGTGAACAAATAAACTTATTACAAAAAGCCTTAGAAGATATCTAAGGCTTTTTAGTTTTTTAATTAAAGCTTTAGATACATTAAGTAGCCAACTTGAACTTCACTATAGCCATTGGTTTCCCAGGAAGAAGTATTTGTGTAGCGATATCTAAAAAAGAACTTGTTGTCGCTAGAAACTGAAGGAGTGAAAAATGCACCTAATTCATATCTTTGTAGCCAATCTTTGGTGAGCTCTCTATTTTCTTCAAAATCTTTAGCAGAACTTACCGCATAGAATTCTTCGTTATTAGGTACAATAAGCTTAAATGGACGATATCTTAAATAACCACCAAAGCGTTCATCAGGTCTAATTCTTAGAATCGCATCTGGATATAAACGAATGATATTTACGTTTTCTTTTAAAATCTCGGTAGTAGAGTTGTTATCTTCATTAGTAACTTTATCTACAATTTTTAATCGACCATAGTGTCCGCCAACATTTAGCTCAAGCCTTGTTTTTAATAATGGAAAATCAAAAGAAGCTAGATTAAGGTCTACACCTGTAGAAATATTTTCATGACGAATAATATCTAGATATGTAATATATTTATCTATTTGAGGCTCATTGTTTATAAACTCCTCAGCATATTTAACCTGCGCTTCTCTATCTTCTTCATTTACTTTTGCCCAAGTAAGGTTAAAATTAGCATAATTAAACAACCCAAAATTAGAGCTGCGTCCTAAACCTAAATCCATACGTTTGGTCCAAATAGGTATTTGTTTTTCTATTTCAACTTGCACAAGACCATTTGGTTCACTTTCTTTAAAACCGTTAAAATCTGTAAAGATATTAGCATTAAGTATTTTAGAAGAAGTTTCTTTTTTAAGTTCTACTTCTTTGTTTTCATCTAAATCGTCTAGTGGCAAGCGAATAACTTGGTCTTTAGGGCTAAAATTTAAGCGGTCATTTTGGTGACGTTGTATGTAGAGATCAATTACATCTGTTAATGCTAATGAAAATGCTTTTTCAGAGCCTTCAAAGGCATATAAATTATAATTGTCTAAATCTGCAAAATCGGTTTTAGAGCTAAAACCAATTGGGAATTCATTTTCAAACTTTAAATCCACATTAATCAAATTTTTATAAATCTCTTTTACAAATGGTTCGCTATAAAAATCTTCTAATATTTTTTGAACATTTAAATCAGCATATTCTCCTCTTGTTTTATAATCAATAGAGTTTACAATAGATACTTTATCAATGTAAGGTTTATGTATTTTTCCAACAACAACAATATGTTCAATAAAACCATCATTTAAGTCAATTTCTATATTCTCAATTTTTAAATTCCAAAGAGGTAAACGCACTAAATTATCTCTATATTTTGCAATTAAGAAGTTAATTTCGTTTTGTTTTTTTATTAAATTTTTATTTATAGAAGGAATAATTGAATCATTAATTTTAGTGACATTTTTTTTAGAAAGAGTGATATTTTTTTTAATAGTGTCAATTACTTGTTTTAAAGAGTCTCTTTTGGATAATAAATTCTTTTTAAACTCTTTTTCCTCTTCCTCATCTATTAAATTTAGGTTTGTTAAATCTTCATCCCCTTCCCAATAAAAATCTATTACTTTTATTACTTCTTTTACATTTTTATTTTCATTCTCCAACTGAGATGTTAATGAAATAATCTCGTTTTTTAATACATCTTCAAGATTTTTAGTGTCTTCTTTTTCTTTTTCACAACTCGTTTTGAGTCTTTTTAGATTCAAATATTCTTCAACAAATGTGATACTAGAATCTTTTTCTTTTAAGTTTAAAAATTTAGATAATTCGTATTCATTATAGAGTTCTTTTAACCTTTTTTTTAGGTAATTTTTTAAAATAACTTGTGCATTATGTCCTTTTCTTTTTTTAGAATTTTGATGAAAATCAAAAAAATCATCTATGTAAGAATTTTTCTCAAAATCTGAAATGGTATCATTATCGCAATTAAATTTATATATTTCATCTTTTTTATTATTTAAAAAGGATATAAAACAGTCTAAATCAATATTCTTATATTTTCCATTTTCTTGTTTTAAAATAATATTATCACTATTAGCATTATTAATAATAATTTTTTGTAATAATTTTGCTTGACGTTTAAAATAATCTTCAGTATCTATTCCTTCAATACTTTTCTTTATCACGGTAACTTCATCATTATATTTTAGAATGCCAGCAACTGGTTCTGTATCATATTGAAATGCGGTGATGATTAAAGCATTAAAGAATTGATAGACATTTCTAAAGTTGTTAATAGCATTTCCTCTTTTTTGGTTTTTTTCCTTAATACTTTCTGCTTTATTTGAATCAGATTTATTTGAGAAATCGTTAGTAAAAGTTTGAAACCCTTCAACTACTTGCTTTTCTTCTTCACTATCAATAAGTGTTATTTCTATGTTATTAATGGCTTCTATAAATTTCACTCTAAAAGTTACTTCACCAAAAGGAAAAACCTCAAAAGTAATATCGTTACCATCTTTATCTTTATAAGCTTCATTTTTTGTGTTTTTTAATGTAAATGTTACTTTATTTACCGCTTCAGCATTTGCATAAATAAATATGGTTTGTGGGTTCTCATTCTTAGAATCTCTAAGTGTATAAGAGTAAGGTTGTATTTGCTTTTGTGCATAGATACCTAATGACACAAATAATAATATAAATGTAAGTTTTAGTTTCATGGCGTTAGTTTTGAAGAGTAAGATTAAATTCTAGAATACGTGTTTCATTGTTTTGGCTAAACATTACACTTCCAGTTAAATTATTATTATTCATATTCCAAGGTGAATCAGTAATGTTTGATAGTTCTGAAAACAGCTCATTACTACTATTTAAAACTTCACCTGTAATAAGGTTATTGGAGTTTATATTACCATTAAGATATACAATGTTATCTTCGTTTTCATTATGAGTGAAAAAGTGGAATACACCTTCAAAATCAAAAAAGCCAGTGCAATTAAAACTTTGAATAAAGATTGGTTCCTCATCAGAAGTTAAAACATTTATTTCACCATTATAAAAGCCAGCAAATTCGTGGTTTGATGTGTTTGTGTTTAATAACGAAATTATAGTATTTTCATCGCTAAAAGAATGATTGGTGTTTTCTAATATAATTTCATCAGAATTTTGTTCAGTATCTAAATTAAAAGCATCTGTATGAATAAAAGTAATATTATGATATGCCTTTGTAGTATCTTCAAAAGTTAATATAATATAATTAGCCTCTAAATTAGAGTTGCCAATGTTTTTTATTGATAGCTTGTTATTATATGGAATAATCGTTTCGCTATTTTCAGAATTTTGAGTAAATAAAAATTGAGCTTTGTTAGTAATGTTATAAGAGTATTTTTTTGGAGTAACTTCAGGATTTATATAATTATCTTTTTGACAAGAAAAGAAATTAAAAACAATACCTACAAGTAACATATATAACATATACGTCTTGCGTAGAAACATAATAAGTCGGTTAAATTAATAGTTAGTAAGTAGAGCTTTTCTACTTATTTCTATTAATTAAACTCTTAGAGGGATTAATGTAAATATACTAAAATAATTGATATTTAGGAGCTTATATTATTTAAAGCACTCTCAATAGTAGTATAAACTTTATTCATTTGTTCCTTAGTAGTTACATAAGGTGCTAATATGTAAATAGTATTTCCAAGTGGTCTTAAACACACACCGTTTTCCATAAAGTAATTGAAAAGGCGATATCTTAAATCGCCATAACGCTCCATTTTAATATTTAAATCTAAAGCAAAAATAACACCTAATTGTCGTGTGCTTTTAACTTTAGGATGTTGTTTTATTTTAAGCCCAAAATCTTGATGCGATTTTGTGATGCGCTTAATATTATCTTGAATATTTTCAGATTTTAGTAATTCAATTCCAGCTAATGCGGCAGTACATGCAATTGGGTTTGCAGAATAAGTATGACCATGAAAAAAGCCTTTAGCTAAATCGTTACTCAAAAAAGCATCATATACTTCTTGAGTGCAACTTGTAATAGCCATTGGTACTAAACCACCAGTTAATGACTTTGCTAAACAAATAATATCTGGTTGATTGGTTAAATATTCGGAAGCAAAGTTTTTACCAGTTTTCCCAAAACCAGTCATGACTTCATCTGCAATAGCAAGTGTTCCATGTTTTTTAGTAATACTTAAAAGTTCATCTAATAAAGCAGCATCATACATTTGCATAGCAGCAGCACCTTGTACTAAAGGCTCATAAATAAATCCTGCAACATTTTCGGTTTCAAGTAGCTTAATAAACTGAGCTTTTACTGTTTCAAAGTTTGAGGTAGTAGGTACTGGAATTCTTTCAACATCAATAAAAAAGTCTTCAAAAGGACCATTGTAAACCGACAATCCAGAAACACTCATAGCTCCAAAAGTATCGCCATGAAATCCACCTTCTAAAGCAATTATTTTACTGCGTTTTTCACCTTTATTAAAATGATATTGTAATGCCATTTTTATAGCTACATCTACCGAAGTTGAACCGTTATCTGAAAAGAAAATCTTTTGCTGGTTTTTAGGTAAAATGTCTATAAGCGCTTCAGAAAGTTTTATAGCAGGTTCATGTGTAAATCCAGCAAAAACTACATGGTCTAGCTCTTGCATTTGTTGTGCTACGCGATTAGTTATATAATCGTTACTATGACCATACATACATGTGTACCATGATGCAATACCATCAATGTAAGATTTACCATTATCATCATATAATAAAGCACCTTTAGCTTTTGTAATGGCTAAATGATTAGGATGTAATTTATGCTGCGTCAATGGATGCCACAGGTGTTTTTTATCGCGTTCTTGTAATGACATTTATTTACTCTTAAAAAGATAGGTCAAATGTACAACACTCACACTTAAAAACACACCAAAGTAGGTAATAAAGAGTATTGTCATAATAGAAGTATTGGTAATACTATAAACACTTTCTGGAAATACTAAAGCTAATTCAGAAAGTAGAAAAGAAACAATATATAATATCCAAATACCAGAATGTATTTTATGTTTTAACTCTATCCATATAAAAGGAACAAAAAGCCCTAAAAATAGGAAGTGTAACCAAGCTATTAGTAAAAAACGATTTGTTTCTACCAAAGCAGCAATAGAAGGAAGGCTGCCAATGATATTACAAAACGACACACACAATAAAACATAATAGAGAATATGATAAGTAGGTTTAGTGTATTTAAAAGACTTCCACAGTGTAAGTACATATATAAAAAAAGTAATAGCACTAATAACACCTATTAATTGAATACTCCAATGATCAAAACTATAATCTAAAGAATGTGCGTAAAGTCCTATTAAGCTTAGGGTAATTATTAATAAGTCTTTTTGTTTAAAAAACACTGTTGAGTGTTGTAATAATACTGCCAAAGACCAAATAAATAGGGAGCCAAAATATTGAAAATGTAAATAGAAAAAAATAGCTTGTTGATACCAAGGCGAATCATTTAAATTCATAACCATTAATGGTCCTAAACAGTAAGGACCAATAGATGAAACAAAATGAAAAACAATACCAATTTTAACAAGTTGTACAAATTGCTTTTTACCTTTTAATCGCTTCCATAAACGAATAAGAAATACATAACTTAACCAAAGGTGTAATGTTGAAAATGAAATTGAAAAAAGCGCGTAACCTTGAATGATAAAGCTAATCATCATGCCTACAACAGAAACCTGTAAAGCTAGGTAATAATAGTATGATGTTTTGTCAATACCATTAGTAAAGTATTTCCAAATGAATAAAATTAATGCATTAAAAAGGAAGCCTAATAGCATTACATGCGAATGTGAATGCAATACATTTTTTAAAGGAAAATCAGTAAAAACACCAGTAAAAGCATAGCGTAAAACAAGCCCAATAACTGTTCCTAAAAAACCAAAAAGAATAGGATAGAACCAGAGTTGTTTTACAGTAATGGATTTCATTATAGAGTTTCTAAAGTATCTTTAAATTTTTGAGCATATTCTTTAATAACATTTTCATTAAAGTAAGGCTCTTCATCTATACGTCCAATAATTGGAACATTTGTCATTTTTGAGATAATGCTTTCAGTTGTAGGATGTTCTTCACCACTAAAAACAATAGCTACTTTAAAGCCTTTTTCTTTTAAAAGATTTACTGTTAAAAGCGTATGATTAATACTTCCTAAATAATGTCTGGAAACTACAATAACTTGATATTCGGGTTTAATGATATCTAATATAGTGTTTGAGTCATTTAATGGGACTAACAACCCTCCAGCACCTTCAATAACAAGAGTATTATTGGTTTTCGGAGGTTGAATTTTATCTAATGTAATTTCAACTTTATCAATTTCTGCAGCAGCATGTGGACTCATAGGAGTTTCCAGTGCAAATGCATTGGGATGAAATTGCGTTTTAGAGTTAGAAATTAATTTCTCTATTTTTTTAGTGTCACAATTATCTAATTCTCCTGCTTGTACTGGTTTCCAATAATCTGCTTCTAAAGCTTCAGTAATTATAGCAGAAGCAACTGTTTTTCCAACTTCTGTTGATATTCCTGTTATAAAAAATTGTTTCATTTTATACTAAATTCTGTTTTACAGTCTTCGCATCTATACTTATAGCGCGTATGAAAAGGTAATGTGCCAAATAAAAATCCAACCAAAAATGCCATAAGAGATTTAAAATCTTTAATAGTTGAATATAATACAATCTTATTTTTACTACAGTTTGGACACAAAACAGCATCGCCTTTATCGTCTAGCGAATATCTGCTAATTTCATCTATTATATGTAATGCTGCTTCTTTATCTTTAGTTAATACTTTAAGCTTTACGCCTCCAATAGCATTGCTTACTAAAGGGTCTGTATCTATAGTTAAATTGTCTTGAAGAAAGACCTCTATGCCTTCAGATTCTAATCGTCCTTTTATAATTTGAGCTTCTGAAGAATATTGAAATTTTGCGACTGTACTAAAAGTTTCATTCATTGCTTACAAAAGTACGAAGTCCCTCTAAAACATTAGTGATTTCTGTTTTAGAATTATAAGCGTGTAAACAAAAGCGAAGACGTTCTTGTTTTTTTGGAACGGTTGGCGATAAAATAGCTTTTACATCAAAGCCCTTGTTGTTTAGTTGTAAAGCTATAGATTTAACACGCTTGTTTCCTGAAATAACACAAGATTGAATAGCGGAATTACTAGCTATAAATTGTGGTTCTAAATCTAAACGTTTAAGCTCTGATTGAAAATGTTCAATATTTGATTTTAAGGTTGCTAATGCATTAGTAGTGTTGAGTGTTTCGTAACCCACTTTTATGGTTACTAAAGCATGTGGTGATAATCCTGTGGTATAAATAAAACTTCGAGCAAAATTCACTAAATATTGTGTAAGGTTGTGACTTCCTAAAATAGCAGCGCCATGGCATCCTAAGCCCTTCCCAAAGGTCATGATACGTGCAAATATAGCATCTTCTAATTCAAGTTCTTGAACCAATCCACAGCCATGAGTGCCAAAAACACCAAGTGCATGGGCTTCATCAATGATTAAGTAAGCTTGATGAGTATTGCATATTTTCACTAGTGTTTTTAAGTCTGGTGTATCTCCATCCATAGAAAACACCGATTCTGTAACTATATATATATCTTGATTGTCATCTTGAAAGCGCTCGATTAATTCTTTAAGATGCTGAAGATTGTTATGCTTAAACTTATAGCTTTTCGCCAAACTCATACCAATACCATCTCTAATAGAAGCATGACTATATTCGTCATATAAAATCACATCACCACGTTGTGGTATTGCTGAGAAAAATCCCAGATTAGCATCATAACCGGAATTGAACACTAAAGCAGATGACGATTTATGAAAATCGCAAAGTAAGTCTTCAACTATAGGATATAAACTGTGATTTCCAGATAGTAATCGAGATCCAGTAGCACCATTAATCATAAGACCTTCAGTAACTAAAAATGCATGTGTTTGATTGAATAAGGTTTCAGAATTGGCAAAGCCTAAATAGTCATTAGATGAGAAATCGACCAAACCATTTTGTATACCTAATTGTCGTAAGGCATTGGCTTGCTGTCGTTGTTCTAATTTGTGCTTTAGCTTATCTGGAAATGCTTTCATTGAAGCAAAGATAACTAATGTGAATGGATTGCATGATGACTTAAAATTCTAAAATTAATTGCAAAAATTATCGTTTTTCGATAATTTTTATACATTTGTACAATCATCAATTTTAACATCAATCAAAAAAATGAACACTTTTCAAAAACAAAATAAGAGTTGGAGCCCCTTAAGTAAAGTTCTTTTTAAATTTATATGTACGTATTTTACACTATTCATTATTCTATTATTTACAGTACCATTTATTGAAGTTCCTTTGCGTTGGTTTGCTGAGGATGTACTTCATTGGGGAGGCGATTTTCATACAGAAAGTACGGGAAGTGGTGATCGTACATATGACTATGTTCGTTTGGCATTGAATATCGTTTTGAGTGTGATTGTAGGTTCTATTTGGGGTTTAAAAAGTAAAGATAAAATGAACTATGATCAATGGCATTATTGGTTTCAAGTGATATTAAGAAGTTTTCTTTTTGCTGCAATGTTACTTTATGGTTTGGCGAAAATTTTTAAAGGACAGTTTCCAGATGCTAGTCTAGAATTGCTATTACAACCAGTAGGAGAGATGTCACCAATGGGATTGGCTTGGACCTTTATGGGGCATTCTATTGCATACAATATCTTTATAGGAGTCGTAGAAGTATTGGGAGGTCTATTGTTGCTTAATCGTAAAACAGTCACTCTTGGAAGCTTTATTATTATTGGGGTTATGACAAATGTGTTTGTAATGAACCTTACTTACGATATTCCTGTAAAGCTATTTTCATTCCATTTATTATTGATGTCTTTACTACTTTTTATGGGTGACTGGTATCGTGTAAAACTAGTGTTTTTTAAAAATGAAAACGTAGAAAAAATAGATTACTTCAAGCCTAAATTGAATAAGAGTTTCCAGAAATTAATTGTAGGAGGGAAAGGGATTATAAAGGGCTTAATTGTCATAATCGTTCTCATACAATGTTTTGTGAAGTTTGATTTAAGAGAGCAATTAAAAGAAAGATCTGAGTTTTATGGTATTTGGGAGACGAAATTATTTGTGAAAAATAGAGATACATTGGCCCCTTTGTTAACTGATAGCTACCAATGGCGATATCTAATTATTGATTCTAAAAAGAAAGCTACTGTAAAGAAGATGAATGAAGCATTAGATAAGTATGATTTTCAATTTGATGATGTTCAAAACCAACTCATTTTTAATAGGGAAAATGATACCTTGAAGGCGCAATTTTTTGTAAATTTTAAAACAGATAAAGAGCTATATCTTAAAGGAAACTTAGAAGAGGACACAGTTTTAATACTTCTTAAAAGAAAGCCTAAAAGTGATTTTAGGTTAGTTAACAGAGGATTTCATTGGATAAACGAATCCACATATAATTATTAAATTATGCTATCATACTTATGATACGTACAACAGATTTATTATGAAAAAAATTAAACTTTTATACCGATTTCTAATTTTGATAAACATATTAACCTTGATTTTAATTGGTGTACAAACTTTTGGGTTGGTAATTCCTGACCTTTTAGGTTCAAGAGTTTCTAGTATTAGTGTTCTAGGGCGATACAATAATTTATTGCTCACAACACTTTTGGTAATCATATTAGCAGGATCTTTTAAGATTCAACAAGGTGTTAAGTATATGATAAAGGAAGGCTTTTTTAACCCAACTAGCGAAATTAAGTTTAGAATGGCAGGCACTATTTTTATAGTATTTGCTATCTGTAGAATTATTTATATTGCCGTTGCTATGAAAGATTTTAAACTTAACGAATTGATTAATAATTCTATTCTTGCCTTTTTAGTGATTTTAGTAGGTTTAGGGCTACTGATTTTTTCGGATTTTATTAAAAATGGAGGGATTCTTAAACAAGAAAACGATTTAACCATTTAACCCATGCCAATAGTTGTAAACTTAGATATAATGCTTGTTAAGCGTAACATGAAAAGCAAAGAATTGGCTGAGATTATTGGCATTACAACAGCTAACTTATCTATACTTAAATCTGGTAAAGCAAAAGCGATTCGATTTTCTACTTTAGAAGCAATCTGTAAAGCTTTAGATTGTCAACCAAGTGATATTTTAGAATATGTAGATAATTAAAAATATTATATTCGTTCTTTAAATTTTAAAGAATGAAAAGATTTTTCTGCTTACTTACTTTTTTTATAAGCTTACAAATAGTTGCACAAGCATCTAGTACATATACTGTATCGTTTAAAAATGCAGTACATCATGAAGCAAAAATAGAAGCTACGTTTACAAATTTAAAAACAGATGTTGTTGAGTTTACAATGAGTAGAACATCTCCAGGACGTTATGCATTACATGAGTTTGTAAAAAACATCTATAATGTAAAAGTTACAAATAGCAAAGGTCAAAACTTAAATGTAGCGCGTTTAGATCCTTATTCATGGAGTGTTTCAGGGCATGATGGAACAATTAATATTTCTTATACATTATTTGCAAATCATGGTGATGGTACATATTCGCAAATAGATGAAACACATGCGCATCTTAACATGCCAGCAACATTTATTTATGTACCTAGTTTAGTTAAAGAAGCAGTTGAAATAACCTTTATACCAAGAGAAGATTTAAATTGGAAAATTGCGACACAGTTAAAACATAAAGAAGGGAATACCTATACAGCTAAAGATTTACAGTATTTTATGGATAGTCCAACAGAGATTAGCAATCACGATATACGTGCTTTTAATGTAGATGGGCAAACCATAAATTTTGTGTTACACCATAAAGGAACCAAAGAAGAATTTGATACGTATTTTGAACAAGTAAAAAACATAGTATTACAACAAAAGGCTGTTTTTGGTGAGCTCCCAAAGTTTGATCATGACAACTATTATTTTTTAGCATGTTATATGCCTAACGTAGATGGTGATGGTATGGAGCATAGAAACTCAACTATTTTAACAGATATTGAAGGATTAGCTCAAGGAGGTATGAAAGGAAATATTGGCACTGTATCGCATGAATTTTTTCATGCGTGGAATGTAGAACGTATTCGTCCATTGTCTCTAGAGCCTTTTGATTTTTCTAAAGCAAATATGAGTGGAGACCTTTGGTTTGCCGAAGGTTTTACAAGCTATTATGATAGTTTAATTTTATGTCGCGCAGGTATTATTACACCACAAGAATACATTAAAGGTTTAACGAATCGATTTAATTATGTATGGAATTCACCAGGATTAAGGTTTTTTAATCCTATAGAAATGAGTTACCAAGCCCCCTTTGTAGATGCTGCAAAATCTATTGACCCAAATAATAGAGATAATACGTTTGTGTCGTATTATTCTTATGGTGCAGTATTAGGTTTAGCTTTGGATTTATCATTACGTGAACAAAATCTCAATCTTGATGATTATATGAAACGTGTTTGGAAAGCATATGGTAAAAAAGAAATACCTTATCGTGTAGACGATTTACACAAAACACTTATTGAGTATGCTGGACAAAGTTTTGCGGATAACTTTTTTAATGACTACATATACAACAGTAAAATGCCAAAATACAAAGTACTTTTTGATATGGTAGGTATAGAATTAGGAATTAATAGAGATAAAGTTGGATTTGGAGCTGTTGTTAAAAAAGGAATTATAGCATCTAGTCCAATTATTGGTTTGTCGGCTTATAATGCTGGATTAAATAAAGGAGATAAAATGCTTAAAATAAGCTCTTTTTCTGTAAGCGAATTAATTTCAGTCGAAAAAATATTAAGCAATCTAAAACCAGGTGATAATATTAAAATAATCTTTGAGCGTTTTGGAGAAACTAAAGAAACTTCGGTAACGCTATTAAGAAATAAGGACTACTACATTAAACCTTACGAAGTTAGTAATAAACCACTTACTGATGCTCAAAAACAAGCTAGAGCAGCATGGCTAAACGCTAAGTAAGGATTTATTTTAAAAGTGTTAATTGCTTTAAATATTGTGTGCAAATAATGTATCTTTAAATCATGTTTGCACTAGTCGATTGTAATAATTTTTATGCTTCATGCGAGCGCGTATTTAATCCAAATTTACGTGAAAAACCTATTGCAATTTTATCAAATAATGATGGTTGTGTCATTTCTAGAAGTGATGAAGCCAAAACATTAGGCTTACCAATGGGAGCACCTATTTTTAAATGGGAAGGGTTTTGTAAAGCTAATGGTATTCAAGTGTTTTCATCTAACTATCCTTTGTATGGAGATATGAGTGCTCGCGTAATGAAAATACTAGAACAATTTACTCCAGATGTTGAGGTTTATAGTATTGATGAGTCTTTTTTAGAGTTTAAAGGTTTCGATTACATACATCATGAAGAATATGGCTTACAAATTCGAAAACGTGTTCTTAAGTGGACAGGAATCCCAACATGTGTTGGCATAGCGCCAACGAAAGCATTATCTAAAGTAGCAAACAAAATTGCGCGAAAATTTCCTGTAGATACTAAAGGTGTTTATGTTATTGATTCTGAAGAAAAACGCATTAAAGCACTTAAATGGATAAAACTCAAGGATGTTTGGGGAATTGGAAGAGGGTTACAAAAACGACTTGCTGCTAAAAATTGTAAAACAGCTTATGATTTTGTACAATTACCAGATGATTGGGTACGCAAACAGTTTTCTATTACAGAATGGAAACTTAAAAAAGATTTAGAAGGAATACCTACTTTATCATTAGATATGCGAGAGGCTAAACGAGCTATTGCAACCACACGAAGTTTTGACTTTACTTATGATGATATTGGTTATATAAAAGAGCGTGTTGCTACATTTGCTGTTACTTGTGCAGAGAAATTGAGACAACAAAAGTCCAGTTGTTATATGGTTATAGTTACTTTGAGTAGTGATAGACATAAAAAAGATATAAATCAACATAGAGGAAGTCAAGTAGTGCGATTAAAATATCCAACGGATTCTACCTTAACTATTAGTAAGGCAGCTGTAAATGCAGTGGAGACTATTTTTAAACATGGAATTAAGTATAAACGTGCAGGAGTTATTGTTACAGGATTAGTACCTACGGAAAATCATCAATTACATTTATTTGATGCGGAAAACCCTAAACATAAGCCTTTAATGCGTGTTATGGATACGCTCAATTATAAGTATGGTGATAATAAATTAAAGTTAGGAAATCAAGATTTAAAGCAAACCTGGAAAATGCGTCAAGAACGTTTAACACCACGTTACACCACAAATATTAAAGATATAATAAAAGTAAAATGCTAATAAAAGAAACTAAAAATCTAACATTCTATACACCAGAAGCGGTTAATGATTCTGGAGCACCATTTTTTGATACAGGTATTTCTGCTGGATTCCCATCGCCAGCTGAAGATTTTAAAGAACATCGTTTATCATTAGATGAAGAATTAGTAACCAATAAAGAGGCTACTTTTTTTGCAAGGGTTAGTGGACAATCTATGATTAATGCTGGATTAAATGATAATGATTTATTGGTGATTGATAGAAGTTTAGAGCCAGAAGATGGTAAAATTGCAGTTTGTTTTTTAGATGGTGAATTTACAGTAAAGCGCTTAAGAGTGAGTAAAAATGAAATGTGGCTGCAACCAGAAAATCCAGATTATCCTATCATAAAAATTACCGATGAAAATGATTTTATTATTTGGGGAATTGTAACCAATGTTATTAAGAGAGTGTAGCAGTTTTTCTTACAAATAGAGGCTTATTTTTTCAATAATTATTTATAAATTGAAAGTTATTGAAAAAGCAAACCAATGCACCTAAATAAACTAATAATTATTTTTCTCTTAAGCTTAATTTTTAGCTGCGCAGAAGAGCAAAAAACACCAAATTTTAAAGAAGAGAGTTCTAAAGTTTTTACATCAATTTCTTCAGAGTATTCAAACATAGAATTCAAAAATACAGTACAAGAACAATTGTATTTTAACTTCTTAAACTACTCATATATTTATAATGGTGGCGGAGTTGCTGTAGGAGATATTAATAATGATGGTCTAGAAGATATATATTTTGTATCTAATCAAGAATCAAATCACCTTTATTTAAATAAAGGTGATTTTAAATTTGAAGATATAACCTTAAAGGCAGGAGTACAAGATGAAACAGGTTGGTCTACTGGAGTTACTATGATAGATATTAATAATGATGGCTGGTTAGATATTTATGTCTGCAAATCGGGATCATTAAACAATCCACAAGAAAGGCAAAACAAACTCTTTATAAATCAAAAGGACAATACTTTTCGAGAAGAAGCTAAACAATATGGCCTAAATCAACATGGATATTCAACACAGGCCTATTTTTTTGATTATGATATTGATGGTGATTTAGATATGTATCTTGTTAATCATAGAGCCGATTTTAGAAATAATGTAAAAATAAGTACCGAAATTCAAAGACAAGTAACTCAAGAGGATTCTGATCATTTATTTAGAAATGATAATGGTGTATTTGTTAATGTAACTCAACAAGCAGGAGTTGTTAACAAGGCTTGGGGATTAAGTGCATCTATTAGTGATTTTAATAATGATGGTTTACCAGATGTTTTTGTAGCTAACGATTTTTTAGAACCTGATTTTCTATATATCAATAATGGTAACGGAACATTTAGTGATAAAGGAGTAGAATATTTTAACCATACGTCTTTTAATAGTATGGGTTCAGATATTGGCGATATTAATAATGATTTACGTCCAGATTTAATAGTTTTAGATATGATGGCTGCCGACAGAAGACGAGGAAAAGAAAACATGGCGACTATGAGTACCGATAATTTTAATGCTATGGTAGATTTTGGATATAATCATCAATATATGTCCAATGTCCTTCAACTTAATAGAGGAAATACAACTTTTAGTGAGATAGGACAGTTTTCAGGTATTGCTAAAACCGATTGGAGTTGGGCACCTTTGATTGCCGATTTTAATAATGATGGTTTTAATGATGTGTTTGTAACTAATGGCATTGAAAACGATCTTTCAAACCAAGATTTTAGAAATAACGTAAAACAAAACATTAAAGAAGGTAGAAAAATGACTTTAGAAGAAGCCATTGCTTTAATGCCTTCTACAAAGCTATCAAACTATATGTTTGTAAATAATAAAGATTTTACATTCAAAGATGTTTCTAATGAGTTTGGGTTTGATAAAAAGGTGAATTCAAATGGAGTTGCTTATGCCGATTTTGATAATGATGGCGATTTAGACTTAGTAGTAAATAACCAATCAGATAAGGCATCTATTTATAAAAATAACTCTAATGCTAATTATTTAAAAGTTAGCTTGAAAGGAAATGAAAAAAATCTAAAAGGAATTGGAGCAAGAGTAGAGGTGTATAGTGATAAACTAAGTCAAGCTAAAGAAATGTATGTAAGTAGAGGTTACCAATCTTCAGTAAGTTATAATTTAAATTTTGGATTAGGAGCTAATACTAAAGTTGATAGTGTTAAGGTTGTTTGGAATGATAATAGCACGCAAACAATTAAAAACATCAACATAAACTCAAACTTAGAGCTTCAGTATGCCAATACAGCAGCAAAAAATAAAACTTCAACTAAAGATAAACAATTATTTTCTGAGGTCTCAGCAATTAATTTAGGGGTTAATTACAAGCATAAGTCGGTTAACTTTAACGATTACGACTTACAATTATTACTACCTCAAAAGCAATCTACAATTGATGCAGCTCTTGAAGTTGCCGATGTTAACAATGATGGTTTAGATGATTTATTTATAGGGAATACTATAGGCTATCCTTCGCAATTATTTATTCAAAATACTCAAGGTAAGTTTGTAAAATTAAATTCGAGTGTGTTTGAAAATGATAAAATGTACAACGATAATAATGCTATATTTTTTGATGTAGATAACGATAACGACCTTGATTTATATATCGCTTCTGGTAACTATAGTCAAGAAGAGCAAAGTAATTTATTGCAAGACAGACTTTATATAAATAATGGTAAAGGTCAATTTAGTAAAGGTCAATTACCTGAAATGAAAATTGTTACTAAAGCATTGGCAGTAAACGATTTTGATAATGATGGCGATTTAGACCTTTTTGTTGGTGGTAGAGTGGTTCCTGGAAAATACCCAAATGCACCAGAGTCATATTTCTTAATCAACAATAATGGAAAATTAGAGATAGGAACTAATGATGTAGCTCCTGAGTTAAAAAATATTGGATTGGTTAACGATGCATTATTTTCAGATTATGATAACGATGGTGATTCCGATTTAATTGTAGTAGGAGAATGGATGTCAATATCAGTGTTCGATAATGATGGCGCTATTTTTAGACAAAAGGAATTAGAAAGCAACAACATAAAAGGATGGTTTCAAACTATTACAGCAATAGATTACGATAATGATGGTGATGAAGATTATTTTGTTGGGAATTATGGTAATAATAATAAATATCATCCAACGCTAAAGAAGCCTCTTCATATCTATGCTAACTATTTTGATGATAATAAAAGTTATGATACAGCCTTAAGCAAAGAAGAGAATGGTGATTTATTTCCTGTAAGAGGAAAAGAGTGTTCTTCACAACAAACACCATTTTTAAATGATAAAATTGAAACTTATAAAGAGTTTGCTAACTCAACCATTGTTGATGTTTATGGTGAAAATAATATTAATGAGGCATATCATTTAGAGGTTACAAGTTTTAATTCTTATTATTTAAATAATCAAGGTAATGGCAGCTTTGAGTTTATTGAATTACCTAATAAAGCACAATTTGGACCTACATTAGCATTCCAGCCTATAAAAATTAACGGTAAAAATAATATAGTTGGTATTGGTAGCATCTATGATGCTGAGGTTGAAACAATACGTTATGATGCTTCTAAGGGTTATGTGTTAAATAATGATTTAACTATTAATAATAACATTGATTATGTGTCTTCTGAAGAAGTAAAAACTATAAAATCAATAACAATAAACAAGGAAGGCTACCTGGTAATACTTAATGCTAATAAAGAACTAACATTTTTAAAAGTCAACAACTAAAATTAATTAGTTAAATAGTTAGACTTGCAATAAGAAATTAGTGATTCTAACTCATCTAGAATTGCTAATTCTACATCCATAAAAGGAGCTTTTAATACAGCGATATTTTCTTGAATTGAAGTTAATGTTTTAGAATCTAAAGTTTCTTTAGATATAACATTTGCTAATTTTTCTGACACTTCAGATAAGTTTTTAGATAAATCTTTTAAAGGTTTTACATTTGGATTGTTTTCAATTTTAGAAAAGGAACCATAATTTTTTGCCCAAAGATTTAAGTAATTTAATACATTTTCCTTGTCTTTATTATCATTTATGAAATTTGAAACTAATGAATTAAATGCAACAGCATCTTTTGCATCAGCAACACATGCATCTGCAAATAGTGTAAAAGGCGAGTAGGTTTGGTACTCAGTACCTCCAGCATTTCTAGAGTATACTTTTAATGGTTCGCAAACATTACTAAGAGATTTTAGAGCAGAAATATCATTGTTATTTGTCATACTTCTTAAAATAACATCTCTGTTTTTTATATGTGTTAAGCCTAATTCTTCCAATCTAAAATTAACCACTTCTAATCGAAGTCTCATATTTTCAATATCGTTAATTTCTTTAGGTGACCAAAATCGTTCAGCAATAGCTGCTGTTCTAGGCCAGATTCTTGAATCGATTGTAGTAGGTGTTACAAGTTCACTCCACATAGTTGTTTCACCTCCAAGAATTCTTTTTCGTTCTTCGGTTGTTAAGGATACATCTCCAATTGGTTCAACACTATAATGGTGTTCAATAGATAACATTCTATCTATATAAAAACCTGCTGACAGTACAGTATTATATCCATTTTTAGCTGCATCGATTAATGTACCTCCTTTAGAAAACCCTTCGTTTTCACCTCTCCAAGAATGTATTACTGCAGTTGTTGGCATATTAGGAGTCATTATTTCATCCCAACCCATTAATTTTTTACCTAATCTATTAAGAATTTTTTCAAGCTTTATATTAAAATAAGTTTGAAGATCATGATTAGTTTTTAAGTTATGTTTCTTTTTAAACTTTTGAATTTCTGGATTTGCATCCCAATGTTTACCTTCATTTTCATCACCTCCAATATGAAAATACTCATCAGGAAATAAAGGAGCTATTTCAGTAAATAATGTATCTAAAAACTCATAAGTTTTATCATTAGTAGGATCTAATGTAGGATTAAATATACCAGCATTTCTTTCTACAGTATAGGTTGTGTCTTTTACACTTCCATATTCAGGATAAGCAGCAAGAATAGCTGTAGCATGTCCAGGAACGTCAAATTCTGGAATAACTCGTATCCCTAAATTTGAGGCATATTCTACTACTTCTTTTATTTGACTATGTGTATAGTAGAAACCATCTCCTCCAATTTCGTGAAGTTTAGGAAACGATTTAGATTTCACTCTAAACCCTTGATCATCGGTTAAATGCCAATGAAATACATTCATTTTTACCGAAGCCATCGCATCTAGGTTTCTCTTTAAAACTTCAACTGGTTGAAAATGTCTTGCAACATCAATCATTAAACCTCTCCAAACAAATCGAGGAGCGTCATTTATGCTTACTCCATTAAAAAAGTAACCAGAGTTATCATAACTAGTTAATTGTAATAAAGTTTGTATGCCTCTAAGTGCACCAACATCAGTATTTGCGTTAATAATAATGCTGTTTTCTAATACCTCTAGAGTATATGATTCATCGTCATCAATACTAAGATTAGCAATTGAAGAAAAATAAACTTTAATGTTTGCAGAATCATCGTTAAATGAAGGGAATCCATTTTTTAAAAATATACCAGTTCTATTAGTAAGACGTCTTAAAAAATTAACAGCGGCATTACGAACTCTTCCTTGATCTTCACCAAAAACCGAGATCGTAACGTCGCTATTAATGTAAAACTTAGCAGTGTTTTCTGAAACATTCTTAGGCCAAGGCATCAACGATAATTTGTTTTGCATTTCTTGAGCATTAATTGTAGTTAATGCCATAAATAAAACTAAAATAAGAGCCTTGGTATTCTTCATAATATTATTTTATTCTAATATATTTTTCAATAATTTCTCGTTTAATTCCAGCTGATTTTACTTCTTCCATACCACTTTGTATTAAAGTGTCTCCTTTAATTTTAATAGTAAAAGGAAATGTATGATGTCTAATAACATCAACTGAAGTATAACTTAACGTTTCGTTATAATTATTGCCTTTTAATGTGTAAGTTCCTGCACCTCCATAAAAAGCTTTTGAATTTGTTTCATTTTGATTAAAGAATGCAAAATGACTTTTGTTTAATATTTTAATAAAACTAGTGTTAGATAAATCTTTAACTTGTATTGAGTCATTTTCTTTTGTTTCAGCATAAACCATTTTCCAAGTACCATCTAATATAGTCTCTGATTGTTCTTTAGAGTTTTGCTCTTTTGAACAACTAGAAAAACATAAAAGGGTTATAAATAACAAAAGTTTGTATTTCATCTTGTTAGTAATAGATTAAAAATGGTACCTAACAAACGCTTCCATTGCGGCATAATTTGCTAATCCTAAATCATTATATTTTTCAGCTGTAATTCTATTTCTGTCTTCAACTCTTACCCAAAATTCTCTTGAGTCATCGCCTTGAAACATAACACCATCTTTTTGCGATTGGTGATAAAATATAGCATGACGTTTTTTAAGCACTTGATCTGGGCTCATTGGTACTGCCATTTCTATTTGATATGACTCCCATTCGTGCCATGCACCACGATATAACCAAACCCAACAATCATCCATATATGATTTACTCTTTAGTTTATCTAAAGCACTAAATAAAGCGTCTAAACAAACTTTGTGAGTACCATGTGGATCTGCTAAATCACCAGCAGCATAAATTTGATGAGGTTTTATGTCTTCTATTATTTTGCACATAATGTCTACATCATCTTGTGAAAGGTTATTTTTTTTGATTGTCCCTGTTTCGTAAAAAGGAAGGTCTAAAAAATGAACATTGCTATCTTCTAATCCTAAATATCTTGTAGCAGCTAAAGATTCTCCTCTTCTAATCATTCCCTTAAGAAGTCTAGTTTCTATAGAATCAATATCATTGTCAGTTTTTTGTTTTAGGAAGGATATAATACTTTTAGCTTTTTCAGCATTAGAGTTTAAAGCCTCTGCAATTTCAGCAAATTTTAAGGCTTCTTCATCAGAAACAGCAATGTTACCAGATGTTTGATAAGCTATATGAACTTCGTGTCCTTGTTCTACAAGTCTATCAAAAGTACCTCCCATTGAAATAACATCATCGTCTGGATGAGGACTAAAAATAATAACACGTTTTTTTGCAGGATTTGCTCTTTCTGGACGGTTTGTGTCGTCGGCATTTGGCTTACCTCCAGGCCAACCTGTAATAGTATGCTGAAGTTTATTAAACATTTTAATGTTCAAATCGTAAGCAGTTCCCTCATCGGTTAACAGCCCAGACATACCATTATCATTGTAATCTTTATCTGTTAGTTTTAGTATAGGTTTTTTAGTTAGTTCGCTTAACCACACTACAGCTTTTAGTTTTAAAGCTTCACTCCAAACACAAGATGTTACCATCCAAGGTGTTTTAACTCTAGTAAGTTCTGATGAAGCTCCTTGATCTAATACAAAAGTTGTATTGTTATGTTCTTGTAAATAAGTAGCAGGAACATTAGATGTAATTTCACCTTCAATAGTTTCTTTTATAATTTGAGCTTTGTTGCCACCCCAAGCTAGTAATACAATTCTTTTGGCACTTCTTACAGTCCCAATTCCCATTGTAATAGCTTTTCTAGGGACATTATCTATACCTAAAAACGCAGGTGCAGCATCAACTCTAGTAATATGATCTAAAGTAATACTTCGAGTTCCAGAATTAAAGTGAGAACCAGGTTCATTAAATCCAATGTGGCCAGTTCTACCTATTCCTAATAATTGGAAATCTAAACCACCAACAGCTTTAATTTTTATTTCATAATCAATACAATATTGATATAAATCTTCATTGCTAATTTTACCATCTGGAATATTAATGTTTTCAGGTAAAATATCTACATGATTAAAAAGATGTTCATGCATAAAATAAAAGTAACTTTGAATATTACTTTTGTCCATTGGTAGATATTCATCAAGGTTAAAAGTTATTACATTAGAAAAGCTTAAACCTTCTTCTTTGTGCATTCTAACAAGCTCTTCATAGACTTTTATTGGAGAAGAACCTGTAGCAAGCCCTAAAACACAGGGTTTGTTTTGGCTATTTTTTTCTCTAATTAAGTCGGCAATTTCTTGAGCAACTAAAATTGAAGCTTCTTTTGAGGAATCAAAAATTACATTGTGAATTTTTTCAAACCTATTATCTTCAAACTTTCCAGCTTTAGTGTATGCAATTTTTTTGTAATCAGCAATTTCCACTGTGTTTAATGTTTTAGTGTTAATGTTTTTAGGTAAAACAAACGGGAAAGTAACCTAACTAACCCGTTTGTTGTGAACTAATCAAAATCTACTTATGTAAAAAAACCAATTTATTAAAAGTTTGATCCGCCAGTGTCCCACCATAATCTAGTTCCAGCATTGTCTGGTCCTCCTAAAAGAGTTACAGCACCAGCTACACCATCGGCGTTTGTAGATAATTCACTATCTACAAAAGGAATCCTTCTAATTTGAACATCTGTGTCAACAACACCAGCACTTTGGTTGCTAACTACAGGGAAAATTTTAGGATATCCTGTACGTCTAAATTCACTCCAAGCTTCTTGTCCTTCTGGGAACATAGCAATCCACTTTTGAGTGATTATTTTTTCTAGTTTAGTTTCATTGTCGTCTGCTCCATTCCAAGCAACAGTAACATTGCTTAAAGCTGCAGCATTGTTTGCTGGATTTACAGGGTCTACATAATCCATTGCTGTAGAAGTGTTATCTGCAATATAAGCTGCAGCACCACTTGCTCCATGTTGATCAAAAGATGTTTGAATTCCCATTTCATAATTTGCCTGCGCATCTCCAGCTCCTGACCATCCTCTTAAAGCAGCTTCAGCTTTTAAGAAGTAAACTTCAGCTGTAGTCATTAATTGTACTCTTGGAGTTTTAACTGCATCATCCATAGCAGAGAAGCCGATATAATCAGCTTTTTGAGCTAGCTCATCTGCATATCCTGGTAATAATGGTAACCCATTTCTAATACCTTTAAATTCGCCAGCATAATCAGCCGATGTATCAAAGTAGCTATCTACTCTTGAATCACTATAACCAACTAATATTGATTCCATAGAAGCATTCATTCTAATATCTCCCCAAGAGTTATCAATAACAGATAATGGATGATCTAAAGTTCCATTAACGAAGAAACCATCATCATTTGTTTCCATGACACCTACAGGATGATTTAAAGCTTTTTCACCTTCTATTTGTGCTTTAGCAGGATCTACTTTTGAAATTCTTATTGCTAAACGTAATCTTAATGAGTTTGCTAAACGTACCCATTTAGAATAATCACCTCCATATGATAAATCAAACTCTGAGAAACGAGTACTTTCTAAATCAGCCATTAAATTTGTAGTAGCTGTATCTAAATCTGAGAAAAACGCATTGTATGCCACTTGTTGAGAATCATAAACTCCTGGGTTTTCTAAGTCACCAAAGTTTGAATAAACAATAGGACCAAATACATCAGATACACGATGCATAGCTTCAACTTTTAATATTAAAGCAACTGCATTTAATGTTGGGTATTCATCAGCTGTCAAATCACTGATTGATTTAACATTATTCATAACGTTAGAATAAGGAACACTCCATATAAAATTGTTCCAACCACTAACTAAGGCATAGGTTGTGTTATTTGAACCTGCGACAAATGGTCTAGGGTTTGTCATATATCCAGAGTACACATCTGCATTTAAGTTTTGTTGTAATTGATAAGACCAAGCTGGTGTATATTGATAAATACTCTCAAAGATTGGTTTATATTTTGAACCTACATGCTGAAAATCTACTTCTAATTGCTCTTCTGAGATGTTTCTAGGATTGTTGTTGTAATCTTCTAAATCACTACAAGAAGTACTAACTAGAGCTATTACAGCTGCGTATGTTAATAGTTTACTTATATTTTTCATGATGCTAATTTTTTAGAATGTTAAGTTAATATTAAGTCCCATGCTTCTGCTAGAAGGAAGCCCTAAAACATCTACACCTTGAAGTGCGTTTCCTGTACTTAAAGATACATTAGGATCATGAGGTGCATCTTTATAGAAGAAGAATAAATTACTACCTACTAAGGACGCTTTTATTCTTTTAAAGAATGAGTTGTCAGACAATTTGAAATTATATCCTATAGCCATTTCAGCTAATCTCACATTAGTTGCGCTATATACATACTCACCTGTAAAACCATTTCTACCACCAGCAGCACCATAATATTCTTGAGCTGTTAAAGTTGAAGGGTTACCATTTAAGTCAACTACGTTTACAGTTCCGTTAGCAGTTTCTCTTGCAGAATTATTACTGAATCCTTCTACAATTGCTTCTGTCATACTTACAGTTTCTCCACCAAACTTTCCATCAATCAAGAAATCTAATGTCCAGTTTTTATAATCGAAAGAGTTATTCCATCCTAATGTGAAATCTGGGTTAGCGTTACCAACTTTAGTTAAACCGTCAACAGTATTGTCATCGTTCATTACTAAAGCACCACTATCATAAATAGGTGTGCCGTTTTCGTCTCTTCTTACTACTTGCGCATAAATATCTCCAAAAGAACCTCCTTTTACTAAATAAGATCCGAAAGTATTAACCCCTTTTGCAGATAATGTAAAGAAGTCAGTAGGAATTAAACCATCTACACCTTCTTTTGCAATAGACTGAATTTCATTTTTGTTAGTTGCAAAGTTTATATTAGTTGTCCAATTAAAATCATCTTTTTCAATAATTTTAGCAAAGATTGTTGCTTCAATACCTCGGTTTAATATATCTCCAGCATTAAGTCCAGCTACACCTGATGGTACAATAGTTGTAGATACTGGTACTGCAAAGTATTGATTGATTGTACTTGTACGATAGTATCCTAAATCAATTCCAAAACGGTTATTCATAAACTTCCATTCTGTACCAATTTCAAATGAACGTTGTCTTTCTGGTTCAGGTGTTGTTCCTGGGAAAGGTCTTATTGGGTCAGTATTACTTACACCTCCACCAAAATTAATTGCTCTATTTGGTGCTATTTGATCTGCTGCGAAACCATTTCCAACTTCAGCATAAGATGCTCTTAGTTTTGCAAAAGACACTTTATCTCCTAAATCAAATAATTCACTTAAGACACCTGTTACACCAACAGATGGATAAAAGAATGAGTTGTTAGACTCAGGAAGAGTTGATGTCCAATCGTTTCTAGCCGTTAAATCTACATAAATCTTGTCATTGAAACCTAAAGTTGCGCTAGTAAATAGTGAGCTTCCTCTTACCTCAAATGAGTTTTGAGTAAAAGCAACTTGAGGATTGGCATTGAAGTTTTGATAAGCAAATACATTGGCATATTGTAAACCTCCATTTGTTCCTGAATCAGCAGTAAAAGCTTCAGTAGTTGAACGTGTAGTACTAGCTCCTACTATAGCAGTTAATGAAATGTTTTCGTTAATATTTGTGTTGATGTTTGCTAATAAATCTCCATAATATTGTGTGAAATCATTTTCAAATACAATATATCTACCATTTGCTGGAGCTAAAGTAGCTTCAGTTGTAGCATAAATTTTTCTTTCAAATGCTTGTTGAGTTCTATCATAAGTACCTCTAGCTTGTAATGACAACCAATCGTTTACTTGATAGTTTAAATTTAAGGATGTTAACAATTTCTGGTTTGTATCTTCAGATGCATTTCTATTTAAAATCCAATAAGGGTTTTGTTCTATATCAGATGTTGCTCTAAACCAACGTTGTGCCATAATATTTCTAACTGGATCATATTCTTCAAAAGTTGAATAATCAGACAAACTTTCTGTGTCAGATTCAAAACCATAAACTCCTACTAATGGATTGAAATATAGTCCAGAAACAGGTCTGTTTTTAATTTTTTGAGTAGACGCCATTACACTAGCGTTTATCTTTAATTTATCATCAAATAATTGAGCAGTTTCTCTAACATTAAATGTATGTTGCTTTAATTTATTAGTTGGTAAAACACCTGAAGATGTTGTATTACTATAAGAGAAATATGTTTGCGCTTTATCTGTTCCTCCAGAAACTGTTAAAGAGTTAATATTTGTAACACCTGAATCTAAGAAGTCATCTACATTTTTTTGAGCTTCTCCATTGAAATCCATCATATAAGCAGCAGAATCAACTGTTAAGTTAGATGAAAAGTCAACTTTGAATTTTCCAGACTTACCACTTTTTGTCGTAATTAAAATAACACCATTTAAACCAGCACTACCATATAATGCCGAAGCAGATGCACCTTTTAACACAGTTAATGATTCAATATCATCAGGGTTAATTAAAGATAAGGCGTCACCACCATCTTTATTACCTCCATTTATGTCACCAAAGGTATCACCTGGTTGACCAGATGTTGGGTTTGATAAAGGGATACCATCAACTACGTAAAGCGGTTGGTTGTTTCCAATAGAAGAGTTACCTCTTAAAGTTACTTTAACAGAACCACCAGCACCAGAAGCACTACGCGTAATATTTACACCTGATACTTTACCAGATAAACTATTAATTGGATTAGTTTGTTTTGCTTTATTTAATTCGTCTGCATTAATATCTTGAGCAGCATAGGTTAAAGATTTTCTAGTCTTTTTAATACCTAAGGCAGTTACAACAATTTCACCTAGTTGTTCTGCATCTTCTTCTAGTTGTACATTAATTACATTAGAGTCTCCAACAGTTACTTGTGTAGTTGTCATCCCAATGAACGAAAATGTAAGTACATCACCAACTGAAGCAGTTAATGTGTAATTACCATCGAAGTCAGTTTGAGTTCCGTTAGTAGTTCCTTCTACTAGCACATTTACTCCTGGTAAAGGAATTCCATCTGCTTTAGAAGTAACTGTTCCCTTAATTTCTTTTTGCTGTGCAAATGCATTATGCACTGAGAAAAATAGAAAAGAAAATAAGAAAACCAATTTTAAATTGTGTTTCATAATTGAATTGTTTAGTCTTTTAATTTGACTCCAAATTATCTAAATATAAAATTGATATAAAAAAAAATATATAAACGACATGATTTAACACATAGACAACACCTATTTATAGCTAAGTGATTTCGACTTTATAAAGAATTGATTATTTTATTGTTAATTAATTATTATATCACTAAAATTGTTAAGAATAATTAAGGATTTAACAATATTTAATAAATAATAAGCTATTCTTTTTTTCAATAAAAAAATAAGAAATACGATACCAGTTAGATACCATATCATCTTCTGGATAGGCTATTTTGCATTTAATGTAATTAGATGGGGAAGTTATTTTAATGACTATTGGTATTCTATAAAGTCTAACTTAGTTGAGTTTCCTATACATATTATTATAGTTTATATAAATGTGTATTTTTTGATTCCTAAGTATATATTAAGGAAGAAGTATAGAGCTTATATTGGGTATTTAATTTTAATACTAGTTTTAGTTTATTTGGTAAGAACGGGATTAAACTATCTTTTAGTTACAAAAGAAATATGGCCTGAAGCTGAAGATACTGGTAGATTTTTAGAACTTAATCATGTTATTGCAGTAATATTGGGTGAGCTTTATGTTATTGGATTTGTAACTGCTATTAAATTAGTGATTGACTGGTCTATAGAAAAGCGTAGAAATGAAGATTTAGCAAAACTTCAATTAAGTACAGAGTTGAAATATTTAAGAACTCAAATTCAACCGCACTTTTTCTTTAATACACTTAACAATTTGTATGCCTTGGCTCTAAAAAAATCTGATAATGCACCTAGATTGGTGATTAAGTTGTCTGAAATGATGCAATACGTTCTTTATGATGTTAACGATTCTAGAGCTAGTTTACTTAAAGAAATAAATCATATAAATAACTTTGTAGATATTGAACGATTAAGATTTGAAAATAGAGTTGAATGTGAAATTGATATAACTGGAGATATTGAAGATATAGAGGTGCCTCCTTTATTATTATTGTCTTTTGTGGAAAATTGTTTTAAACATGGATTAAAAGATAATGATAAGGTTTTAATAAATATGAGTTTTGAAGTAATTGATAAACATTACTTAGAATTTAAGTTGTCAAATAACTTTAATCCTTCAGCAAATATTAGTAGTAAACATGGAATAGGAATTGCAAATTCTAAAAGAAGATTGAATTTATTATTTTTTAATGATTATATTTTAGAAACTAATGTAAAAGAAAATAATTATAATCTTTATTTAAAAATTCCAATCAAATGAAAATTAAATGTGTAATTATAGATGATGAGCCTTTGGCAATTAATGTAATTGAAGATCATTTAAAGAACTTTGATCATATTGAAGTAGTAGAAACATTTAATAACCCATTAAAGGCTTATGGTGTATTAGAACGTGAAAAGATTGATGTTATTTTTCTAGATATCAATATGCCACAAATGACAGGTTTTTCTTTTATAGAAAATCTAAATCACAAGCCACTAATAGTTATTACTACTGCTTATAGAGAATACGCTGTTAAGAGTTTTGAGTTAAATGTTCTTGATTACTTAGTAAAACCAATACCTTTTAATCGCTTTTTAAAAACAATAAATAAAGTTTACCAACAGGTTTATGTGTCGAGTGCTAGTGGAGATGCAAATCTTCAGCAAGAGCCACATATATTTTTGAAAGTAAATAAAAAACTAGTAAAGGTTAACTTAAACGATATTCTATATATAGAAAGCCTTAAAGACTATATTAAAGTAATCACTAAAATAGGTGATTATGTAGTGCATAAATCACTTTCTGCTATTACTGAAGAACTCCCACAATCAAATTTTATTAGAGTACATCGTTCCTATACAATTTCAATAAATAAAATTGAAGCCATTGAAGGGAATACTGTAGAAATAGCAAATAGAAAGATTCCTATAGGTAGAAACTACCTTAAAATTACAAAAGAGCGCATTTTAAATACTAACGACGAAAACTAAACTAATACAACATGTCAAATTCAAACAATCAAACGTCATCAGGCAAAAACAACAATTTAATTCCAATAGTTATCATTGCTGGATTATTTTTCATTTTTGGTTTTGTTACTTGGATTAATGGAGCACTTATTCCATTTATGAAAACAATTAACGAGTTAACCGATGCACAATCTTATTTAGTAGCTACTGCATCGTATATATCGTTTGTTGTAATGGCTTTACCAGCTTCTTATATCTTAAAGAAAATTGGTTATAGAAAAGGAATGTCTTTAGGATTAATTGTTATGGCAATTGGAGCTTTAATTTTTATTCCAGCTGCTGGAGCAAGAACATATTGGGTGTTTTTAACAGGTATTTTTGTTCAAGGAATAGGAATGACTTTACTGCAAACAGCAGCAAATCCATATATAACAATTTTAGGGCCTATTGAAAGTGGCGCTAAACGTATTGCCATTATGGGTATAGCTAACAAAGTTGCTGGTGCATTGGGTTCTTTAATTTTTGGAGCACTATTATTATCAGGAATAGATGAAATAAAAGATAAATTAAGTACAGTTTCATTAGAAGAAAAGAATCAATTACTAGATACCATGGCAGATAGTGTTGTAACACCTTATATTGTTATGGCTGTTATTTTGGTGTTGTTAGGATTGTTAATAAGAAAGGCACCATTACCTCATGTTGAAGCAGAACCAATTGAGGAAACTAATGAAGGAGAAACTACAAAAACAAGTATTTTTCAATTCCCTCATTTATGGTTGGGTGTTTTAACATTGTTTGTATATGTTGGTGCCGAAGTAATTGCTGGTGATACAATAATAGCCTACGGAATATCACTTGGTTTTTCTGCAGAAGATGCTAAGTTTTTCACGACATTTACTTTAATGGCTATGGTTGCTACTTATGCTCTTGGAGTGTTCTTGATTCCTAAGTATATAAGTCAAGGAAAAGCATTACGAATAAGTGCAGTTTTAGGAATCATTTTTACAATTTGTATTTTATTTACTAGTGGTTTTACTTCAGTACTATTTGTAGCAGCTTTAGGAATCGCTAATGCTTTAGTTTGGCCAGCAGTATGGCCTTTAACACTTCAAGGTTTAGGAAAGTTTACTAAAACAGCATCAGCTTTATTAATAATGGCAATATCAGGTGGAGCAATTATTCCTCCATTATACGGAAGATTAGTTGATAATAATAAGCATGAATTAGTTGCTAATGGAATTGCTGATGCCGAAGCACTTTCTACAGCGTCTACAAGTAGTTATTGGATACTTTTACCATGTTATGTTATTATTCTTTATTATGCTTTAGCAGGTCATAAGTTAGGATTGAAAAAGAAGTAAGATGGCCAAAAGAATTGAATCTGTTGATTTTTTAAGAGGGTTCACGATTGCAGCTATGATATTGGTTAATACTCCTGGTACGTGGAGTCATGTATATAAACCTTTATTGCATGCTGAATGGCATGGATTAACACCAACAGATCTTATTTTTCCATTCTTTTTATTTATTGTAGGTATATCAATATACTTTGCTTATAAAAATAAGTCTAATTCAGTCGAGACTTATAAAAAAGTAATTATTAGAAGTTTAAAACTTATTGGCTTAGGATTAGTTTTAAATTGGTTTACACCTTATTTTCCTTTTATAGGTGAATGGGAAACATTAAGATTTCCAGGTGTCTTACAGCGTATTGGAATTGTCTTTTTTATTTCCGCAGTTCTATACCTTAACTGTAGTTGGAAAACAATTTTAGCAATTAGTTGTTCAGTATTATTAGGCTATTGGTTATTCCTTGGTTTTATGATTTTACCTGAAGGGATAAGTCCTACGTTTGATAGAGCGCCAAATAATTGGGCAATGTATATTGATTCTAACTTGTTAGGTAGTCATATGTGGAAGACTGACTACGATCCTGAAGGTTTTTTTAGTACTCTTCCATCCATTATAAGTTGTTTGTTTGGAATATTAGTAGCTAGGCTTTTAGATAATCTTAATAATAGAGTTTATTTGTTATTTGGAACAGGATTATTACTTCTAGTTTCTGGATATATTTTTAATATTTGGTTCCCTATTAATAAAGCAATATGGAGTAGTAGTTTTGTGTTAGTTACAAGTGGTTGGGGAACACTTATACTAGCTATTATATATTATTTTACAGATATTAAATCAATTCAAATAGGATCAATGCTTAAATATGCAGGCATGAATGCTATTACTGTATATTTCTTATCAAGTTTTATTACAAGTATTTTTTATCAAGTTAAAATAGGAGAGAATGATAATATTCACTCTTGGATATACACCACTATTTATACTCATGATTTTATGAGTGATAAATTTTCATCTTTATTATACGCATTAACAGTAGTAGCTTTTTATTTGTTATTAGGTTACATTATGTATAGAAAAAAGATATTTATTAAAGTATAAGTGTTTTAATAACAAAAAAACGCGAAACATAAGTTTCGCGTTTTTTATTATTTATTTAGAAATAAATTAATCAGCTAAAAGGATTACTTTATTGTCTTTCATTTCAATAGTTCCAGAATTGATAGCTAACCAAGTAGCATTACCTTTTTTCTCAAACTTAGCTTCAACCTCTTCTTCTAATTGAATATTTCCAGAGATTTTCACGTATCCATCTTTTAAAATAGAAACGATAGGCGCGTGATTGTTTAACATTTGAAACTCACCATTCACACCTGGAACAGCAACTGAATCTACTTCTCCACTAAATAAAGTGGCTTCTGGTGTTACAATTTCTAAAAGCATAGATTGTTGTTTTAATATTAAGCTTCAGCAAGCATTTTCTCTCCAGCTTCAATAGCTTCTTCGATAGTTCCTTTAAGGTTAAACGCTGCTTCTGGTAAGTGATCTAATTCACCATCCATAATCATGTTAAATCCTTTAATAGTTTCTTTAATATCTACTAATACACCTGGAATTCCTGTAAACTGCTCTGCTACGTGGAATGGTTGTGATAAGAAACGTTGTACACGACGTGCACGTCCTACAGCCATTTTATCTTCTTCAGATAATTCTTCCATACCAAGAATAGCAATAATATCTTGTAATTCTTTATAACGTTGTAATAACTCTTTTACGCGTTGTGCACAATCATAATGCTCATCACCTAAAATATCAGCCGTTAAAATACGAGAAGTAGAATCTAATGGATCTACCGCTGGGTAAATACCAAGCTCAGCAATTTTACGAGATAATACTGTTGTTGCATCTAAGTGAGCAAACGTAGTAGCAGGTGCAGGGTCAGTTAAATCATCCGCAGGTACATATACTGCTTGTACAGATGTAATTGATCCTTTTTTAGTTGAAGTAATACGCTCTTGCATAGCACCCATTTCTGTTGCTAATGTAGGTTGGTAACCTACGGCAGATGGCATACGACCAAGTAATGCAGATACCTCAGAACCAGCTTGTGTAAAACGGAAGATGTTATCTACGAAGAAAAGTACATCTTTTCCTTGTCCATCTCCAGCTCCATCACGGAAGTATTCAGCAATTGTTAAACCAGATAATGCAACACGAGCACGTGCTCCAGGAGGCTCATTCATTTGTCCGAATACGAAAGTAGCTTTAGAGTCTAACATAGCTTTCTTGTCAACCTTTTGAAGATCCCAACCACCTTCTTCCATAGAATGCATAAAGTCATCACCATATTTGATAATTCCAGACTCTAACATTTCACGAAGTAAATCGTTACCTTCACGAGTTCTTTCACCTACTCCTGCGAATACTGAAAGTCCACCATGTCCCTTAGCAATGTTGTTAATTAACTCCTGAATTAATACTGTTTTACCTACACCAGCACCACCAAATAATCCAATCTTACCTCCTTTTGCATAAGGCTCGATAAGGTCAATTACTTTAATACCTGTAAATAAAACTTCAGTAGAAGTTGATAAATCCTCAAACTTAGGTGCTTGTCTGTGAATTGGAAGACCATCAGCATCAGTTTTTGGTAAATCACCAAGACCATCAATAGCATCTCCAATTACATTAAAAAGACGTCCATAAACATCTTCTCCAATTGGCATTTGTATTGGAGCACCAGTTGCAACAACTTCAGTTCCTCTACTTAAACCATCAGAAGAGTCCATTGCAATAGTACGTACAGTATCTTCACCAATGTGAGATTGTACTTCAAGTACTAATGTTGAACCATCAGGTCTGTTAATTTCTAACGAATCATAAATCTTTGGAAGTTCAGCACCAGAACCGAATTCAACATCGATTACTGGACCTACTATTTGTGCAACTTTACCTGTAACTTTTGACATTACTTATATGTTTTTGTTTTTTGCTAAAATATTTAATGAAAAATCAGCTAGATTTTCGCGCTGCAAAGATATATTTTTTAATTAAAAAAATGATAGATTTTTAATCAAAATATTTAGGCATTAAAAAAGCCCTTTTTTTACATACCTTATTGATATATTGTAAAATAAAAAACCCAGAACATAATTCTGGGTTTTTTATAAATATGATATTTTGTTTATTGTAGCATTGGCGAATAGTTTGTTGGGTAATCACCAGCTTTAGCTAAAGCACCAGATTCAACAAAGTTAGAACCAAAAGATATGTCCATTGCTTCTAAAAATTTGTTAGCCATTAAAGCATATCCTCTAGCAGTTAAATGAATTCCATCTAAACTTACTAAACCTCCCATCACTAAATCAGTTGACATAATAAATTCATCAAACTCAATACCAGTTGTAGAAGCTTCAATTAAAATAGCATCTAAATCTAATAAAGCTAAATTTTCATTTGAATTTGCAAGTGCCATAATAGTATTATTATAAGCTTGAGTTGCTACAGCTATATTTTCTTGTTCTTCTGGAGTTAATACCCAATTATCAGCTAAAGGAACTGCAACACCATTTACAGATAAAGGGTTGTTTGGGTCAGCTAACGTTCCAATAAAAGAAGAGCTAGGTAACACTAATAAATCGTTTGCTGTTGCTTGTCTGTAACTAGGTAAACCTAGTCCAGATAAATCTGTTAAATCTTCATCAATAATAACTACAGCATTTTGCCCTTCTGCAAAATTAATTGTTCTTTGAGCTCTTTCTTCGGCAGATATAAATCCAAAAGATTCAGCTTGTAATAAACCACCATTGTAAGGTGCATAACCTTGATTTACTGCACCAGCAGTAGCTGCATCTAATGGTACAGGGTTGTGCGGTACTGTAGTAAAATGTGGTAAGTATATAATACTAGGTACAGTAGCAATTACACCCTTAGATCCATTTGATGATAAAGCAGTTACCATTGTACTTACTACTTGAGCAAATACATTAGGATCAGTAATATCATTACTACCATAAGTAGCAGGGTCAAGGTTTCCAGTTTGATCAACTCCACTTCCTCCAGAAGTAGCATAACCTAAAACATCGTTACCACCTATTTCTGAAATTGTAAAAAATGTTGGATTTTGTGCTAAAGCATCTTCTAGTACGCTTGCGTTAGGGTTAGAAGCCATTCTTACAAAGTAAGGGTTTGCAAAACTACCTATTCCAGCAATATTACCATAACCATTAGCAACAATGTGGAAACTTTTAGCACCTGGAACTCCCATATTATTAAAAGGTCCAGACAATATGTTTGATACTTCAGTAGTTGGAGCAGCAGGTAATAAAGCTGGTCCAGCACCATCAAAGTATAAACGAGGAGCTGCAATAGGGTTACCTCCTAATAGCAATCCACCTACATTATCGTTTGTCCAAGGCTGATTAAAAGTACCTCCATTTGCTTGGGCAAACATTTGCGACATAATATTAGGAAATGAATTTTCTTGACTTGCCATGAATAATGCATTGTCTGTAAATCCAGCAGTAAATGATGCTCCAATAGCAACATAGTTTGATAAATCTGCGCTACCAGATGTTAAATCAGGAGCAATTATTTCTTCAGGAGCGTCAACAAAGTCTTCAGGGTCGTTACAAGCTGTAAAACTTACTAAAACAGCCGATAATAAAATATATTTGATAGTTTTCATTGCGATAATTTTATAGGTTATTAATTGTCCAAGAAACATAATACTGTGATCCAATAAATCCAGTACCAAATGCAGTAAAGTATTCGTCTCCTAGAAGGTTAGTTGCTCCAGCTTTAAATGTAGATTTTAAGCTAGGAACTTTTAAATTAATCTGAGCATCTACGACATGGAATTCTGGTACGACACCATTACCAAATGTAGCTTCCCAAAAATAATCGTCACTAAATCTATATGCTATGTTAAATCCAAAGTTTTTAAATAGCTCAGTATTTCCAAAAGAAGCTTTGAATTTATGCTCTGGGGTGTTAAAGTTAGTTGTGAAATCTGGGTATTTTTCTTGGTCAAAGTCTAATTTTGCATAAGTATAACTTCCACTTAAATCAAAATTACCAAAAACTTTAGTAGATACTGATACTGAGGCTCCATAAGAGTTAACTTTTGCTTCAGAGTTTGTGTAAGTGCTATATGCTTGACTATCACCATTTGCTAATGCAGCTATTGATAATGAACCATCTCCAGCTGTACCATATAAAGGAGATACAACTACTTCTTGAGAAATAAAATCTTTATAGCTATTATAATAAGCGCTAAAATCAACAGTTATTTTTTCAAATTTACCTCTATAACCTACTTCTCCTGTTGTGATTTGTTCAGGTTTTACTAAGCTAGGATTTGCGACTTCTAAAACCGAAGGGTCTCCAGTTTCAGCTAATGCTAATGCAGAACTAGCTGTATAAGAGTTATTGTAAGCGGCAGCACCAGTTTGATTAACAACAGCTGGGACACCTAATTGTTGTCCAGCACCACTTATTTGATAGCTTCTAGAGTATCTATCTAAGTTTTCTGGAGCAGCACCTACAAGTATAGCTCTACCAGCATCTAAGCCAATGAATAAGTCTTGAGTTGTAGGGTTTCTAAATCCTGTTTGAACAGATGCCCTAAGGTTGTGATTTTTATTTAAAGTTAAACCTGCAGAAATTCTTGGAGAAACGAAACCATCAAAAAATTCTGATTTATCATAACGAGCTGAACCTGTAAGTTTTAATTCCATGTCATTGTTTAACTCTAAACTTTTTTGAATTTGAGTATAAATACCAAATTCAGAATAATCAATTGTACCGTCATAATCAGTATAGATTGTTCCGGAAGAGTTCAATTTATATTTTCTATAAGAACCACCCACTTGGATATCTGCAAAGTCAACTAAATGGCTAAAGTTATAATTAGCATCTGCATGATAATATTTTGATTCATCTTGGAACTTAGAACCTGTAGATAAATTAGGGTCATTTACACTTCTATTAAAAGCCGCAATAAATTCTGGTGAACCAGGTTCGTAGCGCCCTGTGTCTGCTTGAGCTCTTGCTAAAGCATGTGCTTGTTCGTCTGTAGCACCACCTAATGTAGCACCAGCATAAGTGTTAATGTATTCCCCAAACCATTGTTCATCACTTTTCCAAGCTCTATTAATATTGATTCCTGTAAATACCATATCGTATGAATCACCAGCATTATCGGAAACAACATAACCTCTCAAGAAGAAATTATCGTTTTTTAATTCAAGTTTATGTTGTTGTTGTCTAAAGTTAGCAATACTATATCTATTAGTTCCTTGGTAGATTGTTGTTCCAGTACCAACTTTTCCTTGATAGCTTATTTCAAAATCATTTTCCCAAGGACGGAAATATAATCCCCAATCTGCTTTTACACTTTCTGCATTATAATCGGTTAAATCTCTTTCATTATATCCAGTTCTACTTACAACCACATCAGGTATAATACCTAAACCTCCAGAAGCTGCTCTAATATTAGTTGCTACTTCATCTCCATATACATTAATTCCATCATAATTTACATTAGATGCTCTTGTACCACCAACAACAGTTTTGTCTACTTCACTAGTAGCAGCCCAATCAGTACCTTTTAGATAAGCAAAGTTAACCTTAGCTGCAAATTTGTTACTAAATTTATGAGCCATTCTAATACCAAAATCGGTATAGTTATTATCACCTGCTGCTTCTTGAGATGTAATTCCTTGTTTGTAATAAGCACTAATTCCAGCATGGTCAAATGGATTTTTACTTCTCATAAATAAAATACCATTAAAAGCATTGGCTCCATATAATGCTGATGAAGCTCCAGGAAGTAATTCTACACTTTGAACATCAGTTTCTATCATTCCTACTAAGTTACCTATAGGGAAATTTAATGCAGGCGTTGAGTTGTCCATACCATCAACTAATTGCATAAAACGATTGTTTGCAAATGTTGCAAAACCTCTTGTGTTAATTGATTTAAAGGTTAAACTATTTGTGTTTATATCTACACCTTTAAGATTTTCTAAACCATCATAAAAATCGGCTGAAGCAGTATTTTTTATTTCTTTTAATCCAAAGCGTTCCACAGTTACAGGCGATTCAAAAATACGCTCTGGAGTTCTGGAAGCAGAAATAACAACTTCATCAAGTTCGTTACCTTCTTTTAAAACAACATTTATTGTTTGGTTGTTTGATGTAACTTCTTGAGTTGATGATTCAAAGCCAACACTACTAATTTGTATTGAAAATGGAGGGTCTTGATTTACAGTTAATGTAAAGTTTCCGTCAAAATCTGTAACAGTTCCAGTTGTTGTTCCTACAACAATAACATTAGCACCAGGTAAAGGCTGCCCACTATCATCTGTTACATTACCTTTAACTGTAGTTTGTGCATAAGTTGACACACAAAATAGCAAGATAAAAATCTTAATAAATGTTCTCATATTGGGTGATAATTAAATTAATTGGTAAGCAATATATATATAAAAATAAAAAAAAACATGCATGCATAATACTTTTTCTCTAAAAAAAGAGATAAATATTATGAATTTGATAAAAGAATTAACCTAATGTTAATTTAAATTAATGAGAACAAACCTATATAAGAATTTACTCTACAGTAACTGATTTTGCTAAATTACGAGGTTGATCCACATTTTTATCTAACATTACTGCAATGTGATAAGATAGTAGTTGTAACGGAATAGTAGTTAACAAAGGAGAAAGAGATTCGATAGTTTCTGGAACCTCAATAACATGGTCTGCAAGTTTTTTAACATCCTCATCACCTTCAGTAACGATACCAATTATTTTTCCTTTTCTAGACTTAATCTCTTGAATGTTACTTACTACTTTTTCGTAATGACCTTTCTTGGTAGCTATGACTACAATTGGCATATTTTCATCAATTAAAGCTATAGGTCCATGTTTCATTTCAGCAGCTGGATAACCTTCTGCATGTATATATGAAATTTCTTTAAGTTTTAAAGCGCCTTCAAGAGCTACAGGGAAATTGTAACCTCTTCCTAAGTATAAAAAGTTGCTAGCGTCTTTGTAAATATTTGCTATAGATTTAACGTAGTCATCAGATTCTAAGGCTTTTTCAACTTTAGATGGAATCATTTCTAATTCAATTAAATGGTGCCTAAAGTCTGAACTAGAAATAGTTCCTTTTGCTCTAGCTAATCGTAATGCAATTAGAGATAAAACAGTAATTTGGGTAGTAAAAGCTTTTGTTGATGCTACTCCAATTTCAGGACCTGCATGAGTGTATGCACCTGCGTGAGTTTCTCTTGCAATAGATGAACCAACTACATTACAAACTCCAAAAACAAATGCTCCTTTTGACTTTGCTAATTTAATAGCAGCAAGTGTGTCTGCTGTTTCTCCAGATTGAGAGATAGCAATTACGACATCTTTTTCTGTAATAATAGGATTTCTATATCTAAACTCAGAAGCGTATTCTACTTCTACAGGAATTCTAGCTAAATCTTCAAATATGTATTCAGAAACTAATCCAGCATGCCATGAAGTCCCACAAGCAACAACAATAATTCTATCAGCATTTAAGAATTTTTTCATGTTGTCCTCAATACCTGCCATTTTTACTATAGCTTCATCACTTAATAGACGTCCTCTATAAGTGTCTTTTATAGCATGAGGTTGCTCGTAAATTTCTTTAAGCATGAAGTGTTCGTAGCCACCTTTTTCAATTTGTTCAAGATTCATTTGAAGCTCTTGAATATAAGGGTCTACAGTAGAATCGTCTTTAATTTTTCTAACCTTTACATCTTTACCTCTTCTAACTACAGCCATTTCTTCATCTTCTAGGTATATGGCATTATTAGTGTATTCTATAAATGGTGATGCATCACTAGCAATAAAGAATTCATCTTCCCCAATACCAATTGCTAATGGACTTCCAAGTCTTGCTACTACAATTTCATTTGGTTTATTTTTGTCAAATACTGCAATGGCGTAGGCTCCAACAACTTGGTTTAATGCTATTTGTACAGCTTTACCAAGTTTTATGTTTTCACTTTTTTTAATTTCTTCAATAAGGTTTATAAGTACTTCTGTATCTGTATCTGAAGTGAATGTATAACCTCTTTTAGTAAGCTCTTGTTTAAGGGCTTCATAATTTTCAATAATTCCATTATGAATAATAACTAAATCACCAGAATTTGAATAGTGTGGGTGAGAGTTAACATCGTTTGGGACTCCATGAGTTGCCCAACGTGTATGACCAATACCTAAATTACCTATAGTTGGAATTTCGCTTTCTAATCTTTTTTGTAAATCGTCAACTTTACCTTTTGTTTTAGACAGCTTAATGTCATTTCCATCATAAAGAGCTATTCCAGCACTGTCATATCCTCTATATTCTAAACGTTTTAATCCTTTTAATATAATAGGGTAAGCCTCACGATGGCCAATATATCCAACAATTCCACACATATTTTCTTAGTTATTAGGTTCTGTATAATAGATTTTGAGTTTTACTTTTTTGTCTTCATCAGATGATTTACTTCCATGAAGAATAGTACTTTTTGGGGTTAAGATTGCTCCTGAAGGAAAATTAGTGAAATTTTCTTCTTCATTTAACACATTATAATTGGTTGTAGAGCTAACATTTGAGGTAACAACAAGACCTAATTTTACATTTGATGAATCTCTAAGAATCATGTTGTTAATATGTTCAGTAACTCTTACTTTATATTTTTTAGAAATAACTACTCCTAACTCATCTTCTATTGTTTCTAGAGGAACTAAATGACGAAATTTACCATCATTAGAAGTTGTATTTGTAGTGACATCTAAAAAATGATCTATTAAAGGTAGGTTGTTCTTTAAGTCATATAAATAAACACGATTAGGGTCATTTTGAGAATTTAAATGGTCAACATAAAATTCTATATATGCTTCATTTACCAATCTTTTGGTTTCAATAATATTACCTGAATCATCGGTGCTTCTATATTCATTCATGTAATCATTGAAAGTATTTCCTTCTTCATCTTCAGTAAAGATGTCAATGATTGCCATTGAGCCTTCACCTCCTTTTAAGAACAATCTTTCATCTCCGTTAACAGGATCAGCGTCTTGAATTTCTTGCAATATTTGAGGATTAAACTGATTGTTGAAAATATTTACTCTATTTCCTGAAAAAGTCATTTCATATTCGCCTTGACGTTCTTCAACCTGTTCCTCGTCATTAATTGTAGAGGTTATGTCACTTGTGTAATACATAATAAGAGTAGATTTATCAGTATCAGATAAGTCTAGTTGCATTAATGTACCATTGCCATCTTCGCTATCAATTTTAAAATATAAACCTCTAAAGTAATCGTAAAAATTATTCAAGTTACTTAACTCTGGTTCGCCTTCTTTGGCAAATATTAAGTTTTCCCAAAAAACTTGATCAAAATTATCTGGTTGGTCAATTAAATTTAGTCTTATGCTAGGTACTAAACGAGATGTTTCTTCTTGTTCGCCATCTTCGTTTTCTTCGGTTAAAATTATGATTTCTTCGTTAGGAGTAAATTCTTCAACCGAATAAATTAACTCACCTTCAAGTTGAGTTGGACTAATAATATCATTTTCAGATGTTGCTCCATTTGAATAATACTTTTGAGATGTCTCAAAGTCTTCTGTAGGGTCAAAATCTCTTAAAAAATAATCACTTCTATAAATCGAAATATTCATTGGAGTGAAGTTGTTTTTAGGATATACTGAATCTAGTTCATAGACAACATTGTTTTCATCATCTAAGTCAATAGCAGAACTATAAAAAGGGATAGTTAGTATTACAGAGTCTAAAACCACGTTATCACCAAAAGTTGGGTCAATTTTTGAAGGTGTTAATTGACTTACAAAATTTACTGTAGTTTCACCAAAATCAGGATCATTATAAAAACCTAATAGGTTATCCGGAAGGGCGTTACTTTGAATTGGAGTTACTCTTTTATTATAAGTAATTACAGGATATGTTTGACTAGTTGTATTAAAATTGTCATCGCCAACTATACCTGTTCCAATTTCTGTAAAATCTCTTTCACAGGCTATAAAACCTAAACTAATAAACGCTAATAAAGCAATATTCTTTAAAACTAATTTTCTCTTTTTCATGTAAATAGTATAGTGATTTTATCCTAAAACCTTTGTGTTGTAGAATTCGGTATAAGCTTCTGCGAATTCTTCAGGGTACTTGTATTCTAATACTGGTTTTTCGCAATTTTCTAGATAATCTTCTAAATCTTTAGGAATATCTTTAGAACCAATAATTAAAGCATCAGAGAAATCAACAGCAACTTTCATAATATTATTATAAGAAGGTTCTTCTAACACTTTAATAGACTCTTCAGAAATATTATCAAACTTAATTTTGTTTATCATCTCTTTATTCAACGTTTGTTCAAAACTTTGATTGTATAAAGAAGTAACAATTTTACTGTTGGCAAATAAAGGTTCGTCTTTGTAGTACTCTTTTAAGTAAAGAGGCAATAAAGAAGCCAGCCAACCGTGAACATGTATAATGTCTGGAGCCCAGTTTAATTTTTTAACAGTTTCAATAACTCCCTTTGCAAAGAAAATTGAACGTTCGTCATTGTCTGGGAAAAGCACACCATCTTCATCTGTTAAAGTTGCTTTACGCTTAAAGTATTCTTCATTATCGATAAAGTAAACTTGAATACGCTCCTTTGGAATTGATGCAACTTTAATAATTAAAGGCATATCAAGGTCGTTAATAACTAAATTAATTCCTGATAAACGAATAACTTCATGTAATTGATGTCTTCTTTCGTTAATATTACCATATCGTGGCATAAATATTCTTATTTGACCACCTTGTTTGTTTACCATTCTTGGAGCTTCAAATGACATTGAAGAAATTTCAGTTTCAGGTAAATATGGTACTACTTCAGACGACACATATAGTATTCTCTTATCTTTCATGAGCTATTCTGCTTTAATTTTAGAATAAAAAACACGCAAAAGTACAAAATTTTATGCAGATTAACAGTAATATATTAAGTTTGCACGCTGTTAATTTTTTACTAAAAATGAGAGTATTAAAAACAAAAGAGGAAGTTTCTAGTTTAGTAGGTCAATTAAAATCTCAAAATTTAAAAATTGGTTTTGTTCCTACAATGGGAGCATTACATCAAGGTCATTTGTCTTTAGTTAAGTCTGGGCTTGATGTAAACAATGTTGTTTTTGTTAGCATTTTTGTAAATCCAACGCAGTTTGATAATGCTCAAGATTTAGAAAAATATCCAAGAACTTTAGATAGAGATGTGGAGTTGTTGCAAACTATTTCAGATTCTAAAATTATAGTTTATGCACCTTCAGTCGAGGATATTTATAGTGATAACGTTATATCAACTAGTTTTAGTTTTGATGGATTAGAGTTTGAAATGGAAGGGAGATTTCGTGATGGTCATTTTGATGGTGTAGGAACTATTGTTAAAAGATTATTTGAAATTGTTACTCCTAATAATGCTTATTTTGGACAAAAAGATTTTCAGCAATTACAAATTGTGAAAAAATTAGTCGAAAAATATGACATTCCTGTTAAAATTACAGGTTGTGAAATTTACAGAGAATCTTCAGGACTTGCAATGAGTTCGCGTAACGAACGACTAAAAACAGAGTATAAAAAAGAAGCGCCATTTATTTATAAAACTTTAAAAGCTGCCAAAGTGAAATTTGGCACAAAAAGTGCTAATAAAGTAGCGGAATGGGTTGAAAAAGAGTTTGCTAAAAATGATTTATTAGAATTAGAATATTTCATAATTGCAGATGTTGAAACCTTAAAACCAGTTAAAAGAAAATCTAAACAAAAAAAATATCGTGCTTTTATTGCTGCTTATGCAGATGATATAAGATTAATAGACAATATAGCACTAAATTAATTACCTTTGCCACATGCAAATACAAGTAGTAAAATCTAAGATTCATCGCGTAAAAGTTACTGGAGCAGACTTAAATTATATAGGTAGTATTACTATTGATGAAGATTTAATGGAAGCTGCCAATATAATTCAAGGAGAAAAAGTGCAGATTGTTAATAATAACAATGGTGCGCGATTAGAAACTTACGCTATTCCTGGCCCAAGAAATAGCGGAGAAATAACGCTTAATGGAGCAGCAGCACGATTAGTGTCTCCAGGAGATGTGCTTATACTTATAACGTATGCTTTTATGGATATTGAAGAGGCAAAAACTTTTAAGCCTTCATTAGTATTTCCAGACGAAGCAACCAATCTTTTAAAATAAACTTTGAGTAGTAGTAAAGCTAAAACCGTTCTTAAAGTAACACTTCCATTATTATTAGGTGTTGTTTTGATATGGTATTCTTTATCTCAAATTTCGTTTAGTGAATTAGTACAATATTTTAAAAAGGCTGATTATACTTGGATAAGTGTTGGAGTATTTCTAGGATTGTTAAGTCATTTATCTAGAGCTTATCGCTGGAAATTTATGATCGAACCAATGGGTTATAAACTTAGGTTTGCAAACAGCTCAATGGCAGTATTAGCAGCGTATTTAATTAATTATACCATACCAAGAGCAGGTGAAGTTTCAAGAGCGACTATTGTAGCTAATTATGAAGGTGTTCCTTTTGAAAAAGGATTTGGCACCATTGTAGCTGAGCGTTTAGCAGACATGGTTATAATGCTAGGAATAATCTTAGTAACCTTACTTTTAGAGTTTGAATATATCTATCAATTTTTTGCAGAACGATTTGACCCCATAAAAATTATAATTGGGTTGTTAGTTTTAGTATTACTTGGAGTAGTATTTCTTTACTTTATAAATAAGAGTAATCATAAAATTGCTGTCAAGATTAGAACTTTTGTAAAGGGGTTGTTTGAAGGTGTTACAAGTATTTTTAGAATGAAAAAAAAGTGGGCTTTCATTTTTCACACCTTGTTTATTTGGGCAATGTATTTGTTAATGTTTTATGTTACTTCGTTTACTTTAGTTGAAACTTCAGGAATTCCATTTGCAGCTATTTTAATAGGGTTCATCTCAGCAAGTTTTAGTATAGCAGCAACAAATGGAGGTATAGGCTCTTATCCTGTAGCTGTTTTTGCAGCTTTTTCCATTTTTGGAATCGCTAAAGAACCGAGTATAGCGTTTGGTTGGATTATGTGGTCTTCTCAAACATTACTTATTGTGATAGCTGGAGGATTATCTTTACTAGTCTTGCCTATTTACAATAAAATGTATCCTAAACAGCGAGATAAAGTATCTTAAACTTAACTTTATTTTTTTAGCTTAATTACTTAACTTGGCAAAACCAATCATAATCATTTTTAAAAATGAAAAATAAACTATTAACCTTATTTTTAGTAGCCTGTTTTAGTGTGTCCTATGCGCAAACTATTTATGAAGAAATAGATTCTTATAAATTAGGAGAAAACAGAGAGCTTAAGATCCAATTGCCAAGAAACTATAATGATAATATAGAAAAAAGTTACCCTTTGTTTGTGGTGTTAGATGGTGATTATATGTTTGAAATAGTAGCAGGTAATGTAGATTATTATTCATACTGGGAGGACATGCCAGAAGCTATTGTAGTTGGTGTAAATCAAGTTGATTCAAGAGAAAATGACTGTTATTATTCTGATCAAAACTATTTTCCAGTAGAGACTGGAGCTTCTTTCTTTGAGTTTGTTGGTATGGAGTTAATTCCATATTTAGAAGAGAATTATCGAATAGAAAATTTTAGAGTTGCTGTTGGTCATGGTGAAACAGCAAACTATATTAATTACTTTTTATTTAAAGATAAACCTTTGTTTCAAGGGTATATTTCTTTAAGTCCAGATTTAGCCCCAGAAATGACAGAAAATTTAACGGAGCGCATCAGTACTTTTGAGAATAAATTGTTTTACTATTTGGCAACAGCTACTAATGATATAAAACCGTTAAGAGAAGATGCAATAGCATTAGATACAGCTTTGAAAGGAATAGATAATAAAAACTTTTTATATAATTTCAATAATTTTGAAGGACCTACGCATTATTCTAATCCAGCTCACGCTATTCCAAAAGCACTAGAGAGTATCTTTTTTGTTTTTCAGCCTATTAGTAAAACAGAATATAAGGAGCGTATTTTAACTTTAGAGACTTCTCCAGTCGAATATTTATTGGAAAAGTATACAATGATTGATGAGTTGTTTGGCATTGAAAAACAAATTTTAGTAAACGATTTTAAAGCTATTGCAGCAGCTATTAATAAAAAAGAAAAGTTTGAATACTTTGAGGACTTAGGGAAACTTGCTCGTAAGCAGTATCCTGACACACTTTTAGGACACTATTATTTAGGACGTTTTTATGAAGAAACAGGTGAGCATAAAAAAGCAATGAAAACCTATCGTTCAGCTTATATACTTGAAGAAATAGGAGGTTATTCTAAAGATGAAATGATTGAAAGAGCAGACCAGATTAAAGCAGATTTTGGATACTAAATGGCTAAAGTAAAAACTACTTTTTTTTGTCAGAGTTGTGGCAATCAATATGCGAAGTGGCAAGGACAATGTACAGCATGTAAATCTTGGAATACTATTGTAGAAGAAGTTATTCAAAAAGCTGATAAAAGCGATTGGAAAACACCTACATCTGCTTCTAAACGTGTTTCAAAACCATTAAAAATTAAGGAGATTGACTCAGCTAAGGAGGCAAGACTTAATACATTTGATCAAGAATTTAATCGTGTGTTAGGAGGTGGTATTGTACCAGGATCTTTAACCTTGCTTGGTGGAGAACCAGGAATAGGGAAAAGCACATTGCTACTTCAAATTTCTTTAAAATTGCCATATAAAACCTTGTATGTTTCGGGTGAAGAAAGCCAAAAGCAAATAAAAATGCGTGCAGAACGTGTCAATCCTAATAATGATACGTGTTATATTCTTACTGAAACTAAAACCCAAAACATTTTTAAGCAAATAGAATCTCTTGAGCCAGAAGTGGTAATTATAGATTCCATTCAAACGTTACATAGCGATTATATTGAGGCTTCGGCAGGTAGCATTTCTCAAATTAAAGAATGTACTACAGAGCTTATTAAGTTTGCAAAAGAAACATCAACACCTGTGTTGTTAATTGGTCATATAACTAAGGATGGTCATATTGCTGGTCCAAAAATTTTGGAGCACATGGTAGATACTGTTTTGCAATTTGAAGGTGACCGAAATCATGTGTTTAGAATATTAAGAGCACATAAAAACCGTTTTGGTTCTACAAATGAACTGGGAATTTATGAAATGCAAGGTTCTGGGTTACGAGAAGTAACGAATCCTAGTGAAATTTTAATTTCAAAAAAGGACGAAGAATTATCTGGTAATGCTATTGCGGTTACCTTAGAAGGTATGCGTCCCTTGCTAATTGAAGTACAAGCTTTAGTTAGTACAGCAGTATATGGAACACCACAACGTAGTGCAACAGGTTTTAATGCGAAACGTTTAAATATGCTACTAGCTGTTTTAGAAAAACGTGCAGGTTTTAGATTAGGAGCAAAAGATGTGTTTTTAAATATTACAGGAGGCATAAATGTGGATGATCCAGCTATAGATCTAGCAGTTGTTGCAGCAATTTTATCTTCTAATGAAGATGAGGCAATTCAAAAAGATTATTGTTTTGCTGCCGAGGTTGGTTTATCTGGAGAAATTCGTCCAGTACAGCGTGTAGAACAGCGCATTTTAGAAGCAGAAAAATTAGGGTTTGCAACGATTTTTGTATCTAAATACAACAAGATTTCTTTAAAAAATACAGCTATAAAAATTCAATTAGTTTCTAAAATTGAAGACTTGGTTGGTTATTTGGTTTAAAATCACTTAATACAGCCCTCTATTTTCGCAAAATTCCTTAATTTCGCGTTCTTAAAAGAACTGATAGAAAATGAGCGCGACATTTCCTGAGTATAAAGGACTTAACTTGCCAAAAGTAGCAGAAGAAATTCAAAACTATTGGCAAGAAAATAACATCTTCGAAAAAAGTATCACAACACGTGAAGGTAACCAACCATTTGTGTTTTTTGAAGGACCACCTTCAGCAAACGGTTTACCTGGAGTACACCACGTACTAGCACGTGCTATTAAAGATATTTTTCCTCGTTATAAAACCATGAAAGGGTTTCAAGTAAAGCGTAAAGCTGGTTGGGATACTCATGGATTACCAATTGAACTTGGTGTAGAAAAAGAACTTGGAATTACTAAAGAAGATATTGGTAAAACAATTTCGGTCGAAGATTATAATGCTGCATGTCGAAAAGCTGTCATGCGTTATACAGATATTTGGAACGATTTAACTCAAAAAATGGGTTATTGGGTAAATATGGATGATCCATATATTACTTACGAGCCAAAGTATATGGAATCTGTTTGGTGGTTATTAAAGCAAATTTATAGCAAGAGTTTACTGTATAAAGGCTATACAATTCAACCTTATTCACCAAAAGCTGGAACAGGATTAAGTTCGCACGAGTTAAATCAACCAGGAACCTATCAAGATGTGACTGATACTACTGTGGTAGCTCAGTTTAAAGCTAATGAAAATTCGTTACCAGACTTTTTACAAAATGAAGGTACTATTCATTTCTTAGCTTGGACAACAACTCCTTGGACTTTACCAAGTAATACAGCGTTAACTGTTGGTCCTAAAATTGATTATGTATTAGTTGAAACATACAATCAGTATACATTCGAGCCAATGAATGTAGTTTTAGCAAAAGCATTAGTTGCTAAACAATTCGCTGGTAAGTATAATCAAGTTGAAGAAAAATCAGAATTGTTAGCTTACAATTCGGGAGATAAAAAAATACCTTTTTACATCGTAAAAGAGTTTAAAGGAGCAGATTTAGTAGGTATAACGTATGAGCAATTATTACCTTATGCATTACCAAATGATAATCCTGAAAATGCATTTAGAGTAATATCAGGTGACTTCGTAACGACTGAAGATGGTACAGGAATTGTACACACTGCACCAACATTTGGAGCAGATGATGCTTTAGTAGCTAAGCAAGCAACACCAGAAGTGCCACCAATGTTAGTGAAAGATGAAAATGACAACTTGGTACCGCTTGTAGATTTACAAGGACGTTTTAGACCAGAAATGGGTGAGTTCGCTGGTAAGTATGTTAAGAATGAATACTACAACGAAGGAGAAGCGCCAGAAAAATCGGTTGATGTTGAGTTAGCTATTAAACTTAAAACAGAAAATAAAGCCTTTAAGGTTGAAAAATATAAGCACAGTTACCCAAACTGTTGGCGTACGGATAAACCAATTTTATATTATCCATTAGATTCGTGGTTTATTAAAGTAACCGACGTTAAAGAACGTATGTTCGAGCTTAACGAAACTATCAATTGGAAACCAAAAAGTACAGGAGAAGGACGTTTTGGGAACTGGTTAGCTAATGCTAACGATTGGAATTTGTCACGTTCGCGTTATTGGGGAATTCCGTTACCAATTTGGAGAACAGAAGATGGTAAGGAAGAAATCTGTATTGGCTCTGTAGAAGAATTAAAATCTGAAATTGCAAAGGCTATTGAAGCTGGTGTTTTAGATAAAGATATTTTTGCCAATTTTGAAGTTGGCAATATGAGTGATGAAAACTATGCTAAGTTAGATTTACATAAAAATATTGTAGACCAAATTACATTAGTGTCACCATCAGGACAACCAATGAAGCGCGAAAGCGATTTAATTGATGTATGGTTTGATTCTGGTTCTATGCCTTATGCACAATGGCATTATCCATTTGAGAATAAAGAATTAATAGACGATAACAAATCGTATCCAGCCGATTTTATTGCTGAAGGTGTCGATCAAACTCGTGGATGGTTCTATACGCTTCATGCTATTGGAACTATGGTGTTTGATTCGGTTGCATATAAAAATGTAGTGTCTAATGGTTTAGTGTTAGATAAAAATGGACAAAAAATGTCTAAGCGTTTAGGAAACGCCACAGATCCATTTGAAACATTAGCAAAATATGGCGCTGATGCAACGCGTTGGTACATGATTAGTAACGCAAATCCTTGGGATAACTTAAAGTTTGATGTTGACGGAATAGAAGAAGTAAGACGTAAGTTTTTTGGAACATTATATAATACATATTCATTCTTCACTTTATATGCTAATATTGATAAGTTTAGCTATGCTGAGGCTGATATTCCATTAAACGAAAGACCAGAAATTGACCGTTGGATATTATCAGAATTAAATACACTTATTAAAAAAGTAGATAAATTCTATGCAGAGTACGAACCAACTAAAGCAGCACGTGTAATTTCAGAATTTACACAAGAATTTTTAAGTAACTGGTACGTACGTTTAAGCAGAAGAAGATTTTGGAAAGGTGATTATCAACAAGATAAAATTTCGGCTTACCAAACATTATATACATGTATGCTAACTATTGCTAAGTTAGGAGCGCCAATTGCACCTTTCTTTATGGATAGACTTTACAAAGATTTAACTCAGGCAACACAGTCTGAAAACTTTGAAAGTGTACATTTGGCTAAGTTTCCTGTAGCAGACGAATCTTATATAGATAAAGATTTAGAACGAAAAATGGAGAATGCGCAAACAATTTCTTCATTAGTTTTATCGTTAAGAGCTAAGGAAAAGATTAAAGTACGCCAACCGTTACAAAAAATTATGATTCCTGTAGATTCAGCTTCTCAAAAAGAAGAAATTCTTGCAGTATCTAATTTAATTAAGCATGAGGTAAATGTTAAGGAAGTTGAGTTGTTAGAAGATGCATCAGATATTTTAGTAAAACAAATTAAGCCTAATTTTAAAACATTAGGACCACGTTTTGGTAAGGACATGAAAGCTATTGCTAATGCAGTAAGAAACTTTGATGCTGATGACATAAAAAAAATCGAACAAAATGGTACTTTAGACGTTGAAATTAATGGAAAAAGTATTACCTTAGAGCTTGGAGATGTAGAAATTACATCTCAAGATATTGAAGGATGGTTAGTAGCCAATGAAGGTGCTTTAACAGTTGCTCTAGATGTTACCATTACTGAGGATTTACGCGGAGAAGGAATTGCTCGTGAGCTCGTAAATCGTATACAAAATCTACGTAAAGATTCAGGATTTGATGTAACAGATAGAATTGATGTTGTCCTTCAAAAGGATGATAACATAGTTAGCGCAATTAATACTAATATTGAATATATTAAAACAGAAACGCTAACTGAAGAATTAGAAATTACAGATCAAGTAAACAATGGTATAGAAATTGCATTTGATGAGGTAAATACCAAATTGTTTATTCAAAAACATTAAGATTATGTCAGCAGAAACAAACAGCAGATATTCTGATAAAGATTTAGAAGAATTTAGAACACTTATTCAAGAAAAAATAGATAAAGCTCAGCACGATTTAGAGTTAATTAAAAGTGCGTATATGAATGACCATAATAATGGTACCGAAGATACAGCACCTACATTTAAAGCCTTTGATGAAGGTAGTGCAGTAATGAGTAAAGAATCTAATTCGCAATTAGCAATTCGTCAAGAAAAGTTTATTCGTGACCTTAAAAATGCGCTAATTAGAATTGAGAATAAAACGTATGGTGTTTGTCGCGTTACTGGAAAGTTAATTAATAAAAAGCGTTTAGAGCTTGTTCCTCATGCTACATTAAGTATAGAGGCAAAAAACATGCAAAAATAAACAGCCTATAACATATATTTAAAAGCGTCTCTTATTAAGAGACGCTTTTTAGTTTAATCAATTTTATAAAGACTAAAAAATATTTCTATTTTTACCCAAATTAATAGCAATCAATGTCACTTAAAAAAGCCTCAATACTTATTGTTTTAATTCTTTTAGTAGATCAAATTTCTAAGATTTACGTGAAAACACATTTTATGTTAGGCGATGAGGTTAAAGTGTTTGATTGGTTTAGAATTCTATTTGTTGAAAACGATGGAATGGCTTGGGGAGCTAAGCTTAGCGATTTCTTTTCGTTTATAACAGATGAAACTGCAAAACTCATTTTAACCCTATTTAGAATTGTAGCTGTAACAGGAATAGGATATTGGTTAGTAAGTGCTACAAAAAAGAAACGTACAAGAGTTTTAATTATATCTGTTGCATTAATTTTTGCAGGCGCTTTGGGTAATATTTTAGACTCTGTTTTTTATGGTGTTTTATTTGATGATAGTGCTAGACAAGTAGCATCCTTTTTACCAGAACAAGGTTATGCAGGTGTGTTTCATGGTAAGGTAGTAGACATGTTGCACTTTCCTATATGGAATGGTGTGTTTCCTGAGTGGTTTCCATTTTGGGGAGGTAAAGCATTTACTTTTTTTCAACCAGTTTTTAATATTGCTGATGTTGCCATTAGTACAGGAGTTGGAATACTATTAGTATTTAATAAAAAAGCATTTCCTAAAGAGGAAGAATCACCTACTGAAACTGATACACTTTTTGAGGTGTCACACAATAATCAAGGGTAATATCGCCTTCATAGAAATCTTCAATTTGCTTTTCGGCTTCAAAAAACGATAAGCCTATTTTTATAGTTTCAGGTTTGCAATTGGTTAAAAAATTGTCGTAAAAACCTTTGCCATAGCCAACACGATTGCCATTTTTATCAAAAGCTAAAAGTGGTATAAAAACTACATCTATTTGTGAATCTGCAATTGGAATACCATCTACTGGCTCTGGAATATTCCAACTATTTTTTTTAATAACAGTACTATCTGTAAGTAAATAATTAATAAGTGTAGTGGTTTTAAAATCACTTTTTGAAATCACAATATTTTTATCCTTTCCAGCAAGAATATTTAAAATGTATTCGGTGTTAATTTCTTTATGTTCCACAATACTTAAAAACAAGTGGTAAAAGCTGTATTCCCAAATAGGCATTTTAATTAAGTTGTTAGCAATGTCTAAACTTAAGTCTTCAACAGTATCTTCATTTAAAGCATTTCTTAATGCTTTGTACTTTACTCTTAAATCTGCTTTTTTCATGCTTCAATTTTTGTTGATATATGAAACAAAGCATCACCTTTATAAACAATTGGTGCATCATTAACACTAATGATATAACCAGAATTGTCAGCTTTTACAAAATGATTAAACTTTCCGTAGGCATCAGTAATGTTTCCAATAACATCACCTTTATTTATAAAGTCATTTACATCTATTGAAGCTTTAAACATACCAGAATATTTTGCTCTAATCCATCTACTTTCTTCAATAAACACACACTCTTTTTTAGGCTTACTACTTTTAAATTTAGAGTTGAGCATATCTAGAAACCTTAGGACACGTTTAGCACCATTAACACCAGTGTTAGTTATAGCACTACTAAAGTGAAACGATTTTCCGCCTTCAAAAAGCAATATAGGAATGCCTCTTTTATAGCAAGCACTTCTAAACGATTTATTTAAATTTTTAGAGTAGAGTACAAAAGGTGCTCCAAAGGTTAACGCTAACTCATCAAGTACAGGTTCGTCTTTTACAATTCTAATTTGTGGAGAGTTAAAACGGTCTGCGCCACCAGTATGATAGTCTATAATTAAATCCACCTGTGGTACAATTTCGGTTATAAGTTTATTAGCAACTCGACTTGCCAAGGAGCCACTTTTAGAACCAGGAAATGCACGATTTAAATCTCTACCATCTGGTAACTCTCTTTGTCTATTTAAAAATCCAAAAATGTTAATTACTGGAATGCATATAATTGTACCTCTTTTGGGTTTGTTGATGCCTTTGGCGATTATTTGACGTACAATTTCAACACCATTTACTTCGTCACCATGAATACCAGCAGTAAACAAAACAATTGGTCCAGGTTTTTTAGAGCGCTCAATAATTACAGGTACTTCAATAGTAGTTCCAGTATGTAATTTGGCAACGTTAAAATTTATTTCTCGTTGTTGACCAAGCGCAATGTCTTCACCTAGAATATGAAGTATATCTGTTTTAGGACTTGTCATAAAATACTATCTATTTCTTTCAATATATGTTATGATGGCTTTGGCAATATTTTTTCCAGTAGCAGTTTCTATACCTTCTAATCCTGGTGTTGAGTTTACTTCCATTAATAAAGGACCTCTGTTAGATTGCAACATGTCTACACCACACACAGGAAGTTTTAAAGCTCTTGATGCTTTAATGGCTAGTTTTAGTTCAGGTTCACTTAGTTTAATATAGTTTGCTGTTCCACCACGATGTAGATTAGACCTAAATTCACCTTCTTTTCCTTGACGTTTCATAGCACCTACCACTTGTCCATCTACAATTAAAGCTCTTAAATCTGCTCCTTTAGCTTCTGCAATATATTCTTGAACCAAAGCTCTTGCTTGTAAACCATTAAAAGCTTCTAGTACAGATTCAGCTGCGTTTTTTGTTTCAGCAAGTACCACTCCTAAGCCTTGAGTGCCTTCTAATAACTTTATAATTACTGGAGTTCCTCCTACATGCTCAATTACTTCTACAACATCTCTTGAGTAATTTGTAAAAACTGTTTTTGGCATACCAACTCCAGCTTTTGATAACCTTTGAAAGCTTCGTAATTTATCTCGCGAACGAATAATAGCATCACTAGTAACTGTTGTAAACACATTCATCATTTCAAATTGACGTACCACAGCGCTTCCAAAAAAAGTAACAGAAGCACCAATACGAGGTATAATGGCATCTACATAATCTAAGTATCTGTCTTGATAATAAATTGTAGGCTTGTGTTGTTCAATAATTAAGTCGCACTTTAAAGGGTCAATAACTTCTACTTTATGGCCTCTTTCTTCTCCTTCTTCAACAAGTCGACTTGTAGAGTATAAATTTTCGTTACGCGAAAGGATTACAATATTCATAACATATATAGAATGTTCTAAATGCAATATACTAAAAAACGTGTATCCATTTTTACAATAATACTATTTAATATACCTTTGGAATGATGAGCAAATCTACACTAGAGATACAAGTTAAAACATTACCAAATTTACCAGGAGTTTATCAGTATTATGATGCTAATGGTACTATAATTTATGTAGGAAAAGCTAAGAATTTAAAAAAGCGTGTGAGCTCGTATTTCACCAAAAATCATGAGTATGGAAAAACACGAGTGCTTGTAAAAAAGATTGCTGATATTAAACATATTGTTGTAGATACTGAAACAGATGCATTATTACTTGAAAATAATCTTATAAAAAAGTATCAACCTCGATATAATGTGATGCTTAAAGACGACAAATCTTATCCTTGGATTTGTATAAAAAAAGAACGTTTTCCTAGAGTATTTCAAACACGTCGATTAATTAAAGATGGTTCCGAATATTTTGGACCTTATACAAGTGTGAAAACGGTTTACACCTTATTAGAGTTAATAAAAGGCTTATTTCCTCTAAGAACGTGTAATTACGATTTATCACAAGAAAAAATCGATGCTGGAAAATATAAGGTTTGTTTAGAGTATCATTTAGGGAATTGCAAAGGGGCTTGTGAAGGCTATGAGACTGAAGAAGCTTACAACGAAAGTATAAAAGCAATAAGAGAAATTTTAAAAGGTAATTTTAAAGATTCGCTAAATGAGTTTAAAAATCAAATGCACACTTTAGCAAAAGACATGCATTTTGAAGAAGCTCAAAAAATTAAAGAAAAGATTGAAGTTCTAGAAAATTACCAGGCAAAATCTACTATTGTAAATCCTAAAATTAGCAATGTAGATGTGTTTTCAATAACTAGTGATGAAAGTTATGCTTATGTGAACTTTTTGCAACTGTCTTACGGCTCTATAATTAGGTCGCATACACTTGAATTAAAAAAGAAACTAGAAGAAACAGACAAGCAACTTTTGGAACTTGCAATTACAGAAATTAGACAGCGTTTTAATTCCAAATCAAAAGAAATTTATGTGCCTTTTGAAGTTGATTTAGGAAATGATGTAAAAGTAACGATTCCTAAACTTGGAGATAAGAAACATATCTTAGATTTGTCTTTGCGCAATGCTAAATATTATAGGTTAGAGCAACTTAAACAAGTTAAAATAACAGATCCTGATAGACATGTAAAACGTATTATGGCACAAATGAAAGCCGATTTGCGTTTAAGTGAAGAGCCTAGGCATATTGAATGTTTTGATAATTCAAACATACAAGGTACAAATCCAGTAGCTGCTTGTGTAGTATTTAAAAATGGAAAACCAAGTAAAAAAGATTATCGTCATTTTAATATAAAAACCGTTGAAGGACCAGATGATTTTGCATCAATGACAGAAGTGGTTTATAGACGTTATAAAAGATTGCTTGACGAGGGACAGCCTTTACCTCAATTAATAGTAATTGATGGAGGAAAAGGACAATTATCGGCAGCATTGAAAAGCTTGGACGATTTAAATTTAAGAGGAAAAATAGCCATCATTGGAATTGCGAAACGTTTAGAAGAATTATTCTATCCAAATGATCCAATTCCATTATATTTAGATAAAAAAAGCGAAACGCTAAAAATTATTCAACAATTGCGTAATGAAGCACATCGTTTTGGTATAGAACATCATAGGAATAAGCGAAGTAAAAGTGCATTAAATACAGAGTTAGAAACTATTCCTGGAATAGGAGAAAAAACTATAGTAGATTTATTAAAGCATTTTAAATCTGCAAAACGTGTGTCATATGCTAAATTAGATGAATTGGAACAGGTTGTTGGTGTTTCTAAAGCTCAAAAAATATATAACTACTTTAATAAAAGTTAACTTGAAGAAATTATTTTTAATACTGTTAATGTGTTTAAGCATAACTGCCTTTTCTCAAACTGATTCTAAAGACGATATAAAGGTAGGACTTGTCCTAAGTGGTGGTGGAGCAAAGGGATTAGCACATATAGGCGTATTAAAAACATTGGATAGTTTAGGAGTTAAAGTAGATTATGTTGCAGGTACAAGTATGGGGTCTATAATAGGGTCGTTATATGCCTCTGGATACTCGGGAAAACAATTAGATTCTATTTTTAGAGATATTGATTTTGATAAACTTATAAGCGACAAAATACCTCGAAGCTCTAAAACATTTTATGAGAAAAGTAATGCTGAGAAATATGCAATAACATTGCCTTTTAATGATTTTAAAATTCAATTGCCATCAGCCATTTCTAAAGGACAAAATGTATTTAATTTATTGTCTAGGCTTACACTGCATGTAAGTGATGTTGATGACTTTGAGAAACTTCCAACACCATTTTTTTGTATTGCAACAAACATAGAAACAGGCGAGCAAGTTGTATTAGATAGTGGTAGTTTATCTCAAGCAATTTCAGCAAGTGGAGCTTTACCTACCTTATTTCAACCAATTACAATAAATGGCAAAACTTTAATTGATGGAGGCGTAGTAAATAACTATCCTATTGATGAATTAAGAGCTAAAGGAATGGACATCATTATAGGTGTAGATGTACAGGATGGATTATTGAATATAGATGAATTAAAATCTGCTCCAGATATTTTACTCCAGATAAATAACTTTAGAACTATTAAGGATATGCGAGATAAGTCTAAAGAAACAGACATTTATATAAAGCCAGATATTAAAGGGTTTTCAGTAGTGTCTTTTGATGAAGGGGATAAGATAATTAAAAATGGAGTTATTGCAGCAAACCAACTAGCTACAAAGTTAAAAGATATTGTAAAAAGGAAGGTTAAGTACTCAAAAAAAGCACCAGTAAAATTACCTGATAGTTTAAGGGTTAAATCGATAAAAGTATATGGTAATCAAAATTACACAAGAGCATATATCTTAGGTAAATTGAAAATGAGAAATGGTGAAACCATAAGTTATGAAGCATTCCAAAAAGGTGTAAATAGCATAATAGCAACTAATAATTTTGATAATTTTCTTTACAGGTTTGAGCCTTCTTTAGATGGTTATAATTTACATATAGATGTTGTGGAAAATAAAAGCACTATGTTTTTTAAGTTAGGAGTACATTATGATGATTTATATAAAAGTGCTGCTATAATAAATGTTACTAAAAAACAGTTATTATTTAAAAATGATATAGCTTCTTTAGATTTTGGTTTAGGTGATAATTTAAGATACAATTTTGACTATTTTATAGATAAAGGATTTTATTGGAGTATTGGAGTAAAGTCAAGATTTAATTCATTCCACAAGAATGTAAATGCAACACTTTTACTTGAAGATTTTGAATTAACACAGGGTACGACATTAAATAAAATTGACGTAGAGTTGAGAGATTTTACTAATCAAGTATATATTCAAACACTATTTAGAAAAGACTTTTCTTTACAAATGGGAGTTGAATACAAGCGTCTAAACATAACTTCCGAAACATTTAGTAATCCTGATATAAATGAAGAAGGAGCAACTTTTGAAAAAAGTGATTTTTATAGTGTCTTTGGTGAATTGAAATTAGATACTTATGATAATAAGTATTTTCCTAAAAGAGGGTTTCTTTTTGATGGAGATTTTCAATTGTTTTTTGCATCATCCGATTATAATAAAAACTTTTCAGAGTTTTCTTATTCGAAAGCAGATATAGGATATGCTTTTTGCTTGACAGATAAAATAGCTGTTCAAGTTGGCTCTCAAGGAGGCTTTAAAATTGGGGAGGATTCAAATAATTCATTGGATTTTGCTCTTGGAGGTTATGGAAATGATTTTATAAATAACTTCATTCCTTTTTTTGGTTATGACTATATATCCTTAACTGGAAATAGTTTTGTTAAAGGAAGTGTAGCTCTAGATTTTGAACCCTTTAAAAAGCATCATATTAAAGCGACAGTAAATTATGCTAATATTGGTGATGATATTTTTACTGATGGTGAATGGATCACTGCACCAGATTATAGTGGTTATGCATTAGGATATGGAATTGAAACTTTTTTAGGCCCAATTGAAGCAAATTTTTCATGGTCTCCAGAAACAAATGAAAGTATCTGGTTTTTTAATTTAGGATTCTGGTTTTAATTATAAATTTTTCGATATTTGTAAACATGAAACCATTCTGGGCAGATTACTTATTACACTTACATTACCTTATAAAGAGAAATCCTGAATAAGTAGGCATTTTATTTTGTATTTTTAGAGTTAATTAAGTTAAACAAGTAAACATTTAAAAAAATGCCTTTTTATCATAAATTAGGAAAGATTCCACCTAAACGTCATACTCAATTTCGCAAACCAAATGGTGATTTATATTATGAACAGTTATTTGGAACTGTGGGATTTGACGGAATGTCAACAAATAGTTATCATGAGCAACGACCAACACGTGTTAAAGAAATAAAAGCTCAATATAGTATAGCACCAAAAATTGCTAAAGAAAATAATATTCAATCGTATAGATTACGTGGTTTTCAGGTAAAACCATAAGATGATTTTTTAGAAAGTAGAAAAATTGTTTTAACCAATTCTGATTGTCATATTGCTTTAGCAGCACCTAGAAAATCTACAACCGATTATTTTTATAAAAATACAGATTCGGACGAAATGATTTTCATCCATAAAGGAACAGGAAAGCTTAGAACCATTTACGGGAATCTGGATTTTAAATATGGAGATTATTTAATTATTCCTAGAGGAATTATTTATAAAATAGATTTCGATACAGAAGACAATCGCTTATTTATTGTAGAATCTCATGCGCCAATTTATACACCAAAACAATATAGAAATTGGTTTGGGCAACTGTTAGAACATTCTCCATTTTGTGAGCGTGATATTCGAAGACCATATGAGTTAGAAACTAATAATGAAATTGGAGAATTTACAATCAAAGTAAAAAAGAAAGACGAAATCATTGATATAGTTTATGATTCACATCCATTTGATGTTGTGGGTTATGACGGTTTTAATTATCCATATGCTTTGTCAATTCATGATTTTGAACCTATTACAGGACGTATTCATTTACCACCTCCAATTCACCAAACATTTGAAACAACCGCTTTTGTAATTTGTTCATTTGTGCCACGTTTATACGATTATCATCCAGATGCAATTCCTGCACCTTACAATCATAGTAATATTGATGCAGATGAGGTTTTGTATTATGTTGATGGTGATTTTATGAGTAGAAATGATATTGAAGCAGGCCATATTTCACTACATCCAGCAGGAATACCTCATGGACCTCACCCAGGAGCAGCAGAGAGAAGTATAGGCAAAAAAGAAACAGAAGAATTAGCAGTAATGGTAGATACATTTAAGCCATTACAAGTAACAGAAGAAGCATTAAAAATAGCAGACGAAGATTACTATAAATCTTGGTTAGAATAAAATAAACACACAACGAGAATCATGGCAAAAAAAGTAGAATCAGTAAACTACGGTTTAGAAAAAATATTTGAAGGTGCGCAAGACTTCTTGCCGCTTTTAGGAACAGATTATGTAGAGTTTTATGTAGGTAATGCAAAACAAGCTGCTCACTTTTATAAAACAGCATTTGGATTTCAATCTCTAGCTTATGCAGGATTGGAAACAGGAGTAAAGGATAGAGCTAGTTATGTATTAGTTCAAGATAAAATTAGATTAGTATTAACAACACCTTTAAATAGTAGTTCTTCAATTAACGATCATATTGTTAAACATGGAGATGGTGTGAAAGTTGTTGCGCTTTGGGTAGAAGATGCGCGTAGTGCATATGAGGAAACGACAAGTAGAGGTGCAAAATCATACTTAGAACCAACTGTAGAAAAAGATGAATTTGGTGAAGTTGTAAAAGCAGGTATTCATACTTATGGTGAAACAATTCATATGTTCATCGAACGTAAAAATTACAACGGAACCTTCCTTCCTGGATATCAAAAATGGGAATCAGATTATAATCCTTCATCGTTAGGATTAAAGTATATCGACCATATGGTAGGAAATGTTGGTTGGGGCGAAATGAACCAATGGGTAAAATGGTATGAAGATGTGATGGGGTTTGAGAATTTCTTATCATTTGATGATAAACAAATCCATACTGAATACTCTGCATTAATGAGTAAAGTAATGAGTAATGGTAATGGACGTATCAAATTTCCTATTAACGAACCAGCCGAAGGAAAGAAAAAATCTCAAATTGAAGAGTATTTAGATTTCTATGAAGGCCCAGGAGTGCAACATATTGCTGTTGCAACAGATGATATTATAAGTACTGTTTCTCAAATGAGAGAAAGAGGCGTGGAATTCTTATCAACACCACCAGAAGAGTATTATAAAGCTGTTCCTGCTAGGTTACATGAGCATGATCATGAACTTAGAGAAGATATCGAAACTTTAAAAAGCTTAGGTATTATGATTGATGCTGACGAGGAAGGTTATTTATTACAAATCTTTACAAAACCAGTTGAAGATAGGCCTACATTATTCTTTGAAATTATTCAACGAATGGGAGCAAGAGGTTTTGGAGCAGGAAACTTCAAAGCACTTTTCGAGTCTATTGAAAGAGAGCAAGCTAATAGAGGTACACTTTAACATACATTTAGCATAAAAAATGAAAAAACTCTGTCCTTATTTTTGACAGAGTTTTTTCGTTTTAATACTTTTGGAATAGTAATTGTATTTTCATAATAAACAGCAATATTAAGTTGCTTATTTAGTTTTATTACAATTGCATAGTTTATGAAAAAGATACTACTCATATTTACATTTATTTTCGTTCAGTTTACATTTGCGCAAAATGATTCAGCTTTTGATACAGGTGAATGGTTTAAGTTTAGAATGAGCTATAGTGGTTGGATGAAGGCTGGTAATGCAACATTAACAGTAAAGGATGATGTGATTAATGGTAAACCAGTGTATCATGTAGTTGGTAAAGGATGGACTACAGGTGCTATTAAGTGGTTTTTTAAAGTAAAAGATCGTTATGAAAGTTATTTTGATAAGGAAACCAATTTACCTTATCGATTTATTAGAGATATTAATGAAGGAGGACATACTAAAAAGCTTGAGATAGACTTTGATCAAGAAAATCAAAAGGCATATATAAATAATATTAAACGTAAAAAGAAAACAGTAGTAGATACTGAGTTAAATGTTCAAGATATGGTATCTGCCTTTTACTATCTTAGAAATCATTATGATACAGATGCTATTGAACAAGGAGATGAGGTGAGCTTAAATATGTTTTTTGATTCCGAAAATTTTAATTTCAAGCTTAAGTTTTTAGGGAGAGAAACTATAAAAACTAAGTTTGGTAAAGTAAAGTGTTTAAAGTTTAGGCCTTATGTTATGGCTGGACGCGTTTTTAAAGAACAAGAAAGCCTTACACTTTGGGTAAGTGCAGATGATAATAAAATACCATTAAAAATTAAGGCAGATTTAGCTGTAGGATCACTACGCGCAGACCTAGAAGCCTTTAAAGGACTAAAGCATCCTTTCGAAATACAATTTTAAAACAATATGTCAAACCAACCAGATTACACAGATTTATTAAGTAAGATTCAAAAAAAGTACGATGCCGAAAGCGAGGATACAGAAAACTATTTAGAAGGTTTGTTGTATTCTAACTCAATTACATATTGGGATTATATTCATACTGATGCATTGTTAAGCTTACAAATACAGCGTACTACATTTCCTGATGAAATGGTATTTATTACATATCATCAAATTAATGAGTTATTGTTTAAAATGATTCTATGGGAAATTCAGCAAGTTGCTGTAAAAGAGAATCTAGACGTAACCTATTTTGAAGATAAGCTAATGCGAATTAGCCGCTATTTTGATATGCTCACAACATCTTTTGATATTATGAGAGAAGGTATGGATAGAGCGCAATACAATAAATTTAGACATACATTAACTCCAGCAAGTGGTTTTCAAAGTGGACAGTATAGAAAAATTGAGTTTGCATCTACCGAGTTAATAAACTTAATCGATAATAGATTTAGAGCAACTATTGATAGAAATACACCTTTTGAGCATGCTTTTGAACATTTGTATTGGCAAGCAGCTGGTAAAGATTATAAAACAGGAAGTAAGTCTAAATTATTGGTGAATTTTGAAGATCGTTATAAAGAAGAGTTTATTACTTTCATGAAAGTCTATAATACTAAAAATTTATGGTCACGTTTTAAAGAATTGCCATTAGAAGACCAACAAAATGTAAGTTTGCGTAAAGCAATGAGGCATTACGATTATACAGTTAATATAACTTGGGTAATGGCACATTATAATGCTGCTAAACATTATATTTTAGGTCCTGAAGGAAGTGGTGAAGCAACAGGTGGGAGTGATTGGCAAAAATATATGCATCCAATGTATCAAAAACGTATTTTTTTTCCTGAACTTTGGAGCGCTCAAGAAATAGAAGATTGGGGAAAGAATGTTTAAATGTTAGTATGCATAATGTAAAATGAAGTTTTTAAGAATATTCCTAGGATTAATAGCACTTACAATCCTTTCATGTAACGAAGAAAATAATAAAAATAGTTTAGAAGCAAATATGCTTGCTTCATCAGTGGATGACGAGATTATAGAGTTTGGATATAACTTAAATAACTATACAGTAATAAGAGATACTATAAGGAGTGGAGATAGTTTTGGTGAGATTTTAGAACGTAATAGGTTAGGATATCCCAAAATTTTTCAAATTGCTGAAAAAGCCAAAGACACATTTGATATTAGGAAACTTCAAATAGGAAAGCCATACATGCTTCTGTGCTCTAAAGACTCATTAAAACAACCCCAAAGTTTTATTTATCAACCTAATAAAGTTGAATATGTTGTAATTGAGTTTTGCGATTCTATATTAGCATATAAGGAAAGAAAACCAATTACTATAGTAGAGAAAGAAGCCTCAGGAATTATAACATCTAGTTTTTCTGAAACAATGGATAATCTTGGATTGCCACCTGATTTAACCTATACAGTTGCAGATGTTTATGCTTGGACTTTAGATTTTTACAAGCTTCAAAAAGGAGATCGTTTTAAGATTTTATATAGACAGCGTTTTATAGAAGATAGTATACACGCTGGTATTGAGAGTATAGATGCAGCTTATTTTGAACATAAAAACGAACCTTTATATGCTTTTAAATATATAGTAGATAAAGAAAGACAGATAGAAGATTATTTTGATGAAAATACTAATAGTCTTCGAAGAACATTTCTAACTTCTCCAATAAAGTTTAGATATAGGATTTCTTCACGTTATAATCTTAACAGAAGGATTGCATATTATGGCTATAAAAGAAGACCTCATAAAGGAACTGATTTTGCAGCAGCAATAGGAACACCAATTATTGCAACAGCCAATGGAACTGTTACCGAATCAACAAGAAGAGGAGGTAATGGTAAATATGTGAAAATTAAACATAATGCAACTTATAGCACACAGTATTTACATATGAAAAACCGTAACGTAAAAGTTGGACAATATGTAAAACAAGGAGATGTGATTGGTTGGGTTGGAATGACTGGAAATACTGGTGGACCACATGTATGTTATCGCTTTTGGAAAAATGGAAGGCAAGTAGATCCGTTTAAACAAAAACTTCCTGCAGCTGAGTCTATTCCGGATTCATTAAAAGAAAACTATAATGAGTATATTACTCCAATAAAAGAAAGATTAGATAATATTCAATTTCCTGTTGAAGATAACCAAGTAGCTTTATCTGAAGAAGAACCATTCAAAGATTAAAAAAATGGCATTAAAAAAAAACAACCCTACTCAAACAATTGCATGGTCTAAATTGCAGAATCATTTTAATGATATTAAAGAAATTCATATGAAAACTTGGTTTGATAAAGACCAAGAACGCGCAAATAGATTTACAATTAAATGGGAAGATTTTTATGTTGACTTTTCAAAGAATAGAATAACGCAGGAGACCTTAAATCTTTTTGATGATTTAGCCAATGAAATTGATTTAAAAGATGCTATAACTAAATATTTTCAAGGAGATATTATTAATGAAACTGAAGGAAGAGCGGTATTACATACAGCTTTAAGAGCTTCAAAAGAAGAATCGGTTATTGTAAATGGAAAAAATGTAATTCCACAAGTCTATAAAGTAAAAAGAAAAATAAAGAAGTTTACAAACGAGATTATAAATGGTAAGCGTAAAGGTTATACTGGTAAAGCATTTACAGATATTGTAAATATTGGTATTGGAGGTTCAGACCTTGGACCTGCTATGGTAGTAGATTCGCTCAAGTTTTATGGAAATAAGTTGAAGCCTCATTTTGTTAGTAATGTTGATGGAGATCATGTTAGTGAGGTTATTAAGAATTTAAACCCAGAAACAACTTTATTTGTCATAGTTTCTAAAACTTTTACAACTCAGGAAACATTATCTAATGCTACAACCATTAGAAATTGGTTTTTAAAATCTGCAACGCAATTTGATGTTGCTCAACATTTTGTTGCAGTATCTACAAATATTGATGCTGTTAAAGATTTTGGAATAGATGAAAACAATATTTTCCCAATGTGGGATTGGGTAGGCGGACGTTTTTCGCTATGGAGTGCCGTAGGTTTAAGTATAAGTTTAGCAGTTGGGTATAAGAATTTAGAAAGTTTATTAGAAGGTGCTCAAAAAATGGATGTTCATTTTAAAAATGAAGAGTTTTCTAATAATATACCAGTTGTTTTAGCTTTTTTAAGTATTTGGTATAATAACTTTTTTCAAGCAGAAAGTGAGGCAATCATACCTTATACACAATATTTAAATCAGTTTGCTACATATTTACAACAAGCTATTATGGAAAGTAATGGTAAATCTATTTCTAGAAATGGAGAATTAATTAGCTATCAAACAGGTAATTTAATTTGGGGAGAACCAGGAACAAATTCGCAACACGCATTTTTTCAATTAATTCATCAAGGAACAAAGTTAATTCCTTCTGATTTTATTGGGTTTACTAAACCTTTGCATGGTAACCAATCTCATCAAGATAAGTTAATGTCTAATTTCTTTGCGCAAACAGAAGCTTTATTAAATGGTAAAACCGAAGCTGAGGTAAGACAAGAACTAGAAAATTCTAATCTAACCAAAGAGAAGATAGAGCAATTAATACCTTTTAAAGTATTTAAAGGAAACAAACCTACTAATACAATTTTTATTAATTCATTAACTCCAGAAAGTCTTGGAAAACTAATAGCTATGTATGAACATAAGATTTTTGTTCAAGGAGTTATCTGGAATATTTTTAGTTATGATCAATTTGGTGTAGAACTAGGAAAACAATTAGCTGGAAATATTTTAAAAGAGTTTAATGATTCAAAAATTAATAATCATGATTCTTCTACTCAAAATCTTATAGATTTTTATAAAAATTTAAGGTAATAAAAGAAAACTTCTCATTTTTTGGTTAAAAAACTGCAAATCACGTAGTTGGTTTCTGTCGTATTTTTCACAACAATTAACAATTCTTAACGCTTAGTTAACAAAAAGTGGTATTTATTAAGTAATTTCGCAGCAAAATAAAACCAATTTTAATTTTATAATGAGAAAATTTACTCAATTTATGCTATTAGCTGTAGCGATGATTTTTTCGACAGCAGCTTTTGCACAAAGCACGGTTTCAGGAACAATTATTGATTCTGAACTAAATGCTCCACTTCCAGGAGCAAACATTATTGAAGAAGGAACTACCAATGGTACGACTTCTGATTTTGATGGGAAATTTACTTTAAAAACGCAATCAAATTCTGGTGTATTAGTAATCTCTTACGTTGGATATGGTTCAATTAGAGTATCATTCAACGGAAATGCAGACTTAGGTAACATTACATTATCTCCTGACAATTCTTTAGAAGAGATTGTAATTGTTGGATCTGGTATTATTGATTTAGCAGAAGATAGAAATACACCTATCGCTGTATCTACAATTAAGGCTAACGAGATTCAAGAAAAAACAGGGAACTGGGATTTACCTGAAGTATTAAAATCTACACCTTCTGTACAAAACGTTAAAGGTGGTGGATTTGGTGATGGTAGAATGTTCTTACGTGGTTTTGACCAAACGAATACAGCTTTCTTACTTAATGGACAACCAATTAATGGTATGGAAGATGGTAAGATGTACTGGTCTAACTGGTCTGGAGTATTAGATGTAGCTAATGCTGTACAGGTACAACGTGGTTTAGGTTCTTCTAAATTAGCGATTTCTTCAGTTGGTGGTACAGTAAATATTGTTACAAAAACTATTGATAGAAAAAAAGGAGGTTTTGTACAACAAATGATTGGTAATGATGATTACACTAAAACATCTGCATATTACTCTACTGGAAAAAGTGAAAAAGGATGGTCTTTCTCTGCTTTATTAGGACACTGGCAAGGTGATGGTTATGTTAACTATACACATGGTCAAGGTCAAACATATTTTTTATCTGCTGGTTACCAGCCAAATGAGAATAATACATTCAATTTCTTATTAACTGGAGCACCACAATGGCATGCTGCGGCAGGAAGAGGATCTATAGGTGATTTTTTAGAAAATGGGAGAAGATATAATAGTTGGAATGAAACAGGTGTTTCTAGCCCTAACAATTTGGAAGGTGATGTATACCCAGGAGGACGTAATATCTACCACAAACCAGTAGCAAACTTATCTTGGGATTGGAATATTAATGAAAAGTCAGCATTATCTACTGTATTATATGGTTCTTTAGGACGTGGTGCTTTTGCTTCTGAAAGAATTTCTAATGGTGTAGGGTTTGTTCGTGGATCATTTAATAACCACAATTGGTTTGGATTAGTAACAAACTATAACAATGAGTTAAGTGAAACATTAAACTTAAACGTTGGTGCAGATATTAGAACTTATAATGGAATTCACTTTAGAGGTGTAAATGAGTTTATTGGAATTAGCTCTGTAGATGAGTCAAGTGGATATTCAGGAGATTATACAATTACTGATACTTACGGAGGAATTAACCCATGGAACATGGTGTTTAACCCAAATACTGACCATGACCAACGTATGGATAGAGATTATGAAGAAGTTATTACTTATTATGGTGTATTTGGTCAATTAGAATATACAAAAGATAAGTTCTCTGCATTTTTCCAAGGAGCATTATCAAATCAAGACCACCAAAGAGAAGAATTTTTCTTTACAGCTGAAGAAGGTGTTTCAGAAAAATCTAAGAAAGTTAGTAATATTGGGTATAACGTAAAACTAGGTGCTGCTTATGAGATTAACGAAAACCACAAAGTGTTTGTTAATACTGGATATTATTCGCGTCAACCTTTCCACGATGATTTATTTGTTAACACAAGAAATTCAAATGACTTAATTAACCCTGAGGTTGAAAATCAAAAGATTACTGGTTTAGAAGCTGGTTACCAATTTGGAGGAGAGTGGATTTCTGCTAACTTAAACGTTTACCATACAATTTGGGATAACAGAACTTTATTAAGTAGTAATGGAGAAGATCAAGATACTCCAGCATACGAAGGGTACCAAACACAAGGCGTGAAGCAAGTACATAGTGGTGTAGAATTAGAAGTAATGACTAGACCAATGGATAACTTACGAGTTAATGGATTCTTAGCTTTAGGTGAATGGCAATTTGATGGGTCTGCAACTCAAAGAACTTTTAACGGAGACGGTGAAGAAATAGGAACTGCTACAGAAATTGATATTGATGGATTTAACGTTGGTGGTGCTGCTCAAGTAACAGCTGGTATTAATGCTGACTATGAGTTCTTAGAAAGAGTTAGTATTGATGGAGCTTGGAACTGGTATAATGATATGCATTCTGAAGGATCATTGAGTCAAAATCCATTGTCATTACCATCTTATGATACTGTAGATGCTGGATTCTCATACAAAATGTTAGTTGGAGAAGATGATAAAAATTCTATCCAATTCCGTTTAAATATTAACAATATTTTTGATGAAGTATATTTAGAATCTGTAAATGGTAATACAGCAGCTTCTTCTGATCCTTCTCAAAACTTTAAAGGAGTTAATATTAACAACAATGGACGTTTTGGTTACGGAAGAACTTGGAACGTAAGTGTACGTTATAACTTCTAAGAAGTAATTTTATTTAAAATTAAAAATCCCAATGCAATGCATTGGGATTTTTTTATACCTATTTTTCACTTACTTTTGCTGTAAACAAAATAAACACTTACTCATGATTAAAACATTGCATTCTTATTGGGCTTACTTAGTACTTGTGATTTTATTATTGGCTGTTGTAAAAGCTTTTATGGGCTTATTAGCTAAAAAGGATTACGATGCTAAAGCATTTAGAATATCACTTTTTACATTAATAGTATCACATATTCAATTACTTTTAGGGTTGTTGTTATATTTTACTTCAGAAAGATTTAGTTTATGGAGCGAAATGGGAGGTGAAGTTATGAGTAATTCTTTAGCTCGCCTATACCTTGTTGAGCATCCATTAATTAATATTATAGCTGTAGCATTAATTACGATAGGATATTCTAAGCATAAAAAGAAACTTACGTCTACTCCAAAATATAAAACTATTGCAGTGTTTTATGTAATTGCATTAGTATTGTTTTTATCAAGGATTCCTTGGGGAAGTTGGCCAAATTAAAATAAAAAAGGCAGCAATTTAATTGCTGCCTTTTTTATTTTAATTTGGAGAAAGTTTTACAAAACTTCCTTGATTACAATAACATAAACAGGGAAGTGATCGCTAAACCCATTGGTAAAGCCTCCATCAGCAAAACTTCTTAAAGGATATCCTTTATATCTTCCTTTTTTATTTGTTAAATATTGTTTGTTGAATATTCCAGCTTTAAAAAACCTAAAAGAAGAAAAGTCTTTCTCCAATAATGGTTTTGTAATCATTATTTGGTCAAACAAACTCCAAGCATCTCTATAAGCGTTAGACCCTAACCCTTGTTTAAAGAAACTTTCCATAGGATTGTAGATACCTTTTAGTTTAACATCCTCTTTATCTTTTTCAGCTTTTAATACATCCTTTACACTTGCATTTGTTGGGTCATCATTTAAATCACCCATTGTAAATATTTTTGCATAAGGGTCAATAGCTTGTAAAGAGTCAATGATACGTTTGTTAAGTTTAGCAGCTGCAACACGTTTAGGTCTACTTCTTGCTTCTCCACCTCTTCTTGATGGCCAGTGATTTACTATTATATGAATCAAGTCACCTTCTAATTCGCCACTAACTAATAATTGATCCCTAGTGTAAATACGTTTTCTTGTAATATCATCATAAATCTTGAGTTCATGATTACTAGTGCTTAAAGGTCTAAAAAGTGATTTTTGATACATTAAAGCAACATCTATACCTCTTGCATCAGGAGAGTCAAAATGTACAACACCATAATCTTTATGTAATAATGCTGAGTCATTAGCTAAGTCATCAACAACTTGTCTATTTTCAACTTCAGCTAAGCCAATTATAGCAGGTGTGTTTTTTGAAATATCGGCGCCAATTTCCGATATAACTCTAGCCATGTTTTTTACTTTTTTCTCATAAACTTCCTCACGATTAAACTTCATTTCCATGATTGGACTTCTTTCATCAAGTTTTGTGGTGTCGTTGATAGTATCAAAAAGATTTTCAACGTTATAAAACGCAATAGTGTGTGCTTTAAACTTTCTGTCTTTTTGTGCCTGTACACTAAAAATAACAATGAAAGTTAAAACGATTGAGTGTAAAATATTGTTTCTCATTATCAGTATATTATGTATGTGTTAATATCTAAGCAAATCTCACGCCAAAAGTATATATTATTAAATAAAAAACGTAAATTTGGAGGCTCTAAATATTTGAAATTTTAGAGTAAAAATATTATTAACTACAAAATTTAACATGAAAAAAAAGTTATTTATTTTCTTATTAGGAATTTTCACTGTTTTTTCATCTTTTGCCCAACAAACAATTGTAAAGGGTAGTGTAAAAGATGCAATAACTGGAGAGCCAATTCCTGATGTGACAATTACAATTGAGGGAACCTCTTTAACAACTAAAACTGACGCTAATGGTGAGTTTAGTTTTACATCAAACCTACCTTTAGGCGAGCAAGTCCTAAACGTATCTAAAGATGGTTTCTTAACTGCTAGATATCCAATAGTAGTTAATGAAGGCAAAACAGTAGATATTACTGAAATGTCTTTAAAAGTTGATGTCTCAGATGATGCTGATTTATTTACAATCACTTTATCAGATGACGAATTAAATGATGATACAAGTGGTGCAGATAATATATCTGGATTATTATCGTCATCTCAAGATGTTTTTCAACGTACTGCAGCATTTGAATTTAGCTCATCTTTCTTTAGAGTTAGAGGACTAGATTCTGAAAATGGTACTGTACTTATGAATGGTATCGAAATGAACAAAACATTTAACGGAAGACCACAATGGAGTAATTGGGGAGGACTTAATGATGTAATGCGTAACCAAGAACTTACAACTGGAGTTGTACCTTCTGCTTATAATTTTGGTGGTATTTTAGGGTCTACAAACATAAACGTAAGAGCTTCAAAATACAGACAAGGTGGACGTATAACTTACTCTTCTTCTAATAGAAGTTATACAAATCGTTTAATGGCAACTTATAACTCTGGTGTTGTTGAAGGAGGATGGTCTTATGCACTATCTGTAGGAAGACGTTGGGGAGATGAAGGATACCAAGATGCAACTTTCTATGATGCAAATTCATTTTTTGCCTCTGTTGAAAAAAGAATAAATGACAAACATAGTATAAACTTTACAGGTGTTTATGCTCCTAATAGAAGAGGGAAGTCTTCTCCTAATACACAAGAAGTATACGATTTAAAAGGAATTAAGTATAATGAATATTGGGGGTATCATGATGGAGAAAAACGTAATTCTAGAGTTAAAAGAGTTGTAGAGCCAATAGTAATGGTTAATCATTACTGGGATATTTCAGATAAAACTAGTTTAAATACTAATGTTGGATATCAATTCGGTGAGTTAGGAAATAGTCGTATTGATTTTGCTGGAGGTTTAAACCCAAGTCCAGCATATTATCAAAAATTACCAAGTTACTTTTTAGCTGATACTGATGGACCTGATTATGAAGGTGCTTATATAGCTGAACAAGAATTTATAAATAATGGCCAAATTGACTGGAACGCTATTTATGATGCTAACTTAACAAATAACATAAGCGATACTAATGCAGCTTATGTTTTATATGAAGATAGAAGTGACGATAAGCAATTAACAATAAACTCAATATTAAATAGTGAATTAACTGAAAATATTACTATTACTGGAGGTGTTAATTACAAGAAACTTAAATCTGAAAACTTTGCTGAAATTATTGATTTATTAGGTAGTACAACAGGTTTATTAAATGTAGATGCTTTTGATGGATATCAGTTTAATTTACAAAATCCTGATTTTGTTGCTTTTGAAGGAGATAAATTTAGATACAATTATAATTTAGAAGCTAATGTAATGAGTGCCTTTGCTCAGGCACAGTTTAAATACAATAAAGTTGATTTTTATGCAGCTTTAAGTTATACTGACACGCAATACCAAAGAGATGGATTATTTCAACATGAAGCTTATCTAGGTAATTCTTATGGAAAAGGTGAAAAAATTAAATTTAATGGTGTTGGAGCTAAAGCAGGATTTACTTATAAGATTTCTGGAAAGCATTTATTAGATTTCAATGGTGCATATATTACTAAAGCACCATCTTTAAGAAATACATTTTCTAACTCAAGAGAAAATCATAATGTAGTTGGAGACTTAAGTGGAATTAATATTACTGAAGAAAAAATAACTACTGTTGATGCAAGTTATATTTACCGTTCTCCTATAGTAAAAGCTAGGTTAACTGGTTTTTATACAACTATTGAAGATGCTAATGATGTTTCATTTTATTATGCAGATGGTATTAGTGGAACAGGAATTAATGGACAAACTTTTACAGGTGAAAATGCTTTTGTTCAAGAAATATTACAAGGTGTGGATAAAAGACACTTTGGAGCAGAATTAGGTATTGAAGCACAAGTAACTCCAACTATTAAATTGAAAGGTGCTGCATCTATAGGACAATATACTTATGATAACAATCCAAACTTATTATTAACTTCTGATGATTTTGCATCAGTAGGTGGAGGAATTAATTTTGGAGAGGCTAATCTTAAAGATTATAAATTAGCTGGAGGTCCACAACGAGCAGCTTCTGTTGGATTTGAGTATAGAGACCCAGATTATTGGTGGTTCGGAGCAACAACAAACTTTTTCTCAAATGCTTATGTAGATGTAGCTCCAATATTAAGAACTGAGAATTTTTATACTGATCAAGATGGTTTACCATTTAATGATTATGATCCAAATATTGCTCGTGAATTATTAAAGCAAGAGAAGTTTGATAGCTATATGGTAGTAAATGCCATTGGAGGTAAGTCATGGAAAGTAGGTGATTACTTTATAGGTCTTTTTGCAAGTATCAACAATATTCTCGACAAACAATTTAAGTCTGGTGGATTTGAACAAAGTAGAAATTCTAACTATCGCGAACTTAGAGATGATGCTGCAAATCCTAAGCGAGTATTCGGATCAAAATATTGGTATGGTAGAGGAACTACATATTTCCTTAACTTAAACGTTAGATTTTAAAACAACTATGAAAAAAAATATAAATATTATGAAAACAAACAAATTATTAAATATAGTACTTGTTGCATTTGCTATGGTTGCAATGACAGCATGTGTACAAGACGACGATTTTACTGTTCCTAATAGTTTAGGAGATGAAGAGAATGCTGGCTTACAAGAAATTTTAACTGCTATTCAAAATGAAGAAATGGCTTTAGTTACTATTTCACAGTTAAAAGCTATGTATAATGGTCAAGTAACTTTAATTGAATCTGACATAGTTGTTAAAGGTTATGTTACTTCATCTGATGCTACAGGAAACTTTTACAAAGAGTTCTATATGCAGGATGCTCCAGAAAACCCTACAGCAGCAATAGGTGTTGTATTAAATTTAGCTGATAATTATAATAGATATAATAAAGGTAGAGAAGTTTATATTAAACTAAAAGGGTTGTTTTTAGGAGAAAATTCTTCTGAAGTATTAACTATTGGTGGTGCTGAAGATGGTGATGAAGTTGATGAAATTACTGCTAACATGATTCCAGATTTCTTATTCAGGTCTAATGTTACAGAAACTATTGTACCATTAACAGTAGGAATGTCTAGTGTAAATGACGCACACTTAGGCATGTTTGTACAGTTTGAAAATGCTCAATTTCCAGCAGGATTAGAAGGGCAAACATTTGTTGCTCCTTATGATGATTTTGATACACAGCGTGCTTTAGTAAGTTGTGATAATGGTGCTGAGTTTTTAATTGAAACAAGCTCATTCGCTAATTTTAACCAAATGCCATTACCAACTCAAGGTAGAGGTACAATTGCAGGTGTTATTTCTCAAAGTTATGGTGGAGATGATATTGTAATGTTACTTAATACTACTGATGATATTAGCTTTGATGGAAACCGTTGTGACCCTGTATTTGAAGAGACTTTCAGTTCTGCAACAGATAATACAGATTTAAATGTTGAAGGATGGTTAAATTATGCTGAAGATGGTAGTGAGTTATGGACTGAACAAGTTTATAGTGGTAATGGATATGCTGAGTTTTCTGCTTACCAATCTGGTGATAGTAACAATGTAGGTTGGTTAATTTCACCTGCTATTGATATGGATGCACAAGATGGTGAAATGTTAAATTTCCAAACTGAATATGCTTATCCTGATGCTGGTCATGATCCTTTAGAAGTTTTTGTTTCTACTGATTTTAATGGAACAACTGATGGTGTTGCTTCAGCAACTTGGATAGCTTTAACAGACGCAGTTATTGCACATCCAGATGTAACAGATGATTGGTTTACTTGGATTGATTCAGGTGCTATAGATCTTTCTAGTTATACTGGAAACTTATATATTGCATTTAAGTATACAGGAAGTGATACTTCGAACCAAAATGGGACAATCCATGTTGATAATGTAATTATTTCTATCCCAGAATAGATAAAATATAATTCAAATAAACTTGAAGCCGCATGAATTTTCATGCGGCTTTTTTTATTTTTACTCTATGACAATATCAGATCAATTATTTTTCACAGTTTTTAACGCTTATAAGGACAAATTAAAGCGTAAATCGAACACTTTAGCAGTGTTCTATATATTATTATTTGAAAGCTCTGTAATCCTATTATTAGGTGTATTCTTTGCTAAGTTTTTTAATCAAATGAAGGTTACAACAATGTCTTCAACTAAAGCTTGGGTATTATTTGGGCTTGTAGTCGTTATACTATATTTTAAAAACTGGATAAAGTATAGTGGCAAAAAGAGAAAGGTGTTAAATGCTAAATCCTTAAAAGTTAAAACAAAAACATATAGTATTTGGATAGTATGGCTTTTACCCATTGGAATAATAGCATTGGCATTAGTTTTACTTAATGCATTATAATAAAAAAAGCCTTAACTATAGTTAAGGCTTTTTAATGATTGGTTAGTTAGTTATATTGATTGTGAACTTTTATTAAGAGTTAGGATTACCACTAGTAATAATAAATTCAGATCTTCTATTCATTTGGTGATCTTCTTCAGAACAATTTCCACCACAATCTACTTTAGGAGCACTTTCTCCTTTTCCTTGACCTGTAATTCTGCTAGCATCAATTCCTTTAGAAATTACATACTGTACAGTAGTTTTAGCACGTCTGTCAGATAATCTTTCGTTATAAGAAGCAGATCCTCTACTATCAGTATGAGACTCAGCACTAATTACTAATTCAGGATATTTATTCATGATTTGAACTAATTTATCTAATTCAAAAGCAGCTTGAGCTGTAATGTTAGATTTGTCAAAGTCAAAGTAAATTGGATTTAAAACAATTTGCTCATTTTCAATAATTACTTCAATAGGATCTAAAGCAACAGCAACTTCAACTTCTTCTTCATTTGTTCCTTCAATATCTACACGCTTACTTTCGTAATCTGGCATTGTAACTTCCATTTGAGTATCTGTTTCACACTCAACAATAAATTCAACAAGTCCTTCAGCATTAGACATCTTAGAAGTAATCATGTTACCTTCACTATCATATAATGTAGCTGTAGCTCCACTTAAAGGTGCACCAGTTTTATTATCTGTAATTGTTCCAGCAATTAACACATCACATAAAGGTTGAAGTTTTTTAACTGCATAAATGTCATCACTTCCTTTTCCACCTTCTCTATTTGAAGAAACAAATCCTTCTCCAGCATCTTCATTGATACTAAAAGCAAAATCATCTGCATTACTGTTTACAGGAACACCAACATTTCTTACTGGAGCCATTTTCCCATCAATTTCTTTAGTATGGAATACATCTAACCCACCTAATCCTAAGTGACCGTTAGAAGAGAAGTATAAAGTACCATTACTACTTGAGTAAGGGAACATTTCTTGACCTTCAGTATTAATTTTTTGCCCTAAGTTAACTGGCTCACCAATTGTACCATCTTCATTGATATCTGCTTTATATATGTCATATAAACCATAACCACCTGGCATATCCGAAGCAAAGTATAATGTTTTACCATCTGCACTTACAGCAGGATTTTTAGCAGAGTAATTAGCGCTATTAACATGTAAAGGCTCTACTTGACTCCATCCATCTGATAATTTAGTTGTTTTATATAAGTTTAACTGACTTACTTTGTAGTTAGTAAGAGAATCTTTCTCGAAAATTCTGTCATAAAAACTTTCACGAGAGAAATACATTGTATTTCCATCAGGAGAAAAAGAAACTAAACCTTCATGGTATCTAGTATTAATCCTATTGCTAGCAAGAACAGCATTTTGGTAAGACCCATCCTCATTAGCAGTTAATTCATAAATGTCTAAATATGGTTGTTCATTCCATCCATAGTTTTTTCTAGCACTATTTCTAGCAGAAGTAATGTATAATTTACCATCTTGTAACGTTCCTCCAAAATCAGAAGTAGCAGAGTTAATATCCATGTTTTGAACATTAAACTTCTTACCTTTTTCTAAAATTTTAGGTAAGTAATTAGGGTTCTTTTTATAAGCAATCGCTCTTTCATCACCTGGACGCATAGATGCAAACTTGTCCATTTGTGTATTAGAAGCCTCATATTTACCATTAGCTTTAAGCATTTGTGAATACTTATAAATCATTTCTGGCTCTTCTGAAGTTTCTAATGCTTTAGCATACCATTTTTCAGCTTCAGTAGTGTTAAATACATTGTAGTAACACTCAGCCAATTGTGAATATACATAAGTATCAGCCTTACCATCAGATACTAAGTCTGCATAGTCTTTAGCAGCTTCAACAAATTCAAATCTTGCAAAATGTTTATCTGCTTTTTTTGTGTCTTTATTTTGAGCAGTTAAGCTTAAACTACTCATCATTACGATTGTAAATATTGTGATTAATTTTTTCATGATTTTTATAGCTTAACTAGATTAGAAATAACGAGGTGAACGTGAAACTTTTCTTGGGAAATTTAAATCAAAGTTGATGAAAACTTCATGCGATGCATTTGTAACAATGTCAAGTTCAGATTGTATAGCATCATAAGCATAACCAATTCTTAAATTAGGAGTAATCATAAAGTTTATCATTGCACTAAAAGAATCATCTAAGCGGTAACCTGCACCAACTTCTATTAAGTCGTACATAAATAAGTTTGCATTCAAGTCAAAACTTACAGGAGCATCGCTAGCATACTTTAATAAACCATGTGGTTTTAATTTAAAGTTTTCAGATAAATCAAATACATAACCTGCTGCTGCAAATAAATGCTGAGTTTCCGAACCTATTTCAGTATTACTAGCATCTAAGTGCACAGAGTTTAAAATGTTTGGCATAGATACAGAAACATAATATTTATTTGGCTGGTATAAATAAACTCCAGCACCAATATTAGGTGTTGTTTCATCAATATTTTGAGCAAAGAAAGGGTCACCTGCATCAATAAGATCTATTTGACCTTCCCAAATCCCAATATCATGGAATGTAAATCCACCTTTTAATCCAAATGCAAGTTTAGTTACATTTCCAACAGGAATGGTATAAGAGAAATCAACATAAGCATTAGTTTCTTTTACAGGTCCAATTTCGTCTGCAATTACAGAAAAACCTAGACCAACTTTTTCTCCAATAGGAGAATGTATAGCGAATGTATAAGTTTGAGGACCGCCATCTAAACCTACCCATTGGCTTCTATAAAGAGCACCAACTGCAAGTCCTTCGGTTGATCCAGCATATGCTGGATTAATTACATTCATATTATACATATATTGCGTGTATTGAGGGTCTTGTTGCGCATTTGCATTATATGCAAACAAGACTACAAATAGTATGATATATAATTTTTTCATTGTTTAGTTATTAGGTTTTATTAGTAATTTAAATATATCCAGCTTGTTATTGGTTCACGGTTCGAGTTAAAGTAAATTGTATAGAAATAAGTTCCAACAGGTAATAATTTACCGTCTTCATCAGTTCCACACCATTGATCTACATAACTATCAAACTCATAAACTTTTGTTCCGTAACGGTTAAATACTTCAGCTTTTCTAATGCCTTCTTTATCCGCTAAATGGTCTAAGATTAAACAGTCATTTAAACCGTCTACAGATCCAGGAGAAATACCTTGTGGTAAATCTAAACAGTTTGAGTTAACGTAGTATACTACATTTATGTCTGTTTCACCCATACATTGTGATAACTCATCTGTTATCATCACAGTAACTACTGCTTCAGATTCACCTGCAGCATGTACGTAAGTGTTATCGCTACTAGATTGCATTTCAACGCCTCCTATATACCAAGTGTAAGTTAAATCATCACTCAATGCTTCAGGATTAGCAGGGAAAGCTTCTAGTGTAACATCTTCGTTAATACATTTATCAACATTTGCATCAACTGCTTCAACAATTGGGTACGTACCTTCTATAACAGAAATTGTAGTGTTACCATAACAACCTCTTTCATCAATTGCAGTTACTATATAATCACCAAAGTCAGTAGAACCAGCAGGTAATGTATATGTGTTATCTGGACCAGACTGCACATCAGTATTATTATATGTCCAGTAATATGTCATAGTTTCTAATACTTCTGAGTTGTTTACAACTACTTCTAGTGTAACTTCTAAATCAGCACACCTTACTATTGTTTCCTGAACAGGTTCTGGTTCAGGGTTTTCATAAAACTCAACTAAAATTTCATCAGAAACTGCACAAGATAGGTTAGAATAAGAATATTCAACAGCATAAAAAGCAGTTTCAGTAACTTCTAAGAATTGAGTGTTTTCACCCTCTAATAATTCACCATCCATATACCAAGCAATATCTGCATTAGTTGGAGGATCACCAGAATCAAGAATGATAGCGTTACCTTCACAAGTTTCTTCACCTGATCCAAGTGTAATATCATCTCCTAGATCTGGTCTACCAATGTTAAAAGTACCTGCTCCAATAAATACAGCAGAATCATAAGCAGTATCAAGAGCATCAGCAATTACTAATTTAATATGATATATTTCATTAGGTACTACTGTAGCTTCTGCAGTCATAATTGTAGTATGACCTCTAAAATCTATAGGAGCATTAATAGGGTTTACACCACCATCTCCATAAAAGCTATCGAAGAATTCTGGATTTACAGATGGACAGTTACCGTTATATGTGTCATCTCTAACAGTGAAAACTGATACGGGATCTGTTGTTCCTGGTACTATAGCTAGATTTGTTGTTACTCCATTTGAATCGGTTAATAAGAAAGCAAAAGCATCTGAAAAACCACATTGGAATGTACCATATTCTTCAGCCGCGAATATAAAGTCAAAACTCATGTGTTCAATAATTGGTACAAAATCGAACTCAATAATTGATGCATTATTTGAATCTCCTGGATTTAGCGTTGGCACTGCATTTTCAAGATCAGTATCTCCAGGCCAAGCAAAACCACCATCACTTAACGTTTCATCTTCAGGTCCTGGAGCATTATTAATATCACCAGAAGTCATAATTAAACCAGCTTCAAAAGGCCATCCAGATCCGTTAGCTTCAAAATAACCAATTCCGTTTGTAGTACCAAAATCAGTACCTGTTGAATATGTAATATTTGAAATTTGAGGACAATCTGGGTTCTCGTTTGCTAATACATCTATAATTATTTGCTCAACAGTGTAATCTGTTTCACTTGTATAAATTGGAGGTGGAATAGTAAACACACAAAGGTCAAAAGTAATATTTTGTAGTGGATCAGTTGAAGAAGAGTAAACTCTTACAGTATATGTGTTACCAACTGTTAATCCATTAGCTATAATTGTAGGGTCACCAAAGAATGGGCTACAATCAATTTGTGTTAAGTTATTACAATCATCACCTTCATAAAGTACAAAAGCTAAACCTCCACCAACAATATTATTTAATGTTACAGCATGGTCAGTTGAAACTGCATCAAACTGGAACCATACATCATCATCATCAGCAGTATCATCACAACCATTAGCTTGAGAAGATCCTGTTGCTCCCCAAGTAGTACCTGAGGCAAATTCTGTACAAGTATCATCAGCATTAGCTACAAATGTTGTTGCGTTATCACATTCATCATTTGCAGGAGGTGTTGGAGGAGTCTCACAAGTAACATCTAATGTGTAATCACCAGTGCTTGATCCAAATCCAAATACATAAACTAAATATTCTGTTCCAGGGTTTGAAACAAATAACACTTCAGATTGTGCTCCACCACATGCTCCAAAGTTATCATCGTTACCTGTTACACAAGTTAAGTTATCACAATCACCTTCCCAAACTTGAATTTTAGTATCATAAGTTGAGTTACATAATGACATTGTTACAATATCACCAGTTCCTGTGAATGAATACCATACACCAGGAGCACCACCACCAGTACCACAAAAATCAGCTGGTTCGTCAACGTCAGAAGCAGCTACTGTACTACCAGAAACACTATCACCACAAGCAACAGGTAAAGCGGTTGTACATGTATCACCACAGAATGGAAGATTTATAGGATTACTTGAAATTATACAATTACTATCATCTGCATTCTCGATTGTTACAATAACATCAGTGCCATTAGGATAAGGTCCCATTGTAACAATACCAGTATTCGTTGCAGTAACTAAAGGAGATGCTTGGTTATCAGTTATATTTAAAGTTGTAGCAGTACCAAGATCAGTAATATCAACATCAATAAAGAATTGAGGAGCATTAGCACAATCTTCAATTAGTGTATAAGTTGCTACTGGGTTGTCACATGTAGCACAAGCTACTGTTACATCAATTGGAGTATATCCATTATCAGAACAGTTAATTACTCCATCTGAAGTTACTGTAAAAGAAATTGTATCACCAGTAGATTGATAGAATACACCAGCTAAATCACCAGCATTACCATAGAAGTTTACAGGTGTTAATTCTGTACCATCAGTATCGTAAACAATAAATTCATCCCAACCATCTTCAACTTGACCAGCATTAACTGTGAAATTTAAAGAAGAGCCATCAGTACTTGTAAAAGTAAAGACGTTGGTTTCATTATTTACATAACAATAATTCATGTTAGTTGGTCCTACAGCACAGTCTACATCATAATTTACCTGTATTGTAGTGCTAAAGTTTACAGGGCCAGCCCAAACACTATAATCACTACCACAGTTAGCTCTCACATAAATTTCATAATCTGTTGAGAAGTTTAAACCTGTTAAGTTAACACTAGGTGTGTTTACAACAGTTCCACTTCCAGTAGGTTCACCAGTTCCAGCAGGTTGAACTACATATTCCCATTCAGCCTCTCCATTATTTCCTGTCCAAGCTACATCGGCAGAAGTTCCAGTTACATTTGAAACAGTTATTCCACTAGGAGCAATACAAAAAGAACCACAAGATTCTACTCTTACATAATCAATAGACATATCACCCTCAAAACCAGTTCCAGCACCTCCATAACTAAATTCTATGTAAACTACCTGACCTAAATAAGCATCAAGGTTAATTCCAATTGGAACCCAAGCTTCATCATCAGTAGCTTGGAAGTCACCAATCCAAGTATACAAATTTGTGAATGGTCCAGCAGGGTCATTTGCTATTCCCACATTAAGAGTTCCCATGTCAGCTCCAAAAGCATGCATATAAAAAGAAAGTTCCGCTCCATCCACTGCTGCTGATAAATCAATAGCAGGTGATATTGCTGAAGCAATCGTTGAAGAATCTCCTGATGCTTCATATTCTAGGTGCATTCCTCCATTAAAAGAGGCATTAGGTCCTGTACCCCCTGAGTTAGCATTTCCAGCTGTAATATCCCAATCACCATTTCCTCCAGTAAAAGTTGTACCTGTCCAACCAGCAGCTGGATCAGTTTCAAAATCTTCAGTAAATATAAATGAAGATGTTCCACTAGCACAAGTAACACCATTAGGTGGTGGTGGTGGAACGTTTGTTGTATTAAAGTTGATTGGACCTACCCAACTACTTTGACCATCAGTTAAACAGTCTGCTAAAATATATATTTCATAAGAAGTAGAAGGTGTTAATGATCCAACAGTATAAGGGTTAGTTGTTATTGCAGTTCCTGGACCAGTTGGTACACCTGTACCTTGAGGTTGAACTACTATCTCCCAATTTGTTTCTGTATTACCAGCTGTCCAGCTAATATCTAATGAAGTATCAGTGATATTGTTAAGAGTAATTGCCGTTGGGTCAGGACAAGTAACTTCAAAAATACTTACAGTATCAAACGCTACACCATCATCTTGAACAGAACCATCAGAACCAAAAGCTACTCTAAAAATTACATTAGATTGACCTCCAAGACCAGTTAAAGAATGTCTTGCAAAAACCCAACCGCCTGAGCCGTTGCTTGATGATTCTCTACCAGACCAACCTTCTTGTTGACCTCCAGGGTTTCCATTAATTGAGTTATCAGTATACCAATTGTTTGGATCTCCAACAGCTCCAACATTTTGCCATGAAGCTCCAGAGTCAATTGAAGATTGAAGTACCATTCCATCCCAACTAAATTCACTATTCCACCAAACTGCAAGTTCGATAGAAGGTGTAACTAAAGATGATAAATCAAAAACAGGGCTAGTAACCCATGAATTTTCATTAGCATTATAAGTTCCTGTTAAGTTTGTGGCCCATGCATTGGTTCCAGAGTCGGCACCAATAATAGTTGTTCCAGCAGGATCACCAAGAGCCCAAGTACCATTAGTTGTGTTGTCTGCAACCCAGCCACCATCACCAGATTCGAAATCTTCGACATATGGGAATGAAGTAATCTGAGCATCAATTTGCCATGTCACTATTGATAGTAGCAGAGCAAATAAAAGAGTAATTTTTTTCATTTGTATCGATTAAGTTAGTTAACTAAAATTATTTTCTAAATTGAAGATAAACAATAGGCTTACCAATATAGAAAAAAAGAATTTTAAGAGTCCGTTAACAAAATTATAATAGACAAAATGCAATTATAATCGATTAAAAGACTCTTAAAAAATCTCTGTTTTTTGTTTAATAATTTAAATATACCCAAGCTGCTTTTTGCTTGTTATCTTGATATCTCATTACATAAAAATATGTACCTACAGGTAATCTCTCTCCTTCATCAGATTGACCAACCCATTCATCAGAATAATTTTCTTTTGAATAAACTAATTGACCATATCTATTGTAAATTTCAAGCTTATGTACATCATAGCTACTTAAATCAAAGCTATCGTTTAACCCATCACCATCTGGTGATATGCCTTGAGGGATTACACATGTTTCTAATTCAACTACATCTACATCAGCCATATAAGAACATCCATTGTTGTTAAATGTAACTTCGATAGTGTAAATACCTTCAGTTAAAACAGTTGGAAGTGTTAAGCTATTTTGCCCTGGGATTAATACACCATCTTGATACCAATTAATTGTAACTTCACTTTCTGAATAATTTTCAGCAATTGCCATTACTTCAATTGGAACTGTAGCATTTGGACATACTTCATAAGTAATCGAACCATCAAAAGTTGTGTATGGAACATCTTCTACAATTAAATCGAAATTAGTTATACTGTAACAATCAGTTGCAACATTACTTTCAACTCTAGCATAAATAGTTTGTGGAGTTGATGTGTTCTCGTATGGAGAAGTTAATGGGTTATTTCCGTCTTCAGCTTCAGTTTCAGATAAGTAATACGTTACTGTAAATATTGTATCATCTTGACCATCTAAAATATTGGCAGAATGACTATCTAAATCAAAAATTTCAACACCATCTCTAGATGCATCATCACATAATGGGAAGTCAACACTAGTAGCAGTTGGAGTTGGTCCAGATATTTCAATATTAAATGAAGTAGTTACAAAACATCCTGAATCAGATCCTACTGCGTTAACATCTTCAACTCTAATATATATAGTTTGAGGGTTAGCAGTATTAGTGTAAGGAGATGTAAGAGGATTTACTCCAGCTTGAGCGTCTTCTAAACTTACGTGATATGTCACAGCAAAATCTGAAGGTAATTGGTCACCTAATAAAATAGCTGTTTGTGATTCAAGATCGAAATCTTCAATTTCATCACCACTTGCATCATCACAAGTTATAATATCTTCAATTGGGTTAAGAGTAGGTTCTTGATAGAAGTTTACTACTATTTCATCAAGAGCAGGTTCTTCACAAATATCATTATCTATTAATACAGTATAAGTACCAGATTCTGTAATTTCAAGAGTTTCAGAATTTGCTCCAGTAATTTGGATACCGTCTTTGTACCATTCGTAATAATCAGCATATGCTGATTCAGCAGTTAATGTGTAAGTTGTGTATCCACATAAATCTAAATCTTCACCTAAATCAACATCACATAAAATAGAACAGTCAGTAGAACCTGAACCTGGTTGATCACCATTGGTTTGTACTAACTGTATAAACCCTGGGTCGTCAGAGAAGTTTGTTACTACTAAAACATATATTTCAGCAGTTTGAGCATTATCTATTGTTAATGTCTCAACATCTTGAATTGAGTAACTACAATCTACTATGTTTCCTGAAGGGTAGAAATTTGGATTTGATGTGTTATTTGGACAATCACCTGGATCTGGACAACCTTGGTCTAAGTTTCCACAAAATACCTCACCAGGAGCGAAAGGTCCCCAAAGAACAAAATCAACATCTAATCCAGTTCCAGTAGGATTTCCGTTTTCATCGAATCCTGTATTTTGAATAATATCTATTACAATTTCTCCTGGATCTTGAACTTGAATAAAATACCAAGCTGGGTTAGGAGCAGTAAATAAACAAGCGATACTTGTACTGTCTTCTATACCAGTTGTATTAGGGAATATAATAGCGCCATTTTCATCAGCACAGAAAGGAGATGAACCAGCACATTCAGTGTTTTCTGGAGCAATTCTAATACATAAGTCAAAAGTACTTGTTTGATCTGGTTGATCTGTGTTAGAGAATACTCTTAAATAATAAGTTTCACCAACAATTAAACTAATAGCTAAACTACTAGTGTCATCAACACAGTAAATTTCAGTTAAGTTGTCACAATCAGGTCCAGAATATAAAGCATGACCTAAGAATCCTGTTCCTCCATTAATATTTAAAAGAGAGATTACATGTACTTCACTTAGTGCAGTAAATTCAAACCATACATCATCATCAGGAGAACCAGTACAAGATCCAACAGGATTATTTGAAGCTGTAGCTCCTAATATAGTTCCAGGAGTTGTAATTGTACAAAGAGCATTATCATTTACACCAGCAACAGTTGCTGTTGCACATTCGTCATTGTCTGGAGGACAAGCTAATTGAGTTATAGGTCCACTATTTACTGTACAGTTAGCATCATCAGCATTCTCTACAGTAATATCAACGTTAGTTAAATTAGGGAAAGGACCAAAAGTATATGTTCCTGTTGTAGTTGCTGTTTGAGGAGTACTTCCTTGGTCATCAGTAATATTTAATGTAACAGCGTCACCCATGTCAGTTATTTCTACATCAATAAAGAATTGATCTCCATTAGCACAGTCGTCAACAATGTTATAATTAACTGTTTGGAAAGTACATGTAGCACAACTCACAGTAAAGTCCCATTCAGCAGTACAACATCCACTACCAGAAGCACAACTTACAGAACCGTCAGCATCAATTTCCATAAATAGAGAATCTCCAGTAGATTGGAATACTAAACCAGCTAAATCACCACCATTATTTCCTTGATATAATAATGTTGCAGTATTATCTGCTCCATCATATATTAATATGTCATCACAACAAGATTCTATTCCACCAGCATTAAATACAATTCTAACTGGACTTCCATCGTTAGAAGCAAATAACCAAGTTGTATCGTCATTGTTATCATAACAATAATTGAAGTTTTGAGGACCAGCAGTACAGTCTATAACGTTAAGCACACATTGTTCTTGTGTTAACGATGTACTTGTTAAAGTACAGTTAGCATCATCATCACTAGCTACAGTAATAACAACATCTGTCATATTAGGGAAAGGTCCAAAAGTGAATAGTCCAGTAGCAGAAGTATTTATAGGCGCACTTCCTTGATTGTCTGTAATAGTAATTGAAGTTGCAGATCCTAAATCTGTTAAATCAACATCAACTAAAAATTGAGGTCCATTTACACAATCTTGAACTACAGCGTATGTTACAGCAGGATTAACGCAAGTAGCACATGAAACCGTATAGTCTATACCTGTATCTAATCCAGCACTTCCAGATTCACAACTTGTAAATCCATTAGATTGAATTGAGAAATAAATAGTATCTCCAGTAGATTGGAAAGAAAGGCCTGCTAAATCACCTTCGTTACCACCACCATTATATAATTCGGTAGTTCCATCAGAGTCATAAATAATTAATGGATCATCAGTTGTATTATTAAATCCGTTCCAAGCTACAAATCCAGAGATTATGTTTAAGTTAAGAGGTGAACCGTCTGAGCTAGTATATGAAAATATGTTAGTATCATTATTTTCATAACAATATGAATAAGTTGAAGGTCCAGCAGTACAATCTATATAATTATCTAAACAGAAAGGCTGTGTTAAAGCGTTACTTGTTAATATACAATTTGAATCATCGTCATTAGTAACAGTAATTACAACATCAGTTGTATTTGGGAAAGGTCCAAAAGAAAACATTCCAATAGCACTAGTTGTTTGTGGCGCACTTCCTTGATTGTCCGTTATAGTAATTGAAGTAGCAGATCCTAAATCTGTAAGGTCAACATCTACGAAAAATTGAGGGCCATTAATACAATCGCTATTAATAGCATAATCAACTACAGGATTAACACAAGTAGCACAAGCTACAGTAAAGTCCCACTCAGTAGTACAACAACCACTTCCTGAAGCACAACTTACAGAACCATCTGCATCAATTTCAAAATATAAAGAATCTCCAGTTGAATCGAAAGTTAAACCAGATAAGTCACCACCATTATTTCCTTGGTAAATCAATGGAGCTGCGTTACTTGTTCCGTCGTAAATTAAAATATCATCACAACATGATTCAATCCCACCAGCATTGAAAGTAATTCTTATAGGACTTCCATCAGTAGAAGTGAATAGCCATGCTGTGTCATCGTTATTATCATAACAATAGTTAAATTGTTGTGGTGCTTGAGTACAATCGATAGTATTTAGTACACATTGATCTTGAGTTAACGAAGGACTTGTTAATGTACAGTTACTGTCGTCGTCGTTAGCAACCGTAATTACAACACCTGTGTTATTAGGAAAAGGTCCAAAAGTATAAACTCCTATAGCATTTGCTATTTGAGGAGTACTCCCTTGGTTGTCTGTAATTGTAATTGAAGTTGCAGAACCCATATCAGTTAAATCAACATCTACAAAAAATTGAGGGCCATTAATACAATCTTCATCTACAAAATAAGTCGCAACTGGATTAACACAAGTTGCACAACTTGCAGTAAACACCCATTCGTCTCTGGCTCCAGAAGTACAACTTACTGAACCATCACTATCTACTTCAAGGTAAATAGAATCTCCAGTTGAGTCATAAGTTAATCCAGTAAAGTCAAAAATCCCGTCAGCTTCACTATTAAATAAAATAGGAGCAGTATTATCCGCTCCATCATATATTGTTAATTCATCCCAACCTGCTTCAATAGTTCCGGCAGAGAATGATATTCTAACTGGACTACCATCAGTTGACGTAAATAGCCAAGATGTAGTGTCATTGTTATCATAACAATAATTGGTAGTGATTGGTGCAGCTGTACAGTCTACAGTTGTTTGTGCATTTACTATTAATGCAAACAACATTAACAGTATAGTACTAGTAATTTTTTTCATTTGATAGCTTGTTAGTAATATATAAATTATAAAAAACTGAATATTAACTGGTTGTGATTATTTGAAGTTGTTAAGTCAAATAAAACCAATTAAAACAGCAATTTTTATAAAGAATAATAGTTTCCGAAGATAAAAAAAATGAAAACTAACTATAAGTTAACATTACTTTAATAGATAAAATACTTTTTTTATCGATAAAGAGTGTTAAAAACGGGTTGAGTTAATTTCTAATTTTTCTTTAAATGAATATAGACTGGAAAATGATCGCTATAACCTCCTTTATATTTATATCCAACATAAGTTCTAAAAGGATTTCCTCTATATTTTCCTTTAAATTGCTTTAAGAATTGATTGTCGAAAATATTAGCTTTTGAAAAGCTATGTTTATGAGGTTGATATTCAAAGAAATTGGTAGAGAAAAGTATTTGATCAAAAAGGTTCCAATTTTGTCTATGATTTAAGCTACCTCTTAAAATAGACTTTAAAGATTCCATAGGATTATATATATCTAATGTATTCACCAATTGTTTAATGCTTTTGTTGGAAGGATCATCATTGAAATCTCCCATGATTATTATTTTAGCATTTGAATCCTCTTCTTTAATTGAGTTAAAAATTTCTATTACTTTATTAGAAGCTGTTAACCTAGCTGCTTCAGTTTCTTGTTCGCCTGCTCTTCTAGAAGGCCAATGGTTTACCAGAATGTGAATTTTTTCATTATTTAAATATCCAGTAACTAATAGTATATCTCTTGTGTAATCTCTAAAACCATTTTCATCAAATAGATCTAGTGGAAAAACTTCAGTGTGTTCAACTTTAAAGTAATCTTTATTATATATAAGAGCTACATCAATCCCTCTTTCGTCAGCGGAGTCATAATGAACTAAATCGTAATTTTTATGTTCTAAAAATTTTGAATCAAGTAAATCTTCAACAACAAGTTTGTTTTCAACTTCAGCTAAGCCTACTATTACAGGAAGTTTTTTTGATGTTTTAATACCTATTTCTGAAATAGCATATCCTAATTTTCTAACCTTTTTCTTGTAGCGTTTTTGTGTCCATTTTTTTTCTGAAGATGGTAGAAAATCATCATCATGTGTATGTTTATTGTCAAACGTGTCGAATAGGTTCTCTAGGTTGTAAAAAGCAATAGTATAGTAGCCTGAAGTTGTGTCTTTTTTAGAAGTCATCTAGTTTAAAGATATTTAAAGTGCCTAAAATACTAAAAACTAAACTATTCAATTTGTACCTTTGCACTTTAATCGATTTTATGATAGAAAAAAAGGACATAGCTTTAGAAAAAGCAGTTTTAATTGGAGTGATAACTAAAGATCAGGATGAAGATAAGTCTAAGGAATATTTAGATGAGTTGGAGTTCTTGACATATACAGCTGGAGGGGAAGTTTTAAAACGATTTACTCAAAAAATGGAGATGCCAAATCCTAAAACATTTATAGGAACTGGTAAAATGGAAGATGTACAGCGTTTTATTGAAGAACATGAGGTAGGAACAGCAATTTTTGATGACGAATTGTCGCCAGCTCAAGAACGTAATATTAGTAAGATACTTAATTGTAAAGTATTAGATAGAACAAACTTAATCTTAGATATTTTTGCGCAACGTGCACAAACGAGTTATGCAAGAACTCAAGTAGAATTGGCGCAATGTCAATATTTATTACCTCGATTAAAAGGTATGTGGACTCACCTTGAAAGACAGAAAGGAGGAATTGGTATGCGTGGACCTGGAGAAACAGAAATAGAAACTGATAGACGTATAGTTCGCGATAAGATTACTTTGTTAAAGCAAAAAATCAAGAAGATTGACAAGCAAATGGCTGTACAACGTGGCAATCGTGGTAAAATGGTTAGAGTTGCTCTTGTTGGTTATACAAATGTTGGTAAGTCTACACTTATGAATGTAGTTAGTAAATCACAAGTGTTTGCAGAAAATAAACTGTTTGCAACATTAGATACAACAGTTAGAAAAGTAGTAGTGAAGAATTTGCCTTTTTTAATGAGTGATACAGTTGGGTTTATTAGAAAATTACCAACACAATTAGTGGAGTCGTTCAAGAGTACATTAGATGAGGTTAGAGAAGCAGATTTGTTGTTGCATGTTGTAGATATTTCGCATCCTAACTTTGAAGAACATATTGAGTCTGTAAATAAAATTTTAGGAGAAATAGATAGTGCAGATAAAGCTACAATAATGGTTTTTAATAAAATTGATGCTTACGAGCCAGAGCCTTTTGATGAAACAGATTTAGTGGCAGTTAGAACAAAGTCTAATTATTCGCTAGATGAATGGAAAAATACTTGGATGGCTAGAATGGGAAGTAATGCGTTGTTTATTTCAGCATTAAATAAAGATAACTTAGAAGAGTTTAGAAAGCGAGTTTATGATGAAGTGAGAAAAATTCACATTACACGTTTTCCATATAATCATTTTTTATATCCAGATTATGATGAAGCTGAAGCATAAAAAAAAGCACCTTACAAGGTGCTTTTTTTGTTTTATTCTTTATTTGGTTTTTAAAAGTTGTAGTTAACTCCTAATCCAAATACTTCTCTTGTTTGTAAGCCTCTAAAAGCATTATCATCGTAAATAGCTTGAAAAGCTAAGTTTGCAGATAAGTACTTGTTAATTGTCATTACTAAATTCATTGTGTAATCTACGTCAACATTTTGAGGGTCTTCTAAATAATTAGAATATAAGTTTAAAATATTTTCCATAGATACGTTTTCCATAAGATTAAACTTATAGTAAGCACCAATAGCTGCTCCTAATTCGTAACGTGTACTTTTTCCTTCTTCAACACCAAAATATGCTTCCATAGGTAGAGTTAAATCTTTATCTACGATTACTAATTTAGAAGTAGCAGGAGCAATGTTAACTTTTAAGTTGTCGCTTTTTTTCCATAACATACCTGGACCAAACTGTAAATAAGCAGGTGAGAATAATTTCGTTTCACCAACTTCAGTATCTCCAATTAAATCATCAGCAAATTGTGTTTTAAAGTTTAGGAAAGCAGAGTAGTACCAATTTCCAGAAGCTTTTTTACCTAATAATGAATTCCACTCTAATCTGTCATCAGATTTTTGTGTGTCTTCACCTTTAATTTTTGTAATACCAAAAGCAGCAATTAGTTTGTTATCCCAAGTCCAATCACCTTTTAATAGGTTGAAATCGTAGTTTATACCTAAAGTTCCAGAGATATTACTTGTACCACCAGCAACCCAGTTGTCAAAAGAAGATTGATTAAGTAAAAATGAGATAGTTCCTGATTTTTTCCATCCGTCTTGTGGTCCTTCTTCAGTAGCTTCGTCTTGTGCAAATCCAGAAGTTAACCCTAGAAATAAAGCTAATAATAGTAATGTTTTTTTCATAATTATTTAGTTTAAGGTTTAAAAAAATTGGCTGCAAATATATAAAGTTTTGTAAGAAAACATAACGCAGTAATAAAAATATAATATACTGAAAATAAGTAAATTATTTCTTTTTGTGTAATGGAACCGAAGAACAGGCTTCACCATACATAATAGATTTAGCTATAGGTGTTAGCTTTTCTATTAATAAAATATAGGCATTAGTAGGTACTGGTTTGTTAGAGCAGCCTTTTACAATAACTGGCTTATCTTTAAATTCATTAAAATCGATTGTATTAATGATATCTTGATAAATAGAAGATTCTAATTGTTCTAAATCGCCAATAATTACTTTTTTGGCATTAGATTCTAGTTTTGTTGCAATTAACATATATGCCCAAGCGGGAACAATAGCATCTGTTGAGCAAGTAAGAGCTATATAATTGTTTTTATATTGATCCCAATCATGCTCTTTAACAAACTGTCTAAAGTCTTTTTCGCGAAGTACAAGCTCTTGAAATAACCAAGGTTTAATATCAAAAACAAGACGTTTGCCTTCAGGGTAGAAACCCTCAAGGTCAAACGTTATAAGTTTACTATTCGCAACGCGATTTATAATCTCGTCTGCCATTTTATTATAGCATTCCTAATTCTAACTTAGCTTCTTCGCTCATTAAGTCTTGACTCCAAGGTGGATCAAAAGTAATTTCTACTTCAGCATCTTTTACTTCGTCAATAGACTTTACTTTTTCTTCAACCTCAAGTGGTAATGTTTCAGCAACAGGACAGTTAGGTGTCGTTAAAGTCATTAGTATTTTAACGTCGTAATCTTCGTTTACAAATACATCGTAGATTAATCCTAATTCGTATATGTCTACTGGAATTTCTGGATCAAAAATAGTTTTAATAACTCTAACAATCTTGTCTCCTAATTCATTTACATCTATATCTGGTGTGCTCATTATTGTACTTGTGTTTGGTATGCTATAGCATACATTTTTATTTGTTTAATCATACTAACAAGACCATTTGCTCTTGTTGGCGATAAATGCTCCTTAAGACCTATTTCATCAATAAAATCGGTATCAGCATCAATGATTGCTTTTGGAGTTTGGTTTGAAAACGCTCTTATTAAAATGGCTATGATACCTTTGGTAATAATTGCATCACTGTCTGCAGTAAATACAATTTTGTTGTCTTTTAATTCGGCATGAACCCAAACCTTACTTTGACAGCCTTTAATAATATTATCGTCAGTTTTATATTGGTCGTCTATTAATGGTAAAGACTTACCGAGTTCAATCATATATTCATAACGCTCCATCCAGTCGTCGAACATTGAAAACTCATCAATAATATCGTTTTGTATATCTTTTATTGCCACGAATTTTTTTTACAAAAATAAGCAGTTTAATGTTTGATTTTATCTTTTTTGAATAATAAAATTCTATCAACGATTGCTTTTATCTCTTGTGGTGGATGACCATGGTCAAAAGTACTAGTTTGGTAGCTTTCTTCTTTGTTTTTTATTGTAAGTGTAGCATGAGCAGCACCATCATAATGTCTCATTTTTGTTGGTGCTTCTAGAGATGGTAGTTTTTTTACTTCAATAGTTTCTAGTAATGTCATACATGAATTCCAATCTTCAGTAGAGCAAGCAACTTTAGTTGGGTTGGTTTTATTTCTATTAGTGTAAATTGTAATAGAATCTATTGTTACTACTATTTCTTCAAAAAAACCTCTTGAGTTAGCATTGTAAACTAAAGTGATGTCTTTTTGAACTTTTTCCATGTCAGTAGTTTTTTCAACGTTGTTATTAGAAGTGTTACTAGAAAGAGAAGCTTTGTTTGTATCACATTCTTTCGCCATAAGCAAGAAGGTAAATATTGTTAGTATAAGTTTCATAGTACTTTGTTTTAAAAATTAATATACAAAAAAGGCGCCAAAAAAGGCGCCTTTGTAAGTTTTATGAAAAATTATATTTAATTAACCATACTTTCTCTAGCTCCACCAGCTTGGAAAATAGATCTCATTCTTGTTTTTTGTCCTTCTGAGAACATATTCATACATGCATCATCTGTGTAATCCATGTAGTTCATGAATTGGTCGTTAGAACGACAGTTGTATGCTGAAGTTGGGCAACCATAGTTAGGTGCGTCAGATTTTGGTGTGTCACTAACAAAATCATCTCTGTTACATCTACCATCTCCCCAAATATGACGTAAGTTTAAGTAGTGACCAACTTCGTGAGTTGTAGTTCTACCTTCGTCAAAAGGAGCTGATACATAGCCAGTAGTTCCAAAATACTGAGGAGACACTACAATACCATCTGTAGATGCATTTCCTCCTGGGAATTGAGCATAACCTAAAATTCCACCACCTATATTACATACCCAAATGTTTAAGTGAGTTTCTGGAGTAATTGGAGGATAAGCAGATTTCATAGCATCGTTTGTTCCCCAAGAACTTGTTGAATTTGAATATCTATAAGTTCCAGCTAGTGTAAACTCTATTTCTGTATCTGCAGCTACTCCTGTAAATTCACTTGGAGTTTGGTTAGCATCGCTATTTGTTCTTCTAAAATCATCATTTAACACGTTGATTTGAGATGCTATTTGTTGGTCGCTAATATTTTGTTGAGTATTGCTGTAAATTACATGTACATATACAGGAATTGAAATTACACCTAAGTTATCTCCAGAGCCACCATCGCCTCCGTCGCCGCCACTGTTGCCTCCACCGTTTCCATTTCCATTTCCACCTTTTTTAGCAGCTGTTAAAGCTCTTGTGTGGTATTCAATAGCATACATGTTTTGTTCTAGTTTTGGATTTTCTTGCAGTTGTCTGTTTAGGTTTACCATAGTAAAGCAAGATTTTGCTTCGCTGTTAGCTGCTAATCTGGCTGCTTCTTCTTGGTCTGCATCTGTGTGAACAAAAAAGTCACTCATGTCAACTTTTGTTTGTTCATCAAGATTTGAGTTTTGGTCTTCACTACAAGAAGTGAAAATCATGGCTAGAGCAGCCATACTTAAAATTAATTTTTTCATATTAGATGGTTTTGTTAAAAATTTTGCTGAATTTATAAAAAATTAACAAAACTTTAATTAAAAATTAATTTTTTCGATGAAATACCTGTAAATTAAAAAGTAAAGATGTTGCTATTTTCTATAGCTTAATTGTTCAAACTTCATTAAAACAGTGTTGTCATCAGCCATAAAGTGTAATACGTTGTCAACAAATTCATAGCTTTTTACATTGTATAGTAAATTGAAAAACGAGTCTTCAGTAGCAATATCAGGACACATCATTTTTGTGCTTCCCATATTTTCAAAACTAATAGTGTTGTCGTTTAAATGAAATTTACCAAAAAATGTATTACAGCCAGCAAATCCATTTACTTTGTTTTCTGACATAGAAAATGTCATCCAAGGTGTTTTATTAAACTCTTTTTGCTTTCCAAGTCCAATTACTTTCCATGAGTTTTGTCCAATTTTATAACTTGGGTTTTCATACTTTTTTACTGTATCAACTAAAGCGTATGATGTTGTTCCATCTTCATTTTCTTTGGTTTCAAGAAATAGGACGTAAATTAATCCAGCTTCTGCAGTAAAACCTTCAATTGTAGTGTTTAGCTTTTGCCACTCATCGGTTTCGTTAGCTTTTATTTCTAAACAATTTGACTTACAATCAGCAGAGTTGTTTGTTACATAAAACGTTTTAACATCACTATTTGAACATGAAAAAATGCATATAACCAGCATTAACGCTGTAAAATACTTTGAAAACATAAATTATGAAATGTAAAATTAGACCACTAAGATAACATTTGTGCAGCTCTTTTGGTAGCTTCAACAAAAATATCAATCTCTTCTTTAGTATTGTAGAAAGCAAAAGAGGCTCTTACAGTTCCTGGAATATTGTAATAATCCATGATTGGTTGTGCACAATGGTGTCCAGTTCTAACAGCAATTCCTAGTTTGTCTACTATAGTTCCAATATCGTAAGGATGAATATTGCCAATATTAAATGAGATTACAGATGTTTTTTGAGTAGAGGTTCCGTAAATTTTTAAACCCTCAATCTCTAATAATTTATTGGTAGCATATTGCAATAAGTCGTTTTCGTAAGCAGCAATATTTTCAAAACCAATACTATTCATATAATCAATAGCAGCTCCAAAGGCAATACCTCCACAAATATTAGGAGTTCCTGCTTCAAACTTATGAGGTAAGTCTGCGTAAGTGGTTTTTTCGAAAGTAACTTCTGCAATCATTTCGCCACCACCTTGGTAAGGAGGTAGTTTATTTAGCCATTTTTCTTTTCCATATAAAATACCAACACCAGTTGGACCACACATTTTATGAGCCGAAACAGTATAGAAATCTACATCTAACTCTTGAACATTAGTTTTTATATGTGGACTGGCTTGTGCACCATCAATTAGTACTGCTGCGTTTACTGCATGTGCCTTTTCTATAATAGATTTTATAGGATTAATGGTTCCTAAAGCGTTAGATATATGATTGACAAAAACTAGTTTTGTGTTAGCAGAAAGTAACTTATCGTAAGTTTCCATGTCTAACTCACCAGCTTCTGTCATTGGAATAACTTTTAACGTTGCTCCAGTTTTTTCACAAAGCATTTGCCAAGGCACAATATTACTATGATGCTCTAAAGCAGAAACAATTACTTCATCTTCCTTTTGTAAAAGTGAAGTAAATCCATTTGCAACCATATTAATACTATGAGTAGTACCAGAGGTGAAAATGATTTCATGCGATTTTTTTGCATTAAAATGCGTTTGGATTTTTTGACGTGCTTCTTCGTATTTGTCGGTAGCCTCTTGACTTAACGTATGTACACCACGATGTATATTAGCATTGTAATTACTGTAATAATTTACAATAATATCAATTACTTGTTGTGGTGTTTGCGAGGTTGCTGCGTTGTCCAAATACACAAGTGGTTTACCATTTACTTTACGAGAAAGTATAGGGAAGTCTTTGCGTATCTTGGTTATATCAAGATTAGTGTTACTCATTACAAGTCAAATCCAATATTAACGTTTAACTTATTAGCGATTAACTTGTTAATGCGTTTTTTAAGTTCAGGTATTTTTACACTTTCTAATACATTGTTTGCAAAGGCATACATAAGTAAAGCTTTAGCTTCCTTTTCTGGAATACCACGTGAGCGTAAATAGAACATAGCGCTTTCGTCTAACTGACCAATTGTACAACCATGAGAACACTTAACATCATCAGCAAAAATCTCAAGCTGAGGTTTTGTGTTGATGGTTGCTTTGTCATGTATTAAAAGGTTGTTGTTTGCCTGAAATGCATTGGTTTTTTGCGCTTCTTTTTCAACCACAACTTTACCGTTAAATACACCTGTAGAGCTATCTCCAAAAATACCTTTGTAATCTTGATGACTTTCACAATTTGGTTCTATATGATGTACCAATGTATTGTGGTCTACATGCTGTTTATCGCCAATAATAGTGATACCTTTTAAGGTAGAATCTATACGCTCACCATTTTGATAGTAATTAAGGTTATTACGTACTAATTTACCTCCAAAAGAAAACGTGTGTACAGATACGTGACTCTCTTGCATTTGGTTAATATAAGTGTTGTCTATTAACGATGCAGTTTGGTTATCGTTTTGTATTTTATAATAATCTACAATCGCACGTTTACTTCCGTGGATTTCTGTAACACAATTAGTAAGAATAGGGTTGTCTGTTAAACTTTGGTGACGCTCAATAATTTGTACATGCGAGTTTTCGCCAACTACAATTAAATTACGTGGCTGTAACATTAAAGCAGACTCTGTTCCTGTTGAAAAATGAATGATTTGAATCGGTTTTTCAACAACTTTACTTTTTGGAATGTGTATAAATGCACCTTCTCTAGAAAATGCAGTGTTTAATGATGTTAAACTGTCTTTATCGGCTATTTTGTTAAAATAGTTTTCGATAACTAAGCGATATTTAGGCTTAGTTAAAGCTGCAGACATTAAACAAACATCAATACCATCATGAGTTGTTTGTGATAGGTGAGAAGAGTATTTTCCGTCAATAAACACAATTTTGTATGTGTCGATATCATGAATAAAATACTTCTTTACATCTTTATATTCTAAGGCGTTTTCCTGTTTTGGGAAAACACTATAATCTTGTTTTAATACCTTATTTAATGATGTGTATTTCCAAGCTTCCTCTTTTTTATTTGGGAACCCTTTGTCTTCAAATACTTTTATAGCTTCGCTACGAATATCATGAACATAAGAATCTACATTCACTTGGTTTTCGAATGCTAAAAAAGAAGATATTAGTTTTTCTTTTAATTCCATTTGCTGTTATTAAGCGTTCACTTCTTCTTTAATCCAGTCGTATCCTTTTTCTTCTAGCTCATGAGCTAATTCTTTACCTCCAGATTTTACAATACGACCATTGTATAAAACGTGTACGTAATCAGGAACTATATAGTCTAATAAACGTTGGTAATGCGTAATAACTATAGTTGCATTATCCTTGTTTTTTAACTTGTTTACGCCATTAGCAACTATACGAAGTGCGTCAATATCTAAACCAGAATCTGTTTCGTCAAGGATAGCTAATTTAGGCTCTAACATTGCCATCTGGAATATTTCATTACGTTTCTTTTCTCCTCCAGAAAACCCTTCGTTTAACGAACGAGATAAAAACTTACGATCTATTTCTAAAAGCTCTGATTTTTCACGAATTAACTTTAGCATTTCGTTAGCAGGCATTTCTTCAAGACCTTGCGCTTTACGTGTTTCGTTAATAGCAGTTTTCATGAAGTTTGTTACAGTAACTCCAGGAATTTCTACAGGATATTGAAACGATAAAAAGATGCCTTTGTGAGCACGCTCTTCAGCAGCTAATTCATCAATATTTTCATCTTCTAAAATGATTTCTCCATCTGTAACTTCATAATCTTCTTTTCCAGAAATTACTGAAGCCAAAGTACTTTTTCCAGAACCATTTGGTCCCATAATAGCATGTACTTCTCCAGCTTTTACTTCAAGGTTAATACCTTTTAATATTGATTTGTCTTCTACACTAGCGTGTAAGTTATTTATCTTTAACATAGCTTTAGTTGCCTAATTTTAATGTTTCACTGCTATTATCTGCAGATTTAGTTACGTTTAATATTTCTTTTATCTCGACACGAAAAGGCCAACCTTCTTCATTTTCTGGTTTTGGTGTTATTTTTCCGCGGATTTCTACTTGAACAAAATCGGTAGGTTCGTTTTTGTATGCTTTTGCCATATCATTTAACTCCTGCATTTTGGCGTCTACAATAACACCATACATGTTTTTTGGTGTTTGTAGTACAGCTGCATCAGAATAGTAAATAAAATCACCTTTCAATAAAGTTAAACCATCACTTTGTTTAGCGGTTTTTTCTTTATCATCTGCACCAATTACTTTTTTATCTTCAGTATTTGTATCGTTTTTACAGCTAACAAATATTGTTACTAATAATAGGAATACTACTTTTTTCATATTTGTAAATGATTTATCCAACACTACCTTCTAAGCTTATCTCTAATAGTTTTTGAGCTTCTACAGCAAATTCCATTGGTAATTTATTTAGTACTTCTTTACTAAAACCGTTTACAATTAAAGCAATTGCTTTTTCGGTATCAATACCTCTTTGGTTACAGTAAAAAATTTGATCTTCACCAATTTTACTTGTAGTAGCTTCGTGCTCAATTTGAGCCGATTTGTTTTTTGCTTCTATATAAGGAAAGGTATGAGCACCACATTCATTACCCATTAATAAACTATCACATTGAGAGAAGTTACGAGCATTTTCTGCGCGACTATTAACTTGTACTAAACCACGATAGCTATTTTGTGATTTTCCTGCCGAAATACCTTTACTAATAATAGTTGACTTAGTGTTTTTACCTAAGTGAATCATTTTTGTTCCAGTATCTGCTTGTTGGTAGTTGTTTGTTACTGCTATTGAGTAAAACTCACCAACCGAATTATCTCCTTTTAATACACAAGAAGGGTATTTCCATGTTACTGCACTTCCAGTTTCAACTTGTGTCCAAGATATTTTTGAGTTGGTTTCGCAAATACCACGCTTAGTTACAAAATTGTAAACACCACCTTTTCCTTCAGCATTTCCTGGGAACCAGTTTTGAACTGTTGAATACTTAATTTCGGCATCATCAAGTGCAATTAGCTCTACAACTGCTGCGTGTAATTGGTTTTCATCTCTACTTGGTGCAGTACAACCTTCAAGGTAACTTACATAGCTAGCTTCATCAGCAATTACTAATGTACGTTCAAATTGACCTGTTCCTGCTTGGTTAATTCTAAAATATGTAGATAGTTCCATTGGACATCTAACACCTTTTGGAATGTAACAGAAACTTCCATCACTAAAAACAGCGGAGTTTAAAGCTGCATAAAAATTATCAGTTTTTGGTACTACTGTTCCAATGTACTTTTTAACTAACTCTGGATGCTCTTTGATGGCCTCACTTATAGAACAGAAAATAATTCCTTTTTCGGCTAAAGTCTTTTTAAATGTAGTTGCTACCGAAACAGAATCAACTACTACATCCATAGCAACACCAGCTAACTTTTTTTGCTCGTCAAGTGAAATTCCTAATTTTTCGAATGTTGCTAATAACTCAGGATCTACTTCGTCTAAGCTATCATACTTAGGTTTGCTGTTTGGTGCAGAGTAGTATGAGATAGCTTGGAAATCTGGTTTTTCATAGTTAACATTTGCCCATTCTGGCTCCACCATGTCTTTCCAAATTTTAAAAGCATCTAAGCGCCATTCAGTCATCCATTCTGGCTCTTCCTTCTTTTTAGAAATTGCACGTACTATATCTTCATTTAAGCCAACAGGGAATGTTTCAGAATCAATATCTGTATAAAAACCATATTCGTATTCTTTGGTTTTAAGTTCTTCCCTTAAATCGTCTTCAGTATATTTACTCATTTGTTGTTATCTGTTATAAAGAGAAACTTTCCCCACAACCGCAAGTGCGATTAGCATTAGGGTTGTTAAATACAAACCCAGTTCCATTAAGTCCTCCAGAATATTCTAGAGTAGTTCCTATTAGGTATAAAAAGCTTTTTTTGTCAACAATTATTTTAATGCCATTGTCTTCAAAAACTTTATCATCGTCTTGTTGTTCTTTGTCAAATTTTAAGTCGTAAGATAAACCAGAACATCCACCACTTTTAACACCAACACGAACGTAGTTTTCGCTTGGGTTAAAACCGTCTTCATTCATAAGCTGAACGACTTTATTTTTAGCTGTATCAGAAACTTTAATCATAATTTTAAAATAGATTATTTCTAAATAGATTGCAAATATACAATATATGTAGGTTTATGCTATTAAACCTAACATTATCTTAGTATATAACTCGATAGGTTTTAGTTATACTTAAATAGAAAATAAGAAATAAGAAATAGATATGCCTAATAGAGAGCGCTATTAGCAGTAGGTTTTCTTTTTGTGATAAGGTATGTTAGCAATGAGTGAAGTTCTTCATGTTTAGGAGAACTTACTAAATCGTCTTCAACTTTTTGAACAAACTTTTTCTGACAAGTCTTACATACAAGCTCATCTTCATTAGCGTTAAGATCTTTTGTTTTAACGTAATTATGTCCAAAAATGGAGCAAAAAATGTCTGAAGAAGAACTATTAGAGTAGTTGTTTTTCATCGCAATTAAAATTTGGGGTACTTCAAACATATATAAATTATCAGTAAATCGGATAAAAAGATATGTTTTTTCGATGAAATGCATTGTGGGGCGAATTTTTTATAAATAAAATATGCTTTTGCATCCATTTAAAAACATGTATTTTTGCAGTATGATAGAAGATAAAAACCAACAACGTACGCCTTTAAGTAGTTTAGGAGAATTTGGATTGATAGACCACTTAACAAAAGAGTTTAAAATTACTCATAAATCAACAGTTAAAGGAATTGGCGATGATGCAGCTATATTAAACTTTGACAATAAACAAATTGTTGTTACTACAGATTTGTTAGTTGAAGGTGTTCATTTTGATTTGAGTTATATGCCTTTAAAGCATTTAGGGTATAAATCAGTCATGGTTAATTTATCTGATGTCTATGCAATGAATGCCAACTCTACACAAATTACAGTTTCGATTGCTGTATCAAATAGGTTTCCTTTAGAAGCTCTTGAAGAATTATATGAAGGAATTGAAACTGCATCTAGAATATATGGTGTTGATGTTATTGGAGGCGATACTACATCTTCAACTTCTGGATTGTTAATTTCGGTTACTGCAATTGGAGAAGCTAATGCAGAAGATATAGTTGAACGAAGTGGTGCAAAGCCTAATGATTTATTAGTAGTTACAGGAGATTTAGGTGGTGCTTATTTAGGGTTACAAGTATTAGAGCGCGAAAAAGAAGTGTTTAAGGTGAATCCTAATAATCAACCAGATTTAGATAAGTATGCTTATATAGTTGAAAGGCAATTAAAACCAGAAGCTAGAAAAGATATTGTTAAGCTTTTAAAAGATTTGGAAGTTAAGCCAACATCTATGATTGATATAAGTGATGGATTGTCATCAGAAATCATGCATTTATGTAAGCATAGCAAAGTAGGTTGTGATTTGTATGAAAATAAGATTCCGTTAGATCCTCAGGTGATTTCTACATGTGAAGAATTTGATATCGATAGTACTACTGTGGCACTTAATGGAGGAGAAGATTATGAGTTGTTAATGACTATCTCTCAAGAAGATTTTCCTAAAATTAAAGCCAATCCTAACTTAACGGTTATAGGTTTTATGACTGATGAAAGTGTTGGAATGCATCTTGTAACTAGAGCAGAAACTAAGATACCTATTACTGCGCAAGGTTGGAATTCGCTTAGCGATCAAGAATAAGTGATTTTCTAGATTTTATTCTTTTAGAATGAATACGTTCTAAAACCGAATTGATTTCTTTATGCTTTGGTGTTAGTAAGGTGAGTTTTCCATTACCATTAGTGGTTACTTGCTCTTTACAGTGTTTGCAAGTATATTCTTTTACATGATATGTAACTTTTTTTGTTACTTGGTAGTTATGACCAAAGACCGAACAATAAAAATGTTTCACTACTTAATTATATTTTAGTTAGAAGGATGAAATAAAAGTAGGAAATTTCTTTTAACAATTTGTTTTTCAGTCTAATAAATCGATGAATGAGCTAGTTTTTGCTGCGAACGCATCATTCTTCTAGTGTAGATATATTCTAAAGCTTTATTAATTTCTTTAAACTTTGGCGTTAATTCCGTTAAGTTACCATTGCTGTTTGTTGTTAATTGACGTTTACAACATTTGCATGTGTATTCTTTAACATGAGAGGTAACTTGTTTTGAAACTTCGTATTGATGTCCAAAAACATTACAATACAGTTTTGAAACCGAATTTATTTGAGTAGTTGTTTTCATAAGTAGGTCATTTAGGCTCTATAAACTTAAATAAAAAATCAACTAAAAACGTTAAAATACTATATATTTTCGATGAAACGCATTATATTGTAAGTTAAATCTGTCGAATTTTCAATATGACTCATGTGACCATCAGGTAATTCAACAATTTTCACATCTGTTCCTTTTGCTTGTTCTATCAAAGAATTATAGTTTAAAATAGGATCTTTTTTACCAAGTATCATCATTTTCTTATAAGGAGAAAAATGTAAAAGCACTTCTCTATCTTCTCTAATTTTCATTCCTTCTAATGCAGCTACTATACCTTGAAGAGGAGTTTTTAAGGCTTCTTTTTTTACCATTTTAATTTCTTCTTTAAAAAGACTTCTGTTTTTTGGTCTAAATAAATTTGAAATAGATAATCTAACAAAGAGTTTGTAATTATCTTTAACAGCTATTATTGCTCTATCTCTATTTAGTTTTTTTTCAGGAGTATCTGCTTTTGTTGTAGAGTTCATTAAGCAAAGTCCTTTAATATTGTCTGGGTAAGCTTCGGCATAGGCAAGAGCAACATAGCCTCCCATTGAATGGCCAATAAAACTATATTTTCTAATTTTTAAGTGTTTAATAACAGCATTTACACATTCAGCCATAAGTTCCATAGAATGTATATAACCTAAGCATTCGGTTTTTCCGTGTCCTAATAAATCTATAGCAATAACTCTATTTTTTTTTATTAAGTGTGGTGTTAGATTGTTCCACATACTAAGGTTTTCTAAAAAACCATGAAGTAAAATAACAGCCGAACCTTTACCTTTATCAGTAAAATGTATTTTAGTGTTTTTGTGCGTAATAAAATTAGACATTCTTAAAAACTATTATCTTGTGCAAAGATAATTTTGTAACATGAATAAAACTAAAGAAACACTTGTAATAAGTTTTGCATTATTTTCATTGTTTTTTGGTGCAGGAAACTTGCTTTTACCTCCACTTTTAGGTTATAATGCAGGAGAAGATTGGTTTCTAGTAACAATTGGATTTGTAATAACTGCTGTAATAATTCCAATATTTGGAATTTTAGCGCATGCTAAGTTACAAGGAACAATGTTTGACTTTGCAAAAAAAGTATCACCTTTATTTAGTTTACTTTATTGCATTATTATTTATGTAATTGCTATTGCAATACCCTCACCACGTACTGCAGCTGCCACACACGAAATTGCTATTCACCCAACGTTTGGTACAAGTCCTTTGTTAACAAGCACCATTTATTTTGCGTTGGTTCTTGTATTTGTACTTAATAGATCTAAAATATTAAATTTTATAGGTAAATTTTTAACGCCTTTAATAGTAATAGCGTTATTATTGGTGATTGTTATTGGATTGTCATCTAGTCAACTAATCCCTAATGAAACTGTTTTTGAAACAGCAATAGTTAGTGGTGTTCTTGAAGGCTATCAAACTTTTGATGCCATAGGAGCAGTTGTGGTTGGAGCAGTTTTAATTGTTTCATTAAACTATAATAAAGAGGCTTCTTTTAAGGATAAAAAGAGCCTGATTAGGAAGTCTGGATTTATTGCTGGTTTAGGTTTATTTGTAATATATGCTGGATTAATTTCGGTTGGTGCTTTGTATGGTTCTCAAATAGATGTAGACTTAAATTTGAGTAGTGATATGCAACGCGCCACATTGTTAAGAGGAATAAGTAGCGCAGCATTAGGAGAATTTGGTAAGACAGTATTAAGTATTTTAATTGGGTTAGCCTGTTTTACTACTGCTGTTGGAATTATAGCAGGAACGGCCGATTATTTTAAAGGGCTAATAAAGGATTCTCAAAAAGTTTATGTGATAACTGCAGTTGTATCTTGTGTTTTTGGTGTTGTAGTTGGACAATTAGATTTTCACTCCATAATTGTAATAGCGTTACCAATTTTAATGTTTACTTATCCAATTACAATAGTATTAATTTTTTTAAATGTACTTCCAGAAAAGTATGCAAGTTCAATTGTTTTTAAGTTAGTTATACTTATAACTTTCATCTTTAGTTTGCCAGATGTATTGGCGTTTATGCCTTTTGAAGTTGATTTAGAAACAATAAAAAATAGCATCCCATTTGCAAAATATAGTCTAGGATGGTTACTGCCAGCAATAATAACTCTAGTTGTTGTTAATGTATATAAACAATTTACGACTAAGAGCACATAATGGCTGTAAAAAATACTTCAACATATACTTTTAAAGATACTTTTTCTCTTAATGTGATTAAGTTTGATGAGGCTTGTGTTTTTAATAAATCTGAACAAGTTGAATCTTATACAATTTATTGGATTAAAGAAGGAAAGGGTAATTATAAAATAGACTTTAATAATTATTCTTTTAATGATAATGTATTGTTCTTTTTGTCTCCAGGACAAATGTTTTCGGTTGATACAGAAAAAGTAAAGGAGGCTTATAAGTTAACATTTGTGAGAGATTTTTACTGTATTCAAGTGCATGATAAAGAAGTATCTTGTAATGGTGTTTTATTTAATAATATTTATGAAACACCTTATGTATCTCCTTGCGAAAAAGATGTTGTAAAACTTGAGTTTATTCTTGAAAATTTAATTGAAGAATTTAATAACTCAGGTGCTGCACAGTACGACATGTTACAAGCGTACTTAAAACAATTTATTATTCATTCGGTTAGAATAAAAAAAGACAATCATATAATTAAAGATGATAAGGAAACAAAATTGTTTAAAGATTTTAGTTTGTTAGTAGAGCAATTGTTTACAAAGCATCATTCCGTAACTTTATATGCCGAAAGATTAGGCGTGTCTCCAAAAACACTTTCTAAGCATTTCCAAAAGCTAGGAGTACAAACACCTTCTGATTTTATAAAAAATAGAATTATTACTGAAGCGAAGCGTAAATTAATTTATACTGACGATTCTATTAAGCAAATTGCTTACGATTTAGGTTTTAACGATCCTTCTTATTTTACCAGATTTTATACAAAAGCGACTCAAAAATCGCCACTAAAGTTCAAAAAAGACTACAAAAACTAGAAAGTCCAAACCTTAGGAACTTTTGTCCATTTTCTCACTTTACTTCCTGTTGCATATTTGCATTGTAATTAAAGCAACGCATTATGAAAGCAACAATTCAAAATACACAATGCCCTAATTGTTGGGGTTATCAAGAATATGATGAACAATTTCCAGAACGCGAAATATGTACATGTAAAACAGAAAATAACAACTAAAAAATTGAAATTATGAATACAAGAATTGAAACATTAAATCCAGAAACTACAACAGGAGAAGCAAAAGAATTATTTAATGCAGTAAATAAAAAGCTTGGTTTTATTCCAAACTTAATTAAAGTGTTTGGAAATTCTCCAGCAACTTTAAAATCTTATCTAAGTCTAGGAGAATTAACAGCTAGTGGAAACTTTAGTAACAAGTTTAGGGAGCAATTAGCTTTAGCTATTGGAGAAGAAAACGCATGTAATTATTGTTTGTCGGCACATACTGCTATTGGTAAAATGAATGGATTAAGTGACGAACAAACAGAGTTAAGCAGACAGGGAATTTCTGGAGATACAAAAGTGCAAGCAGGATTACAGTTTGCTAAAGAAGTTACAAAAAATAGAGGACAAGTATCAACCGAAGCAATTAATGCAGTAAAAGCAGCAGGATATAATGATGGTGATATCTTAGAAATAGTTTTAAATGTAGTATCAAATACACTTACTAACTATGTCAATCATATTGCCGAAACTGAAATTGATTTTCCAGAAGTAAAATCAGGACAATTTTCAGTATTAAACTAAATAATCATAAACTATAAATAATTAAATCATGAAAAAAGTAATAGCAATCGTAATGTTATTTGTTGGTATCCAAATTTCAGCAAATGCACAAGAAGTAAAAACAGTAAGTTTTGAGCAAACTAAAGGTGAGTTCACACAAAAGGCATTAACATTAACTGAAGGTACATATGTATTTGAAGTAACTAATAATAATGCTGCACCTGAAGTAGGTTTAGTATTAATCGAAGCTGGAAAAGATGGCTCAGATGCTAAAAATCATATAGCTGATGCATATGTTTCTAAAATGGTAAAACACGGAAAAACAGAATCTTCTAAAGCAGTAACATTAAAGAAAGGAACTTATAAATATTTTTGCCCTTTCAATAATACACCACAATATACCTTAATTGTTAAGTAGTTAAGTTAATATAGTTAGTTTTTAAAGTGAGCAGAAATGCTCACTTTTTTTATGATTTAAAGCGTTTCATTGCTGTAAATGCTTTATCTACATAATCATCTTCAACAAGGACTGTAAACTCATTAGTGGTAGAAATTACTTCATAAAGTGCTACGCCTTCCCAGGCTAAACGTTTAAAAAAATGATAGTATAATCCTGATACTTTTGAGTTTCCTTTAGGTAGATTAATGGTAATTGCAGAAAGGTTGTCCTGTTTAGCAATACAAATTTCATCTTTCAAAAACTTTGAAATGCTACTCGATAGACTACTAGATAAAATCATATTACTTTCATGAATACCTCTTGTAAATGTATAAAACTGATTGGGTTGTTTTTTTAAAGCTTCAAGTACTTTTAAATGATTATTGATTAAGGTTTCAGAATTCTTTATTGTGAAATCTGTTAGGTTAGATCTAACTGTTATATCTCCAAGATTTTGTAGCAATTTCTTCATCTTAATTGAATGCGAAATATGCGTAGGTAATTTGTAGCGTCTTAGAGCCATCATAATAGCTCCAGCTTTAACATCTTTCCTTAACATTTTACTTATTGGGCGTTGTAATTCCTCTGCTAATGCACTATAGTTTATTATTTTTTTCGAAAGTGCTTCTTCAAGATATGGTTGAGATATTAATATATCTTCAACACAATTAGTTATAGTCTTCATGTTAAATAATTAACAGTTTGTGCAAAAGTAAACTATTTTTTAATTAAATAATTAGTAACAACTAACTAAGTATAGTTTTGTTTAAAAATGATAGAGAATGAAAGTTTTAAAGTTTGGAGGTACTTCTGTAGGTTCTGTTAAAAATATGCTTCATGTAAAGGAGGTTGTTGATGATGGACAACCAAAAGTTGTGGTGTTATCTGCCATGTCAGGAACTACAAATATGCTAATTGCTATAGCAGATAGTATTCAGTATTCAGAAACTAACAAAGCTATTGAATCTATAAATCGTTTACATGAAACCTATAGTGAAACGATTGAAGGCTTATTAATAAATCAATCTTTAAGTATAAAGGCTAAGGCATATGTTAATGAAGTGTTCAATTTCTTGTTGCAAAGCACTTATAAAAGCTATTCTCATTTGTTAAGAAATGAAATTTTAGCTCAAGGAGAGTTATTGTCTACATTTCTTTTTACATGCTTATTAGAGCAAGAAAACATTAAAGTTGCTTTGTTGCCTGCTTTAGATTTTATGCGAATTGATAAAACAAAAGAACCAGATTTTTTCTATATCAAGAAGCATTTACAAGCGTTAATGGAAACTAAGAGTAGGTCAGATATTTATATAACTCAAGGTTTTATTTGTTTAGATGAAAATGGTCAAGTGTCAAATTTACAACGAGGAGGAAGTGATTATACAGCTACGTTAATTGGAGCAGCAATAAATGCTAAAGAAGTACAAATTTGGACAGATATTGATGGTATGCATAATAATGATCCAAGATATGTTGAGTATACATCACCAATTTCTAATTTATCGTATGATGAAGCTGCTGAGTTAGCTTATTTTGGAGCAAAAATTTTACATCCTCAAACAGTAACTCCAGTTAGACAAGATAGTATTCCTGTACGATTAAAAAATACAATGTGTCCAGAAGCTTATGGGACATTAATTGATGCCAATGCTTTTGAAAGTGGAATAAAAGCAATTGCCGCAAAAGATAATATTACAGCAATAAAAATAAAGTCAGCAAGAATGTTACAAGCACATGGGTTTTTAAAAAAGGTTTTTGATGTATTTGAAACATATGAGACAGCCATTGACATGATTACAACCTCAGAGGTAGCTGTGTCATTAACAATTGATGATGATAGTAGTCTTGATATGATAGTAAAGGAGTTAGAGAAGTTTGCAGTAATTGAAGTAGATAAAAATCAAAGTATAGTTTGTTTAGTAGGTCATTCTATTGTACATCATGAAGATACTTTTAAGCTTTTTCAAGTTTTAAAGGATGTGAAAATTAGAATGATATCATATGGAGGTAGTAATAACAACATATCGTTATTAGTGCCAACTAGTGAAAAGGTAACGACGCTTAAAAATTTACAGAGATATGTTTTTAAGCTCGTTTCCTAGTTATAATTTGTGTGTTTAAAAGGCTGCCATATGGCAGCCTTTTTTTAATGTCTTTTTATACCTTTTATTCCTGTTGCACAACCAAAGAAATATTCAATGTATTCTATTTTAAAATTTGCTTCTTTAAATATATGATAGAGGTTTTTTGAATTCTTATATTTTTGGGTGTAAATCCCTAGCATTTTATAAGTTTCAGGGTTACCCAGAAATAATTTTCCAATTAACGGAATAACTCTTTTTAAATAAAACATAAAAAAGAACTTAAGTAGCTTGTTTTTTGGGACAGACACATCTATTAATGAAAATTGACCATCAGGTTTTAGTATTCTGTTGATTTCAATTGCTAAGTCTTTTAACTGTTTGTCATTAAATGTTTTTAAGCCAAAACCAGATATTACATAATCAGCAGTTTCACTTTTTATAGAATTGTTAAATACATTTTCTTTTAAGATGCTTATGGATGAGTTTTTGAATTTTTCTTTTCTTTTTTCAGCATGATGTATCATTTCTGAGGAAAAATCAAGACCTATTAATTTAGATTTAGTGTCGGAATATTTTAAAATTGGTTTCCAACATTCACCCATTCCAGTCATTAAATCAACTACCGTTTTTCCTTTTTCTATATTGATTTCATTAACGCATTGACGTCTCCATCGCTCACTAAACCCAAACGAAGTTATACAGTTCATTTTAGAATACGAACTACTCATTTTGTCAAATAAATTTTCGACAAATTGAGCTTCGTAAATTTCTTTCATTTTGATGGAGTTATTAATACTGAATAAGAATATTAACTATTCATCAAATCTTCAATTTCTTCAGGAAGAATAGGTATGTTACGCATTAAGTTAAATGGTTCGCCATTTTCTTGAATAACCACATCGTCTTCTAATCTAATTCCCATGTTCTCTTTTGGAATATAAATACCTGGTTCAACGGTAAATACCATACCTGCTGTCATAGGTGTTTTTAATGCACCATAATCATGTGTGTCTAATCCCATGTGATGAGAAGTACCATGCATAAAATACTTTTTATATGCTGGCCAATTAGGATCTTCATTTTGCACGTCGGCTTTATCAATTAAACCTAATCCTAAAAGTTCTGATGTCATAATTTTACCAACTTCAACATGATAATCTGCCCAAATGGTTCCAGGAACTAACATTTTTGTAGCCTCGTCTTTTACTCTGTTTACGGCATTGTATATGGCACGTTGCCTATCTGTAAAACGACCATTTACAGGAATTGTACGTGTCATGTCACTACTATAGTTTGCGTATTCGGCACCAACATCCATAAGCAACATATCTCCATCATTACAAACCTGATTATTTTCAATGTAATGTAATACACAAGCATTATATCCAGAACCAACAATTGGAGTATAAGCAAACCCTTTGGAGCGGTTACGTAAAAATTCATGCATATATTCTGCTTCAATTTCATATTCCATAACACCTGGTTTTACAAAACTTAAAATACGTCTGAAGCCTTTTTCGGTTATATCACAAGCAGTTTGTAATAAATCAATTTCCTCTTGCTCTTTAACGCCTCTAATGCTTTGCATTATTGGGTAGCTTTTAGCCCAGTTATGTGCAGGAAACTTGTCTTTTACCATTTTAATAAAACGATCCTCACGTGTTTCCATAACTACAGCTTGTCTGTAATGTTCGTTTGTATTAAAATAAACAGTTTCAGCTTCAGTCATTAAGTCAAAAAATATCTTATCAAAATCGCTTAACCAATAAATAGTTTCAATTCCAGAGGTTGCAGTAGCTTGCTCTTTTGTTAATTTGGCACCTTCCCAAATAGCAATGTGCTCATTAGTTTCTCTAACAAAAAGAATCTCTCTGTGCTTAGGATTTAAAGCATCAGGAAATAATACTAAAATACTCTCTTCTTGATCTGCTCCACTTAAGTAAAATATATCTCTATGTTGATGAAAAGGTAATGCAGTATCTGCTCCAGTTGTAAAAACATCGTTAGAATTAAATACAGCAATCGATTTTGATTTCATTTGTGCTGTAAACTTCGCTCTGTTCTTTATAAATAATTGGTTATTTATTGGATGATATTTCATGATTTTAGTATTTCTAAGTTATGAAGAATTGTTTTCTCAAAATTAGAGATTTTATATCTAACATTGTTAAATTTTAGCATATTAATTCGTAAGGATTTTGACCGTTTGTTAAGATTTGAGTAATTTCATTAATTATTAAAAACAATCAACCAAAATGAAATCTTTAATTCAATTATTAAGCCTTGTATTTTTATTTAGTTATTCAGCATATGCACAACAATCTCCAACTGCTGCGAGTGACATAAAAACAGCTCTAGAACAAAAACAAAAGATGGCTAAATCGTCTTTAGTAAAAAATGTTGCTTTTGAAAATATTGGACCAACAGTTATGAGTGGTCGTGTAGTAGATTTAGCTGTTAATCCAGATAATCCTATTGAGTTTTATGTGGCTTATGCATCAGGAGGTGTGTGGCATACTACTAATAATGGAACAACTTTTAATCCAATTTTAGATAATTCTGATACCCAAAATGTAGGAGATATTGCTGTGAATTGGCAAAATAGAACGATTTGGGTTGGAACTGGCGAAAATAATGCTTCGCGTTCTTCTTATGCGGGAATTGGTCTTTTAAAATCTAACAATAATGGTGAAACATGGGAAAATGTTGGATTGATGGACTCGCATCATATTGGTCGAATTTTAATTAACCCTAACAATCCAAATGAAGTAGTAGTTGGTGTTACTGGACATTTATATTCTTCGAATAATGAAAGAGGAGTGTATAAAACTACAGATGGAGGTAAAACATGGTCGCAAACACTATTTGTTGACGATGTAAGTGGAGTTATAGATTTACAGCATGCTCCCAATAATTTTAATGTAATGTTTGCGTCCTCTTGGACAAAAGATAGAAAAGCTTGGAATTTTGATGGAAGTGGGAATAATTCAGGGATTTATAAAAGTACTGATGCTGGAAATACATGGACTAAAGTATCTACTGAAAAAAGTGGTTTTCCAACTGGAATAGGTACAGGAAGAATAGGATTAGCAATGTTTGACGAAAATACCATTTATGCAATTCATGATAGTCAATTTAGAAGACCTTCTGAAGATAAGAGAGGAAAAGATGATGGATTAACAAAAGAGGATTTTAAAACAATGAGCGTAGATGCTTTTTTAAAGTTAGATGATAAAAAGCTTAATTCTTATTTGAAAATGAATGGTTTTCAAGAAAAATATCGTGCAGCTAATGTAAAATCAATGGTAAGAAACGGAAATGTAAAACCAATAGATTTGGCACGTTACCTTGAAGATGCTAATTCTATGTTGTTTGATACACCTGTTATTGGAGCCGAGGTTTATAAAAGTACAGATGGAGGAAAGAGTTGGGATAAAACTCACGACGATTATTTAGATGGACTTTACTATAGTTATGGTTATTATTTTGGACATATTTATGTGTCACCACAAAATGTAGATCATATATACATTTATGGAGTACCAATTATAAAATCTAAAGATGGCGGAAAAAGTTTTAAAATGATGGATATGCAAAATGTACATGCCGACCATCATGCACTTTGGATTAACCCAAAAAATCCTAATCATTTAATTAATGGTAATGATGGAGGAGTTAATATTACTTATGATGATGGTGAAAGTTGGATTAAGAATAATTCACCTTCTGTTGGACAATTTTATGCCATAAATGTAGATAATGAATCGCCATATAATGTTTATGGAGGTTTGCAAGATAATGGTGTTTGGGTTGGGCCACATAACGCTTCGGAAGATAGAAGATGGCATGGTGAAGGTCAATATCCTTGGGAATCAATAATGGGTGGCGATGGTATGCAAATAGCGATTGATAATAGAGATGCTAGTATTGTGTATACAGGTTACCAATTTGGAAATTATTTTAGAATTAATAGAGCTACTGATGAGTATAAACAGTTTAATATAAAACACGAATTAGGCGAAAGTCCATATCGTTTTAATTGGCAAACTCCTATCTTATTATCACCTCATAACCAAGATATCGTTTATTTTGGAGGTAATAAATTAATGCGTTCTATGAATCAAGGAGATGATTGGGAAGCTATTAGTGACGACTTAACTCAAGGAGGAAAAAAGGGGAATGTTGCCTATGGAACTATTACTTCAATTAGTGAATCGCCATTTCAATTCGGATTAATTTATGTAGGAAGTGATGATGGTTATATTCATGTCTCTAAAAATGGAGGAAATACTTGGTCAAGAATTTCTAATACATTACCTCAAAATCTTTGGGTAAGTAGAATTATTGCTTCTCAGCATAAAAAAGGACGTGTATATGCTACACTAAACGGTTATCGTTTTGACGATTTTAAAGCTTATGTTTACGTAAGTGATGATTATGGACAAACATGGAATGCTATTAATAGCAATATTCCAATGTCACCTGTTAATGTCATTAAAGAAGATCCAAAAAATGAAGATGTATTGTACTTAGGATCCGATAATGGTGCATACGTATCATTCAATAAAGGTAAATCTTGGGAACTGTTTAGTAAAGGGTTACCTAATGTAGCTTTTCATGATTTAGTTATTCAAGAAGAAGCTGGCCATTTGTTATTGGGAACTCATGGTAGAAGCATTTATAAAGCAAATATTACTGCATTACAACAAAATGCTACTTCTAGTACTAATGCCATAACAATTTTTGAAACAGAGCCAATTAGAGCTTCTAGACGTTGGGGAAATTCTTGGAGTCAATGGTCTCCAAAATATGAGCCTACAACAAGTATTGGATTTTACTCGCAAGCATCAGCTACTCAAGGTGTAAATATTATTTCTCAAGGAGGAGCGCTCTTAAATTCAATTGCTGTTAATGCTTTTGAAGGCTTTAATTATGCTGCTTATGATTTAACAATTACGGAAGCTGGAAAAAAAGCACTTGAAAAAGAGGATAGTAAGGTGCAAATTTCTAAAAAACAAAACGGAAAATATTATCTGCCAAAGGGAACTTATCTAGTTAAAATAGGTAGTCAAAGTACACAGCTCATCATAAAATAAAAGAGTTAGTTTAAGTAAATGTTAATAAAGGAAAACTATAGTTTTGAGCCAAATAGTTTTCCTTTTATTTTTTAATAACACTTGCTTTTGTAATTATTTAATTAAAATCATTCTAAATAATAAAATCAAGACAATTGATATTTGCCTAGAACCTCATGCTGAAGTACATTTGTAAGAACTTATAAATAACTTCAAACAAATGAGCGGATTTTTTAAATCTTCGATTGGAAGAAAGATAGCCATGGCGTTATCGGCATTCTTCCTCATGTTTTTCTTATTACAACATCTTCTAATAAACTTTTTATCTGTGATTAGCCCAGATATGTTTAACGAAGTGTCTTATTTTATGGGAAATAATCCTTTAGTACAATATGGTTTACAACCACTGTTACTTTTTGGAATTATCTACCATTTAGTAATGGGATTTATTTTAGAAATACAAAACAAAAAAGCACAAGGTGTAAAATATGCTAAAAATAATGGTGCTGCAAACTCGTCTTGGGTAAGTCGTAATATGATTTATACAGGCGCTATTATTTTACTATTTATGGTTTTCCATTTTAATGATTTTTGGGTTCCAGAAATTGTTGAAAAATATGTTGAAGGTAAAAGTCAGGTAGGTAAAGACTTTTATGCGCATGTAGTACACATGTTTGAAAACCCAATAAGAGTAGGTGTTTACTGTTTAGCCTTTGTGTTTTTAGCATTACATTTATTACATGGTTTTACATCTGCATTCCAATCAATGGGTTCTACAGCAGGACGTAAAAAAGCATTACAAACTTTTGGAAAAGTATATGCAATTGCAGTTCCTTTAGGGTATGTAGTTATTGCATTATACCACCATTTTAACCATTAATCTTAAATTATTATGACTTTAGATTCAAGAGTACCAAAGGGTCCAATTAAAGATAAATGGACAACCTATAAAGATAAAATTGACTTAGTAAATCCAGCAAACAAGCGTCTTATTGATGTTATTGTTGTTGGAACTGGACTTGCAGGAGGTTCTGCCGCTGCTACCTTAGCTGAGTTAGGATATAACGTAAAAGCATTTGCATATCAAGATTCTCCACGTCGTGCGCACTCTATTGCAGCACAAGGAGGTATTAATGCAGCTAAGAATTACCAAGGAGATGGTGATTCAACATATAGATTATTCTACGATACTGTAAAAGGAGGAGATTATCGTTCGCGTGAAGCCAATGTATATCGTCTTGCTGAGGTATCTGCAAATATTATTGACCAATGTGTTGCACAAGGTGTTCCTTTTGCACGTGATTATGGAGGACTATTAGATAACCGTTCTTTTGGAGGTGTATTAGTATCTCGTACGTTCTACGCTAAAGGACAAACAGGTCAGCAATTATTATTAGGTGCTTATTCGGCAATGAACCGTCAAATAGCACGTGGTAAAATTGAAATGTATAACCGTCACGAAATGCTAGATGTAGTTGTTGTTGATGGTAAAGCAAGAGGAATTATTACAAGAAACTTAATTACAGGTGAAGTTGAGCGTCATTCAGCTCATGCTGTAGTAATAGCTTCTGGAGGTTATGGAAATGTATATTTCTTATCTACTAATGCTATGGGTTCTAATGCTACTGCTGCTTGGAAAATTCATAAAAAGGGAGCGTATTTTGCTAATCCTTGTTATACACAAATTCACCCAACATGTATTCCGCGTTCTGGTGACTACCAATCAAAATTAACATTGATGTCAGAGTCATTACGTAATGATGGACGTATTTGGGTGCCTAAAAATATGGACGATGTAATGGCAATTCGTGAAGGTCGTAAAAAACCAACCGATTTGTCTGAAGACGAAAGAGATTATTATTTAGAGCGTCGTTATCCAGCATTTGGTAACTTAGTACCTCGTGATGTTGCATCTCGTGCAGCAAAAGAGCGTTGTGATGCTGGTTATGGTGTAAATGCAACTGGTGAAGCGGTATACTTAGACTTTGCTTCTGCAATTACACGTTATGGTAAAGAACAAGCAAAAATTAATGGTATTGATAACCCTTCTGATGCTAAGATTTACGAATTAGGACAAAAGATTGTTGAGGCTAAATATGGAAACTTATTCCAAATGTATGAGAAAATTGTAGATGAGAATCCATACAAAACGCCAATGATGATTTATCCAGCAACACACTATACAATGGGTGGTGTTTGGGTTGATTATAACTTAATGACAACTGTTCCTGGTTTGTATTGTATTGGTGAGGCTAACTTCTCAGATCATGGTGCTAACCGTTTAGGTGCTTCTGCATTAATGCAAGGTTTAGCTGATGGTTATTTTGTATTACCATATACAATTGGAGATTACTTATCTGATGATATTAGAACAGGACCAATTTCAACAGATACGCCAGAGTTTGAAAAAGCTGAAAAAGAAGTTAAGGAGCGTATCGATTTCTTTATGAATAACAACGGAACGAAATCTGTTGATCATTTCCACAAGCGTTTAGGAAAAGTAATGTGGGATAAAGTAGGAATGGCTCGTAACGAAAAAGGATTGAAAGAAGCTATGGCTGAAATCAAACAAATTCGTGAGGAATTCTGGAAAGATGTTAAAGTTCCAGGTGATGCTAACGAAATGAATCCTGAATTAGAAAAAGCTGGACGTGTAGCAGATTTCTTAGAACTAGGGGAGTTATTCGCAAAAGATGCTTTAATGAGAGCTGAATCTTGTGGTGGACATTTTAGAGAAGAATCTGTTGAAGAAAGTGGAGAGCAAAAAGGTGAAGCAAAACGTAACGATAAGGACTTTGCATTTGTTGCAGCATGGGAGTATAAAGGCGAACCAGCTGATGCAGTATTGCATAAGGAAGAGTTAGAATTTAAAGATATAGAATTAAAACAACGTTCATATAAATAAGAAAGATATGTCAGGAAAAGGAATGAATTTAACACTGAAGATTTGGCGTCAAAAAGGCGCGAATGACAAGGGTCGTATGGTCGACTATAAAGTGAATGATATTTCAGAACATATGTCTTTCTTAGAAATGATGGATGTTTTGAATGAACAATTAATTGCCTCTGGTGAAGAACCTGTAGCTTTTGACCATGATTGTCGTGAAGGTATTTGCGGTATGTGTTCATTATATATTAATGGAGAGGCACATGGACCAGACAGAGGTATTACAACGTGTCAGTTACATATGCGAATGTTTAATGATGGTGATACTATAACAATTGAACCTTGGAGAGCTGCTGCTTTTCCAGTAATAAAGGATTTAGTTGTAGATAGAACAGCATTTGAGCGTATCCAACAAGCAGGAGGATTTATTTCTGTAAATACTTCAGGAAATACACAAGATGCTAATGCATTACCAATTTCTAAGCATGCTGCAGACGAGGCTATGGATGCTGCAACTTGTATTGGTTGTGGTGCTTGTGTGGCAACTTGTAAAAACTCTTCTGCTATGTTATTTGTTGGAGCAAAAGTATCACAATATGCTTTATTACCGCAAGGACAAGTTGAGGCTGCAGATCGTGTTCAAAACATGGTGGCACAAATGGATTTAGAAGGATTTGGTAACTGTACTAACACTGGAGCATGTGAAGTTGAATGTCCAAAAGGCATTTCATTAGATAATATTGCTCGTATGAATAGAGAATTAATAAAAGCTAGCTTAAAATAAGTTATTTTTATACGATTAGTAAAACCCTAAGTGATTTCACTTAGGGTTTTTGTTTTTTTATTAATATTACCAAATTAAAGAATAGTATTAAAAGCCTTGATAACAACAATTGGTTTATGGAAAATTTAATTTTAGCTAAAAAAATTATTAATGCTCGAAAGCACTTAGGTTTATCTCAGGAAGCTTTAGCTGAAAAATCGAATGTTTCATTAAGTACTATTCAACGAATAGAAAAAGGAACTGTTAAGCCGAGAGCTTTTACTCTAAAAGTTTTAGCAGAAGCTCTGCAAATAGAATTAACCGAATTAGTATGCCATGATGTTGAAAAAAAAGTTTCAAACGAAACGATTTCAGCTTTAAAGAAGATCAATTTATATACGATGTTTTTTGTGTTTTTTCCATTTGTAAATATGATTATTCCATTACTTTTTTGGAAAAGAAATAAACAGCTATCATCAAGTAATGCTATAGCAGGAAAAATAATTACTTTTCAATTGTTGTGGAGTTTAGCCGTTTTTATTGGAGCATTACTAAGTATTTTTCTAACAAACTTAATATCTGGTGAAGCAGGACTAGGACACTATACTTCGGGTTCCTTTTATTTGGTCGCTCTAGTTTTTAATATATTTATATTGCTAAAAACAGCTTCACAACTATCGAAAAATAGCACTAATGTGTTATCATTTGTTCCCAATTTGTTTTAATTATAGATAAAAATACAAAGTTTACCTTTGTTGCTTATTTGTGTTATAGTGCTAGTATTCAGGTATATGCATTGTAATGACATATAAATGAAGTAAGAATGATGGGTAATTGACATACTTGTTTTTATAACCTCTCACATATTTTAGCGTCTCAATTAAAAATCGAACAAAAATATTACTGTTATGAAAAATCGAATCCTAAAAATATGTCTAGTATTAATCTCTGTACTTATAGTTTGGGGAGTCTATGTTGTTTTAAAACCTGAGCCTAAAACAATAGCAGGTTTAATGGAAAGTTATGAAAACCCAGGAATTAAAATAAAAATAAGGAGCCCTTTTAGTGGTACTGTTTTGGTAGCTAAAAAGGGAGAGGTCATTTTTAAAGAAGCATATGGCTTATCTAATAGAGAAACAAATGAAGAGAATGAAGTAGATACCAAATATGGAATAGGATCAGTTACTAAACAATTTACTGCAATGTTAGTAATGCAATTAGTAGAAGAAGGTAAACTAAAACTACAAGATACTATTGGATACTATTTGCCTTATTTACCTGAAGAAAAAGCTAATCATATTACCATCCATCAATTATTAACTCATACTTCTGGATTGGCACATTATTTTGCTTTGCCTGCTATAGGTGTAAATTTATCCGATTTTAGAAAGACAAAGTACACACCAAAGGAATTGGTACAACTCATAGGGAAAACCAATATGATTGCTAAACCTGGAGAACAATTTTATTATAGTAGCCTTGGGTATGATGTGTTAGGAGCAATTATAGAGGAGGTTTCGGGGAAACCTTTTGCCGACTTTCTAGATGAAAAAATTGTTAAGCCTTTACAGTTAAAAAACACTGGTTTTGCTTCTAATGAATATATCTCTAATGAATTAGCTAAAGGTTATGCATATCGTGAGGTATATGGACTAGATTGGTGGACTTCGGAACATGGCGGAGAAATTAGGGAAGCTCCTTTTAGAGATCAATCTACTGCTTATGCAGCAGGAGGAATGCACTCAACTGTTGAAGATTTGTTTATTTGGAGTGAAGCTATAAAATCACATAAATTGCTTTCTCCAGAACTTACCAAAATAATGTTGAGTCCAGATAAAAAAGGACATTGCTATGGATGGGTGAGAAATTGGGACGATATCGTAGAAAAAAATATTAACGCTAGATTGTATGGCCATGGTGGCGCTCTTACTGGTAATAGTGCCTATATTGGGATGTATGATGATGGTACAACAATCATCTATTTAGCTAATATAAATAACCTTAAAGCTGAAGAAATTTTACATCAATTATATTTAAGAGCTAATGACCTTAAAGATGACTATAAATTAAAAGGATATCCTAATAGAAGCTCGTATGAAAAATTTATTGCAGCTGGAGGAATGACAGCCTTAAAAGATTATTTTCAAAGACTTTCAGAGTATAGTGGTTATACTGTAAACCCATCTAATAGTACCATGAGAGGAGTAATGAAAATTCATTTAGAAGCAGGTAAACAAAAGGTTGCTGATAGTTTGAAAACTGTGTTTTTAAACACCTATAACCCTAATGAAACAACAATAAATGATTTTGGTTATGACTTTTTGTATTCAGATAATTCAAATTATGCTTTACAGTTTTTTATAGAAAACACTAAACGTTATCCATTTTCTTCTAATGTATGGGATAGTTTAGGTGAAGCTTATTTAACCTATAAAGATTATGATAGCGCTATAGATTGTTATAAAAAAGCAGTTGAATTAGGTGAACAAGTAAATCATAGATCCTTAGAAGATTATAAAGAAAACCTCAAAAAAGCAGAATCACTAAATAAAAGCTAATATTATTGATGTAAAAAAGCCCAAGCATTTACTGAAATAAATTCAGCATATTAGTTTGGGCTTTTATTATATTAAAAATTTTACTTATCGTATAAATATAGTGCAGCTGCTTTTGCCATTTCTTTTTGATTGTGTCCAACACCTGAAACAATAAAGAGCTCCCAGTTGAATATTGTATTAAGCTTTTTGGCTATAGCTTTACTTTTGTTGTAAAAATAATTTCCTCTAGAAAATCGATGAGTACCTTGTTTGTCTAAAGTTGGAGAACGTAAAATTAAACCGCCTGTTTCGTTTTCATTGTCTTCTTCTCCTAGAAAAATAACTAAATTCTTTTGAAATGATTCTTTTAATTGAGATGCCTCAATAGTAAGATCTTTCAATCCAAATGGGAAATTAGTTTTGAAATCTGGTAAAGTATATGAACCAGCATTAGAAGCTAAAATTCTATCGACTTTCGAGTTTGGAAACAACAAAGCAAATCTATGTAATATTTGTCCTCCAGCCGAATGGCCAAAAATATCGTAAGACTTTTGTGAAGAGTTTATTGATTTTACTACCATATCAAAGAGTCTGTCGAAATCATTAAACAACCATTGCTTCGTGTTTAAATTAATGTGAAACCTATCTACAGACTCATCCAAATGAACACGATTAGTTCCTTTCTCAAAAGAAATCCCAGTTCTTAAATCAAGATTTTTTACAACACCTCCTAAATGGTAATCTCCAAAATTGTATTTCTCTTCTTCATATGAAGGAGAAATTATAAGCACATTATATTTTTCTGAAGCCTCAATCCAAGAATCTCTATAGTCGTCAGCGTTTCTTCCAGCACCTGGAATGACCATTAAAATTTTAGAATTATGCTTAAAGTTTACAGGTTTATGGTAAAAAACTGTAATAGAATCTTGTTCATGGCTTAGGTTTCCCTCTATTTTAAAAGATCCATCTCCTTGATTAAGTTTTACATTTTGTGCTACAGATAATGTAGTGGTAAAACCTAATATTAGTAAAAGTATTAAACGTATTTTCATTGTTTGGATGTTTATTAATTTCTATTACTTCCTCCTGGACGTCTCGTTTTTGTTTTTCCGTTTTGGTTAAATCTATACATAAGAGTTAAGGTGTACTTTGGACCAAGTAATTTTCTTGTATTAGAATACGTAAAATCATCTCCATATCTAGTTTGAATTTGCTCTCTAGAGTCTAGCATGTTTCTTATGTTGAATGTAATAGTTGCTTTGTTATTTAGAAAGTTTTTGTTCAGCCCCAAATCTAAGCTGTAGTTAGATTTAGTAATAGTTTGAGCACTTTCGTTTCTTCCGTTATAGTTAAAACTTGTTTGCATTGTTATATCTGAAGGAAGCTTTATTCTTGAGTTTATTCGTGTAAACCATCTACTGTCCTTGAAACCAAAATCTACATTTTCATAAAGACCCATTTGTTCAAAGCTGAAATAATTTAATTCTCCAGAAAGTTGCATCCATTTAAAGGGCCTGTAATTCATTGAAATTTCAATTCCAATTCTATTTTCGGTATCAATGTTTATTGGTTTGGTAACTAAAATATCATCTTCATTTCGTTCGGTAATAAACTGAAATGGATCGTCGGTGTTTTGATAATATATAGAAGGGTTAATTCTAAGCTTTCCTATTCTAGTTAAAAAACCTAATTCTAAAGAATTAGTCAAAGCTGGATCCATATCTGGATTTCCTTGACGAATAGCGTTTAATTGAGCTAAGCCACCAAAAGGATTTAAATGCCAAAAACTAGGTCTGTTTATACGTCTGCTATAGCTTAATTGCATATTTGTTTTCTCTGAAAAAGTGTAAGTTAAATGTGCAGTAGGAAATAATTTAGTATAGTCTTTTGTATTTTTGAATTCATTGTTTTTATCAGAAATGTCAATTTTAGTAAACTCTGTTCTTAATCCTAATTGATAACTTAACTTCTTTAACTTTCCAGCATATTGAGCATAAATACCTCCAATTTGTTCTTTATAGTCAACATCATTGTTTATGCCGTTAAATATTTCCCATGTATCTCCGTTAAATACTTCAGCTTTATAGTCACTAGAAATAACTCTAGTTTCACCTCTTAAACCTGTTTCAAAGGTGGTGTTTTCGTTGATTGGATTTACATAATCTAATTGTAATAAGTAGTCTTTACTACTTTCAATATCTCTAGTTCTTGATAATTCTTCAGGTAATAACTCTGGAGTTAATTTTTGAGTGAGGAAAGTTTCGTTTTCATCATCATCCCAAAAATCATATTGAAAATCAATAAGTAGTTTTTTACCTTTTTTATCAAATGTCTTTTCATAGCTCAATTCTAATTGATTGTGGTCCATTGGCTCATCGTACTTTTCATTTCTTACTAGAGTACTATCATTAGAATTTTGTGAGTCAAAATAATTATATGTATAATTTGATTTATTATTTCTATCTATAAGGACTTTATAATACGAAGCAGTAAAGGTGTTTTTTTCATTTAAGAAATAATCCATACCAACATATATGTTTGAAACCTTAGTGTTTCTATAAGAATCTGAAGTTTGATAAAGATTTACAAAATCATCACCAACTAAAGAGTTTTGATTTGAGCGTTCAGTAAATTTACTGTCTACAAATCGATATCCTAAAGTAGAGAAGATGTTAATTTTATTTGTTTTGTAATTTAAGTTGGCGTTAGTATTAAAATCGGCTCTAATAGAGTTACTCATACTTAAAGAACCACTAAGACCTCCTTTTTTATTTTTCTTCATTATGACATTGATAATTCCTGCAGTACCTGCTGCTTGATATCTTGAAGAAGGGTTTGTGATAACTTCTATACGCTCAATTTGTTGTGCTGGTATTTGATCTAATCCATTATTTGCAGCTAAAACAGATGGTTTACCGTTAATAAGAACAGTTACATTAGCATTACCACGTAAACTAACACCTCCATCTAAGTCTACAGCTACCGAAGGCACATTTTCTAAAATTTGAACTAATGAACCGTTTTGAGATAATAAATCTTTACCAACATTAAATACTTTTTTGTCAAGTTTTAGGTCGACTGTAGAGCGTTCAGCAACTACTTCTACTGCATCTAAAGCTTCCATATCTATTTTTAATGGGATAGTGCCTAAATCTAAATTTTTATCTAGTTGAATATTAGCTTCATGGCTTTTATATGAAATGTAGTCTACCTTTATGGTATATGTTCCTTTGTTTGCAGAAATGCTAAATTCTCCTTTTTCATTAGTGATAATACCATCTATTAGTGTATCATCTTTTAACAGTGATACTGTAGCAAATTCTAAAGGCTCTTTTGTTTCGGCATCAATAATAATACCTGATATTTTTTTTTCTAGAACTACATTGTTTGCAAACATCGATAAAGATGTAATTGAAATAATAATTGTGATTAATAATCGTGTCATAAACTGTGTTTTTTGATTTGATGCCTCAAAAGTCTTAGTTTATTTCATGCGGATTAAATATAAAGGACAAACAAGCGCTACTGTCATACATAAATATGAAAAACAGGGTTGAATGCAATTCATCAAGAGTAATGGTGTATTCGTTGGGTTTAAATACTAATTGGACGTTTTTTTAAGAATAAGGTAGCTTTATGTGTATTTTTGGTGATAATGAATGAAACTTTATCTAAAATAGCGAATAGAATTATTCAAAATCGATGGTTGAGCCATAGTCTCTTTTGGGTGTTATTACTATTGTTTTATACTCAAATTAATGTAGTATATAAAGATGGTTACCATAAAGTTTTGGTGCATAACGCTATTATTTTGATTCCGCAGATGCTTGCAGCTTATTTTATGGCCTATTATCAAATACCTAAGTTGCTGTATAAAAAGAAATATGGACTATTTATTTTATCGTTGTTAATTGGTTGTTATGCGTTTTCAGCTTTAGGGCGTATATTGGTTGTACATATTATTGAAGAACTATATAGAGAGCCACCTTTTGGAAAAGAGTCAATTTGGGAAATTCTTACAGATGTAAAATGGTTATATAAACACTATTTCTATAGTGTGTTTTTACCAGTATTTTTATTCGTTTCCGTGAAGTTATTAAAAGAGCGTTTAGAAGCTCAAAGGCTACAAGAGGTGTTGTTAAAGGAAAAAGTATCTGCAGAATTAAGTTTTTTAAAAGCACAAATTCATCCACACTTTTTATTTAATACACTTAATAACTTATATACATTAACATTGCAGAAATCTGATAAAGCTTCGGATACTGTATTGAAATTGTCTGATATTTTAGATTATATGCTTTATCAATGTAACGATAAAGAAGTGCTAATTGATAAAGAAATTCAGTTAATAGATAACTATATTAATTTAGAACAATTACGTTATGGTGAACGATTGTCTTTGTCATTTACAAATACAGTTGATAACCCAAATACTAAAATTGCACCTTTACTTTTAATATCACTTGTTGAAAATGCTTTTAAACATGGCGCAAGTGGTGCAATTAAAAATCCAATTATTGATATTAAGTTAGAAGTAAAGAATAAACAGTTATTATTTTCAATATTTAATACTAAAGAAAAATTTAAACAAGAAGATAAAACTAAGTTTAAGGAGGGTGTTGGCTTGCGTAATACTAAAAGTCAGTTGCAATTGCTATATCCTAATAAACACCAAATTGAAATAATTGAAGAACCGCTCTCGTTTCAAGTAAAACTTATTGTAGATTTGACTTAATGGTAGTAAAGTGTATTATAATAGATGATGAGCCTTTAGCAATTGAATTGATTAAAGATCATATTTCAAAGTTTTCAAATTTTGAAGTTATTGGAACTTGTCAAAATGCTATTGAAGGTTTAGAGATGTTGAAGAACAATCATGTAGATTTAATGTTTTTGGATATACAAATGCCTACGCTTACAGGAATTGAATTTTTAAGATCTATTAGTAATCCTCCTAAGGTAGTTTTCACCACAGCTTATAGAGAATATGCAGTAGAGAGTTATGAGTTAGAAGTGGTTGATTATTTGTTAAAACCAATTTCTTTTGATAGGTTTTTTAAAGCGATAAATAAGTTTCAAAAATCTATAGAAGTTCCAGAAAAATCAGATTCTATTACTCCTGCAGAGAAAGGTGATGAGAAAGATTTTATTTCGGTAAATGTTAACAAAAAACACTATAGAATTAAATTTGAAGATATTTTATATGCTGAAAGTTTAAAAGATTATGTTAGAATTCATACAGCTAGACTAACTATTACTACTAAAGAAAAGATTAGCGAATTTGAAAAAATGTTACCAGACTATTTTTTAAGAACACATCGCTCTTATATTGTAAATTTAAACGAAATTTCAGCCTATACTTCTCAGGATATAGAAATTGGAGATATAGAAATACCTATTGGAATAAGTTATAAGCAAGAAGTTTTTAAAGCTTTAAAAAGATAACTCTATATATTAACATATTATATAAATAAGCTTCATAATTTTTAGTTAGCTTTACTTTTTATTTCCTAACATGAAGATTACCATAAAGCTACTATTAGTAGTATTCCTTTTTACACTAAGTTGTAAAAAACCACAAGAAGCTACTGTTAATACTACAACTTCTGTAGTTTCAAAACCATATAAAAATTACGACTTTAATACTAATGCTTTGCTCCAGCATGTAAAGACATTATCATCTAATGCGTATGAAGGCAGACGAACCGGAACAAGAGGAGCTGAAAAGACTAGAGACTATATTATAAATCAATTTAACCAACTAAATGTAAAACCTTTAAATGGTAGTTTTGAACAATCATTTTCTTTTAAAGCATGGGGAAAAGCATACGAAGGTGTTAATGTACTTGGGTTTATTAAGGGTACAGATAGTTTAAAAAAGCATATAGTAATTTCTGCTCATTATGACCATGAAGGCATAAAAAAGGATAAGATATATAATGGAGCAGATGATAATGCTTCTGGTGTTGGTGCTTCAATTGCTTTAGCCGAATATTTTAAACAAAATCCTCCAAAACACAATGTAGTTTTAGCTGCTTTTGATGCCGAAGAGTTAGGTTTAAAAGGCGCTTATCATTTTGTAGATAGTAAAATATTACCAATAAATCAAATAGGGTTAAATATCAATTTTGATATGATTGGGAGAAATAAAAATAACGAGCTTTATGTAGTTGGTGCTAATTTGTATGAGCAATTAAAGCCTGCAATTAATAGTATTAGCTTACCCGAAGGCTTTTCGTTATTATCTGGACATGATGGTTTAGATAACAAAGAAGGTTGGGTGACTTCTTCAGATCATGCACCATTTCATAAAAAAGGAATTCCTTTCTTGTACTTTGGAGTTGAAGACCATGAAGATTATCATAAACCAACTGATGATTTTGAAAAAATAAAGCCAGTTTTTTATCAAAATTCAGTACAAACAATTATTGAGGTAATTAAAAACCTTGATGAAATGAGTTTTTAAGTTTTATAGATTCTTAGCTTATTTTACTTAAGTATTCTTGGTATTTTTCTAAGTTAGAATCAGATTTTTCTTCGGCTATTTTAATAGCAGTTTTAATATGTTTTTTGGCTTCTTTCTTTTTCTTTAAGGTAAAATTTGCTTGTGCTATACCAAAATGCATTTCAGCTAATTCTTTAGAATCGCTAAAATTATTGATGCCATTATTAAAAAAAGTTAAGGCAGATGTTATATCACCATGTTTAAGATACATTTGACCCAAACGATTTTGCCAATAACCAGACTGATATCTTTTAGTACTTAAAACATCTTTAAACTCATTCATGAACAACTTGAAATAATCAAAATTATCTTTGTTCCAAGCTAACCATATAAGTCCATTTTTAGTAGAATCATCTATTGATTTTGGGAAACTAAAACGCTCTCCACGTTCTTTAAAATATGTTTTTAAACTTGGTATGCCTCCAAATTGCTCATAATCTTCAAAGCTACTAAAATTAACAGATTCAAAGTTGTGGTAAAAATATCGTAAGCCATAATACATGGTTAAATATGGCAATGTTTCATGGGTTTCATTATCAAACTTTTTATAAATCCATTTTAAATTTTTAGGCGCTTCATTTTCTAATAATTTAGCTAAATCGTTAGTATACTCTATAGTATAAATGTCCTTTTTTGAATTGGTCATATATAAATAGTAGTTACTTAAGTTAGAGCCTTTTTTAAAAGCTTCTACCATTTCTACTGTTGGGCTTCCTCCATTAGATAATATGACACCATCAAATAAAGGTTCTTCATTTAATAACATGTACGAACTAATAAAGGCACTCATTTCCCATCCAAACAAAACACGTGTTTTAGAGGCTTTATAGGTTGCTTCTATATACGGGATTAATTCGTCTGCTAAAAATGAATAATAAGTTTCTTTTTTGCTCCATTTTATATCAGTACGTTTAGGATAATTGTTTTGAAGACCAACAATAATCATTTCTGGGATAGCACCAGGAACTTGTAATGATTCTTGAATAGCTACTCCATTTTTAAAATGCAATTGACCATCAAGAATGTATAATACAGGGTATTTCTTTTCAGAATTGTGGTAATTTTTTGGAAGATATACTTGAAAACCTCTTTCTCCTTTTAATATGCTTGAGTTAATTGTGTGATTTTTGCCGATAACAATATCATGATTTTTTGATTGAGAATATGTAGTTTGGATATTAAAAAGTATTATTAATAAAGCTACTTTAAGAATACATTTCATGATTTTGATTTTTTTAAAAGAATTGATTAGGTTCAATAACAAAGAAATAAGTAAATACTCAAAAAAATCATAATTAAAATATAAAATTAGATGTGTTCGTAATAGTGCGAAAATCAAGCAAATATTTTTTGTTTCTTTACACGATTAAATTCATTTTATGTTTAAAAGTCCTTCAACATTTTACCAAGAGCAATTAAAAAAATATTTAAAAGAAGTGAAATCTTTTAAATCGCGATTAGTACTAATGAGTACTTATCGATTATTGGTTTTTGTAATTACAAGTTTAGGTGTCTATTTCTTTTTCAATAATTGGCAAATAGCTCTCATTATTGCTATTGTTGGTATTGCACTTTTTTTATACTTATTGTCTAGATATACTGATGTTAAGGCACAACGAGATTTAGCAAAAGTATTAGTTACACTTAATGAAGAAGAAATTAAAATTGGCACAGGCGAGTTTCAACATAGATCAAGTGGTTTAGAATTTCAAAACCCAACGCACTTTTATAGCTTAGATATTGATTTATTTGGAAGAGGTTCTTTTTTTCAATTCATTAATAGAACAGCTATTTCCGAAGGTAAAGAGCGATTAGCAAGTATTTTAACTGCTAATAATATTAACAGCATTGTTAAACGTCAAGAAGCTATTAAAGAGCTTTCCGAAAAAGCAATTTGGCGACAAAACTATACAGCAAAAGCACAACTTATTTCGGTAGAAACACCAGCAAGAACTATTATAAATTGGTTAAAGCAACACAAGTTGTTTTTACCAAAATCTATGGCTTGGTTACCAGAAGTATTTAGTGTTTTATTTTTAATAATTACAAGTTGTGCAATTTTTGGAGTAATTCCAGTAGAGTATGTTGGCTACTGGTTGTTTGTAGGTTTAGGAATTACTGGGTTTTATTTAAAAAAGATTAACGATTTAGCGTTAAATACAAGTAAAGTAAAAGATACATTTAGGCAATATGCTGCATTGCTAAATCAAATTGAAAATGAAACATTCAAGTCTGAATTACTAAAAGAGAAACAACTAAAAATACAATCGGAATCAAAAAAAGCTTCAGAGATATTTAAGTCACTTTCTAAAGCGTTAGATGCGCTTGATAATAGAAACAATTTACTGTCGGCAATTTTTGGAAATGGGTATTTTCTTTGGGATTTAAAACAGAGCTATAAAATTGAAAAATGGATTGCGCAATATGCAGACAAAGTAGAAGATTGGTTTGAAGTTGTATCGTTTTTTGATGCATATAACTCTTTAGGAAATTATGTGTTTAATCATCCTAATTTTACATTTTCATATATTACTTCTAAAGGTGAGGTCGTAAATGCAAAAGATTTAGGGCATCCATTATTAGATAAAGAAAAAAGAGTCACTAGTAATGTTAGAATTAATAACGAGCAGTTCTTTATTGTTACAGGTGCTAATATGGCTGGGAAAAGTACTTTTTTACGCACCATTTCTTTGCATATAGTAATGGCAAATGCTGGATTGCCTGTTTGTGCTAAAACAAGCGAGTATAATCCTGTAAAGCTTGTTACAAGTATGCGTACAAGTGATTCGTTAATCGATGATAGTTCGTATTTCTTTTCAGAATTAACACGTTTAAAGTTTATTGTAGATGCTATTAAAAAAGAGCCATATTTTATTATTCTTGATGAAATTTTAAAAGGCACTAATAGCACAGATAAAGCCATTGGCTCACGTAAGTTTGTAGAAAAATTGGTTGCTAGTAATGCCACAGGAATTATAGCTACGCACGACTTAAGTTTATGTGAAATAGAAAAGGAGTTAAACGATGTGCAAAATTATTATTTTGATGCACAAATTGTTAATGATGAACTCTTTTTTGATTATAAATTAAAACAAGGTGTTTGTCAAAATATGAATGCTAGTTTCTTATTAAAAAAGATGGAAATAGTCTAACTGATTTTTTTAAGAACAAAAAAAGAAGATTTTAGAACATTTTGTTGTTTAAAATGATTACAAATAACGTAGGAGTTTTTACATTAGCATTTAGACAAAATTTGGGATGAATAAAGTCAAAGTTTTAGTAGTAGAAGACGAAATTATTATAGCAGATAATATTTGTGATACATTAACCGATTTAGGTTATCAGGCTTTTGAACCAGCAATAAGTTATACTGAAGCTATTAGCGTAATTGAAGAAGAAACACCAGATATTGCTATTTTAGATATTCAATTATCAGGAAAAAAAACAGGAATAGATATAGCAAAAAAGATAAAAGAAGAATACGACTTTCCCTTTATTTTTCTTACTTCAAATACAGATGCTATTACATTAAATGAAGCTAAAAAAGTAATGCCTCCTGCTTATTTAGTAAAACCTTTTTCTAAAGAAGAACTTTATACTTCTATTGAAATTGCTTTGTATAACTATTCAAATAAAACAGGAAAGGCAAGTAATGAAGGGTTTATTATAAATGATGCCTTATTTATTAAAGAAAAAGGTGCTTTTATAAAGTTGTTATTTGAAGATATTTTATTTTTAAGAAGTGCACATGTTTATGCTGAGATTATTTTAAAGAATGGCACCATACATGTAGTTAGAACTAGCCTTAATGATATATTAAACAAGCTTAATCATAAATTTATTAGAGTGCATAGAGGTTATATTATCAACACTATTTACTTAAATCAAATAAGTCATAATTGCATTAAACTTGACAATTATGATATTCCTATTGGTAAAAAGTTTAAAGAAAATTTAATTAATAAGTTAAACTTAATTTAGTGACACATATTAATGCTTTTAGAACATTTTTTAAGATAATACCTTGAACCTAAAGTATATTTGTTTATAGCCTTTTTAACAATACGTGTGTTTGTTACGTTATGAGAGGTTTTAAAAGTAATTTTCAAGGGTTTAATTAATTAACTGCCTCTTTAGCAAGAGGCTTTTTTAATTTAAATAAAAATATATTTGTGAAGTACATTAACCCAACCAACCTTAAATGAAAAAAGTTATAGTTTTCGTTTTTTTATTGTTTAGTTTTTTAAGTAGCAATGCACAATCTCAAAATGTTAAGGATTTTGATAAGTTGTCACAAAAAATCAAGAATACTAAAAATAGAGATAGTATTAGTTTATTATTAAAGCAACAAGAAGCAATAGCTAGATTGATAGATGATAAATCGTACTTAGCAGAAGTATTTGTTAGCTATGGTCTTAACTCATCTTATGATGGTGAGCAAATGGAACGCTATTACAATGATGCATATACTATCTTTATAGAATTAAAAGACACTTTTAATCTAGCAAAAACAAGGTATTTAATAGCAAAATCAAAGTTAGGACAGGATGATTATTTTAATGTTTTAAAAGAGGCAGATAGCGCAAGTTATTGGTTTAACTTTCTTGATGACGACACATATAAAATAAGAACACATACATTAAAATCGAATTCTTATAGTCATTTAGGTGACTATGCTAATGCACTTTCAGAATTAAATGTTGCTAAAGAGATTGCTCTAAAAAGTGATGATCCAGATAAAGAATTAATTAGAATTTATGGAAGCGAGAGTTTAATACACTATTCAAATAAAAACTTTGAAGATGCTATTGAAACTCTAAAAAAGATTGTAAGTTTTTACGAAGAGCGAGAAGATTATAAGCGTATTGTTATTTGGTCTAACAACCTAGCAAGTACTTATTTTGAGTGTAACTGTAGAACGATTGATACTCAAGAAACACTATTGTTGAAGTCAATAGTTTATGCAAAAAAAGCAAGCTTTACTTATGGAGAAGCATTTGCAAATAGGTTATTGGCAAGTATTTATTTAAAAGAAAAAGATACCAATAAAGCGAAGTTGTATTTAGATGAAATAGCGTCACTAATGCCACAAATTAAGGTAATGGATTTTAAAGGTTTGGTTAATGAAACATATGGTAGTTATTGGGAAACTTTAGGTGATAACCAAAAAGCTATTGACTATTTTCAAAAGGCGTACAATGTCTATAAAGAGATAGGAAGTTTAAATAGCCAGCAAATAGTAACAAAACAGTTGGCTGTTTTATATAATAAAGCAGGTAGCTCTAAAAAGGCATATTATTATTTAAATGACTTTTTAATAGTAAACGATTCTTTATTTGGTAAAGAAAAAGTAGAAGAGTTAAAAGAATTAGAGTTAACAGCTAAGTTTGAGCGCGAAAAGTATGTTGACAGCTTACAGAGAGCACAAGAAAAGCAATTAACAAAACTAAATCACGACTTAGAAATTGCTAAACAAAAAAAGAATGCCAACATACTTTATTCATTTTTACTAGTTTCTGCATTATTAGCTCTTTTTGCATTTATAGCATTTCGAAAAAAGAAAAAGCAATCAGTTATTTTAGATGCAAAAAACAAGCAAATTGAAAAGGCTTTACACGAAAAACAATTATTACTTAAAGAAGTGCATCATCGAGTTAAAAATAACTTTCAGATAGTATCAAGTTTACTAGAATTACAAACTAAAGGTATTGAAGATGAACAAGCTTTAAAGCTAGCCGAAGAAGGTAAAAGTAGAGTAAAATCTATGGCTTTAATACATCAAAAACTATATCAAAATGAAGATTTATTAATCGAGTTTGATGCTTATGTAAAAAGCTTAGTGAAAGATATTTCAATGATGTATGGAAAAGATAAAAAACCAAAAATTAATATAAATGTACCTAATTACAAGTTCGATATTGATACTGCAATACCATTAGGTTTAATTATTAATGAACTTATTACAAATGCGTATAAGTATGGTTTTAATTCTGAAAAGCAAACATTAGATATAATATTAACAAAAGAGAAAAATCAAAACTATATTTTAAAGGTAAAAGACAATGGTAAAGGTTTACCAGAGAGTTTTGATTTTTCTAAAGCCAAAAGTCTTGGGTTAAGACTTGTGAGGCGTCTTTCTAAGCAACTACATGGTGTTACAACTTATTTTTACGATAATGGTGCAAACTTTTCAGTAACATTTAAAGACACTAATGCTAGAGCAGCGATGGAATAATTATTCAACTATTTTAATGATAATTGGAGAAGGAGGTTTAGCACGGAGACTACTACCATAAATTCTTACTTTAATATCAAAAACATGAACAATATCTCCAATTTTAAGATTGTGTAAAATTTTATCGCTCGTTTCTTTAGTAATTGTATTGCCTTCTATTTCAATTGATTTTGTTAAACTTTTTGTGTGAATTTTGAAGCTTGTTACATAAAAGTTATAATCGAATAAGAAATTATCTAATCGAGCATCTATAAGAGCGTTAGATAATTGTTCTTTTTTGATTAATACTTCACAACTTGTTCCACAACCAAGGCCATTGATTGTTCCTCTTAGTTTACTTAAATTTTTTATTCTTAGTGTTTTTGTGCTTTTTATGGTGTCACCATTAGGCATAATAGCCATAATTTTTACTTCGACAGTTTTTCCGCCTCCAGCTGTAAATGTATAGTTACCATATTCGTCAATCTTTTTTAAACCTGGAGCAGATGCAACTACTTTGATTGCATTTGGCACAGAAATTTTTACTGGATTAGTAACACCTCTATAAACAATATTCATTTTGCTCAATTCTAGAACTGTTTCTGTTTTTGAAGTGTCTATTGTTTTTAAAGACACCAATTCTTCTTTAAGTAATTTGTTTTCTGTGAGTAATTGAGTTCTAGAAACCCTTGAAGAGTTACAACTAAAGCATAATAAAGCTAATACGTAAAGTAAATGATGAGTTTTAATAGTTTGACGGTTTTGTGTGTAACTATAACACAAAATACTCATTTTTATTTTATGAGTAAGCTTATCTCTTCAACCATCTCTTTTGCATTTTTATCTTCTGGTTTTAAGCTTAGTACTTTATAGTAATTTTTTAATGCTTCAGTGTAGTTTTTAGACTCATAATAGGCTTCTGCTAAACTATCATATACATTGTGTTTGTATGGAAATATTTTAGTGTTCAAATCAAAAATATAAAGTGCTTCTTCAAGTTTGTTTGCTCTAAGGTTTACATAGCCTAAAGTATTAAGTTCTCTACTACCTTTTACAAATTCTGCCAGTTGAGGTACTAAAGTGTTTTCCATAGTTTTTAAAGAATCTATACTGTTAGTAGCAATGAGTCCATGTACATAATTAGCCGCAAGATAATGAGGTCTGTATGTCCCATTAATTATAGCTTCAAAATCATGCTCAAAAGTAGTTTTTGGATGTTCTACTATACGATTTACTTCTTGACCATTTTTATAAAATATAAAGGTAGGCACACGATGAATGTTTAACCCTTTTTCTTCTCCATTAGGACTTTGTTTATAGGCTTCAGCTGTTTTGTCAACAGCAATTACTTCTAATTGGTTTTCAGGAAAACCTACTGTTTCTAAAGCTTTATAAAACCTTGGAACTTCCTTTTTACTATCGCCACACCAAGTACCTAAAAACACTTTTATAGTATATTGTTGTAGTGAATCTTTAAGTGTTTTAACTAGTTTTTTATTGACAATATAAGCATCGTAGTTTTTAGAAAACCAATCGTTAAAAGGTGCTTGAGTAAGTCCTTCTTTATTAATTAAACCAAGTAATTTTTCTTTTCCTTTAGCATCTGTTGTTACATGGTTTATGGTTTGTGAAAAAGAAATTTGGAGGCAAAAAAGGATTGTTAAAATAAATACTATTCGTTTCATGATTGTTGATTAATGTTTCAATCAAAAGTAACAGCATGATTATTTTGTAGCTAATGTTATGTACACACAACATTAATGAGTTTATAAAAGGAAATAATTAACAAACAAACTGCATAAATGTAGTTTGTCACTACAAGAATGAATTTTATACATAATTTTTGATGATGTAAGCAATTCTAATTACTTTTCAAGACCAATGTCCATGTTTAATAAAAACATATCCCAAGTTTTAGTACACATCCTGTTTTGGATGCTGTTTGTGTTTGCGTCATTATTTGTGTTTTCACCTTATTATTGGAAACAAAATCCCTTTTTACAATATTTATTTATTCTAGTAATTATAGTGTATGTAAACAACATGGTGTTGTTACCATTTTTTGTAAAAAAGAAATTGTACATACTTTACATTTTTGTATTTGCAATTATTTCGGTATTTGCAACGCAGTTATATTGTTATGTATTTGCACAATGCGGTTGCTCATTAATGAAGTGTTTGAGCGATTATTTATGGCAAACATTAGTGCCTTTAATATTCTTTTCGTTTGTGTGGATGTTATATCGTTATTTGGATAAGCAAGAAGAAGTTGAAGCGATTAAGTTGGAACATACAGAAATGGAATTAAAATTCTTAAAGTCTCAAATTAATCCGCATGTATTGTTTAATAATTTAAATACGATTTATTCGTATTCAATAGAAAAACCACAAGAAACTCCAGAGCTTATTTTGATGTTATCTGATAACTTAAAACATGTGCTATATGAGAGTAATTCAAAAACAATTTCTTTAGAAAAAGAGCTACAGTTTTTAGATAATTATATCAAGTTTCAAAAGATAAGAACCGAAGGTGTTAAAGAGATTTCATATCATGTGAATGTTGATAATTCAATGCATCAAATAGCACCATTGTTAATTATCACTATTATTGAAAATGCTTTTAAACATAGTATCATACATAGTGTGGTTGATATTAATATTAATGTAAAGAATGGTCAGTTGGAATGTGTTTGTAAAAACAAGTATAATAAAGACAAAACATCGACTTCAGACTTTAGAATAGGATTGAAAAACCTAGAAAAGCGACTACAGTTACTATATAAAGATGCACATGAGTTTGAGATTACTAGAAATGATGTGTTTAAAGTATATTTAAAACTTAATTTACAATGAATTGTATAATTATTGAAGATGAAATACCAGCACAAAAAATTCTAAAAAATTATTTAGAAAAACTACCTAATGTACATTTGTTAGCAACGTTTAACGCTGCAATTGAGGCAAGTGCGTTTTTAAATAGTAATGATGTTGATTTACTTTTTCTAGATATTAATTTACCAGATATTTCTGGTTTAGATTTTATTAAAACGGTAAAAAATCCACCAGCAGTAATTATGACAACTGCTTATCCAGATTATGCAGTGAGTAGTTTTGAATTAGAAACCATTGTAGATTATTTAGTAAAACCATTTTCGTTCGAGCGTTTTTATAGAGCTGTAAAAAAAGCCCAAGATAGAGTACAGCCAAAGCAAGTTGAAGCTAACGTAAAAGAGGCTAAGAGTATTTTTTTAAATGTAGATAAAACATTGCATAAAATTGTATTGGATGATATTGTTTATATAGAGTCTGATAGAAATTATATAACAGTTGTTACAAAACAAGGAAAGCACTCTTACATTGATTCTTTAAAAAATTGGGTAGATAGATTACCTTCAAATATATTTATACAAATTCATAAATCATATATTATTAATAGTAAAGAGGTAAATAAGATTTCGGGAAATGAAATTTACCTTGATGGAAATCGCATTCCAATAGGTAGAACTTATAAGCAGGACTTACTTAAGTTTTTAAAGATTTAGGAACTTTATTTTTCAATCGAAAGTTTTCTATAAACATATTATATTTAGAGTATGAAACATACCTCTAAACTTCCCAACTTAGAAACTACTATTTTTTCGGTAATGAGCGCTTTAGCTCATAAGCACAATGCTATTAACTTATCGCAAGGGTATCCAAATTTTGAAAGTGACAAAACATTACAAAAGTTAGTGGCTAAAGCGATGGATAATGGGTACAACCAATATGCGCCAATGCCTGGGACTTTTGGTTTACGAGAAGCTATAGCTAAAAAGTTTGATTTGCTTTATCGCTCAACGTATCACCCCGAATCAGAAATTGTCGTTACAGCAGGAGCAACACAAGCTATTTATACTGCTATTACAGCTTTTATTAGGCCAGAAGATGAGGTTGTTGTATTTAGACCTGCTTACGATTGTTATGTGCCAACAATTGAGCTTAATGGAGGAAAAGCTATTTCTATACAATTAGAAGCACCAAATTATGCTATAAATTGGGATGAGGTGAAAACTAAGGTGTCTTATAAAACAAAAATGATTATTGTAAACACACCTCACAATCCAAGTGGTACTGTAATGAGTAAAGAAGATATGCAACAGTTAGAAGCTATTACTCGAGATACCAATATAATTGTATTAAGTGATGAAGTTTACGAGCATATAGTTTTTGATGACGAACAACACCAAAGTGCCTGCTTATTTCCAGAGCTTAAAAAACGCAGTTTTATTACTGCTTCTTTTGGAAAAACATTTCATAATACAGGTTGGAAAATGGGCTATTGCTGCGCACCAAAAGATTTAATGAATGAGTTTGTAAAAGTGCATCAGTTTAATGTGTTTAGCGTTAACCACCCTATGCAAAAAGCATTAGCTGTTTATTTACAAAACGAAAATCATTATTTAGAATTGGCTTCATTCTTTCAAGCTAAACGCGATTTGTTTTTAGAGTTGATAAAGGATTCTAAATTTAAATTTTCAGCATCTAAAGGCACGTATTTTCAGGCAGTAGATTATTCGCAAATAAGCACTCAAAATGATGAAGCTTTTTGTAAATGGTTAACCATTGAAAAAGGAGTAGCTGCTATCCCAATTTCGGTATTTAATAAAGATAAGTATGACCAAAAAATGATTCGTTTTTGTTTTGCTAAAACAGACGATACACTTAAACAAGCAGCAGATATTTTAAACCAAATTTAGTTTCATTAACCAATCGGTTTGTTTGTCCTTTCCAACAAAATAAGGATGTGTTCCAAACTTTTTAAAACCATAGCGTTTATAAAACTTAATAGCAGCTTTGTTTTTCTCCCAAACACCTAGCCATAAAAAGTTAGCTTTTGCTTTTTTAGCAAGTGAAATCACCTTTTTTAAAATGTGTTTGCCTATGCCTTGTCCTTGAAAAGGTTTAATTACATAAATACGTTCTAATTCAACCGTGTTTTTAGCAAACTGTTCTGTTTGAGCCTCATTTTTATTGATTTTAAAATAACCTACCAATACATTTTTAAGGTACACGAAATAAAAAGAAGAATTAATATCTAATAGTTGCTCTATTAGGGTTTCTTCGCTAAACGAATTATTAATGTAAGTCCAAAAATCTTCAGGTTTATTATGCTTTTCAAATGCAGTCACAAAAGTAGCTCTAGAAATATCAGTTAAGATACCTAAATCTTCCATAGTGCATATTTCGAAGTTTAAATCCATAGCATACTATAAATTTACTCAAAAAATTAATTACTTTTAATCTATGCAAGACAAATTAAAAGTAGCCTTAGTTCAAACAAGTTTGATATGGGAATCACCTAAGGAAAATAGAGCTGTACTTTCAGAAAAAATAAGAAGCATTAAAAGCGATGTAGATGTTATTGTTTTACCAGAAATGTTTACTTCTGGATTTACAATGAATCCAGATGCTGTAACCGAAACTATGGATGGAACAACCATAAAATGGATGAAAACGCTAGCAAAAGATGTTGATGCAGCTATTTGTGGTAGTCTTGTAATTAGTGAAGATGCTAATTATTATAATCGGTTTGTTTTTGTGAAACCAGATGCTTCAATAGTATTTTACGATAAACGTCATACGTTCACTTTAGCTGGAGAGGATAAGGTTTATAAGTCAGGCAATGAAAATATTTTGATAACCTACAAAGGATGGAAAATTAGACCTTTAATATGTTACGATTTACGTTTTCCTGTTTGGGCAAGAAATATAGATAATTACGATATGCTTATTTATGTTGCCAACTGGCCAAAGCCTAGAGTTAATGCTTGGGATGCTTTATTAAAAGCTAGAGCAATTGAAAATATGAGTTATTGCATTGGTGTAAATAGAGTAGGTGTGGATGCTAATGATTTAGAGTATTCTGGACACTCCAATGTTTATAATGGCTTAGGTGATGCTCAAATACAACTAAGCGATGCTCAAGAAGGTATTGCTGTTACTGTATTAGATAAAAATCACTTAATTGCAATTAGAGAAAGTCTAAGATTTTTGAACGATAGAGATAGTTTTATAATTAACTAGTCAATAAGCACAAATTCTTGAATTAAGTCCCAACCAGCTCTTACATCTAATACCTCTGGAAAATAACTAACGCGTTCTGGTTGTTGCTTTTTAAGGAAGTTTCCTGTATCAAATTTGCCATTACCATTTGTATCAAAAATAACACGTATTAAATAGTTTCCTGCATCTAGATTATTAAAGTCTAAAGGTTCAGCCTTTGTCGATGTTTTTTCATATTTAACTTCTCCTTTTTCACTTGTTAACTGCACCACTACTGGATATTTAGCATTTTTAAGTAATACTCGTACATTTCCATAGTCAGATAATTGTCTTGTTCTTAAGTTATAATTAAGCGTGTCGTTAACCGTTCCAAAAAAATCAGTTAAAGCTCCAGGTAGCATTTCAATTTTATAAGTATTACCTTCGGTTTTATCAAACTTAAAGTTAGAGATGTTATTTACTTTATCGTAAGACGATGTAAAAGGAACATTTACAGAGTCCTTGTCCATTATTTTAATCTTACTATTATCAATTTTACTATTCGGAAGGTTTGAAGTTATTTGAAAGTCTTCTTTCAGCTTTAAGACTCTAGATTCAATAGCGTTATAAATTAAAGAATCTCTTTCTTGGTCTTTAATTTTTACAACAAGTGTATCTCTGTATTTTTTATTAGAAACTTCAAATATTAAAGAGTCTACCTCTAATTTTGGTTTGTACCAAAAATTAAGTGTGTCCTTATCAGGGTCTTTAGTTATTTGACTTTTAAAATCGTTAGGAAGTTGTGATAGTGGCTTTATTTGCATGCCTTCATGACTTCCTTCATAACCAAAAGCTATTTTATTACCACTTACTAGTTTTGGTCTTGTTGCTTTAAAATCAATTTCTTCTTTAAAAACATTTAATACATATGCAGTGTCTGAAGGAACCGTAATAAATTCTTTTCTAAATCCTATTTTATCAGTTTTTTGCTGATAAGTGTAATTACTGTTTTCTTCTTTTAAAGCTACCATTAAGTATTTACCTGCTTTTAAATTTTCTAGTTTAAAAGTAGAAGTACTGTCTAAAGTACTAGACACATACTTTGGTTTTTCTTTATAAATAATAGAGTCTGTATAGCTGTCATTAACTTCATAAAGCATTACAGATACAAATTCTTCTGGTTTTTTATCTAGAGCATCTGTAACAATACCACTAACAGATAAAGAATCAATATAAGAACCTGTTGAGAATACATACTTGTAATAAGGATAAGGATTGCCCTCATTATTATCTACAATGCTTTCACCAAAATTAAAAGCATAGGTTGTGTTTTCCTGTAAAGTATCATGGATTTTAATGGTGATGTATTTGCTTGCAGTACCTAAAGGTGTAATCTCAGGTTCTGGGTCCATTGGAGGCGAAATAATAAGTTGCTTTTGCAGGTTGTTTATTTTAATGTACTCATCAAAATAAATTTTTATCTCTTTACCTTTAAAATTAGTCGTAAAGTTATCTGGACTAGACTTAGTAATTACTGGAGGTGTTACATCTTTTTCACCACCTGTTGGAGTACCTCTATTAGCACAGTTAATAAAGACGAAACTTATAATAATTAAGAAAATAAAATTTGAGAGCTTCTTACTCATTACATAAAGATTTTGCACAAATTAACAACATATTTTAGTACTAACGAAAAATGCCTTAAGCAATTGCCATGGTAGCTATACTAATTTGTATGTTTTGTACATTATTTAACATATTAACACATGCTTCAATAGTAGCACCTGTAGTAATGATGTCATCAACTAATAAAATATGCTTGTTATTTATTTTCGAAACATTTTCAATAGCAAAAACCTCATTGTTGCGTGTCCATCTAGAGATCCTGTTTTTAAAAACTTGTGTTTTGGTATTAGTTACTTTTATTAAAACATTGTCTACATAATCAGCATTCAAAGCCTTAGCTATTTCTTTACCAAAAAGAGCGACTTGATTATAACCTCTCTTCTTAAGTTTTTGTTTGTGTAATGGTATTGGAATTACAATGTCAATGTTTTTGTATTGCTCTATTTTACTAAGTTCAGTGCCTAACCATTTACCAAGAGTTGCGCCAATATTTTCTTGTTTTTTATATTTTAAATTATGAATTAACTGTTGAACTATTCCTTTTTTTTCAAAATGAAATAAAGACGTAGCAAGCTCTAGTTTTACGCGTCCTGAAAAACTATTTTTGATAGTTGAATCGTTATTAAAATGATAATTTGTTACTGGTAATTCGTGTCTACACGAAATGCAAATTTCTTTTTCATTGTCAGTCAGTAAGTTACTGCATGCGTAACAAACTTCGGGAAAAAATAAGTTCAACAAATTTTTTATCACTTAATCGATTATTATTAGTTAACACAAACTTAATATATATTTTCGCTTTCGTTAATTAATTTACCCTTACAATAGTTTAATCATGATAGTTAACCCTCAATTATTTAACTACAGAATAACTATAGGAACATTAGTAGTAGCAATAGCAGTTTTAGCAACATTTAGTTTTACGAGTTATAACGAAAGTCAAACTCAAGAAACATATTTAAAACAAGAAAAAGCACTTTTGCATAATGACCTTTCAGAGGTTATTTCTAAGTACGAAAACTTGTTAGAAACTAATAAAAGTCTAGAGCAGCAATATAATATAACAAAAGAAGAAGTGACTGAGGCTAATTTAGCCTTAAAGCAAATAAAATCACAATCGGCTTTAGTTAATAATTATAGAAAAGAGTTAAAGTTCCTAAAGCAACAACAAGAAACGTTAGTAAGCAAGCAACAAGCTGTTGCGAGCAATAATAATGAGTTGACTGCTGAAATTTCTGCACTTAAAAAACAGCTTAAAACACAAGAAGCTAATTACAATACATTAAAAATTGAAAAAGTATCTTTAGAAAACACACTAAACGAAGCTTCATTATTGATGGCTAATTCGTTTGAGGCAAAAGCATTTAAAGTAAGAAACAAGAACAAAAAAATTGAAACTCACAGTGCTAATGAAGCAGATAATATTCATTTATGTTTTGTATTAGCAGAAAATGTTTTGGCACCTAAAGGAAATAAAGATTTTTACATTCAAGTAATTGGTCCAGATAGCAATATTGTGTCTGACCAAGGCTCTATTGAGTTTGACGATTCTTTACTTATTTATAGTTCAAAAACTACAGTTGAGTATAATAATCAAGTATTAGAAGTTTGTGCAGACATAGAAAAAGAAGAATACTTTAAAGAAGGACTATATTATATTAGTGTTTTTGAAGACGAAAGACGCTTAGGAGGCACTAAAATAGAACTAAATTAATTCAAACAAATAAATAATTTTTAAGCAACCGTTCCTTTGTTTGGAACGGTTTTTTATTTTTGCAACATGGCAAATCAAGACGATAAATTTAAGAAGGTAATATCGCATGCAAAGGAGTATGGATATGTGTTTCAAAGTAGCGAAATATATGACGGTTTAAGTGCTGTTTATGATTACGCTCAAAATGGTGTAGAGCTTAAAAAAAACATACGCGACTATTGGTGGAAAGCTATGGTGCAAATGAACGAAAACATTGTAGGATTAGATTCTGCAATTTTCATGCATCCTACCACTTGGAAAGCTTCAGGTCACGTTGATGCTTTTAACGATCCTTTAATTGATAATAAGGATTCTAAAAAGCGTTATAGAGCTGATGTTTTAGTTGAGGATTATTGCCTTAAGATTGAAGCTAAAATTGAAAAGGAAGTAAAAAAAGCAGCTAAACGTTTTGGTGATGCTTTTAATAAAGAAGAGTTTGTATCTACTAATGGACGTGTTTTAGGATATCAAGAAAAAATTGATACTATTCTTAAGCGTTTAGGGCAATCTTTAGAGAATGAAGATTTAGCAGATGTAAAGGCACTTATAGAAGAGCTTGGTATTGCAGATCCATTAACTGGAAGTAAAAATTGGACTGATGTAAAGCAGTTTAATTTAATGTTTGGGACTAAGTTAGGAGCTTCTGCTGATAGTGCAATGGATTTATATTTACGTCCAGAAACGGCACAAGGTATTTTTGTTAACTTTTCTAACGTTCAAAAAACAGGACGTATGAAAATTCCATTTGGTATTGCTCAAACAGGAAAAGCTTTTAGAAATGAGATTGTTGCAAGACAATTTATTTTTAGAATGCGTGAGTTTGAACAAATGGAAATGCAATATTTTATAAAACCTGGAACTCAAAAGGAATGGTATGAGCATTGGAAAGAAACTCGTTTAAAGTGGCACTTATCATTAGGAATGGGAGCGGATAATTACCGTTTCCATGATCATGAAAAATTAGCGCACTATGCTGATGCAGCTGCTGATATTGAGTTTAAATTTCCATTCGGATTTAAAGAGTTAGAAGGTATTCATTCACGTACAGATTTCGATTTAAAAGCTCACGAGGAGCATTCTGGGAAAAAACTACAGTTTTTTGACCCTGAAGAAAACAAAAGTTATGTGCCTTACGTGTTAGAAACCTCTATTGGTTTAGATAGAATGTTCTTAGCGGTATTCTCAAACTCTTTACAAGAAGAAGAATTAGAAAATAATACTACAAGAACTGTATTAAAGTTACCAGCAGTATTAGCACCTACAAAAGCAGCAATTTTCCCATTAGTGAAGAAAGATGGTTTGCCAGATGTTGCACGTAAAATTGTAGATGAATTAAAATGGGATTTTAATGTAATGTATGATGAAAAAGATGCAGTTGGTAAGCGTTACAGACGTCAAGATGCTGCAGGAACACCATTTTGTATTACTGTAGATCACGATACTTTAGAAGATAATACTGTTACAATTCGTCATAGAGATACGATGGAGCAAAAGCGTGTTAAAATTGAAGAACTAAGAGATATCATTAAAGAAGAAGTTGATGTAAAATCTTGGTTAAAAAAGATGCAATAAGTTTAACTTATCATATAAAAAAAGCGTCAAGAATTCTTGACGCTTTTTTTGTTTTCCTCACCCAAAGCTCAAATTTACTCATTTTGATTTTTTTGAATTTATTTATTTTTTGATTTTTGACGTAAATATTAAATCTATTAAATGAAACAGATAGTAATAATTTGTATTCTCTTTAGTTTAAAAATCTCATCTGGACAAATTAATATGGATACCATTTATGGTAATCCTAAATCGGTAAGAGAAAAAGTTGAGTTTTTAAATACTAAAAAGCAAAATCATCAATTTATGAGTGGAGATGGAGATTATGGGCATGCGACTATTTTTTTTCCTAAGAATATTAAAGGAAGATTTTATTCATATTGGTTTGAGGGTGTTGATTGTTTTTATATAAATTATTATAAAACGTTTTTAAAAAATGGGAAACCATCATATGAAGTATGGTATAATAAAGATGGAAGTTTTAATAGGAAATATAGTTATAAATATGATGATAAGAATAATTTAATTATTAAAAAAGACTCAGGATATTATGAGAGTATAAATGTTAAGAGACATTATTATGATTATAAAGGAAATCTTCAAACCGTATTAAGTCATTATTTAGATGAGTATAATTCATATAGCTATAGAATTTATAAATATGATAATCTAGATAGATTAATAAGAGAAGAATATTATTCTGAAGAAGGATATCATTATAGTTTTAATAGGTTTTACAACGAAGAAGATGACAAGTTAATAAGAATAGAAAGACATTTTCCATTGGGTAAATTAAAAACTAATACAAATGATAATGAAATAGTACTTTATACGTATGATTATGATAAGTTGGGTAATATTACACGAGAACTTAGATTTAACGAAGAAACTCAAATGGTAAATCGTAAAATTGTATATGAATATGATGATTTTAATAATCTAATCAAAAGAACAAGTTATAGAAGTCTTACAGAAATAAATGTATTTGATCGACAGGAATATACTTTCAATAAAAAAAACTTAAAAATTAAGGAAAAGAGGATTTCTTCAACTTTAGATAATGAGGTAATGAAAATGCAATATTCAGAAAATAATTATATCATAGAGGTTAATTTGGTTAAAGGGGATAAAGAATATAAAATTAAGTTTGATTATAAATTTGATAAAAATGGCAATTGGGTAAAGGTGATTAAAAATGTTAATGATGAACCATTATATATATGGACGCGAGAAATAGAGTATTATTAATACTTTATGTTATCCCAATTATTATCTCCTTTTTCTACTAAATGAGTTGGGTTTTCGTTTAACCATAGTTTGAGCGTATTTGTTCCCCAAGCATTATAAAACAGATAAAGCTTTCCATTACGTATCTCAAAAGTTTTTGGGTCAATGCTAACTTTTTTAGCTTTTAAAGCTACAGCGTAAGCACAGTAACCTCCATATTGAGGAATATATTTTTCTGGTGTTTTTAAAAATGCGTTTAAGTTTTCTTGAGTTGAGAACTTATATTTAATAGTATCATATTCGGTTGTAAATTTCTTATCACCTTCTATAGCTTGATTATTAAAGTAAGCTACTACATCATATCCTTGGGCAGCAAATCCTTTTTTAGTGTTATAGTCTATATTTTGAGCTTGTAAAGAAAACAACCCAACAAAAAACAATAAAATCAATCCTCTCATAATGTTTTTGTTTTAAGTCGGTTGCTAATCAATATAATTACAATCAAAAAAGCTTCAATAATTATTGAAGCTTTTTTGATTTGTATTTAATGACTATGGCCTACACCTTCAGTATCTGCTAATAACATATAAGCGCCTTTGGTAAGTACTTGCTTATTTTGAAAAGCAGCTGTGTTTAATACTTCAACAAAGGATTCATTTTGCTTGCCTATAGTAACTTCTATCTTTTCAAACTCAAAATTACCATTATTGTCAGACTCTAAAATAAGTGCATAATACACACCATCCATTTCAGCAACTGCGGCTTTTGGAATTGCCATTTTTTTCACTCTATCTGTTATAATTTGAGCTTCAACAAACATACCTCTAACAAATGTAGCTAGATGATTATCTTCAGGTAAATGACCATGTACTTTAATTGTTCTGTTGGTTTCATCAACCGAAGTACCTACTAAATAAACATCAGCAGCAAAAATGTCTTCACTAGCTTCAGGTATTTTAAAATTAATAGCTTGTCCTTTTCTAACCTTTAAAATATCTTTTTCAAAAACGGTTAGTTCTAAATGAATGTGGTCTGTGTCTACAATTTCTATCACTTCTGTAGAGGCATCTACAAACGATCCATTGCTTACATTAACTTTGGTTACAAAACCCGAAATTGGTGCATAAAGGTTAATCGTTGATGTAATTTTGCCTTGTTCTACAGCATTAGAATTTATATTTAACATTCTAAGTTTTTGTTTCAAACCATTATAGTGCGCTAAGTTACTTTTATACTCACTTTCAGCTTTTAAGTAGTTTTTTTGAGACGTAATTTGCTCGTCGTATAATGTTTTTTGTCTTTCAAACTCAGACTTTAAGTAATTAAGTGTTTCAGAAATTTCAAGATAATTTTGTTGAAGTTCAATAAACTCTGGATTTTCTAGAGTTACAACTAGTTGTCCTTTTTTTACTTCATCTCCAATTAATAAAGGAGTGTTTTTGACATAACCAGACATAAAAGTGCTAACACTCGCTTTGTTTTTAGGAGGTACATCAATATAACCAGTAGTTGTTACTGCTTCATGAAAATCAACTTTGGCAAGTTTACCTAGTTGCATGTTTTCAGATTTAAACTGAGCTGAAGTTACATTAAAATGCTCATGATGATCTTCGTTAACTGAACTTACTTTTTTTGTTTCTTCTTTATTTCCACAAGACCAAATGAGTAGTGAAAATAGTAGGATATATATATGTTTCATTGTTTAAGGATTTATAAGATTAAATGGTTAATTGCAATAACAGTTTGATTATAGTTATTTAAAGACTCTAAATAGCTTAATTCAATGTTTTTAGCGTTTTCAATACTTTGGATGAATTGGAAGAAGTCTATTTCTCCATGTTTAAAACTACGTTCGGCAGTTTTAATAATTTCTTTAGAGAGGACTTTTCCTTGGGTTTCGTAATAATTTAAGCTTTCTTCATGTTGCTCTAATTCTGCTAGTAAAGCATTGTATTCTGCCTCATAACTTAGCTTATAGTTTTCTTGCTTTTCTTCAGCAGCTTTAAAAGCTAATTTAGAAGCTTTAATTTTTGAAGCATTGGCATTAAAAAACAGAGGTATTTTTATACCAAATTGATAACCTTTAATATTTGAGTTTAAGGTGCTATTGGTTCCTTGAAAATATTCAATACTTAAATCAGGTAATAGACTTTGTTTCTCTAATCGTTCGGCAGATTTATAGTAATCTTTATAACGTTCTAAATAATCTAATCCAAGGTTTGCATCACTAGGTAAGCTATTTAACTCTAACTTTTCCAGAGATAAAGTTTCAAAGTTTAAGATTTCACCTTGAACAACTTTTTTTAGTTGCTCTTGATAAATTACTGTTTCTTTTAAACTTTGCTTGTAAATGGTTTCTAAATGCTTGTGTTTTGATTGCGCGGTAATCATCTCCAAATAGTTAGTTTCTCCTAACTCAAAACGCCTTTTTGAAGCTTTTGAAAAATTAGCATATAAACTATCTAAATACTTAATAGTATTGGCTTTTTGATTGGCATAACTTAAGTTATAAAAAGCAGAATATACTTCGCGTTTTATTTTTTGTATTTGCATGTTATATTCAGCTTCAGCAATATTTTTAGTAGCTTTATTTAGATTCTTTTCTGCGAAATAGACAGTAGGAAATTTAAAGTCTTGCGAGATTCCAAACACTTTTAGTGGCCTATCATTTATAGCTATATTATTCTCGTCATAACTGTAATAGACAGAGGTTTTGTCAAAATTAAAAGCACTGTTTATTAAGGTTTGTTTTTCTTCAACAGTTAGTGAAGATGCTTTTAACTCAGCATTGTTTTCCAAAGCCAAGGCTAATATACTATCTATAGTTAAAGGTTCTTGGGCATATGTATTAAAAGAAAAAAGTATAATTGCTACAGTAGTAATACCATTTTTATTTAGCTTAAAACTCTTTTTCTCAAACCATGCATATAATACAGGAAGCACGACCAAAGTTAAAATAGTTGCAGTAATTAAACCTCCAATAACAACGGTTGCTAATGGTCTTTGTACTTCAGCACCAGCACTAGTAGATACTGCCATTGGTAAAAACCCAAGTGCAGCTGCAGAAGCTGTTAAAAGTACAGGACGTAAACGCTCTGTAGTTCCTTTAATAATAAGCTCTTTTAAATCCATAATACCTTGTTCTTTTAATGATTTAAAATGTTCAATAAGTACAATACCATTAAGTACAGCAATTCCAAAAAGTGCGATAAAACCAACACCAGCCGAAATACTAAAAGGCAAATCTCTAAGCCATAACAACAAAATACCGCCAACTGCAGCCAATGGTATTGCAGAGTAAACCATTAGTGCTTCTTTAACTGAGCCAAAAGCAAAATATAGTAATACAAAAATTAAAAATAGAGCAACAGGAACAGCTACTTTTAAACGTTGTGTGGCATTTTGTAAATTTTCAAATTGGCCTCCATAAGTAATATTATAACCAGCCGGAAGATTTATGTTAGATGCAATTCTTGTTTGAATATCATTTACAACCGATTGTAAATCGCGATTCCTAACATTAACTCCAACAACGATACGACGCTTCGTGTCGTCTCTAGATATTTGAGCTGGACCTTTTGTGTATTGGATGTCTGCTAATTCGCTTAAAGGAATTTTTGTGCCATTAGGAGTATCAATTAACAGATTTTTTAAACTGTTGATATTTTGTCTTTGAGATTTATCTAATCGTAAGACCAAATCAAAACGTTTTTCACCTTCAAAGATGCTACCAACAGCATCACCAGCAAACCCCATAGATAACATTTGGTTTAAGTCTGAAATATTAAGGCCATAACGTGCAATTTTATGTCTGTTATAAGTAACACTCATTTGAGGTAAACCTTGTACTTTTTCTACAGATATATCTGAAGCACCCTCTACATCTTCAATTAAGTTTTTAATCTCATTGGCTTTGTTGGCTAATACTTCTAAATCTTCACCAAAAATTTTCACCGCAACATCAGCTCTAACTCCAGTAATTAATTCGTTAAAACGCATTTCTATTGGTTGCGTAAACTCTAATTCCATATTAGGAATTATAGCTAAAGCTTCTTTAAATTTTTCAGCTAATTCATCTTTTGATTTTGCCGAAGTCCATTGTCTTTTAGGTTTCAGTTTCACAATTACATCACTTTGTTCCATCGACATTGGATCTGTAGGAACTTCGGCAGCTCCAATTCTTGATACTACTTGGTCTACCTCTGGGAATTGCTCTAATAGAATAGTTTCAATTTTGGTAGTAATTTCAATAGTCTTCTTTAGAGATGTTCCTGTTTTAAGTACAGGCTGAATTGCAAAATCACCTTCATCTAGAGTAGGCACAAATTCTCCACCCATTCTTGAAAATGTCCAAAAACTAGAAGCTAGTAAAATAAGTGCTATACCAATAACAAGTGTTTTCTTTTCTAACGCCCAATTAATAATAGGTTGGTACCAATTGGTTATACTATTCATTAATCGAGATGAAATATTAACCTTATTTTTCACTGAAGGCTTTAAGAACATTGAAGCAACTACAGGAACATAGGTTAAGCATAAAACCATAGCGCCAATTAAAGCAAAACTAAAAGTTAAAGCCATTGGTTTAAACATTTTACCTTCAATACCACTTAATGATAAAATTGGAATAAAAACTATTAAGATAATGAGTTGACCAAATATGGCTGAATTCATCATTTTTGATGAACTTTTAAGTGTGATGGCGTCTATTTGAGATTGCTTGTCTTGATTTGATAAGTTGTTGAGTTTAGTGCTTTTTGACATAATTTGAAATGCAATAAACTCTACTATAATTACAGAGCCATCTATTATAATACCAAAATCAATAGCGCCTAAACTCATTAAGTTTGCATCAATACCAAAAAGATTCATTAATGTAATTGCAAATAATAAACTAAGAGGTATAATAGATGCTACGACTAATCCTGACCTTAAATTACCTAAGAGTAATACAACAATAAAAATGACAATAAGAGAACCAATAACTAAATTTTCTGCTACAGTATTGGTAGTTTTATTTATAAGCTCGCTACGTTCTAAAAAACCGTTTATATAGACACCATCTGGTAATGTTTTTTCAATAGAAGCAATTCTATTTTTAACAGCTGTTATAACTTGCTTTGAATTTCCGTCTTTAATCATCATGATTTGTCCCATGACTTTTTCTCCTTCGCCATTAGCTGTAATAGCACCAAAACGTGTAGCGCTACCAAAACCTACTTTGGCGATGTCTTTTACGTAAATTGGTAATCCATTTCTATTAGTAACAACAATGTTTTCTAAATCAGATAAAGATTTAATTAGTCCCTCACCTCTAATAAAGAAAGCTTCATTTTCTTTTTCAATATAACCACCTCCAGCAATACTGTTGTTTGTTTCTAAAGCTTCATATATTTCTGAAATAGAAATATTCATTGCTTTAAGTTTTTGAGGGTTAATAGCAACTTCATATTGTTTTAAAAACCCTCCCCAAGTATTAACTTCTACAACTCCAGGAATTCCTGATAATTGACGTTTTACAATCCAATCTTGAATGGTTCGTAAATCGGTTGTAGTGTATTTATCTTTAAATGCTGGTTTTACATCTAATGTGTATTGATAAATTTCTCCCAAACCAGTAGTTATAGGTCCCATTTCAGGAGAGCCAAAGCCTTCAGGAATTTGTTCTGAGGCAGATTTTATTTTTTCGGCAATTAACTGCCTAGGTAAATACGTTCCTAATTCGTCATTAAAAACAACAGTAACTACTGATAGTCCAAATTTAGAAACAGAACGAATTTCTTTTACTCCTGGTAAATTAGCCATTTCTAGCTCAACAGGGTAAGTAATAAACTGCTCTACATCTAAGGTTGAAAGATTTCTAGATGTAGTTAATACTTGTACTTGGTTATTGGTAATATCTGGAACAGCTCCAATAGAAACTTTTGTTAGAGAGAAGATTCCAAAACCAATAAGTATAGCAGTAAATAGTAATATGATTAGCTTATTTTTTAAGCTAAATCGAATAATATTTTCTAACATAATTCATTTTATTATACAATTAATAGAGAGCCTTTTGTATTAAACAAAAAGGCTTAAAATTTTATCAATAAATAAATTATGCTTGCTTAGGAGGTTGAAAGACAGATGGTTTTTCAAATAAAGAATGAGGCTCCTTATAAAAGAAATTTGAAGAAGACTCAATGAGTTTTTGTTGTTTTATTTCAAAAGTTAAGGTAGTAATAGTGAAAGTTGGAGAATTATGATGGCATGTTTGATGGTCATGTTTAAAAGGCAGTTCTTCATGCTCTTCATGTTCAGTACCATGATCAAAATTTGCAGAGCCATAATGCTCTGAAATAAAATCTAAAAATGTATCTCCATATTTTTCTTGATGAAAATCAGCATGTTCTATTAAAATACTAATTTTAGAAAAGTCTTCTAAACTAATATTTAAACTTTGCATTAAAATCAAAGTAGAGAAAAATATTGAAAATAGTTTGGTCATAATTCAATTCAAAAATAAATAAAAATCACGAAATAAAGTGAAACTTTTGTTACATTAAGAAGAAATTATGAGTTTAAAAATAAGCTCTAAGTTGCACAGTTCCAGTATGGATTACTTTGCTTGTTTCACTCTTTCTTCCAAAGTAGTTAAGGTTTAAGTCTAAGAATTTAGTTAGTTTTTTTTGAGCAATTAAGGTCCATGTAAAGTTTTTTCCTGGTTGTAAACCTTCCATCATTTGGTAAGCAACAGGAGTATTGGCGTTTCCTGTAAAGTCATTAGAAAAATAATTAAACTCTCCACTTATAGCAGATTTTTGATTTTTAGTAAACGTAAATGAAGCACCATATTTTTGTTGTGCTAAATTTTCTAATTCGCCAATAGTATTGTCTTTTGATGAGTATTGGTAAAATACATCAAATCGGGTGTTGTTGTTTAATAAATAGGATAATTTTGGGTTTATTAAAAACTCATCAATCTTATAGTTTTTACTCAAAAAGTTTTCACTAACACTTTCGTTTTTATCTAAGTTAGATTGCAAGGTAACAAGCCATGTGTCTTTAAATTTATGATTGAAGTTAAATTGGTGACTTGTAAGATTGTTTTCAATAAAACCAAAAGACAAGACATTTCTAGCTTTGTTGGATAAGTATGTGTATGATGTAGTGTAGCGTTGTTTGCCTCTGTTATAAAATAAAACATTTCTAAAATTAAGCTGTAGACCTAATTGTTTTTCAGGATTTTCCTCAAAAGGGTTTAAGTTAAATCCACCATCATCATTTTTTAATTTTCTGTCTATTAAATAGGAGGATTGGTTATAGAAGTGCGACCAAAAACGCTTGCTTTTGTTTTCATTTTGAGACCATTGCTGAGGGTTAAATGTTACGGTTTGACTAAATCTATTTTGGTGCGTTCTAATAAAAACTTGATTAGGCAATAATACCCTAATATAATTTCCTTGGTCTTGAAATTGGGCTATTTCAAATTCTTCTAACTCTTGAATACCGTTTTCATTATAATCTATCCATGTGTAAGCTCCTTGTCCTGCTTCAACCTCTACGTATGTAAATTCTTGTTGAGGTAAGGTTCCAGAGTTGGTTTCGTAAGCTGTATTTAATAACACTATTTGATTAAATAGTTTTTGACTGTATTGTAATCTTGAGTTTAGAGATTGTTCTTTGTCAATGGTTTCATCTTCATAAGTTAATGTTCTATAATTAACATATAATGATAAATTACTAGAAGCATTTTGAATTAATTTAGAGTTTAAATAGTAATTATTTGAGGTGTTTACTTTTTGCAATACGTTGTTTTTAATACTATCGTTCACTCTGTTTTTATAACCTATTTCAACAAAAACTTTAGTGCTATCTCCAATTCCTGTAAAGGCTTCGTAAGAAGTAAATTTTTGGCTTAATGGTGTAAGTGTTTCTGTTAGCTTTTCTTTTTGCTCATTGTCTTCTATAGCAAATCTAACTCCAGACCAACCCTTTTTGTAGTTATATAGAATTTGATTTGTAGACCTCAAAAAGGAAGACGTGTTAATAGTAGAATTTCCACTCATATAACTTGAGTTAGAAGTTATACGTAACTTATTTAACTTTAAATTAGCTAGTAAAATATGTCTGTTACCATTAAAGTTATTGGTGTAATTTAAATGCTCAAATTGATAATTAACACTCCCTTTTTTTGGATGATTTAAATGCACTCCAGAATTAATTAATTTTTGATTGCCAAAGGTGTTTTCTAAATTCCAATCTCTGTTAAATTCAACATTATATAAGCGTTCAATTGTTCGAAAATTATCTTCAATATAATCGGTATCTATGTAAGCATTTAAATTCCATAAACTATCAGTTTTAATAATGTTTTGAGTAAGTTTTAATTTTCCTGCAAAGCCATCATTATTACTATCGTCAAGATTAGAGAATAAATTTAAATCGTTTCTGCTTCCTGCAAATTCAAAATCTATTGTCGTGTTTTTTAAAGGTGTGTAAGTACCATTAACAACTGCTATTTGTAATTTTGTTGGAGCAATTAGTTGTATAATGGGTTCGTAATTACCTTGAGGAATCCCTCCAATTGGTGGCACATATTCATAGATGTTAGAAATAGCGTTAGTATTAGTAACAATATAGTTGCCTTGATTTTCGTCTACTAAAGTAAATTTCACACTATAAAGCTCATCATCAGGGTTATTAGAGAATACAAAAGCCTCAATACCATCAATAATCTCTTTTTTATAGAGAATTCTATTTTCATTATAAGCTTCTTCAACTGCTGAAGGCGCCACCATTAATGATTGATCATCTCCTGCATCAGCTAATATTTCGACTTGTTCGGTAGATAGATTTTGTTGTAGTGGTTGATTTTTAGCATCATTTTCATTGTATACCGAAGCTGTGAATTTTAATTTTTCACTTTCATATTTACCACCTCCATAAGCTATAAATCTAGAGTAGTTTCGTTCACTAAACTGATAGTCAATAGTAATCCTCATTTCTGAGTTAATAGGAAATGTAGAGTTAAAAATAACTTCACCAGCATTGTAATCTATAATATAATCTTTGTATTCTCCACGCTCTAAAGCAATACCATTTACATAAACAGTTTCACTTCCAGATACTACTAAAACAAATAATTCACCGTTAGGACCTTTTAACTTATAAGGCCCTTGGTTGCCTTCTTGAGCAGTAAATTGACTTCTGGCAAATTGACCTCGTACTAAGGCACCAGCAGCAAATAAGTTAGTGTTTGACTCAGGGTGTTCTAAATTTGCATTAATTGAAAGTCCTTGAACACGTTTAGAAAATTTAGCAAAATAGGAGTCTGTATTTTGTAAGTCTATATCTCCAGCTCTAATATTCCAGTTTTCACTAGATAGTTCAATAAATACTTGATCAAATTCATCTAACCGTTGCGAATATCCACTTTCTTGTAAAGGTATATTTGCATCTTGTATAGAGGCTTTTAAAGTGACTTTGTCGTTTAGTTTACCAGAGATTTGTAAATCAAGTTCACTGTTTAAAACAGAGTTTTGGTTATTACCTACAGTTACTCCTCTAGAAATACTACCCGAAGTTGTTAAACCATCAAAAGGTGTAAATGTTTTTGTTGTTGAGGGTTGCGATAGCTTATAAAGCTTATTTAAATTGTCATTATTTTTTACAATAATGCTCTCATCTAATTGCTGATATGTTTTTGTTAAAAAATCTGGATATCTTAAATATTCAATTATTATAGAATCCGTTTCTATAGGTTTTTTAAAAGTTAATAAAGCTTTACTAAAGTCAATAGAATAGTATGTAGAATCTATTACCTTATTTCTTTTAGTTTTTAAAACAAAATTACTAGAGTTTATACTAACTGTATCTACAGCAATTGTATCTTTTATAGCAACTTTTTTTACTTTATAATTAGCGTTTTGTTTTTGCGCAAAGGCACAAAAACAAAATATAAAAAGAAAAAAAGCTAGTGTTAATCTCATCTAGTAAGGTAAACTAAAAACCAAGCAAAATATTTTGTTAATAGTTTTAGTTAAAACAACTTTAAATTTATAGCGTAAAAGTACAGCATTATTTATTTTAGCTAAAATTGTATTGATTTTAAGTTTTATAAATAATGAAAATAATTTCATATAACGTTAATGGTATTCGAGCTGCCATTAATAAAGGCTTTATGGATTGGCTTGTAAGTGCTAATCCAGATGTAATTTGCTTACAAGAAATAAAAGCCATGAAAGAGCAATTAGATGTGTCACTTTTCGAAGATGCTGGTTATAAATACCACTATTGGTTTAGTGCACAAAAAAAAGGATATAGTGGCGTTGCTATTTTATGTAAAGAAGAGCCAAATCATATTGAGTATGGAACTGGAATAGAGTCTATGGATTTTGAAGGACGCAACCTAAGAGTTGACTATGATACTGTATCTGTAATGAGTATGTATTTGCCATCAGGAACTAATGATGCTAGATTAAGTTTTAAGTTTAATTATATGGATGAGATAAAAGAATATCTTACCAATTTAAGAGAATCAATACCTAATTTAGTTGTTTGTGGTGATTATAATATTTGTCATGAAGAAATTGATATTCATAATCCTAAAATGAAAGGTGTTTCTGGATTTTTACCAGAAGAGCGTCAGTGGTTAGGTGAGTTTATAAATTCTGGATTCATTGATTCGTTCAGGCATTTAAATGCCGAATTACAACAGTATAGTTGGTGGAGTTATCGCGCTAACGCAAGAGCAAATAATAAAGGTTGGCGTTTAGATTATGCAATGGTATCGCAACCAATGCAAGATAGAATTACGCGAGCGGTTATATTGTCCGAAGCTGTTCATAGTGACCATTGTCCAATTTTAGTAGAAATAGAATAAAGTAAAATATAGAAACCCAATAAAATGATTAAAAAAATTTCATTAATAGCATTAGTATTAACGTTGGCAACCTCTTGTGTGTCTTCAAAGGTGTATAAAGAACTTGAAGGTAAGTACTCAAGACTTAAAAAAGAAAACAAATCACTTGCCGATGAGAATGAAGATTTATTAAGCGCGAAAACAAGTTTAGAAAATCAATTAGCTAGACTTCAAAAGGAGTATGATGAAACCTTGGCTAGACGTAATCAATTAGAATCTGATTTAGCAGCTTTAAATACAAAGCATGATAATTTAAAAAACTCTTATGATGCTTTAGAAAAAAACAGTTCGGCTGCTATAGCTAAAAATGCAAAAGAAAATAGAGAGTTGTTAGCTAAATTAGAAGCTAAAGAGGAAGCACTTGCGGCTGAAAATGAACGTTTAGAAAAGCTTAAAAAAGACTTGGCAGACAGATCAAAGCGTGTGGAAGAATTAGAAGCTTTAATTGCTGCAAAGGATAAAGCGATGACCGATTTAAAAGATGCTATTTCTCGTGCTTTAACAGATTTTGAAGGTAAAGGATTAACTGTTGAACAACGTGATGGTAAAGTGTATGTTTCAATGGAGAATAAATTGTTATTTAAATCTGGAAGTTGGGCAGTTGGAACTGAAGGTAAAAAAGCTGTACAGCAATTAGGAACTGTATTAGCAGATAATCCTGAAATTGCAGTACTTATTGAAGGACATACAGATAATGTACCATATTCTGGAAGTGGACAAGTAAAAGGAAATTGGGACTTATCTACAAAACGTGCTACAGCAATTGTTCAAATTTTAAGTCAAAACAATAGTATCAAACCAGAAAATTTAACTGCTGCAGGACGTGGCGAACATGTGCCAGTTGCAAGCAATGATAATGCAGAAGGAAAAGCAAAAAACAGACGTATAGAAGTTATTTTAACACCTAAGTTAGATGAGATTTCTAAGTTGTTAAATGAAATATAATGAAGTACACAACATTACCAAATACTAATGTAAAAGTTAGTAAAATATGCCTTGGGTCTATGACTTGGGGAAATCAAAATACAGAGGCCGAAGGTCACGCACAGCTAGATTATGCTTTTGAACAAGGTGTCAATTTTATTGATACTGCAGAGTTATATCCTGTGCCAGCAACAGCCGAAACACAAGGACGTACAAGTAAAATAATAGGCACGTGGTTACAAAAAACAGGTAATCGTGATAAAATAGTATTAGCTAGTAAAATAGCTGGACCTGGAGATTATACAGCACATATACGTACTAATGGATTTAGTCCAGATGCAATTAAAAGTGCAGTAGATGCAGAGTTAGAGCGCTTGCAAACAGATTATATTGACTTATACCAACTACATTGGCCAGAGCGTCAAACTAATACATTTGGAATTAGAGATTATAAGCATAATCCTAACGACCCTTGGCAAGATAATTTTAAAGAGATATTAGAAACACTTGATGAAATTATCAAAGCTGGAAAAATAAGACATGTAGGTTTATCTAATGAAAAGGCTTGGGGAACTATGCGTTATATGGAAGAGTCTAATAAACATGATTTACCAAGACCTATTACAATTCAAAATGCATACTCGCTTTTAAATAGACCTTTTGAAGGAGATATGGCTGAAGTAGCAATACGTGAAAATATTGGATTGTTAGCATATTCACCATTAGGTTTTGGTGTGCTTTCTGGAAAGTATATTAAAGGTACTGCTGCTGATAATGCTAGATTAAAACTATTCCCAAGGTTTGCACGTTACAGTAGCGAGCAATCTACAGAAGCAACAAAGCAATATCTTGAATTAGCTGAAAGTAACGGCTTAACTTTAGCACAAATGGCCTTGGCTTTTGTAAATCAGCAACCTTTTATAACTAGTAATATTATTGGTGCTACTAATTTGGAGCAATTAAAAGAGAATATTGACAGTATTAATGTTGAGTTAAGTGCTGAGGTATTAGAAAAAATTAATGTTATTCATGCAGTAATACCTAATCCAGCTCCTTAAAAGAAAGAATATTGAACATAAAAAAAGCCTAACAACATAGTTGTTAGGCTTTTTTATTATTTAATTTGATTACCATCTTTGTCATCAAAGTGGTATTCAAGATATGTGTAAGCATCTCTTGGTTGAATTTTCACCCATTTTTTATGTTCAAAAAACCATTTTGAACGTATAGATGGAAAGCCTTTGGTTAAAAAGGCTGCTATAAAAGGATGTGTGTTTAAAGTTATCTTTTTATAGTCTTTTTTAAATAGTTGTTCCAGTTCATGTGTTATTTTTTCTACTAACACTATTGGAGCTTCAACCTCTTTACCATTTACACCATTAGGATCTTCCTCTCTGGTTTTAATGTTCATTTCTGGTCTTACTCTTTGTCTGGTAATTTGTATCAATCCAAATTTACTTGGAGGTAATATTTTATGTTTAGCTCTATCGTCCTTCATTTCTTCACGAAGATGATTATAAAGCGTTTTTCTGTTTTCTGCATTTCCCATGTCAATAAAATCAACAACTATAATACCTCCCATATCACGTAATCGTAATTGACGAGCCATTTCTGTAGCTGCGATTAAGTTAACTTCTAATGCAGTATCCTCTTGGTTTTTTGCCTTGTTAGATCGGTTTCCACTGTTCACATCTATAACATGAAGAGCTTCGGTATGTTCAATTACCAAATAAGCGCCTTTAGCCATAGAAACAGTTTTTCCAAAGGATGTTTTTATTTGTCTCTCGATTCCATATTTTTCGAAAATTGGAATTTTAGACTGATACAACTTAACTATTGATTCTTTTTTAGGTGCAATTTTTTGCACGTAATCTTTAATTTGAATGTATAGCGACTCGTCATCTACTACTATTGAAGTGAAAGTATCATTAAAAATGTCTCTTAAAATAGAAGAGGCTTTATTCATTTCACCTAACACTTTACTTGGATGATGAGCTTTGTAGAGTTTTTTGCACATTGCGGTCCAACGACCATATAAGTTTTGCAAATCTCTGTCTAGTTCCGCTACTTTTTTGCCTTCTGCAACTGTACGTACAATGACACCAAATCCTTTTGGTGTAATACTTTTTACCAATCGTTTAAGTCGGTCTTTTTCTGCTTTGTCTTCAATTTTTTGAGAAATTGAAATACGATCAGAAAAAGGAACTAAAACTAAATATCTACCAGCTATAGAAAGCTCGGAGCTTATTCGTGGTCCTTTAGTAGAAATTGGTTCTTTTACTATTTGTACTAATGCAGATTGATTTGATTTTATAACGTCAGTAATACTTCCGTTTTTATCAATATCTTTTTCAAATGGGAAATTTTTTAAAGAATAGTCTTTAAGTTTACCTGTGCTTACACGTTTTACAAATTTTAAAAGGGAAGGGAGTTTTGGACCTAAATCATGATAATGCAAAAAAGCATCTTTTTCATAACCAACATTTACAAATGCTGCATTTAGTCCAGGAACAGATTTTCGTATTTTGGCTATAAACACATCACCAACCGAAAAATTACTGTTGTCTTCCTCTTTTTGAAATTCAATAAGTTTTCCATCTTTTAATAAGGCAAAATCAACATTGTCAGAACTAGAACGAATAATCAATTCTTTATTCATATAGTTAATTTTTATCCATACATTTAAGTACAGATGGATTATACATATTTTCTTGATTCACAGGAATTTAATCCGTTAAATTCATCAAATCACTAAGGTATAAGTGATTATTTCAATGAATTTGATATCAAAGAACGATTTTTAATAAAACCGAAAAAGTAGTTAAAAAACTACTTTTTCGAATTATTTTTTCTTGTGACGATTAGCGCGACGTCTCTTTTTACGCTTGTGCGTAGCTACCTTATGTCTTTTACGTTTTTTACCGCTTGGCATAAATAATGCGTTTTAAATTAATACTTATTTTTTAATGTCTTATTTAACCTCAACGTTAGCTTTTACTCCTTCTACAAAAACTTTCGCTGGTTTAAATGCTGGTATGTTATGAGCAGGTATTTTGATAGTTGTATTTTTAGAAATATTTCTACCAGTTTTCTCAGCTCTTGTTTTGATGATGAAACTTCCAAATCCTCTTAGATATACATTGTCTCCACTTTCTAAAGAAGTTTTTACTTCACTCATAAATGTTTCAACAGTTGCTTGAACATCACCTTTTTCTATTCCTAATTTCTCAGAAATTTTTGCTACTATATCAGCCTTAGTCATTGTCTATTATTTTTAGGGTTATCTTTTAAATTATAAGGGATGCAAATATATGTATTTTAATTTCAATATTTCAAGCCTAATTCATTAAATTTTAACCTAATAAACGTTTATTTTTGCTGTCCTAGTATTAAAAAAATGAATTTCATTAAAAATATAACTAACTGGTACTCAGTAAATAAAAGGGTTTTACCTTGGAGAGAAACCAAAAACCCATACTTAATTTGGCTATCAGAAATTATTTTACAACAAACACAAGTTAAGCAAGGGTTGCCTTATTATGAAGCTTTTGTTAGCAAATTTCCTACTGTTTTTGACCTTGCAAATGCACAAGAAGATACCGTTTTAAAGCTTTGGCAAGGACTAGGATATTATTCTAGAGCTAGAAATTTACATTTTTCGGCTAAATATGTTGTTGAAGAATTAAATGGCGTTTTCCCTTCTACATATAAAGAGTTATTAAAACTAAAAGGAGTTGGCGATTATACTGCTAGTGCTATTGCTTCAATTTGTTATAATGAAGCTACTGCTGTTGTTGATGGTAATGTATATAGAGTATTGTCTCGTTATTATGGTGTAGAAACACCTATTAACAGTACAAATGGAATAAAAGAATTTAAAGTATTAGCACAGTCATTATTACCAAAAAGTAATATTGGTGACTATAACCAAGCTATTATGGAGTTTGGAGCAAGACAATGTAAGCCACAATCTCCAAATTGTGAAGTATGTCCTTTAAAAACTTCATGTATAGCTTTGCAGTTAAATAAGGTAACAACACTACCAGTTAAACTTAAAAAGACTAAGGTAAGAAAGCGTTATTTTAATTTTATTGTATTTGTTAGTAATAATGGAGAAACTATTATTGAGCAAAGAACTCAAAAAGGAATATGGCAAAACCTGTATCAGTTTCCTTTAATTGAAACCAAAAAACGATTAACTAAAAATTCTTTTCAAGAAGCTATAAATACATCTTTTGATATAAATGGAATAGAAACCTTTAATCTATATAATAAAGAGGAAATAGTTCACAAGTTATCGCATCAACATTTATATACTAGTTTTTGGGTTGTAAAAACAAATAAATTACCAAAGGAAGGAATAAGTATTAGCGATATTAAAAATTATCCTGTTCCAATTGTAATTGGTAGATTTATAGAAACATATAATTTTAACAACTAAAACTATTTTCATAATTTTTAGTACTTTTAAAAGAAGAATACTGTAAAACCATTAATTTTGCAGTTCAAATAAATATATTATGTCAGGAACATTAAATAAAGTAATGCTTATTGGGCATTTAGGAGACGAGGTGAAAATGCATTATTTTGATGATAAAAATTGTGTTGGTCGTTTTCCGCTTGCTACAAACGAAACGTATACTAATAAGCAAACAAACGAGCGTATTACTAATACCGAATGGCATAATATAGTTGTTAGAAATAAGGCTGCCGAAATATGCGAAAAGTACCTTAGTAAAGGTGATCGAGTATATATTGAAGGGAGAATAAAAACACGTAAATGGCAAGACGATAAAGGTAACGATCGTTACTCTACCGAAATCCATTGTACAGACTTTACTTTTTTAACAACCAAAAATGAAAATCCAGCTGGAAATGCAAGTCCTCAAAACGTGCAGCAACCAGTTCAAAATACACAAAATGTAGTAAACGAATCTTCAACTCCAGAAGACGACGATTTACCATTTTAATTGTTAACTAATATTTTAACTGTTGGACCCTGAACCCTTTAGTTTAGTACTTTCTTTCACAACAATTGACATGTCAATTGTATCAGGTTTTGTATTACTATTTATACTATTAATATGTTCTGCACTAATTTCTGGTGCCGAAGTAGCTTTGTTTTCTTTAACTCAAAAAGATTTAGACGATGTTCAAGAAAGTAATTCTAAACCAATGCATATTGTTGCGAAACTTTTAGAACGCCCTAAAAAATTACTAGCAACTATTTTAGTAGCAAATAACTTTATAAATATTGCCATTGTAATACTGTTTGCTTACTTAGGTGGCTTTGTTTTTGAGAGTATAGAATCGCCAGTTTTAAAGTTTGTAATTGAGGTTGTTGTAATTACATTTTTAATTCTTTTGTTTGGCGAAATATTGCCAAAAGTATATGCAAGCAGAAACAACATTAAGTTCTCTAAGTTTATGGCTTATCCACTTAAAGTTTTAGATGTTGTTTTTGCACCAATAAGTTTACCAATGCAAAGTATTACGCATGCTATTCATAACAAGTTAGGGAAACAAAAATCTAATTTAAGTGTTGACCAATTATCGCAAGCATTAGAGCTAACAAGTGAAGAGGATACTACTAAGGAGGAACATAAAATTTTACAAGGTATTGTGTCGTTTGGAAATACAGATACCAAACAGGTAATGCGTCCACGTATAGACATTTTTGCCGTAGAACATACAGCTAAGTACAGCGATATTATTCCTGATATTATTAAAAATGGTTATTCGCGTATTCCTGTATACCAAGATAATGTAGATAATGTTGTAGGTGTTTTATATGTAAAAGATTTACTGCCATATTTGGGTAGAAAGCAGTTTGAATGGACTACGTTATTACGTGAGCCGTTTTTTGTACCTGAAAACAAAAAATTGGACGATTTAATGCAGGAATTTCAAGAAAAGAAAGTGCATTTGGCTGTAGTAGTAGATGAGTATGGAGGTACATCAGGATTGGTGTCTTTAGAAGATGTGATAGAAGAAATTGTAGGAGATATTAGTGATGAGTTTGATGATGACGATTTAATTTATTCTAAGCTGGATGACAATAACTATGTGTTTGAAGGTAAAACCACTTTAAAAGACTTTTATCGTGTTATAAAGTTAGAAGAAGAAGCTATTTTTGAAGACCATAAAGGCGAAGCTGAAACCATTGCTGGATTTGTTTTAGAAATTTCGGGAAGTTTCCCAAAGCTTAACAGTAAAATAAATTTTAAAAATTACGTTTTTACTATTGAAGGCTTAGATAAAAAGCGCATTAAACAAGTAAAAATTACCATTAATCAAGAATGAAAAAGTTAGCAATTGTATTATTAATAGTTATGTGTTATGCTTGTGGTAGTGATCCTATTCCTAAGCCAAAGGCTTATTTACGATTAGAGTATCCAACACCTCAATATGCTAGGATAAGTACACAGTTGCCTTTTACATTCGATAAAAATATTTTGGCAGACGATTTAAGCCAGATAAAAATTTCTAGAGACCAAAAATCGGTTGGGTTAGATCTTAACTATAGTCAACTAAAAGGAACTATTTATTTAACTTATAAAAGTGTAAATAACAATTTAGAAGATTATTTATTAGATGCTCAAAACATAACTCAAAAGCATACACAAAAGGCCGATGAAATTACTGAGCAAAAGTTTATAGATGCTAAAAATCGTGTGTATGGTATGTTTTACGAAGTTGGAGGTAATGCAGCATCGCAATCGCAATTTTATGTGACTGATAGTATCAACCACTTTGTAACTGGCTCCTTGTATTTTTACGCCAAACCTAATTACGACTCTATTTTGCCAGCTGCCGATTACTTAAAAAAGGACATCCAACACATTATGGAAACTATTAAGTGGAAAGAGTAAATTACGTATTTCTACGTATTGATTTGTTTACTTAAAAAAGTTAACTTCGTTTAACACTTTTATATTAACCATTAAAACGTGTTTAAATAAATACGTTGACAGTAATTTAAATCAAAATTGAGAATAAAAGAATTAATATTATCAGAAAGTGAAATACATAGTTTAGGTCTAACTGAATTTAAAACAAATCGGTTGAATAATACCTTAGCTTTGGTTGGAAAAAATGGTTCAGGTAAAACACGTTACTTAAACGCAATAGAAAATAAATTAAAAAAAATTGACATTGTCAGTCTACTTGACGGTGAATTAGAGTTTTTACCAACTCAGCTTGAATCTCAAATAAATGCTCATAAGAAGAATTTAAAACTATACAGAATTTATAAAGAATTTAAAGAGATTCAGGAAAGACGAAAGAACAATCCTAAATCAAAAGAATTAACCGAAGAGTTGAAAATTATTCGACAACAGTTCAATAGAGAATCAAGTAGAATTCCTTTTAATCAAAATGCATATAACAAATTAAATAATGATATTCAGTTTCATACAAATAAAAGAATAAAAGTAATTAAGCCAGATGATTTCAGAAGACTAAAGGCTAGCTTGGATTTAAATTCAAATAGAGCAACATTTCAAAATATCATTGATTCAACTGATGAAGATGTCAATATAGATGAATTTTCAATGATAAGTGATTCAGCTTTAACCTATTTAAAAAGACTTCCTCACAAATTATCCTATGATGCTATAGATACTAAAGGAGATGAAAAGAAATTTAAAAATAGAGTTTCATATAAAAGGTTTAACCTTTTAAGACAATTAGTCAATGAATTTTTAGGAAAGACACTTGAATGGGAATCTAAAACTTCTAATGTTGATGAATACGACGACCACATATCTATTAAATCAATTGGGTTTTGGAAAATAGATGGGAGAGAATTTGATTATGCTCAATTTTCTGAAGGGGAAAAAGTACTTTTTACTTATGCTATTTTGCTTTTTCTGTTAAATACCAATCCTAGAATACGATTTAAAGAATCAATAATAATAATTGATGAACCAGAATTAAATTTACATCCAAAAGCACAAATAAAACTGATTGAGAGCTTACAAGAACTTGTAAAAGATGAGGGACAATTGATTATTGCAACTCACTCTCTTTCAATAGTAGCGAATCTTCAATATGGCTCGATACACCTGGTTAGAGATAGTAAGTTATTTTCACCATCTTCCACTATTCCTTTCGAATCTGTAGATGATTTAATGGGTTTTGATGAACACTATAATAAAATTGTGGAATTTTTGGTATCGACACCTTCTTGGGCCATGATAAATTTTATGGGTGAATGCTTTGAAGACCCGGAAGTTTTTGAAGAAGCAAATAACAACGACCCACAACTTGAAATATTTAAGAATATTATTTTAACGAATAACTCAATAAATATTCTAGATTTTGGCTCAGGTAAAGGTAGATTAATTGAGAAAATTAGAGAATCTGAAAAAACTTGGAAAAGAATAAAATCTTATGATTGTTTCGACATTCAGCCGAAATATAATGAATTAGTAAACAACCTAGGTGCAAATAATGTTTATAACGACTTATCAGAAATCCCTAATAATCATTATGACTTGGTCGTTTTAGTAAACGTATTACACGAAATACCAATTAATGAATGGACTAAATCTATAAATACAATCAAGAAGAATTTAAAGCCTGATGGATTTTTAGCAATAATTGAAGATACTGAACTACCTGTAGGCGAATTACCTAATGAACATGGTTTTTTAATACTTGGGAAAGAAGAAATGACAAACCTTCTTGGAATAGATACAACCTTCATTAGTTCAAAAATAGAACGTTATAAGAATAGGATTCTGTGTGGAGTTATCAAGGGAGATTTATTAAAAAAAAATAATAAAAATGTTCTTAAATCAACCTTAAGTAAATTAAAAGAAAATTCACTGAATTCTATAATAGAATACAGGAAAAGTAATGAATCAGAATTATCATTAGGTAGATTATATGCTTTAAAAGCAAACTTATATGTTAATAGTGAATTAGCTATAAATCAATTAGAATAAAAACTATTGCCAACAACTACTATACTTCATTACGGCTGAAAGTTACTTGCATACAATTCCGTAACGAAACTACAAACGTTAAACGAACATCAAAAATATACACATAAAAAAAGCCCACTCAAACGAGTAGGCTTTTTTTATGTGTAAGCTAAACGGTAATTAAGCTTTTCCTTTCTTTTCAGCACAACATGCTTTTGTACAGTCATCACCACAAGATTTGCCTTCTGCTTTTTTAGCATCGCATTTTTTCTTGCACTCTGCCTTTTTAGCAGCACACTTATCGCAGTTTTCTTTTGTACAATCTTCAGAACACTTAGGTGCACATTCTTTTTTGTTAGAGAATGCCTCAACAGTATTCATGTTTTCTACTTTGTAAATATCAGCAGCTTTAGTTACCGTTTCTTCTAAGTCTTGTGTAGTAACTTTAGCGTTATCATACTCAACCATTGCTAATTCCTTACCAAAATCTACTTTAGCACTTTTTACCCCTTCCATTTTAGCTAATTTCTTTTCAATAGTTTTAGCACAACCTATTTCGCAAGTCATACCTTTTATATTAAACTCAGCTTTAGCATAAGTAGCGTTAGGGTCTAATTCTTTAACCTCTTTTTTAGCTTTTGTTTCTGTTTGCACAGTTTTTACTTCTGGCTGTGTTTCGTTTTTACACGCAACAATAGCTAGAGCAAGTATAGCAACAGCTAAAATATTTTTTAATGTCTTCATAAGTAATAGTTATTATAATCTATACAAAATTAGTAATTAATACTGTTACTTGCATCTTAAATTCGCACTTTTGCAGAAAATTTCAGGTATGCATTCAGGAAATAAGAAATGGATTTATTTAATTGTGCTTTCTTTAATTTGGGGAAGCTCTTTTATTCTTATTAAAAAAAGCTTGATAGGTTTAACACCTTATCAATTAGGTGCTTTACGTGTTATTATTTCGGGCTTGTTTATTTTTGCTGTTGGATTTAATACGCTTAAAGAAGTTGCTAAACCACAATGGAAATGGCTAATCATTTCTGGGTTTTTAGGTACTTTTTTCCCTGCCTTTTTGTTTGCTATTGCCGAAACCGAAATTGATAGTGGTGTTGTATCTGTATTAAACTCTTTAGTGCCATTAAATACTATTTTGCTTGGGTTTGCAGTGTTTAAAATAGCGTCAACCAAACGTCAAATAGTTGGTGTTATTATTGGTTTTGTTGGGACTTCAATATTAATTGGTAAAGGTGCCGAATTAAATCCGAATCAAAACTATTTATATGCAGGCTTTGTGTTATTAGCTACCATTATGTATGCTTTTAATGTAAATATTATTAAGCGCTACTTACAAGATGTAAAGGCCATTACTATTGCTGCTGGAAATTTTGCGGCAATTATGATTCCAGCTTTTGTTGTATTGCTATTTGTAGATTTCTTTTCGACCGAAACTTTTAATAGAGAAGGTTTTTTAATGTCTATTGGTTATGTGGTAATACTATCTGCTTTTGGTACAGCCTTAGCCAAGGTATTATTTAATAAATTAGTGCAAATGGCTACACCAGTTTTTGCATCGTCTGTTACGTATTTAATGCCAGTAATTGCACTTATTTGGGGATTGTTAGATGGTGAAGGGTTTAGTTTGTCTCAGCTTTTAGCAACAGGATTAATTTTAATAGGAATTTATTTAGCTAATAGAAGAAAATAAAAAAACCCGAAGCAAAAGCTTCAGGTTTTTTTAATGTATTTTGAAATACTAATTAGTTAAAATCAGCGTCTGTTACACCTTCGTTAACTTTAATGTTAGATACATTAAAAATTAATACTTGCGGTCCAGCTTTTTGTACAGTATAGTAAGGGAATAATACACCTTCTACTTCAGAGTACTTATCGTAATCTACAGTTGTAGTAATTTCTTGCTCTCCTACTTTAGTAGTGCTTTCAGTTCTTACTAAAAATGCATTTTCTACACTATAATATCTATAAGTTGTTTCTCCGTTTTCTTCAAGCTTTACTTTATAAACATCATTACCTTCAATAGTATTGATACTTTCTAATGTTACATTTTTGTCAGCAAAACCTAATTCATCAAATAAAACTGATTTCTTTTGGCTTTCAATTCTATCAGCAGGCATATCTTGTCTTTGTCCTTGACGAACAATATAACCTGTTTCACCATTAAATACTTGCTTCTCAATAGTTCCCATTCCTTCGATGCTAATGTCCACCATCATTTTGTTTGGAGCCATTTGCTTAGTGTTAGCAACAGGCTTGAAAGGAGCACCTTCAATAGTTACATTTGCAGTAGAGTGAATAGTATTTACAGCAGCTAATTTGTCTTTTCCTCCAATAGCGTTGATATAGTTATCAATTACTGTTTGTACAGTTACACCAGCAGGAATTGGTTTTGTAAATTCTGGTTTAGCAACCTCATTAGCATACTTGTCGTAGTACTTAATTGGAATTCCAGTTTTTTCAAGATTTTCTAAAGCATCAGCACCTTTACCTACAATAACAATACGAGCATTTTCAGTTTTAAAATACTTGTTAGCTACACGTTGTACGTCTTCAACAGATACATCTTTAATTTTTTGTAAGTATGTAGAGTAGAAGTCTTGTGGTAAGTTTTGTAACTTGATGTTTAAAGCGTAATTAGCAACAGTTCTTGGGTTTTCTAATCCCATGATAAATCTACCAATGTACTTTTCTTTAGCATCTTTTAAAATTTGAGCATCTACTGGCTCTGTTTTAATTCTTTTTATTTCTTTTAAAGCTTCAACAACAGCACTATCAGTAACCATGTTTCTAACTTTAGCAGAAGCAGTAAAGCGAGAAGCACCATATCTATTAGCACCTAAGCTAGAGTAAGCTCCATAAGTGTAACCATGTTCTTCACGAAGGTTTTTAAATAAATAACCTTCACCACCACCACCAAGGATGTTGTTAGTAATTAAAGCTGCATGGTAATCTTCGTCAGCCATTTTTAGCTTTACATTGTTAGTAATAGAAATACTAGATTGAGATGCAGATGGGAAATCAACAAAGTTAATTTGAGTGTATTGAGCGTTAGGGTTTACTTCTGGAATAGAAGTAGCTACACCAGCTCCTGGAGCCCAATCACCAAAATATTTCTTAACTTGCTTTTTGATGTCTTTAAACTTAACATCTCCAATTACAACTAAATATGCTTTGTTTGGGCTAAAGTATTTTTGGTAAAAAGCTCTAACGTTATCTAATGTTACATTGTTTACAGTTTCTTCTGTAGTAAATTCTCCATATGGATGGTGAGTTCCGTAGCTTAAAGCACCTCCAACACGGCCACTAATTGCGTCCATACTTTTTTCGTTAGATTTTAAGCTTTCAAGTAACTTATCTTTTTCTTTTTGAAACTCTTCTTCAGTTAATAATGGGTTTAATGCTGCATCAGCCATTAATTCAAGAATTCTTTCAGAATATTTTGATAATGAAGATGCAAATGCACTACTAGAACCAAAACTTAAGTTAGCTCCTAAAAAGTCAATCTCTTCGTTAAAAGTATCTTTATCAATAGAAGTAGTTCCGTTTCCAAGCATACTAGCAACAATGCTTTCTACACCAGCTTTATCTCCAGATAAAATTGGACCATTGTCTATACGTAAACTAAATGAAACTCTTGGTAATTTATGGTTTTCTACTACAAGAACTTTCAAACCATTTTTAAGTTGAAATTCTTCAGGAGTTTTTATGTTAATTTCTGGTTCTGCACCAGGAGTAGGTATCTTTGTTCTGTCTACTTGTGCTGTAACGCTTAATGTTACCAAAAATAAAAGTACAAATGCAGATATCTTTGTTTTAATATTAAATATTGTTCTCATTTTATTGGTCATCTTTTTTTGGTAAATATTCTATTTCAACACGCTGATTTGGGCTAAGGTATTTTTTAGCTACAGCTTGAATTTCTTCTCTAGTAATTGATCTAATAATATCAATTTCCTTGTTTATTAAATTAATGTCTCCATATAATAAATAGTATGAAGCAAGAGACTCTGCAATTCCTGCAATACTTGCATTAGAGCTTACAAACTGATTTTCGAATTGGTTGATTAATTTTTGGTAATCACGTTCAGAGATTAATTCGTTTTGCATTTTTGCAACTTCTTCATCCATTTCAGCAAGTAAAGTATCTAAAGAAACTTCACCTAATGGTAAAGCAAATAAAGCAAATACATTATAATCCATTTGAGGAATGTTAACAGCTTGAACAGCTAATGCTTGTTTTTGCTCGTCAACTAATTTTTTATAAAGTACAGAACTTTTTCCTCCACTTAAATATGCAGAAATCATATCTAATACATACGCATCTCTGTTTCCAAATCCAGGAGTTCTGTAGGTTGCTAAAATAGCAGGGATTTGAATGTTTTTATCGTAAGCTTGTACTCTTTTAGCAGTAGTAATAGGAGCTTCCTTTGGGAAATTTCTAACAACTTCAGGACGAGGTTTTACTTCTCCAAAGTACTCTTTTACCATTTTTTTAGTTTCTTCAACTTCAAAATCTCCAGCTATTACTAGAACAGCGTTGTTAGGTCCATAATACTTTTTAAAGTATGCGTTAAACTCATCTAAAGTTGCAGCATCTAAATGCTCCATATAACCAATGTTTGGATCTTTATATGGGTGAACTTCGAAAAGATTTTTTCCAATAGCTTCAAAAATCCCACCATATGGAGAGTCATATCTTTGACGCTTTTCTTCTTTTACTACTTCGTTTTGAGTGTCAACACCAACTTGATCAATAATTGGGTGTAACATACGAGCAGATTCTAACCAAAGCCCAAGTTCTAATTTGTTTGAAGGGAAAATTTCGTAGTAGTAGGTTCTGTCCTGAGATGTGTTAGCGTTAAAAGTTCCTCCGTTAGCAGGAATAATTTTCATAAACTCTCCACGCTCAATGTTTTCTGTACCTTCAAATAATAAGTGTTCAAAAAAGTGAGCAAAACCTGTACGCTCTCTGTCGCCATCTTTTCCTCCTACATCGTACATTACAGAAGTAATAACTACAGGAGCGGTGTTGTCTTGATGAAGAACTACGTGTAGTCCATTGTCTAGATCAAATTCTTCAAACTTAACTTCTTGAGCAGTAGCAGTAAAACTTGCTAATACCAAAGATGCTAAAGAAAATAAGCATTTTTTCATTTGTGATTTTTTAATTAAATTTAATTTGTTGTATGACGCAAGTAAGTAAGATTTGTTACAAGCGCACACAAAAATAATAAACTTTAAATCGTATACCTTATATATTGCACTATTTTTAAGAGATTTATAGTGTGTAAAATATTTGTAGATTAATTATTTAGCCGTATATTTGCACTCATTTTTTAATAAAATTAATAAATAAAAACGTTACGCTATGTACGCAATTGTAGAGATAGCAGGGCAACAATTTAAAGTTGAAAAAGACCAGAAAGTGTTTGTTCACCGTTTACAAACTGAAGAAGGAAAGAAAGTATCTTTCGATAACGTTCTTCTTGTAGCAGATGGTGACAATGTAACTGTAGGCGCCCCAGCTATAGACGGAGCTCAAGTAGGAGCAAAAGTCTTAAAGCACCTTAAAGGTGATAAAGTTATTGTTTTCAAAAAGAAAAGACGTAAAGGTTACCGTGTTAAAAATGGACACCGTCAATCTTTAACTGAAATTCAAATTGAAAGTATTGCTGCTTCAGGAGCAAAAAAAGCTGCTCCAGCAAAAGCAACTAAAAAAGTAGAGGCTAAGCCAGAAGCTACAGAAGCATCTAATGATTTATCTAAGATGACTGTTGCTCAATTAAAAGAGATGGCTAAAGCAAAAGGAATTGAAGGTATTTCTTCTATGAAGAAAGCTGATTTAATTGCTGCTTTAAGCTAATTGTTTAACAACTAAAATCGAAATAAAATGGCTCATAAAAAAGGAGTAGGTAGTTCGAAAAACGGTAGAGAATCAGAATCGAAACGATTAGGTGTTAAGATTTTTGGTGGACAAGCTGCTGTTGCAGGTAACATCATTGTAAGACAAAGAGGTACTGCGCACAATCCAGGAGAAAACGTATATGCTGGAAAAGACCATACTTTACATGCTAAAGTTGATGGTATCGTAAAATTTACTAAGAAAAGAGATAACAAATCTTACGTTTCAATTGTACCATTTGAAGCTTAAGAAGTTTAAGTTTTTTTAAAATATATGAAACCCTTTCAGGAAACTGAAAGGGTTTTTTTGTACTTTTTATTTAATTCTATCGTTAGAGTTATTATGAAAAAAGTAATCTTATTTTTTGCTTTCACATTATGTGTTAAGTTGTGTTATTCTCAAATAAAAACTATCCATGTTTTTGTTGCTTTGTGTGATAATAAAAATCAAGGAATAGTACCAGTGCCAGAAAAATTAGGTAATGGTCAAGATGCTAAAAATAATTTGTATTGGGGAGCAATGTATGGCGTAAAAAGCTACTTTAAAAGAAGTAAAGATTGGGTGCTTGTTACAACCGAGAAGAATCCAAAAAAGAATATCCTTGAGCGCTTACTGTATAAGCATAAATTAACTAATACATATTTGTTGGCTGATGCTTACGATGGTAAATATATAAAACAAACTACCATTGATTTTTTAGAAGCTAACGCAGGTCACAATCCTATTAATATTAAACATGAAAGTGTGAGTTTGAGTTTTGGAGGAGATTCAAATTTATTAGCTTATGTTGGTCATGATGGACTTATGGAGTTTGATGTAGAAGGAAATTTCACCTCTAAAAATGTAAATAAAAGAGCAGCTATAATTTTAGCATGTATTAGTAAAGAGTTTTTTAAACCATATTTGGTTCAAACTAATTCTAGTCCATTAGTTTGGACTACAGGTTTAATGGCTCCTGAAGCTTATACTTTAAAGGCAGCAATTGATGGGTGGATTATTAACGAAACAGATTTACAAATTCGTGAAAGGGCAGCTCAAGCATATCATAAGCACCAGAAATGTGGAATAAGAGGAGCAAGAAATTTATTGGTGACAGGATATAAAAAAACCCTCACATTTCTGTAAGGGTTTAATCTATAATAGAATTATAATTCTTTAATTAGTATCTATAATGTTCAGGCTTATAAGGTCCTTCAACAGTTACACCAATATAACTAGCTTGATCCTCACGTAACTCAGTAAGCTCAACACCAATTTTTGCTAAGTGTAATTTTGCTACTTTTTCGTCTAAAGCTTTAGGTAACATGTATACTTCGTTTTTGTAAGCATCAGCATTATTCCAAAGTTCAATTTGTGCTAACGTTTGGTTTGTAAATGAGTTACTCATTACAAAACTTGGGTGTCCTGTAGCACAACCTAAGTTTACTAATCGTCCTTCAGCTAAGATAATGATGTCGTTTCCGTTTACATTATACTTGTCAACTTGTGGTTTAATTGTGTTTTTAGTGTCACCATGATTTTTGTTTAACCAAGCCATGTCAATTTCATTGTCAAAATGTCCAATGTTACATACAATAGCTTTGTCTTTCATAGCTTCAAAATGCTCTCCACGAACGATGTCTTTGTTTCCTGTTGTTGTAATAACGATATCACTATTTCCAACTACAGTTTCTAAACGTTTAACTTCAAAACCGTCCATTGCAGCTTGTAAAGCACAAATTGGGTCAATTTCAGTAACTGTTACAATAGAACCAGCACCTTTAAATGAAGCTGCAGTTCCTTTACCAACATCACCATAACCACAAACCGTTACACGTTTTCCAGCTAGCATCACATCTGTTGCGCGACGAATAGCATCTACAGCAGATTCTTTACAACCATATTTGTTGTCAAATTTTGACTTTGTTACAGAGTCATTAACGTTAATTGCCGGCATTGGTAATGTTCCATTTTTTACACGCTCGTATAAACGGTGAACACCAGTTGTAGTTTCTTCAGATAAACCGTTAATTCCTGCAGCTAACTCTGGATACTTGTCTAAAACCATGTTAGTTAAATCTCCACCATCATCAAGAATCATATTAAGTGGTTGTCTATCTTCACCAAAGAATAAAGTTTGCTCAATACACCAATCAAATTCTTCTTCAGTCATATCTTTCCATGCGTAAACTGGAATTCCAGCTTCAGCAATAGCAGCAGCAGCTTGATCTTGAGTTGAGAAAATATTACAAGAACTCCAAGTTACTTCAGCTCCAAGAGCTTTTAAAGTTTCAATTAATACAGCAGTTTGAATTGTCATATGTAAACAACCAGCAATACGTGCACCTTTAAGAGGTTGAGAATCTTTATATTCTTCTCTCAAACTCATTAGTCCAGGCATTTCTGCTTCAGCCAATTCAATCTCTTTTCTTCCCCAAGCCGCAAGCGACATATCCTTTACCTTATAAGGTACGTATGGAATTGTTTTTGTACTCATAGTTATTTTATTTTTCATTAAAGAAAAACACCTTTGGGATTAGCTTTTAAAATGGTTAAATTCGCTAACCAAAAATGTTTATTCTGCCTTAGGCAGCGCAAAGATAATTAATAACTTTCAGAATATTAAATGCCTCTTTACAAAACCATTACTGTAAATTCACAAACTACTGTTAAAATCTGGAAGATTACAGAGTCTTATGATGATTTACTTGCGCCTTTAGATTTGAAACCAAGGAGCTTAGAACGTGTTTTAGGAATGCGAAGCGAGTTGCATCAACGTGGATTTTTAAGTGTAAGACACTTGCTTAGAGATTTTGGATATACAGATCAAGATTTGTTTTATGACGATAATGGGAAGCCACATTTAAAAGATGGTAAAAAGATATCTATTACTCATTCCTTTACATTTTCGGGGGTTATTATTAGTGATAAGGAAGTAGGAATTGATATTGAAAAGCAACGCGATAAAATTGCTAGAATTGCAAGCAAGTTTATTGATTATGAGTTTCAGTACTTGCAAAAAACGTCTGATTGTTATACTAGAAGATTAACAGTTATTTGGGGAATTAAGGAGTCGTTATACAAACTTTTTGCAACACCAGGAATGTTGTTTAAAGAACATTTTTTAGTAATTCCATTTATGATAAATGATGACGCTACTGTTGCTTGGATAGATTATGAAGATAGAAAATATAGATATGAAGCTTTATTTTTAGAGTTTGAAGATTTTACTTGTGCCTATGTGGTAGCATAATGAATACAGTATATCAACATATAAAAACTTCTAATCAAAAGTTGCTAGCAGTTTTGATGGATCCAGATAAGATGAATTTGGAGGCTATTGCAGGTTTTATAGAAAAGGTGAATACAACCGTTACTACCCATATTTTTGTTGGAGGCAGTACAGTAGATGAAGGTGTTGTCACACCTTTTGTAGAAGAAATAAAGAGATATACAAAGTTGCCTGTTATTTTATTTCCTGGAGACACAACCCAACTTACAGAAAATGCAGATGCTTTATTGTTTTTATCCTTGATTTCTGGCAGAAATCCAGAATATTTAATTGAAAAACAAGTGCAATCAGTTTCAAGGTTAAGAGCAATGTCTTTAGAAGTTATTCCAACAGGATATATACTTATTGAAAATGGGAAAGAAACAGCAGTTCAACGTGTGTCTAAAACACAGCCAATGGAGCGTATTGATATTTCAAAAATCGTAGATACCGCAAAAGCAGGAGAACTTTTGGGGATGCAATTAGTATACTTAGAAGCTGGAAGTGGTGCATTACATCCTGTAAATAAAGAAATTATTACAGCAGTAAAACGAGATTTAAATATTCCGCTAATAGTTGGTGGAGGTATTAGAAATAAAATCCAATTAATGGAGGCTTATAATGCTGGAGCAGATTTGGTTGTGATAGGAACAGCATTTGAAAATGATGAAACATTTTTTAACGAATTGATAAACCTATGAACATATCAGTAGAATTTACATTACTACCTTTACAAAACGATTTTGAGTCACCAATTCAAGACTTTATAAAAGAATTAAGAGCTTCAAAATTTAAAGTCCTAGAAAATCCATTGAGTACGCAAGTTTATGGTAGTTATGATGAATTAATGCCTTTTTTAAATGACACTATCAAAGTATCTTTTGAAAGTATAGAACATGTGGTGTTGAATATGAAGATTGTTAAATCTGATCGTAGTGATTATGAGCCAAATTTTTGATTTTTTCTTAGAGCCATATAAAGAAGCATCTACATTTAATATTGTATTAGAAATTATTGCAGTATTATCTGGAATTGTTAGTGTGTGGTTCGCAAAAAAAGAGAGTATTTGGGTTTATCCAACAGGAATTATTAGTACTGTGATATATGTATATATATGCTATAACTTTACATTATATGGTGATTTGATTATTAATGTGTATTATACTTTAATGAGTATTTATGGTTGGTATATGTGGACAAGACTAGTAAAAGGGGAACACCTTGAAATTACAAAGTCATCTACTAAAGATTTAATTAAAGCATTAGGAATATTTTTAAGTACAGCGGTTTTTGTTGTCATTGTATATTTATATTTTAATAGATTTGATAGAATAACTGATTATTTCGATACGTTTACAACTGGAATATTTTTTGCTGGAATGTGGATGATGGCAAATAAAAAAATAGAACACTGGTTATTATGGATTGGAGGAAATATCATTTCAATTCCTTTGTATTTTATTAAAGGTTTAGGTTTTTCAGGAATTCAATTTAGTATATTTTTAGTTCTAGCAATTTTAGGTTATATAGAGTGGAAAAAGCATTTGAACAACAACCATCAGACTGCATAAAAGTTGTCATCTTTGGTCCTGAGTCTACAGGTAAAACAACTTTATCGCGTCAATTAGCACGATATTATAATTCGGTTTGGGTGCCTGAATACGCTAGAGAATATCTTCAAAATGTTTGGAATAACGAACGTCGTACTTGCGAGCCTAAAGACTTATTGCCAATTGCTAAAGGACAAATGAAATTAGAGAATGAATTAGCACAAAAAGCAAGTTCAGTACTTATTTGTGATACAGACTTGTTGGAAACAAAAGTATACTCAGAGGCTTATTATCTAGGGGCTTGTGATCCAATTCTTGAAAAATATGCTTTAGAAAACAACTACGATTTATACTTTTTAACCTATATTGACGTCCCTTGGGAAGCAGATGATTTAAGAGATAAACCAAATGAGCGAGAAAAGATGTTTAAGGCATTTGAATCTGCTTTGCAAGAGCATAATAAACCATATGTGTTATTAAAAGGAGGAAAGGAAGAAAGATTGAAAAAGGCAATAACCCATATTAATCAACTTTTAACGAAAAAATGGTAAATGTTTTCAGATAAAGATTTAGAACAAATAAAAAATAAAGGATTAACCTTAAAGAATGTACAATCTCAAATTGAAATTTTTAAAAAAGGGCTGCCATTTTCAAACTTAAAAGCTGCTGCAACAATTGGTGATGGTGTTTTAAAGATGTCCGAGATTGAAGAGAATGATAGCATAAGCTTTTTTGAGAAAAATTTAAATGGCACCAAAGTTGTGAAGTTTGTGCCAGCTTCTGGAGCTGCTACAAGGATGTTTAAGTTTTTATTTAAGTTTATAGATAGTTATAGTATTGAAGATGAAACTATCAATGCTTATATAAATAAAAACAAAGAAAATGACTTATCCTCTTTTTTAATAGGGTTAGAAAAACTACCGTTTTTTGAAGAAGTAATTCATAAAGTACATAAGTTTAATCCAAATTTTAATAATTCATCTTATGATAAACAACGTTTTGAGTTTATTAAAACAATGCTAGATGAAACTAGGTTGAATTATTCTAATTATCCAAAAGGACTGTTGCCATTTCATAAGTATAAGAAAAATGTTTCTACAGCTTTTGAAGAGCATTTGTTTGAAGCGGCATTATATGCTTCATCTAATGGAAATGCAGATCTACATTTTACAATTTCTGAAAAACATAACCATAAATTTGACCAAGAATTTAAATTTATTGAAGAGGATGTTGAAGATAAAACCAATACCAAATTCAATATTTCGTTTTCCTATCAAAAAGAAATTACAGATACTATAGCAGTTACTTCCGATAATAAACCATTTAAGGATGAAAATAATCGATTGGTTTTTAGACCATCTGGTCATGGTGCTTTAATAGAGAATTTAAATGACCTAGATGCCGATATTATTTTTATTAAGAATATCGATAATGTAGTTGTTTACAAGTACAAAGAAGAGGTAGCTAAATACAAGAAAATATTAGCAGGTATTTTATTGAAAATACAAGCTCTAGCATTTTCATATTTAAAAGAGATGGAGGATGAAGATATGCTAACTGAAAACAAAGTAATTGAAATAGCAGAATTCCTTTCAAAAAAAATACAAGTAAGAATTAGCCCTGAGTTTGAAAAATATTCTTTAAAATACCAAATAGCCTATCTAAAAGAAAAGCTTAATAGACCAATTAGAGTTTGCGGAATGGTTAAAAATGAAGGTGAACCAGGAGGAGGTCCATTTTGGGTCAAAGATGAAAGTGGAACTGTTTCATTGCAAATAGTAGAATCTGCACAAATTGATAAAAAGAATAAAGTTCAAAAAGATATTTTAAAAAACGCAACACATTTTAACCCTGTAGATTTAGTATGTGGAGTAAAAAATTATAAAGGAGAAAAGTTTGATTTAACAAAGTTTGTTGACCCTAAGACTGCATTTATTACATCCAAAACTAAGTCAGGAAAAGCTATAAAAGCATTAGAGTTACCTGGATTATGGAATGGAGCTATGGCTAATTGGAATACCATTTTTGTAGAAGTGCCATTAATTACATTCAACCCAGTAAAAACTGTAAATGATTTACTTAAAGCGCCTCATCAAGTAAAGTAGTTTTGGATTTAAAAGAACTCATTCAAGAAATAAACTTAAAAGCTATTAGAAGCTCAGGAAGTGGCGGTCAACATATAAATAAAGTTGCCACTAAAATAGAACTTCAATTTAAGATTAAAGAATCAAGAAAATTAAGTCAAATTCAAAAAGACTTAATCTCTGTAAAGTTAAAAAACAGATTGACAAAAGAGGGTGTATTAATACTTCAATGTGGTACAACTCGAAGCCAGCTAAAAAATAAGCAATTAGTAATAAATAGATTTTTAGCAATTATTGCACAAGCTTTAAGCGTGCAAAAACCAAGAGTGCCATCTAAAGTTCCTAGAGCAGCAATTAAAAGGCGTTTAGATAATAAACGTAAAACAGCTCAAAAGAAAGCTAACAGGAAAAAGCCAGATATCGAATAAAAAATTAAAAACAGTCTTGGTTTTTAATAATTCATAACTACCTTTGCGGCGTTCTCAAAAAGGGGTGCCTATAACGGCTGAGATCATACCCAATGAACCTAGAACAGGTAATGCTGTTTAGGGATTGCGAATGTTAAGGAAGCATCTTTTAGATGTTTTTGTAGGCACAAAAGCTTTGAGTTTACTCTTAATTTTCGAAAAATAATTTTTAATAATAACAAAGAATAATTACCTCTTTTTATTCGATTTTAAACGTAATCGTATGAAAAATTTATTTCTTTTTTTAACACTATTAGTGTTATCAGTCAGTGTAACTGCACAAGAAAAAAAGCAAACAAAGAAAGACACAACAAAAACAGAAAACTTAGACGAAGTCTTAGTTAAGGCAATTCGTGTAAAAGAGAAAGCGCCAATTACACACTCTAACCTTGATAAAAAGGATATTGCTAAGCGTAATTTGGGACAAGATATTCCAATGTTATTAAATTACTTGCCTTCAGTAGTGTCTTCATCTGATGCAGGAGCAGGAGTAGGATATACTTATTTAAGAGTAAGAGGGTCTGATGCATCAAGAATTAATGTAACCATTAACGGAATTCCTTATAACGATGCAGAGAGTCAAGGGACATTTTGGGTAAATATAGGTGATTTTGCATCATCAACTCAAAGTTTGCAATTACAACGCGGTGTTGGAACATCAACTAATGGAGCTGGAGCCTTTGGAGCAAGTTTAAATATTTTAACCGATGCTATTTCTGAAGAAGCTGGAGGAGAAATTTCAAATTCATTTGGATCGTTTGGTACAAGAAAGCACACTGTAAAATTTACAACAGGACGTATTAATGAGAATTTTGAAGTGGCAGGAAGGTTGTCAAAAATAAATTCTGATGGTTATGTAGATAGAGCATTTTCTGATTTAAAATCATATTTCTTACAAGGTTCATACTCTGATGGAAAAACACTTATTAAAGCGTTAGCCTTTGGAGGAGAAGAACAAACATATCAAGCTTGGGCTGGACTTAGTGCTGAGCAATTAGAAGAAGATCGTCAACAAAATCCTTATACTTATGATAATGAAACTGATAACTATTGGCAGAATCATTATCAATTACATTGGAGTCAAAGACTCGATAATAACTGGTCTACCAATGTAGGATTAAATTATACTCGTGGAAAAGGATATTTTGAGCAATACAAAGATGAACGTGATGCAGAGGATTATGCTAATTTAATTGTAGATGGTAGCGATGTAATTGTACGTCGTTGGTTAGATAATGACTTTTATGTAGTTAATGCCAATGTTACTTATAAAAATGAAAAGCTAGAGGTTATTTCGGGTATGTCTTATAATACTTATACAAATGATCATTTTGGAGAAGTGATTTGGGGAAGTGACTTAGCTCCAAATACATCTATTAGAGATCGTTATTATTTTAGTAAAGCAGATAAAACAGATTGGAGTGCTTTTGCTAAAGCAACAATTAACATGACAGATAAGTTTGTTGCTTTCCTAGATCTTCAAGGGCGTTTTGTAAATTATAAAACTAATGGATTAACATCTAGTAGAGCACCAATTAATGTAGATGATGATTTTAGTTTTTTCAATCCAAAATTTGGATTAACATATGACTTAAATGCTAAGAACAGTTTTTATGCGTCTTATGCAAGAGGAAATAAAGAACCAAACAGAAATGATTACGAAAGTAATGGTGCTTCTGTGAAGCATGAAAGTCTTAATGATATTGAATTAGGTTGGAGATATAATGGAGCGACTGTTCAATTAAGTGCAAATGCATACTATATGCTATACGATAATCAATTAGTATTAACAGGTGCTCTTGATAATGTTGGAGAATATTTAAGAGAGAATGTGAAAGATAGTTATAGACTTGGTTTAGAAATTGATGCCAACATAAAAATGAGTAAGAAATTTAATTTCAATACTAATTTAGCTATTAGCGAAAATAAAATTAAAGATTTAACAATCGAAAGAGATGGTGAATTAAAAAATTTAGGGAATACAACTTTAGCATTTTCACCAAGTGTAATTTCAGGAAATGCTTTAACATATATGCCGTATGAGAATTTACAATTTAGCTTATTAGGGAAATATGTTGGTTCTCAATATTTAAGTAACACTGATACTGAAGCGTCAAAAATTGACAGCTATTTTGTGAGTGATTTTAATGTAGTTTACGAAATTAAGATGAACAAAATATTCAAGTCTATAGTATTACAAGGTCTAGTTAATAATATCTTCAACAAAGAATATGTAGATCGTGGTTATACATATTTGGATACTTGGAGTGGACCAGAAGCAGTTGAGATCCAAGGATATTATCCTCAGGCAACAATTAACTTTTTGCTGGGAGCAACATTAAAGTTCTAAGATATGATGTCTAAATCATCTTTAACTCCATTTAATAATCTAGAAACTAATATTAAGAAGAGTTTAGATGATGTAATAAAAAATGCTTTTCAAGCATTTTTAGAGCAACCAAAAGATTATAAGAATACTTACCGTCAATCGCACTTTAATTGTGCGTTTGACGGTTATTCGTTTTTAGGACAAACCGATAGTTTAAATCAATATAGTACAGATTTATTATATTCATTTGTCCTCTCGAGATTCTCAAGTGTTGATAAATTCCCAAAAGAGTTTTCAAAGGTTTTAAGTACATACTGGGATACTACAATTATTAAAGTAAAATCTATAGAAGAAACGGTTATTGAGCAATTAAATATTCCAGGTTTAAAAGCCTTTTATGATAATTATATTGGACATATGGTGTCATGTAATTATTATCCAAAATTAGATTTGGAAGATCAGTCTGGTGTACGATTATCTAAGCATGTAGATGTCTCTTTGTTTACAATTTTTGTCTATGGTGCTTCAAATGGGTTTACTTATGAGGATGAGTTTGGAACTCTAAAACCATTACATGTTTCAGAAAACTGCGTAGTGTTTCCAGGCTATTTATTGGAATATTTAACCAAGGGTAAATATAAAGCTTTACCACATCAAGTAGATTTATCACAGCATAATGAAGAACGCTATTCTTTTGCATTTTTTTCAATTCCGAAACCAAATCACAAAATGTCATTTAACGGTTTAGAATTCACAAGTGAAAGGTATTATCAAGAGTATTTAGAATTGTTTTAGAATGGATACAATTATAGAAATCGTCTCTGTAGTACTAGGTTTAGCTTACCTTTATTTTTTAATTAAAGAGCAAGTTATTTGCTGGATTTTCGGAATTCTTTCCTCTTTATTAAGCATTCTTTTGTTTTATAGAAGTGGATTATATTCAGAATCCATATTGTATATCTATTATGTGATTATAGGTGTATATGGATTTTACTATTGGAATAAAAGGACAAGTAAGAACAGTGCATTTGAAATTACAGAATTACCATTAAAAAAATATGTGTTACTTATTTTAATTGGAGAAATATTGGCACTGAGTATGGCATTTGTATTTGATAATTATACAGATGCTAATGCACCTTATTTAGATGCACATACTACAATATTTAGTTTTATAGCTAGTTTCTTAGAAGTTAAAAAATATTTAGCGTCTTGGAAATTTTGGATAGTAATTAATGGGTTGACAGTATTCTTATACCTAGATAGAGGATTAAACTATTACACAGGATTGACTGTTGTTTACCTAATTTTCTCTTTTGTAGGTTACATTAAATGGAAGAAGAAATTCAATACACAAAAAGTTACACTTAACAAAAGTGTGTTATAATTCTTATATTAAGAATTGGTTTATTTTTTTAAAACCTCTATGGTAAAATGCTGTAGAGGTTTTTAATTATAAACTAATAGTGTACTTCCATTTACTTCAACACGATAGGCCTTTAAACCACACCTAAGTTCAGGGTTGTTTAATGGTTGACCAGTAAATAAACTATAAGTGTTTTCATCTCCACAAGTACATGTGCCTTCAAGACCTGAAATTTCTAAGATAGAGCATGATGTAGGTGTGTGATTTGGGTCTGCTGCATCATAAGCAACAAAACCTGTTCCTGTATTGGTTACTATAATACCACCATTTCCAGCATTACCAATATAAACAGGATTGCTAGGAAAGTTTAAAGGATTGTATTGTGGTAAATTTAAATTTACAGTTACGTTTACACCAATATTTAATAAAAACCTACAGTTGTCATTTCCATCATCACTATTACTACAACTGTAAAACATAAGGCCTATTAAGGCGCTGATTATTATCTTTTTCATATCAAAAATTTCGTTACGAATTTACAACAAAAACTACTTTAAGCTAAATATTTTGTATATTTGTAAGACAATCTCGTGAAAGCGAGATTTTTTTGATGCTGAACATGTTCAGCATCTTTTTATTAAATAAACGATGAAGTTATGAGTAACGTATCTTATTACACTGCAGAAGGACTAAAAAAGCTAAGAGATGAGCTTAAGCATTTAAAAGATATTGAGCGTGTTAAAGCCTCTAAAGCTATCGCTGAAGCAAGAGATAAAGGCGATTTAAGTGAAAATGCTGAATATGATGCAGCTAAAGAAGCTCAAGGCATGTTAGAGATGAGAATTTCTAAATTAGAAGACACATTAGCTGGAGCTAGATTAATTGATGAGTCGCAATTAGACACATCTAAAGCTTTGGTGTTATCTACAGTTAAAATTAAAAATCAAACCAATGGTATGGAAATGACTTATACTTTGGTTGCTGATGGTGAAGCAGATTTAGCCTCAGGAAAAATATCTGTAAACTCTCCAATTGGTAAAGGGTTGTTAGGTAAGTCTGTTGGTGAAGTTGCTGAAATTCAGGTTCCAACTGGAATTATGAAGTTTGATGTTTTAGAAATCACGAGATAAATTTAAACACATAATACGTTAAAAGATTCCTGTTAACGCAGGAATCTTTTTATATTTACACATATAATTAATAGCACATGGCATCAATATTTACTAAAATAGTTAACGGAGAAATTCCTTGTTATAAGGTCGCAGAAACAGAAGATTTTTTAGCATTTCTAGATGTTAATCCAAATGCAAAAGGACACACACTTTGTATTCCAAAAAAGGAAGTAAACAAAATTTTCGATTTAGATGAGGCGACTTATAATGAGTTAATGGCTTTTTCAAGAAAGGTAGCCATTGCTTTAGAGAAAAGTATTGAATGTAAACGTGTTGGTGTATCAGTTATTGGTTTAGAAGTACCTCATGTGCATGTACATTTAATTCCACTTAACTCAATGGAGGATGCACGTTTTATAAATAAAGTAAGCTTAGAAAAAGAAGAGTTTGAAGCTATTGCTAAAGCTATAAATGCAAATTTATAGCTGCTTTAAAGCAATTTGAAATGTAGTGCCTTTACCAATTTCTGATGTTAATACTTTTATTTTGCCATCATGGTAATCTTCAATAATACGTTTAGCTAACGAAAGCCCTAATCCCCAACCTCTTTTTTTACTAGTGAAACCTGGTTCAAAAATGGTTTTATGTAAATGTTTAGGAATGCCTTTTCCAGTATCACTAACATTAATTTTTATGTTCTTTTCTAGCTGTGTAATTTCAACTTTTAATTTCCCTTTCCCTTTCATGGCATCAATAGCATTTTTAACTAAATTTTCAATAGTCCAGCTATAAAGTTGAGAATTTAGGTTTACTAAAATTTCTTTTTTAGGAGTAATTAATTCAAACTCTATAAGTTTGCTAGAGCGTGATTTTAAATAGTCGTAAGCTTCTGTTGTAGCTTCTACAATATCAGTTTTTTCTAAGGTTGGTATTGATCCTATTTTGCTAAACCTATCTGTAATCGTTTGCAGTCTACTAATATCTTTTTCTATTTCTACAACATAATCAGGATTAATATTTTCAGTTTTTAATATTTCTGTCCAGCCTATTAGTGATGATAATGGTGTGCCTATTTGGTGTGCAGTTTCTTTAGCCATACCACTCCATAATTTATTTTGTGTGGCATTTTTTGTACTTCTATAAAAAAAGTAAACAACTGCTCCAAATAGCAAAATAATAAGTAATAATGCTAATGGATAATATTTTAGTTTGTTTAATAAAGGCGAATTTCCATAGTAAATAGTACTAAACAAGTTTCCATCAATTTTAACTTCTATAGGTGAATTTTCATCTTTAAAACGTGCAACTAATTTTTTAGCGTATATGGAGTCTTTTAACCTCTCTTCGTCAATATTATTACTACTTATTATGTCGCCTTCTGGACTTAAGAGAATCATTGGAGTACTAGTATTGCTCTCTAAAACTCTAGATGTTACTTCAATTTCATCATTAGTTTTTGAATTTATTAAGTTTTGTTGAGCAAAAGACCAATTTTGCATTTTCGTACGCTCTTCAGCTTTAAAATTTTGAAAAAACACATAAGTGTTCCATAAAATAAGTGAGATAATAACAAAAGATGTTGCTATAATTATCCAGCGAACAAAGTTTCTACTATTGGTTAGGGTCATAGGATTTTAATTGCAATTTTAAATATAATGTAATTATGTTAATATTATTGTTCAACTTGTTAGTAAATAGGTTTTTTGTTGCAATTCTTATTGGTTAAATTTGCTCAAATTTATTTACAATGACATCATTCAACCCAAAAGATATTTCAGTTGGTAAGCTACATGGTTTACTATTAAGTGCTGTTGCTCCAAGACCAATAGCTTTTGCAAGTACTATAGATGTTAATGGAAATCCAAATTTATCACCTTTTAGTTTTTTTAATGTATTTAGCGCGAATCCGCCAATACTTATTTTTTCTCCAGCAAGAAGAGTGAGAGATAATACGACTAAACATACGCTTGAAAATGCTGAGGTGATGAAAGAAGTAGTGATTAATGTTGTTAACTATGATATTGTGCAACAGATGTCATTATCAAGTACAGAATATCCAGAAGGTGTTAATGAATTTAAAAAAGCAGGACTTACTATGCTGGCTTCAGATGAAGTTATGCCTTTTAGAGTTGCTGAGTCTCCAGTGCAAATGGAGTGTAAAGTCAATGATATTGTAAAGTTAGGTACTGAAGGAGGAGCAGGAAACCTTGTAATATGTGAAGTTGTTAAACTACATGTAGCTAATGAGGTTTTAAATGAAGACCAAACCATTAACCAGGAAAAACTAGATTTAGTTGCTAGAGCAGGAGGTAGTTATTATAGTAGAGCCAAAAGTGGCTTTTTTGAAATACCTAAGCCGCTAACAACACTTGGTATTGGTGTAGACGCTATGCCTGAACATGTTAAGGATAGTATGATTTTAACTGGTAACGACCTAGGAATGCTAGGAAATGTTGAAGCTTTACCAACAAAAGAAGAGATTGCAATGTTTTTAAAAGATTTAGGAGAAAGATATCCTAATATAAAAGAGATGTCACATCGTGAAAAACATAAAATTGCACGTAATTATTTAAGTTATGGAGATGTAGCTAGTGCATGGAAATTACTTTTAAGTTAAAAAAAATAGATAATTAAGATTAAATATAAATGGAAGTACAAGGAAAGATTAAAGTGATTGGAGAAACTCAAACGTTTGGAGCGAATGGGTTTAGAAAAAGAGAAGTTGTAATTACTACAGAAGAGCAATATCCTCAAAGTATAATGATTGAGTTTGTTCAAGATAAAACAGATTTGTTAAACAACTACCAAGTTGGACAACAAGTAAAAATAAACATTAACTTAAGAGGTAGAGAATGGGTTAATCCTCAAGGAGAAACTAAATATTTTAACTCTATCCAAGGATGGCGTATAGAGGCATTACAGCAAGAGCAAGCAGGAGGAGTTCCACCAGTACCACCAATGGATGCTTTTGAGCCAGCAACAAATGTGAATCAAGAAGAGCATGATGACTTGCCATTTTAAGGTAAAGTAAATACGATATTTTAAAACCCTTAATGCTGAACATTAAGGGTTTTATTTTATATAAATAGTATGTATTTTAGAGTGTAAATAAAAAAAGCCCTGATTAAACAAAACAGGACTTTAGTATTATGGTTTTAGGTTTTTAGACCTCTATAAACAAACTCAAAAAAGCAATGATGAACAAAATTTTATGAATAAAGGTCTTCTCAAATATGGCAAAAAAAAGTGAAATTTCAAAGTGAAAAATAAGGTTTCTTCGCAAACGTTATAGTTGATTGTTAATGAATTGGCTAAATAAAGACATAAAATTCCCTGATGTTTCAACAGCAAACCCTGATGGACTATTAGCTGTTGGAGGTGATTTGTCCTGCGATAGACTTATTGAAGCTTATAGTAATGGTATTTTTCCTTGGTTTGAAATGGACGAACCAATACTATGGTGGTCACCAGATCCTAGATTTGTATTATTTCCTAGTAAATTGAAAGTTTCTAAAAGTATGAAGCAAGTACTACGGAATTCAAATTTTGTAGTAACTGTAAATAGAGATTTTAAAACAGTTATAAATCATTGTTCAAAAATAAAGCGAAATGGTCAGGAAGGAACATGGATTACAAAAAATATGATTGAAGCGTATTGTAAGTTGCATAAACTAGGATATGCTAAATCTGTTGAAGTGTGGCAAAATAATGAACTAGTTGGAGGGTTATATGGCGTTGATTTAGGAAATCAAATATTTTGTGGAGAAAGTATGTTTAGTAAAGTAAGTAATGCTAGTAAAGTAGCGTTCGTAAGTTTTATACAAAACACAAATTATAGATTAATCGATTGTCAGGTTCATACAAGTCATTTAGAAAGTTTAGGAGCAGAACATATTTCGAGAAAGGAGTTTATAAAATTATTAAAATTGACAAAAATCAGTAAAATAGAATAAAAAAATGCTGATATTAGCTACTTATACCATAAAATATGCTATCACGAGAAGATTTTGAGTTCAGTAATAATCGGGAAGAATTTTTAAAAATAATTAAGGAAAAGTTAAGCGAAGATAAGTTTAATGACTTACTATATTCAGTAGATTACGAAAACCAATTAATAAAGCTGCAAGCAGAGTTAGTAGATTTACAACAATGGGTTGCTAAACACAATAAACGTGTTTGCGTTATTTTTGAAGGTCGTGATGCTGCTGGTAAAGGAGGCTCAATTCGTAGATTTACAGAACATTTAAATCCACGTTCAATGCGTGTAGTTGCCTTAACTAAACCTACAGATGTAGAAAGAGGTCAATGGTATTTTAGACGTTATATAAAAGAATTACCTAATCCTGGTGAGATTGTCTTTTTTGATAGAAGCTGGTATAATCGTGCAGTGGTAGAACCAGTAATGGGTTTTTGTACTAAAGAACAGTATGAAAAGTTTATGGTACAAGTAACCGAATTTGAGCATATGCTGTATGAGGATGGTATCATTATTATCAAATTTTGGTTTTCAATTTCAAAAGAAGAACAACAAAGACGCTTTAATGCACGTCTAGAAAATCCATTAAAGCAATGGAAGTTTAGTCCTGTAGATAAAGAAGGGCAACGCCTTTGGGATAAGTATACCTATTATAAAGAGCAAATGTTTAGTAAAACGCATACTACATTTAGCCCTTGGATTATTATTAAAACTAATATAAAAAAGGAGGCGCGCTTAGAGAGTATAAGATATGTCCTTTCAAAATTTGAGTATGATGGTAAAGGGAATTCAGGAACAACTGTTTTACCAGATCCAAATGTTGTACAACGTTATCACAGATTAGTGAAGCAAATAGATTAGGCTATGATGAATTTATCAGATAAAAGTTTAAAACAATTAAACACAAAAAAAGGATTGAAGTTTTTTCTAACTGAAAAAGGGATGACACCTATAAAAGCGGTTAGAATAATGAATTATGAAAATAAGCTTAAAAAACTTCAAGGTGAGTTAATAAAACTTCAGCAATGGGTTGAGGCAAAAGGTGAAAAGGTTGTTATTGTTTTTGAAGGGCGTGATGCTGCTGGAAAAGGTGGTGCTATTCGTAGAATTACACAGCATTTAAACCCTAGAGAATTTAAAGTAGTAGCCTTGCCAAAACCATCTGAAGAAGAAAGAGGGCAATGGTACTTTCAGCGTTATATAAATCAATTACCTCGTGAGGGTAAGATTGTTTTTTTTGATAGAAGTTGGTATAATAGAGCTGTAGTTGAACCAGTAAATGGGTTTTGTACTCAAGAAGAGTATGAGACTTTCATGAATCAGGTTAATGATTTTGAACGAATGATAACCGAATCTGGAATAAGATTAATAAAATTTTATTTCTCTATTTCAAAAAGCGAACAAGCAAAGCGATTTGATGATATTAAAGCAAGTCCATTAAAAAAATGGAAGTTTAGTGCAGTAGATAGAAAAGCCTTAGAACTTTGGGACTCTTATACTGAGTATAAAAAAAGAATGTTTGCTAAAACAAATACCGAAATTGCTCCTTGGATTATTATTAAAGCCAATCGTAAAAGTGCAGCAAGATTAGAAGCTATTCAACATGTATTAAGGTTAATTCCTTATAAAGGCACAGAAAAGACGTTTTAGTTATACTTCATTATATCTAAAGCAATCTGTAGTATGGTCATTTACCATACCTGTAGCTTGCATATGTGCATAAACCACAGTAGTACCAACAAACTTGAAACCTCTTTTTTTAAGGTCTTTACTTATAGTATCGCTTAGAGCTGTGTTAGCAGGAACATCTTTTAAGTCTTTGAAAGCATTTTTTATTGGTTTACCATCAGTAAAACCCCAAATATATTTACTGAAGCTTCCAAACTCTTCTTGAATTTTTATAAAAGCTTGTGCGTTTGTAATAGTAGCTTTAACCTTCAGTTTGTTTCTAATAATGCCAGCATCTTGTAGCAAGCTATCAATTTTTTTTTGGTTGTAATTTGCAACTTTTAAATAATCAAAATTGTCAAAAGCATTTCTAAAGTTTTCACGTTTTTTAAGTACAGTAATCCAACTTAAACCAGCTTGAAAAGTTTCAAGAATTAAAAACTCAAAAAGGGTATCATCATCATACACTGGAACTCCCCATTCTTTATCATGATAAGCTTCATATAAAGGATTTCCAACACACCAAGTACATCTGTTTTTTGTCATAACTGTAAGGTTTAAAGAAATGTACTACTAATGTAATGATTGTTACTTAATAAGTGATTAGTAACTAGTATTTTTGATAAAAATTTTAACAATGGAGTTAACTCAAGATATAAATATTAAAACGTTAATAGAAGACGGAATAAGTAGAAGTATTTCTTATAAGGAATATAGAAATTTAGTAGAAGAATTAGTAGCTGCTGATGGTACAACAGGACCTAATCAAACCGAGGCACTAATTGAATATACTAAGCTTAATGATAGACGTATGAGACGTTGGGATAAAACATTAAAAGTTACTGATAAGGTTAGTGAAAAAGTATCTAATGTAAACACATCTTATACATGGTTAGTTTTAACTGAGAGTTGGTGTGGTGATGCCGCTCATGTAATGCCAGCAATTAATAAAGTAGCTAGTCTTAATGATAATATAGATTTTAAAGTTGTTTTACGTGACGAAAATGAAGCACTTATGGATGCTTTTTTAACTAATGGAGGACGTTCAATTCCAAAGTTAATTATGATTGATAGCGAAACTAAGGAAGTAGTTAATACTTTTGGACCTAGACCAAGCGAAGCAACACAAATGGTTCTTGATTACAAAGAAGAGCATGGTAAAATAACACCAGAGTTTAAAGAAGATTTACAGCGTTGGTATAACAAAGATAAAGGTCAAACAGCAATCAATGATTTAGTTGAGTTATTGAGTTAACGTTTGCCTTTAAATGTAAATGAAATTGTACCTATTTGCGAGGCTTTATTACTGCTATTAAAAATAGAAGCTTTTGCGTATTCTATAGCACGATCAACTAAACAGCCATTGCTAGTTGTGGATGCATTGTTATAACTGGCATCTGTAACTTGTCCTTTATTATTTACAACAATGCTTACAACAATTGTACCTGAGGTTTCACATAGATAAATTGGTGGCGGAATATGAATTTTTTCACGTCCTAATAGCGAAAAACTAATGGAGCTATTTTTGTTTGCATTACTATTATCTGACCTTTTTTTGATGATTTCATTTATAGCGTCATAAGTATCAGAATTATCATCACTATTAGTTAGTATTTGATGACTTGGTGTTTTTTCAATTGTATTGTCATGTCTACTTTGAAGTTTTTCCATAGTAGATTTAAACTCTTCGTCTTCAAAATCTTCTGAAGCTTTATTTTCATTAAAAGCTTTGTTTGTGGTTAACTCATCAAAACTTCTTAGAATCTCTTCTAAAGTTTCTTTTTTTTCTATTTTTTCATCCTCTTCTGGAAGCAGTTCATAAAAAGTTTCAGCAATTAAATCATTTTGCTTTTTAACGTGAAAATTAAATGCCATTAACACAATTGTTGCAGACAAAAAAAGTGTTATTAAAAGTGCTTTATTTGAGTTAGAGAGTTGCATGCTATGATAACGAATATACTAAAATGTATGTCTTGTATATACGTTAAAAAGCTATAAATAGTCTTAAAAAACACAAAATTCTAAGAAAATAGAAACGCTTGAGAGTTTATCTTGCTGTCTAAATCCAAAACGTTTACGCGTAAAATCGAGACCGAGTAAAATAGAATTATCTGAATCACCATCAAAAATTTCAACACCTGAGCCAATTTTGTAAAAGGTACCTTTTTCAAAAGTTTTGCCTAAGTTGAGAAATCTGCCATAACCAGCTCTAATAAATAAACTATCGTCATCATCGATTAAGTTGTATTTAAAGTTTAAATAAGCAGGAAAGAAATGTAGCCCAGATTCCGAATGCCAATTGTATTCAAAATTTAGCCCAATAGAACTACGCTCATCAAACTTAAAACCTAAGGTGTTATTTATAAAATATGCACTAGGTTCTATTAAAGTACCGCTATCGTCATCTGCAATTGTATAATCTTCATTAATACCAAGTGTTGTAGATAAAGATATTTTGTAGAAAATACCGTTTGTTTTGTCAATTTTTTCTTGAGCCAGAGCTAATAAAGGGACTAAAAATAAAAAGGTAAGTAATATTCGCTTCATGATTGATTTGTTTTGAAGCAAATATGTTATCAACAACTATTCCGAATCTAAGCTTTCGATAAAATTTTCGATAGTAATAGCATTTTTAACATTAAAATCACCAATTTTTGTACGTCTTAATGCTGATAGATGACTACCAGATTGTAGTGCTTTTCCAAAGTCGTGAGCTAAGGACCTAATGTAAGTGCCTTTACTACACACAACTCTAAAATCAACATTTAAACCATCAATATTTGTAATTTCAAACTCATTAATAGTAATGGTTCTGGGTTTGATTTCAACTTCTTCTCCAGCTCTAGCAAACTCATATAAGCGCTTTCCTTCCTTTTTTATTGCTGAAAATACTGGTGGATATTGCGATATGTCTCCAATAAACTGTTCAGTAGTTTCGTGGATAAGTTCATTAGTAATATGATTGGTAGGATAAGTCTTGTCTATTTCAGTTTCTAAATCGTAAGAAGGTGTTGTGCTACCCAAAACAATTGTTCCTGTGTACTCCTTTATTTGTGCTTGAAAAGTATTTATTTGTTTAGTCATTTTACCAGTACAAATAACTAATAAACCTGTGGCTAAAGGATCTAAAGTTCCAGCATGACCAACCTTTATCTTTTTTATGTTAAAGGTTTTTCTAATTTTCCAGCGTAGTTTGTTTACTACTTGAAACGAGGTCCAGTTGAGAGGTTTGTCGATTAATAAAACCTGTCCTTCTTTAAATTCTTCTAGTGTTTTCATTAGTTAATAGAAGCGTAATATATAGCAATTAAACCAACAATAAGACAGTAAATAGAGAAGTATACTAGCTTACTTTTTTTAACCAAGGAAATCATCCAAGTACAAGCTATAAGTCCAGAAATAAAAGCAGCAATAAAACCAACTGTTAAAGAGGTAAAGTTGCTATTGTCGTAAGTTAATTCGCCACTTAATATGTCTTTTGCAATCTTTCCAAATATTAAAGGCACTACCATTAAAAAAGAAAAGCGTGCAGCTTTGGTTTTGTCGTTTCCTAATAATACTGATGTAGATATGGTTGCTCCAGATCTTGAAATTCCTGGAAGCATAGCAATAGCCTGGGCAAAACCAATAACTAAGGCGTTGGTAAATGATACTTTTTTATCGGTGTTTTTAGCTTTGTCGGCAAGATATAATAATAAGGCAGTAACAATTAACATGAAGCCTACGAGCTTAATATTACCTCCAAACATTTCTGCAAATTCCGACTCGTAAGTAAACCCAATAATAGCAGCAGGAAGCATTGATAAAGCAATTTTTGCTACAAATTGTGTGTCTTCATTCCATTTAAAAGCAAACAAACCTTTAAGTATATCGTAGATGTCTTTTCTAAAAATAACCATCGTGCTTAAAGCAGTAGCAAAATGTAATACAACAGTAAAGAGTAAACTCTCTTCAGGAACGCTATCGTCTCCTAAAATAGCTTTTCCTAATTCTAAATGGCCACTTGAAGATACAGGTAAAAACTCTGTAAGTCCTTGAATGATGCCCAGTAATATTGAATCAATAATTTCCACGAGGCAAAAATATCAAAATAGTGTTATGTAGTCGTAAATAAAGCGTAATTATTTAGATTCAGACTTTTTGTTTGGGTCTAATAAAATAGCATATACCTGAATGGCAAAACCAATAAGTACTAAGGTAGGTGCAACACGTATTCGCATTGGACTAAATATTTCTGGATTCCAAACATTTGGGTCGTCGCTACCACCACCAGACATTAAAATAAATCCTAGTGCAATAAACCCTAGACCTATATACATCCATTTGTAGTTAGCTTTTCCAAAAATAAAGTTGCCTTTAGCTTCTTGCTTACGTTTTTGTTCACCCATAATTAGTCAAATTCAGTAAAAATAATCTTATCGTTAATTGCTAATTGCGAAATATGACTTGAAGTAACAGAGCCTCCAATAATATTTGCTAAGTGCAAAGTAACAGTTTTATTTAAAACTTCGGTGTTAAGACTATCTAAATTTAATCCTTGTTCTATACCTCTGTTAATATAATAACGTTCACCTTCTTCATTATGAAAAACAATATCAAAGCTAGGACCTTCGGTAATTTTTACAACTTTAGTAGTAAGTGTTTCGCAGTCTTCAGGTTTGGTATTGCTAATAATACAAGAGGTTGCTAAAAGTAAAAGAGAAAATGATGCAATTGTAATGGTTAAAACAGAAAAAATACGTTTCATTATAGTTGGATTTATAAGAAAACGTTGATTAGTAAAGAATTATTGCTTAATAATACAACTGATCCGTTTTCAAATTCAAGAAACGTTGTGTAGCAAAATAAGTGCTAAACCAAGTAATTAAAATACCTATTATAAATACACCAACAAACAAGCTTCCAATTAAAATTTGGTTTTGAAGTAGCTCTAATTCAGGGAACGTTTTATTTACATAATATAGCACTACTGCCATACCAATTAAAGCAACAATAGCTCCAATAATTCCTAAACGAATACTTCTCCAAATAAATGGTCGTCTAATAAATTGCTTGGTAGCTCCAACCATTTGCATGGTTTTAATGGTAAAACGTTTTGCGTAAACAGCCAACCTAATAGAACTATTAATAAGCAATACAGCAATTAATGTAAAAATGCCACTAATAATTAAAATCCAAAGGCTAATACGTTTTACATTACTGTTCATTATAGAAACTAAGTCTTTGTCATAACGAACATCATCCACAAACTTTTTGTTAAGCGTTGATTCCGAAATACTATCCAAACGATGTGCAGTGACATAGTTAGCTTTTAAATTTACATCTATTGAGTTTTGTAAAGGGTTATAGCCAACATCATCCAAAAAGTCCTCACCATATTCACCTTTCATAAAATTAGCAGCATCTTCTTTAGAAACATATTTAGTTTCTTTTACATACTTAGCAAGTGCTAAACTTTTTTCTAATTGATTTATTTCAACCTCTTTAGCGTTGTCGTTTAAATAAATAGTAAGTACTACTTTTTCTTTAAAGTTGTCTGAAATAGTACGAGCATTTAAAACCAACATACCTAGTAAGCCAAGTAAAAATAATACTAAGGCAATACTTATAACTACTGAAAAGTAAGAAGAAATTAATCTGCGCTTTTGATGTTTTTCAAAAGATGAACTCATAGGTGTTTAACTTGTAAGCGTAAAAATATAAAAGTAATTATTTATTCCCACGAAAATGAGAATCTTATTCAATAAATTTGAATATAAACTATATAACTGAAAATTATGAATATTGTTGTTGTAGGCGCTGGAGGTGTTGGTGGCTATTTTGGGGCTAAACTAGCACAAGCAGGAAACGATGTCACTTTTATAGTTAGAGGGAAACATCTTGAAGCCATTCAAGCTAATGGTTTACAAATAAAAAGTATTGATGGGGATTTTACAGTACATCCTAAAGTAACAAATGATATCAATAGTATTGAAAGTCCAGATTTAATCATACTTGCAGTTAAATCTTGGCAAATAGAAGATATAGCTACACAGCTAAATAATATTATAGATTCACACACTATGATTTTACCATTGCAAAATGGTGCAGATAATGCCGATAGGTTGATGTCGATTTTACCAGCTAATAATGTGCTAGCAGGATTGTGTCGTATAGTAAGTAAAATAGAAGCTCCTGGAGTTATAAATCATTTTGCCTATAAACCAGAAATCGTTTTTGGCGAATATGATAATAGTAAAACCAAACGAATGGAAACTTTAAAAACTGTATTTGATAAAACAGGTTTTAAAAACTCATGGTCAGAAAATATTCAATTAGATATTTGGAAAAAGTTCTTGTTTATAACAATGATTAGTGGAATGGGAGCTATGACGCGTTCGGTATTTGGAGTGATGAGAAAAGACCAAAATGTGAGAGCATTAATTTATCAAACAGCTAATGAAATTGTAGCTGTTGCAAATGCTAAAGGCATTGTTTTAACAAGCAAACATATTGAAGTATATATGGCAGTTATTGATGATTTAGATTATAATACTACAGCATCTATGCAACGTGATATTATGAAAGGTAAACCAAGCGAGCTTCATAATTTTAACGGTTATATTGTTGGACAAGGTAAGTTGCTAAACATAGAAACACCAGTAAATACTTTTACTTATCATTGTTTATTGCCAATGGAAAATAAAGCGAGAGGTTTAGTTTAAAGCTTTCTTTCCTTTCTTTATGCTAATTAAGTACACGCCACAAAAAATCAATAAACAACTCAATACTTTAACAAGGTTAATATCTTGAGCATATTCTTTATGATTTAAAACATAAGCATAAATACTTACCATAATAAAACTTACTGCTGGTTGTAAATACACATAGCTTCCATTTACAGATGGAGACACGTAATTAAGCGCATATATATTAAATAGGTAAGCTAAAAAGGTAGTAAATACCACCACAAAACCAACAGCTAAATAGGTGTTAATACTCCAGCTAGCAAAGTCTGTAGCTAAAACATCGTTTATCCCAAATGGGAATACAAATAGAAACCCAAATAAAAACACCCAACTAATAACGGTTAACGAATTGTATTTTTTCATCAATGGTTTTACTATCACTAAGTACAAGCCATATGAACAAGCGTTTAAGAAAATAAATAAGTTCCCTAAAATAGAGCTTGTACCTCCAGATTTGTTGCCATAAGAAATCAATATTACAGCTCCAATACCTCCAATAATAAGTCCTAGTATTTTATTAGAAGTGATTTTTTCTTTCAGTATAATCGCACTAAAAATTAAAACTATTACAGGAATGGAAGTAATTATAATAGAAGCATCAATGGGAGACGTTAAATTTAAACCGTGAAAAAATAACAACTGATTGGTAGCAACTCCCAAAAGACCACATAATAACAATCTAGGATAATCTTTCTTTTCTATGTTTTCTTTGACAGTTGTTTTTAGTAGCCAAAATAAAAATATAGCACCTAAAACACGTACAAAAATAAAAGCCGAAGGCCCTATTTTGTTAGGCATAACACCTTTAGCTATAAGGTAATTAGCGCCATAAATTACGTTGGCGCCAAGTAAGGCTAAATGTGCTTTTAAAGTATTGTTTTTCAAGATGATTAATTTTTATCTTGGACGATTAAAACTTTGTGAGCTTTCAAAAGTAAATCTAATATTTTAGAAATAGTGATTCTACAAACATTAAATGCTATCTAGGGTTTTACAGTTTATATATTAAACGTAAATTTGCAACTTCTTAAAAACGATGATAATGAAGTACAATTTCAACGAAATTGAGGCCAAGTGGCAAAAGTATTGGGCAGACAACCAAACGTTTAAAGCTGAAAATAATTCAGAAAAACCTAAATATTATGTCTTAGATATGTTTCCTTATCCTTCGGGAGCAGGATTACACGTTGGACATCCACTAGGTTATATTGCTTCAGATATTTATGCACGTTATAAGCGTCATAAAGGGTTTAATGTATTGCACCCTCAAGGTTATGATAGTTTTGGATTACCAGCAGAACAATATGCCATTCAAACTGGGCAACATCCTGCAATTACTACCGAAACTAACATTACAACGTATCGTCGTCAGTTAGATCAAATCGGTTTTTCATTCGATTGGTCTAGAGAAGTACGTACAAGTAATCCAGAATATTATAAGTGGACACAATGGATTTTTATTCAATTATTTAACTCGTGGTATAATAATGATACAGCTAAATCTGAGGATATTTCAACATTAGTTTCTGTTTTTGAAACAGAAGGAAACGCTAACGTAAATACAACTTGTGATGATGATGTAACATTATTTTCTGCTGAAGACTGGAAGACATATACTTCGGAAGAACAACAAGAAATATTGCTTAAATACAGATTAACATATTTAGCTGAAACTGAAGTAAATTGGTGTCCAGCTTTAGGAACTGTTCTAGCAAATGACGAAATAGTAAATGGTGTGTCTGAACGTGGAGGACATCCTGTAGTTCGTAAAAAAATGACACAATGGTCTATGCGAATTTCTGCTTATGCTGAACGTTTACTACAAGGATTAGAAACCATTGATTGGACAGATTCGTTAAAGGAAAGTCAACGTAATTGGATTGGAAAATCTGTAGGAGCATCTGTGATTTTTAATGTAAAAGATTATGATGCTACAATTGAAGTTTTCACAACACGTCCTGATACTATTTTTGGTGTGAGTTTTATGACTTTAGCACCAGAGCATGACTTAGTATCTAAAATAACAACTGAAGCGCAAAAAGCTGAGGTAGAAGCTTACATTGAAGCCACTGCAAAACGTAGTGAGCGTGATCGTATGGCAGATGTAAAGACTATTTCGGGAGTTTTTACAGGGGCTTATGCTGAACATCCTTTTACTAAAGAGCCAATTCCAATTTGGATTGGAGATTATGTATTAGCAAGCTACGGAACAGGAGCAGTTATGGCTGTACCTTGTGGTGACCAACGTGATTACGATTTTGCTAAGCATTTTGGGATTGATATTCCAAACATTTTTGATGGTGTGGATATTTCTGAAGAAGCTTTTGCAGACAAAGACAACACAAAAATTGCTAATAGTGACTTCATTAACGGAATGAACTATAAAAAAGCAACCAAACGTGTTATTTATGAATTAGAGCAATTAGGACAAGGAGAAGGGAAAACCAATTACAGATTACGTGATGCTGTATTCTCGCGTCAACGTTATTGGGGAGAACCATTTCCAGTATATTATGTAAATGGAATGCCTCAAATGATAGATGCAAAATATTTACCAATTCAATTGCCAGAAGTAGAAAAATATTTACCAACCGAAACTGGTGAGCCACCATTAGGGAATGCTACTGTTTGGGCTTGGGACATAACAACTAATAGTGTTGTTGCAAACGATAAAATTAATAACGAAACAATTTTTCCATTAGAGTTAAATACAATGCCTGGGTGGGCAGGAAGCTCATGGTATTTTAATCGTTATATGGATGCTGGAAATACGGAAGCATTTGCAAGTCAAGACGCATTAAATTATTGGAAAGAAGTAGATTTATATATTGGTGGTAGCGAGCATGCTACTGGACATTTATTATATGCGCGTTTTTGGCAAAAATTCTTGTTTGATAAAGGAGTTGTTCCTGTGGATGAGTTTGCTAAAAAATTGATTAACCAAGGAATGATTTTAGGAACGAGTGCTTTTGTTCGTGAGCTAATTACTGATAATTCTGAAAAAATTTATCTTTCATCAGACTTTTTAGAAGGACCGAATTTTGTTGATTCAAACTCTCCAGAATGGGAAGAAGCTGAAAGAATTTTAGCTTCTAAGGGAGTTGATTTAGATAGAATTAATGATGACAATTCAAGATTGATACATATAGATGTTAATACTCTTAAAGGCAATACAGAAGTTGAACTTTTAAAATTAGAGAATTGGAGAGCTGAGTTTAAAGGAGCTACCTACATTAGAGGTAAGAATGGTGATTTTCATAGTAAAAGAGACGTTGAAAAAATGTCTAAATCTAAATTTAATGTTGTTAATCCAGATAACATTTGTGCTGAGTATGGCGCAGACTCTTTACGTTTATACGAAATGTTCTTAGGACCATTAGAGCAGTACAAGCCTTGGAATACAGCTGGTATTACTGGTGTGCATGGTTTCCTTAAAAAATTATGGAAATTGTACTTTAATGATGAAGGCTTAAAAGTAACTGATGTTGCTCCAACAAAAGATAACTTAAAGACTTTACATAAAACCATTAAAAAAGTAGAGGAAGATATTGAAAACTTCTCGTTTAACACATCAGTTTCTACATTTATGATTGCAGTTAATGAGCTAACAGCTCAAAAATGTACAAGTAAAGAAATTTTAGAACCTTTATTAGTATTAGTATCTCCTTATGCGCCTCATATTGCTGAGGAGTTGTGGAATGCTATAGGTAATGAAGGGTCTATTTCTACGGTTGATTTTCCAATTTTTGAAGCTAGTCATTTAGTTGAGAGTAGTAAGGAATATCCAATTTCGTTTAATGGTAAAATGCGTTTTAAACTAGAACTACCATTAGATATGAGTAAAGATGAAATTGAAAAAACAGTACTTGCTCACGAAAAAACACAAGCACAATTACAAGGTCGCGAACCTAAAAAAGTAATTGTGGTTCCTGGTAAAATTGTAAATATAGTAGGATAAAAAATATGCGGCTGAAACTAAATAAATTTAAAAAAATAGGTTTATTTGTTTTAGCTGCGCTTATTTTAACATCCATTTTAATGTGGTTGTTTGAAGAACGCTTTGATAAAGAAATATGGCATAATGAGCCATTAAAGCGTTACGAAATGGTCGATAACCTTATTGAGCAGCAACTTTTAATAGGGAAAACCAAAGAAGAAACTATCCTACTTTTAGGAACACCAAATTCTACTATATCTTTAGAACAAGATGTTTTTCTTTATGAAATAGGAGAAGCGCCTAGTTTTATGAAAACTAAGGGTGAACAATTACTTGTTACTTTCGAAAATCAAAAAGTAGTAAAAGTTGCATTAACTTATAAGTAATCAAACAAAAATGGCACAAATAGATTTTATAGAAATTATAGGTTTAACAGCAGCAACCTTAACTACCGCTGCTTTTTTACCACAAGTATATAAAACATGGAAAACCAAAGATGTGTCAGCATTGTCATTACCAATGTTAATATTATTTTTTACTGGTATTGTATTATGGTTGATATATGGTATTTATATTGATAGCCTATCAATGATTTTAGCAAATAGTATCACAATTGTGTCATCTTTTTTCTTGATGTATTTCAAGATTAAGTATCAAAATAAAAAGTAAAAGACTGACAAAATTTCTTAACGTTTGTTTGGCTTATTATTTGCTATAAATACTTTAAATTTATAATTCATTAAATAAAGATAATTATGGGAATTGGTTTAGAATATTACATCCTTATAGGTGGTATAATGTTGGTGAGTTGGTTAGTGAGTAATACACTTAAAAGAAAGTTTGCTCATTATTCAAGAGTGCAATTGCGAAATGGAATGAGTGGAGCAGAAATTGCTGAAAAGATGCTAGCAGACCATGGTATTTACGATGTAAAAGTAGTGTCTACTCCAGGACGTTTAACAGATCATTACAATCCAAAAGATAAAACGGTAAACTTAAGTGAAGCTGTATATAATCAAAGAAATGCAGCTGCAGCTGCTGTTGCTGCTCACGAATGTGGTCATGCTGTACAACATGCACAGGCTTATAGTTGGTTACAAATGCGTTCATCTTTAGTGCCAATAGTACAAGTATCTTCTGGATTATCACAATGGGTGATTATTGGAGGTTTAGCATTAATGGCTACCGAAGCTTTAGGAGCAGGTGGTTTATATGTAGCAATTGCTGGATTAGCTATGATGGGATTTGCAACCCTATTTAGTTTTATTACACTACCTGTTGAATACGATGCAAGTAATAGAGCTTTAGCTTGGTTACAAAACAAGCATATGGTTTCTCAAGAAGAATATAAAGGAGCAGAAGATGCGCTTAAATGGGCTGCTAGAACCTACTTAGTAGCTGCTATAGGAGCACTTGCTTCACTTTTATATTGGGCTTTTCAAATTTTAGGAAGAGACTAAAAAGGAAAGTTTTTAAAAAATATAAAAACCCTTCAAATTTATTTGAAGGGTTTTTTTGTACTACGTTTTAATACCTAATTTAATAGTTAGTAGAGTTACTTCATTATTTAGGTTAATCATTCATTTTATTAAACACGTTTTTATACGCTATAATTTACGCTTGTCAATCTTCAACTTTGTAATGTTCGATTATTGTTGCAACACTGTTGAATTAGGAGTAAGCTAAAAATCCTATTATAAAAGAGTAAGCATTTAACCAATTAATAATAATATTATGGCAAGAGTAAGTGTAACCAACATTCACGTTAACGTAAATAATTTTGCACCAGCATATAAAAGTGTTGGGTTAGGAGCAATACCTCCAGGAGTAAATGTATCAACAGTTGTAAAAACAATTGAAAAACAGCTTTTTAAAGATTTAGAAACTAATTGGCCAGCATCCTATTCAGATTTTGATAGTAGTCAAGAAGATAGTGCTATTATGGCACCTTGGAAAGATAATGTTCCAGGTACTGCTCCAAAATGTGTAACAGATGCTATTACGTTAGATTTTCAAAACTGGGAATTACCAGTAGATAAGCCTACAATAACAAACATTGCAAAAGAAATTACACAACAAATTTCTAACAATGGTGGTTTGTCAGGAACATTTTATGGAAAGACGCAAGTAGCAGGATCTGAAACTATTTATTGGGGAATTGGATTTGCGACAGCAGTTGTAGTTAATAGTCCTGAAGAAAAAGGAATAATTTATGTGTTTTCTGCATCATTAGGATTAAACTAATGTAGAGAGAACTAACCATAAGTTAGGTTTGAAAGGCTGGTTGATTTATTTCAATACAGCCTTTTTTATGGTTAAAATTTATTTAATTCTAATGATACTAGTTTATTTTCGATGGCGTAAATAACCAATCCAGCTACGTTTTTAGATTCTGTTTTTAATAATAAATTATTACGATGCCCTTCAACAGTTCTTGGGCTAATACACAAATCGTTTGCAATTTCGGTTGTCGTTTTTTGTAAACAAATATGCTGTAAAACCTCTTTTTCTCTTTTTGTAAAGAAAGTGTTGTCAAACTTTGATTTCATTTTTTTATCAGCAGGATTTATTAACCCTTCATGAATAAATGTCATTACTTGTGTGTCGTAATAAAACCCTTTTTGAGCAACTTCGTGAATAGTAGTTTGCATTAATTTTGGTGTGCTATTTTTAGCCAAATAAGCAACAGCACCAATAGAAATCATATTAATAATAAATGGTTTACTAAAGTAACTTGTAAGCGCAATAATTTTAATGTCTGGAAATTCTTTACGTATTAGTTTAGTAGCTTCAACACCATTTAATTCAGGCATTTTTAAATCTGTAATAACAATTTCGGGAAGTTCTTTACAGGATCTTAATTGTTGCATTAAGTCATTTCCATTTACTGCATCAAAAAGTATTTTCAGATTTTTAGATTTACTTAAAATGGCAATGAGCCCTTGTCTAAAAAGAAGTTCATCGTCTGCTATGGCTAAGGTGATAATTTTATTTTCCATTTGTAATGCTGTTTATAGTAAAGGTACTTCCTTTGTTTGGGGAACTATCTATAGTGAATTTACCATTAAGTATAGCAACTCTACTCTTTATGTTTTGTAAACCAATACCTATTTTTTCTTTTATAGTTGCAACGTCAAAACCAGAGCCATTATCGGTATAATGTAAAGTAAATCCATTTTTAGTTTGGTTTAGTAATGCGGATACTTTACTAGCTTTACCATGCCTAATAGAATTATTAATTAGTTCTTGTATAATCCTAAAAACGTGTAATTCGTTTGGCTTGCTAATATTAGTTAAGGCATCAATATTATATGCGATGCTTATTTTTTTACTTTTAGTGAATTCGTCAAATAACTCTTCTAAGGCAACTTTTAATCCAAATTTTTCTAAAACAGGAGGCATTAAATCATGTGCTATTTTTCTAGAACTTTCTAGTGTGTTTGTCGTAATATCAAGTATATGATTTAGTGCTTCTTTTTGAGAGCTACCAATGTTCTCCTCATCCAATAAAACATGAGTTGTTAAGCTTACTACATTTAGTTTAGAGCTAATAGCATCATGTAAATCTTGAGCAATTCGTTTGCGCTCACTTTCTTGAACATTAATAGTGGTTTGTAGTATTTTTTGCTGATGATTAAGTTTGATATTTATCTTTTCAATCTCTTTTTCAATAATTTTCTTTCTAGAATAATGGAAAAACAAGATAAGCCCAGTTGTAACTAGGACTAAAAAAATGATGCCATAAGCAAGGGCTCCAATTATTTGTTCTTGAGTGGCAAAATGTTCGTTTTCCATTCTATTAAAATTAATGACATGTATATAACATATAGTACTTTATTTAAAAACCAAATATGAGTTATTAATTCACTTTTATAACTAGCTAAATAATTTCCAAGTATATATATTAATGTACTTGTTGTAAGATATATTAATATTCCAGCATTAATGTACATAAATTTCCCCTTTTTAGACAATGAATTATATAAGTGAATCATAGAGAACACTACTAAAGGAAATGTTGTAATGAAAATTTCTAATGTATTAAATTTAAAAAAGAGGTGAGGCTTTATTAGGTACTGAATAATTAATATTATTGAAACGCTACCAATAACAATTGAGATATATTTTTTTTGATTTTGTTCAAATAGATTTCTGTAAAATACAGCTAGCATTATTAATTGTATCCAAAAATATAAATGCGATAAGTATAAGTTATTGATGCGATAATGCGCAAACACAATCCCAATTACTTGAATCGCACAAATACCTAATAAATACCAGCTAAAATATTTTAGAGCTATAGTGTCTTTATAGTTGCTATAGCTCTTTAAATATAATACTGTATTAACAAGTAGTAATAGAATTCCTAAATATTCAAAAAAGTCATCTACTAAGTTCATTAATTTAAATACTGGTTAAAAAAATAGAGGGCTGTTTGGATCACATTCGCTTGGGCATGGCGTAGTTAAATCAAAAGCGCCACTACCTATTGGATCGCCATTTCCAGCTACATTTCTTTCATCTTGAATAATGTCTCTATATGTAGAGCCATCTTTTTCGGTTCCTACAAGTATTAACTTGTCACCAAAACCATCTTTTTTATCTCTAAAATTAGGGTTTGTAGCCATATAAGCTCTTATTGCAGCATCAGGAATGTTGTTAACAATCATGTTGCCACTACTGTCTTCAGTAACTACCCCCATTTCTTTAAAGCACATAATTAAATCACCAATTGGGATTAAAAATGCTTTAGCCCTGTTTGTGTTTTCTTTTTGCCAAGTTTCTGCCCATAATTTAGCATCACTTAACGGAATACTTTTAGTTCCCATAAGTTATTGTTTTAGGTTTTTATAAATGTAGTAAAATCTTACATGATAAAAATAGGTGTTTTTACGTGATTTAACATTGGGTGATTGTACTGTTAAATATACTGATTGGTTCAGGTAATTTTACATACCAACTTAAAAAACAACAACTTATGGAAGATTACATTGGAACAATTACAGCTTTTGGCTTTGGTTTTACTCCTCGCGGATGGATGCCTTGTAATGGTCAACTTTTAGCAATTTCTCAAAACGAAACACTTTTCTCATTATTGGGAACAACTTATGGAGGTGATGGACGTACAACATTTGCTTTGCCTGATTTAAGAGGGACAGTACCAATTAGCCAAGGACAATCACCTGGTCATACTAATAGAAGGATAGGAGAAAAAGGCGGTTCAGAAACTAATACATTATCGGTTTCTCAAATGGCACCACACTCGCATGTAACAGATTTTAATGGACAAAATGTAAATGCAGTAGTAAGCATACCTAGTTTAAATGATGATGGTTCAAGTGATGAGTCTGAAGGAACTGTTTTGGCTAATCATACAGGAGCTTACGCACCTGCTAGTTCAGCCGATACTTCTCTTGCAGCATTTAATGCAGGAGTTTCAGGTACTGCACAATCAACACCTACTGGTAGTGGAACACCTATAAATAACATGCAACCATTTTTAACGCTTAATTATTGTATTTGCACAGTAGGTATTTATCCGCCACGAAACTAATTATTAGCATTTTATACATTTTTTATAATTATATATTAACATAAAAAAACAAAAACTCATGGAAGATTACATTGGAACAATTACAGCTTTTGGCTTTAATTTTACACCTCGCGGATGGATGCCTTGTAATGGGCAAATTTTAGCAATATCGCAATATACTGCACTTTTTTCCTTACTAGGAACAGTTTATGGAGGCGATGGCCGTACAACATTTGGGTTGCCTGACTTAAGAGGAACTGTACCAATTGGTCAAGGACAATCACCTGGGCATACTGATAGAAGGTTAGGTGCAAAAGGAGGCTCAGAAACTAATGTGTTATCGGTAGGGCAAATGCCACAGCATACACATGCTATAGATTTTAATGGACAAAATGTAAATGCAGCAGTAAGTATACCAAGTTTAAATGACGATGGTTCAAGTGATGAATCTGAAGGAACTGTTTTGGCAAATCATGCAGGAGCGTATGCACCTGCTAGTTCAGCCGATACTTCTCTTGCAGCATTTAATGCAGGAGTTTCTGGTACTGCACAATCAGCATCTACAGGAGGTGGAGCTGCTATAAATAACATGCAGCCTTTTTTAACACTTAACTATTGTATTTGTGTAGATGGAATTTATCCGCCTAGAAATTAAAAAAACCTAAGAGTAAGTAGACTTAAACCCTACTTACTCTTATAAATCTAACTTATAAAATAATATTATGAAGAAAAAATTACTTTCATTTTTAGCATTTAGCTTTGTTGTGTTAACAAATATAAATGCACAATTTGCTTTAGGAGATATTGCTTTTTCAGCATATAACTCCGAAACAGCTGCAAATTTACCAGCTGGAACTAATGTGGACTCGTTTACAATAGTGTTATTGCGAGATGTAACTGCAGGTGAAGAAATTTCATTTACTGAAAATGGATGGTTTGCAGCTGGAGGTTTTAGATCTGGAGAAAATACAACAACGTTAACTTTTGGAAGTTCTTATAGCGAGGGTATGCAAATTATGATTTCTGCAGATCCTTTTGTTGCTTTAGATCAAAATAATAGTTCGGCTGGAACTTTAACTGGTAATCCATTAAGTCTAGCAACAGGAGGTGATCAAATTTTTGCTTATAATCCAAGTAATATGCCAACAGCTGGTGATGAATCTGGTTTTATTGCTGCGATACATATGAATGGTGATTGGGACGCTGATTCTTCATCATCAACAACTTCTGCAAAGCCAAGTGTTTTTACAGATGGTGTGAACTCTATTTCTATAAACCCTGAAGTAGATAATGCTAGATTAGCAAGTACTAATTGTAATGATTACACTGATGTTGATTCTCTTCGAGCTTTATTAAATGATGCTTCAAAATGGGAAACTAATAATTCAGTAGGATATCAACACATACCAGCTGTATGCGATTTTTTAGGAACACTTTCGTCTACAAATTTTGATATTTCTGAACTAAGTGTTTTTCCAAATCCTGCAAAAAATCAACTTACAATTAAATCTACGAGAACTAATATTAGTTTTAATAATATAAGTATTGTTAATGTTACAGGTAAAACTGTATTAAAACTAAAGGACTATTCGGTAAATAATACAATTGATGTGTCTTCATTATCAAGTGGTGTTTATTTGCTTAAAATTGAAGTAGAAGGCTCTTTAGTTATAAAGAAATTTGTTAAGAATTAATTAGTAAGGCTAACCAACTAAAATAAAAGAGCAGCTATAAGCTGCTCTTTTTATATTTTTATTTGTCTATTTAATTGCTGATCTAAAGAAATAAAAGTTTCAGTTCTTGACACACCTGAAATAGTTTGTATTTCTCTATTAAGGACATGCATTAAATGTTCATTATCCTTACAGAGCACTTTTATTAAAATACTCCAATTCCCTGTTGTATAATGGCACTCTAAAACTTCAGGTATTTTTTTGAGTTGCTTAACAGCATCAGGATTATTCATAGCTTTATCTAAAAAAACACCTATAAAAGCCATAGTTGTATAACCTAAAACTTTAGGATTAATTATAAATTTAGATCCTGAAATAAGCTTAGCTTTTTCTAGCTTACGTAATCTTTGATGAATAGCAGCACCAGAAACGCCAACACTTCTTGCAATTTCTAAAATGGGTGTTCTTGCATCCTCCATAAGTGCACGAAGAATTTTTTTATCAATACCATCAATCTGCAAGTTTTGATTTATAATTTTCACAACTTTTTTATTTTAAAATACAAGTTAAAATTAAGGAATTGATTTTAATATGTAAGCTCACTTCAAATATTTAAAGCATTATATCCAAAATAAGGCACTTCTTTTTCATGAAACTCTATACCATAATCTTCTAACTCTCTTAAAATTGGTTCGTATACCTCTTTTGTAATAGGAATTTGAACTCCTGGGGTTGTTATTTTCTCATTTAAAATTGCTAATGTGGCAATGGCTACAGGTAAACCTACGGTTTTTGCCATAGCTGTATAAGTTTGATCATCACCAATACAAACCATAGTAGCATCAATTTGATGTTTTTTACCATAAAGTTGATATCCAAACTTATGATACATAACAATCATATCTTTATCATCTTCATTAAGTGTCCAGGTATCCATAAGTATTTTTTGAAGTGCTTGAGCAGGAGTCGCTTGTTTTATTCCAATCATTTTAGTAGCACTAAAAATATCAAGTTCTTCTAGTTTTTCCCAAACTATGTCATCTTGATCAATTTTTAACTGATGTCTAAATTTAAGTTCAACAGAATCTGTAGGACTATATGGTAAAAAAGCATTAATATAATCACGATAACTCATGTTTTCGCTATCATCAATAGTGTAGCTGTCATCTGTCATTCCTAATAAAACAAACATTTGCCACGCTCTACTGTAGCCAACGCGACGCATAGTACCTCTATAAAGTGTTTTAGCATTATCTAATCCATAGGCTTGCTGATACTTTAAAGAGTCTCTATTTGCATAAGCTTCAAAACGACCATAACCTTCGACTTCTAAAAACTCTGTACGTCTAAATAATCTATGGTATGGAATATATTTATAAGTGCCTTCTTGTAAAAATTTTGCGGCTCCACCTTGTCCAGCAACCACTACATTTCTTGGATTCCAAGTGAATTTGTAGTTCCATAAATTATTGTCACTTTCTGGGGCAACTAAACCACCTGTAAAAGATTCGAATAAAATAATTTCTCCTCCTTTATCTCTTATGTTGTCAATAACTTGCATTGCACTCATATGGTCTATACCAGGATCAACACCTATTTCATTCATAAATATCAAACCTTTTTCGGTAACAGCTTCATTCAGGGCTTGCATTTCTTTACTTACGTACGATGCAGTAACCATGTTTTTACCATATGTTACACAATCTTTGGCAACTTCTATATGAAACCTTGCAGGAAGCATGGACACAACAATGTCTGAGTTTTTTATAGCTTCAGTACGTGATTTTTCGTTAAAAACATCTAAAACAATAGCATTTGCTCTTGGATTTTGTCCAATTAGTTTTTGAGCATTCTCAATATTAATATCGCCAATTGTTATATGTAAATTTTCAGATTCTGCTTTATCTAAAAAGTATTTTATAAGGTAGGAAGAAGATTTTCCAGAACCAATTACTAAAATCTTTCGCATAGTGAAAATAGTTATTTAATTTTGTTTATGTGATGTCACGAATGTAGTGAAATGTTGAGGTTCTAAAAACTTAAAATTCAAAAATAATTATGAACAAAAAAATATTAATACTTGCCTGTTTATTAGGAATGTTAGCGGTCGTGTTGGGAGCATTTGCAGCTCATGGATTAGAAAAAATGGTTGATGCTGCTGCTATAGATAGTTTTAAAACGGGAGTAAGGTATCAAATGTATCATGCTATTTTTTTATTGTTTGTAGGTTCAAGTAATTATGTGAGTGAAAAATCAAAAAAAACAATTTTCTATTTAGTGCTTATAGGAGTATTATTTTTTTCAGGTTCGATATATGGATTAGCTACAAATGATTATTCTGGCTTTAATTTTAAGACTATAGCATTAATAACTCCAGTTGGAGGTCTTTTACTTATTAGTGCTTGGTTGGTTATGTTGATAAATATGTTGAAGATAAAGACAGAATAAGTTTAAAATAAACCTCGTTTCAGTAAAAAATTATATTTTTGCAAGATAAACAAACACAATATTATGGTGGAAAACGACCAAGTTACGAAAACGATTTCGCTTGAAAACTACGGAATTAAAAACGCAAAGGTTCATTATCAATTAACATCTGAGCAATTACATGCTGAAGCCATTCAAAAAGGAATGGGTAAAGAAACCAATAATGGGACTTTAGCTATTAACACTGGTAAATTTACTGGTAGATCACCTCAAGACCGTTTTTTGGTTAAAGATGATTATACAGCGGATAAAGTATGGTGGGGAGACATCAACAAACCTGTCTCACCAGAGAATTTTGATAGATTACAAAACAATATAGTAGAGTACCTTTCTGGAAAAGAATTGTATGCTAGAGACGGTTATGTATGTGCCGATCCTAAATATAAAATGAACGTTAGAACCATTACTGAATATCCTTGGTCTAATATGTTTGTTTATAATATGTTTCTTCGTCCTGATACTTCAGAATTAGAGAATTTTGAAGAAGAATGGTTAGTATTATGTGCACCAGGATATGAATGTCCAGATCCTGAGGCTTATGGTATTCGCCAAGGGAATTTCTCTATACTAAACTTTACTAAAAAGGTAGCTTTAGTAGGAGGTTCTGCATATACAGGAGAAATGAAAAAAGGTATTTTCTCTGCTTTAAACATGATTTTACCAACTGATAAGAATGTATTGCCAATGCACTGTTCTGCAAATGTTGGTGAAGATGGCGATACAGCTATTTTCTTTGGATTATCTGGAACAGGAAAAACAACCTTATCTGCAGACCCTAAACGTAAGTTAATTGGTGATGATGAGCATGGTTGGACTGCTGAAAATACAATTTTCAATTTTGAAGGTGGTTGTTATGCAAAAGTGATTGACTTAACTGAAGAAAAGGAACCAGACATTTTTAGAGCTATCAAGCCTGGAGCTATTTTAGAGAATGTTATTTTTAAAGACAATGGTGAGGTTGATTATATGGATAGCACTATTACACAAAACACACGTGTGAGTTACCCTATATATCATATTGATAATATTCAACAACCATCATATGCTGGTAATCCAAAAAACATTTTCTTTTTAACTGCTGATGCATTTGGTGTATTACCTCCAGTCTCTAAGTTAACTCCTGGTCAAGCTGCGTATCATTTTATTTCTGGTTATACAGCAAAAGTAGCAGGAACAGAAGCTGGAATTACAGAACCTGTACCATCATTCTCTGCTTGTTTTGGAGCACCATTTATGCCATTACACCCAACAAAATATGCTGACATGTTAAGCAAGAAAATGACTGAAGCTGGCGTTAATGTATGGCTAATAAATACAGGATGGACTGGTGGTCCTTATGGCGTTGGTAGTAGAATGAAGCTTAAGTACACAAGAGCGATGATTACTGCTGCAATGAATGGAGATTTAGATAATGTATCGTATAGAAATCACTCTATTTTTAAAGTAGCTATACCTAATACATGTCCTAATGTTCCAGATGAGGTATTAAGCCCAAGAGGTACTTGGAATAATGACGAAGGATATTATGAAATGGCAGACAAGCTTGCTAAATTTTTCCAAGAAAACTTTAAGCAATTTGAAGAGTTTGCTAGTGATGAGATAATGGAAGGAGCTCCAATAGTGAGATAACTTTTAGTAGATAAATAAAAAAAGCGCAATTCTTAGAATTGCGCTTTTTTTTATAACTAATTTTATAGTCTTATTTTTTATTAGCACTTTCAATATACTTCTCCAAGGCCATTGTCATAGATGGTGTTTCAGGAGTTGGAGCTGCTATATCTACTCTCAAGCCTTTGTTCTCAACTGCTTTAATGGTCGTGTTGCCAAAAACAGCAATTCTAGTATCGTTTTGTTTAAAGTCTGGGAAATTATGGAATAGAGATTCAATTCCTGAAGGACTAAAAAACACAAGAATATCGTAATAAACATCAGCTAAATCAGATAAATCACTAATTACTGTCTTGTAAAATGTAGCCTTTTTCCAGTTTATACCTAAATCATCTAATGTTTTTGGAACTAAAGGTTTAAGCTTATCTGTAGTTGGTAATAAAAATGTTTCATCTTTATATTTTTTGATAAGCGGAGATAATTCAGCAAAAGTACGTTTACCAACATAAATTTTACGTTTTCTATATACAACATACTTTTGAAGGTAGTAAGCTACAGCTTCAGACTGACAAAAATATTTCATTGTATCTGGAACTTTAAAACGCATTTCTTCAGCAACTCTAAAGAAATGATCTACGGCATTTCTGCTAGTTAAAATAATTGCTGTATAATTACTTAAATCGACCTTTTGTAGTCTAACTTCTTTTGCAGAAACACCTTCAACATGAATAAAAGGTCTAAAATCTATTTTTACCTTTTGTTTATCTTGTAAATCAAAATAAGGAGAATTTTCTACTTTAGGTTCTGGTTGAGAAACCAAGATTGTTTTAACTTTCATAGGTTGCGTTATCTTTTTCTTTTTTACTAATTGTAGTTAAAAAGCTTATATAAAATAATATAAGGTCCAATTTCGAGAGCGCAAAGATACAAAATAAAATAGAATAAGTTGTTTAAAATCACCTTTTGATGAGTTTTTACTGACGTAAAAAAGCCCAAAAAGCTAATTAAACCCAAAATGAGGATTGCAGAATAAATTAGTGTTGAGTTAGGGGAAGTGCTAAATATTAAGATGATATTAATAGGCAATAAGACTAATCCTAAATAGTTTTTATAATTTATTTTTTGAAATAAATAAGAATCAATTAATTGATCTATCTCAAAAAGACTGCCAATAAGCCTTTCAATTAAGACCTTTATTAATATTAGACCACTAAGACCAAGAAATACTTTTAGAAATAATTGAATGTCAAAAATTAAAGGGTTTAAAAAAAAGTTGTAACAAATAAACCCAAAAACCACAAGGTTAATAGCTTGGTTTATAAATAATAAAGCATCAAATTGATCGATGAATTTTTGATCGCGAGCATATATTTTTAAGTAATTTGAATTAATTACTATTCCTAAAAAATCATTAAATCTACTAAAAGAAATAGCTTTAGCTAGTGTTAAAATTGCTATACAGGTAACAATTAAAACAGTAAGCCATTCGTTAGATATTAGTTCTCTTAGCATGTTTGCAAAATTATGAAGAATATTTCTATAAAATTAATACTATAAATAACTTACTTTTGCTAAAATTTTATTTTAATGAAAGATGCTGTAGTCATTATACCAACTTATAATGAAATTGAAAATATTGAGTCTATAATTAGAACAGTATTTTCATTGGATAATGATATACATATTCTTATTGTTGATGATAATTCCCCAGATTTAACAGGTTTAAAGGTAAAAGAGCTGCAAAAGGATTATCAAGATAGATTACATTTAGAAACGCGAAAACAAAAGTCGGGTTTAGGTACAGCATATATATATGGTTTCAAATGGTGCTTAAAAAGATATTATCAATATATTTTTGAAATGGATGCCGATTTTTCTCATAATCCAAATGATCTTGAAAGGCTGTATAATGCTTGTCATGTTGAAGGAGCAGATTTGGCCATAGGTTCGCGTTACATAGGAAATAAAATTAATGTTGTTAATTGGGATATAAAGCGTGTATTATTGTCATACTTTGCATCAAGATATGTTAGGTTTATAACTCGTATGCCAATTGCTGATACAACTGCTGGTTACGTTTGTTACAAACGACATGTATTGGAGAGTATAGAGCTAGATAAAATAAAATTTGTTGGCTATGCATTCCAAATAGAAATGAAGTTTAAATCGTACTTAAGGAAATTCAAGATAGTAGAAGTCCCTGTGATATTTACAGATAGAACTAAAGGCGAATCAAAATTAAGCGGAGGAATAATATCTGAAGCTATTTTTGGAGTGATTACAATGAAAATTAAAAGTTTATTCGGAAAGAAATAGATATGAGCAAACAAACTGTATTAATAAAAAACGCAAGAATCGTTAATGAAGGTAATATCTTTAATGGAGATATTTTAATTGAAGATGATTTAATTGTAGATATAGCAGAATCTATAAGTGCAAAATCACCAGATGTTCAAGTTTATGATGCTGAAAATAGTTTTGTGTTACCTGGAGTAATAGATGATCAGGTACACTTTAGAGAACCAGGATTAACTCATAAAGCAAATATAGAAACTGAATCTAAGGCAGCTATTGCTGGTGGAATTACCAGTTTTATTGAAATGCCCAATACAAATCCTCAAACTACTACTATAGAAAAGTTAGAAGATAAATTTGAGATAGCTTCAAAGACATCGTATGCTAATTATTCTTTTATGTTTGGAGGTACAAATGATAATTTGGACGAAATTTTAAAACTAGACCCAAACAGTGTTGCAGGACTTAAATTGTTTTTAGGATCGTCAACAGGAAATATGTTAGTTGATAATCCAGAAGTTTTAGAAAAAATATTTTCTAGTACAGATTTAGTAATTTCTGTTCACTGTGAAGATGAAGGCACTATTAGAAAAAACACAGCAGAGTATGTAGAAAAATATGGAGAGAATATTCCAGTAAAATACCATCCAATTATAAGGAGTGAAGAAGCTTGTTACTTGTCATCTTCAAAAGCAATAGAATTGGCTAAAAAGACTGGAGCAAGGTTGCATGTATTTCATTTGTCTACAGGAAAGGAGACAAAGTTGTTTACTAATAAAGTTCCTTTAAAAGATAAAAAGATAACAGCTGAAGTTTGCGTACATCATTTATGGTTTACTGATAAAGATTATGAAAAGAAGGGTACATTAATAAAATGGAATCCAGCTGTAAAAACGCAAAAAGATAAAGATCAATTATGGGAAGCGTTATTAGACGACAGAATTGACGTTATTGCAACCGATCATGCTCCACATACATTAGAAGAAAAACAAAATGTTTATACAAAGGCACCATCTGGAGGTCCATTGGTTCAACATGCTTTGGTAGCTATAATGGAAGCTTATCATGAAGGGAAGATTAGTATTGAAAAATTGGTGGAGAAAATGTGTCATAACCCAGCTATTTTATTTCAAGTAGAAAAGAGAGGTTACTTGAAAAAAGGTTATTTTGCTGATTTAGTAGTAGTGAACCCAAATAACCCTTGGACTGTAAATAAAGATAATGTACTTTATAAGTGTGGATGGTCACCATTTGAAGGAACCACGTTTAAGTCTAGAATTACTCATACTTTTATAAATGGTAAGCTAGTGTATAATAATTTTAAAGTGACTAACGTTAAAGCAGCAAAAAGACTTACTTTTGATAGATAATGATTAAAAGATTAACATATATTACTTTTTTATTTCTGTTTTTGGTGTCATGTCAAAAAAATGAGGTGAATAAACCAAAAAGGCCAGATAACTTAATCTCAAAGGGTAAAATGGTAGAGATTATTTATGATATGTCCTTAATAACTGTTGCTAAAGGAGTAAACAAAAGATTGTTAGAAGAAAGTAAATTTAACCCTAAGAAGTATGTCTATGATAAATACGGAATAGATAGTCTCCAGTTTGTCGAAAGTAATAACTATTATGCATACAACCTTAAAGAGTATGATGAAATTTACACACAAGTAAAAGAAAAGTTAAATAAGGAAAAAGAGAAATATAATAAAGCGATAGATGCTGAGAAAAAATCAAATGACTCACTAAAAGCTATAGGAGAAAAAAGAAAAGTAAAGTTAGATAGTACTAGAAAATTAAAGAAAAGAGAAAGAAAAAAAATTAAGAATAAACCTCTAATAGCTGTTGACTCGTCTCGTGTATCGACACGTCAATAGGCTTTAATTGTAACTCTAAAGTATCAACTAGCTTTTTGTTTGAGTAATAAGATTTTCTTGATACTGTTTCTGTCATTTTCTTAGTTAAACGTCGTCTTTTTCCTGTTAGTTTTTGTCTAAGCCAATCTAATCTCCAAGCTATTTGAAGTAAATTCTTGGAAGCTTCTTTAGTAGGTGCTTTTACATTTAAAGCATTAGCTGTTTTGACGGTAAAATCTTTAAACGATAAACTCTCTGAAACAATAATATAACGTTCGTTTTTAATAGGTTTGTTCATTAATAAAACCATACTGTTAACAACATCCATAACATCAATGTACCCTGTAACTCCAGTGGTGTAATGCGATAATCCTTTATAAACTCTTTTAAATAAACTACCACTTCCTGAGTGCCAAAATCCACCTCCAAGAATTATTCCTGGATTAACAACTACAGCATCAATACCTTCTTGAGTTCCTCTCCATATTTCCATTTCAGCACCATATTTAGTAATTGCATATACATTATGGTCTTCCTCAGGATTCCAATGTGTTTCTTCTGTAATTAAATTACCATTGTCATTATGACCAATGGTAGCTATAGAGCTTACATAGCAAAGTTTTTTTATATTGTTGCTTATGCATAAGTTTACAATATTTGCAGTTCCAAAAATATTGGTCTGCCTTAATTCATGATAATCTTTTTCATCAAAAGAAATAAATGCAGCACAGTGGTAAACATATTCAATATCAATAAAGGCTTCTTCTAATAGAGGAATGTTATTTAGATGAGCTTCAACCCATTCAATTTTTGAAAATTGTGATTCAACATCATCTGAAAAATAAGAAAAGATATGTTTTGTTTTTTCTATTTTGGTTTTGCTTCTATAAATTGCTCGTACTTTACTTTCTGATTGAGTTAATTTATATAATAAATAACTACCAACTAACCCTGTTCCGCCTGTAACTAATATCATAGTACTAAATTAGTGCTTTTTCTTTTTGCGTCAATACTGAATCAATTATCTTTGCTCAAATTTTATAAGAAATGTCAAAGAATTTTATTGAAGAATTACAATGGAGAGGCATGATACATGATGTTATGCCAGGAGCAGAAGATCATTTGCAAGAAGCTATGAGAAGTGCGTATGTTGGGTTTGATCCAACTGCAGACTCGTTACATATTGGTAACCTAGTACCAATTATGCTTTTAGCGCATTATCAAAGATGTGGGCATAAACCAGTAGCTTTAGTTGGTGGAGCAACGGGAATGATTGGTGATCCTTCAGGAAAGTCTAGTGAGCGTAACTTATTAGATGAAAGAATATTACGTCATAATCAAGATGCTATTAAAGGACAATTAGCTCATTTTTTAGATTTTGAAAGCAATGAGGCTAATGCTGCTGTATTAGTTAATAATTATGACTGGATGAAAGAGTTTTCATTTCTAGAATTTATTCGTGATGTAGGTAAGCATATTACAGTTAATTATATGATGGCTAAAGATTCTGTAAAAAACAGAATTTCTTCTGAAGCTTCAGAAGGAATGAGTTTTACAGAGTTTACATATCAATTAGTACAGGGTTATGATTTTCTTCATTTATATAATAATAATGATTGCACAATCCAAATGGGGGGAAGTGATCAATGGGGAAATATTACTACTGGAACAGAATTGATTAGACGTATTGGTAAAGGAAAAGGATATGCAATTACATGTCCTCTTATAACAAAATCAGACGGTTCTAAATTTGGGAAATCTGAAGGCGGAAATGTATGGTTAGATGCAAATAGAACATCCCCATATAAATTTTACCAATATTGGTTAAATTCATCAGATGAAGATGCAGAAAAGTATATTAAGATTTTCACTTTTTTAACTAAAGAAACTATTGAAACTTTAGTAGCAGAGCATAAAGAAATGCCTCATTTACGTTTACTGCAAAAACGTCTTGCTAAAGAAATTACTACTATGGTACACTCTGAAAGTGATTTTGTAAATGCAGAAAAAGCTTCAGGAATATTATTTAGTAAATCTTTTAAAGAAGATATTCAAACGTTAGATGAATCTACATTTTTAGATGTTTTTGAAGGTGTGCCACAAGCAGATATTTCTAGTAATGATATTGAAGAAGGTTTAGATATGATAGCTGCATTAGCAGCAAAAACAAGCTTTTTAAAATCTAATGGTGAAGCAAGAAGAGCGTTAAAAGAAAATGCTGTTTCTGTTAATAAAGAAAAAGTAAAAGAAGATTATAGGATTACGTCTTCAGACTTAATTAATGATAAATATGTTATTATTAATAAGGGTAAAAAAAACACCTACATTTTAAAAGTAGTATAAAACAAAAGGCTGGTTAAATACTTAACCAGCCTTTTTTAGTTAAAAAAACTAACCAACCTAATTTTCTTTTCATAGCAATTTTTCAATAGCTATAAATTTTAGGTCGTAATAGAAATAAAAACCTTTCAGCGAAAAGTAAATTTTTTAAAAAACCATAAGATTACAACCTCTAATATCAGAATTGTCAAATCTTCCTAGGACTTCAAAAGAGTTGTTTTCGTAAACTTTCCCTAAGTCTTGAGTTGCAATAAACGAGCAAGAATTAATATTGGCTAGGTCTATAATATTTAAACCGCCAGTTTTATTATTATGTAGAATAGTTAGTGGGTCTTCGGTGTCTCTAGCGAGTATTTTCATCCAAGGAGGCGTGTTAAAAATACTATTTTCGACTGAATAAGCTTGCGACAATAACTCAGTCATGCCATATTCACTATGTATCGTATTTATTCCAAACCCTTTGGATAATTGTTTATGTAGTTCTGCTCTAATAAGTTCTTTTCGTTTACCTTTCATTCCACCAGTTTCCATAATAATGGTGTTTTTTAAATTGAGAGAATAGGTTTCAATAAAATCTAATAAGGCAAAAGATACACCTATAAGTAATGTTTTTTCCTTTTCTTTTTCTAACTGTAAAAGTGTTTGATATAGTTCCTCTATATTATTAAGATAAAAACCACTTTCTGGTTGTTTAGATTGGTTAATCATATCGTTAACCATATAAATTAAAGAAGAACCCTCTCTTTCTAGATAAGAGGGTAAAAGTGCTAGTACTACATAATCTTTTATGTCTCCATAAAAGTGAGAAAATCCTTTTCTAAAACTTTCTTTGTAAATATTAACATCTGTTACATAATGTTTACTAGTTATACTTCCTGTAGTGCCACTACTTGAGAATGTTTCAACAATTGGTTGAGTAGAGGAAACAATTTTATGTGACTTAAAAAATTGTATTGGTAAAAAAGGAATGTCTAAAATAGAATTTACTTCACTAGGATGCTTATAAAGTAAATCACAAAAAGAACGATAGACACGATTATTTTTAAACTGATACTTAAAAATATCTAAAGCTAAGTCATTAAATTCTGATTCAGATTTTATGTTAAAAATAGTATTGCAATCTATCATTGTCATGTTTGTAAACTAATCACAAAAGTATATAAAATTAAAGAGCGTTGCCAATAGCAACGCTCTTTTAAAACATATTAATTAATATGTTTATTTTATAACAAGCTTCTTAGTTACAGTAGCATTGTTTTGAGTAAGTTTTACTAAATACACACCAGCGTTAAGGCTTGATACATCTAAAGTATTGTTACTTATGTTTGCGTTTAACACTTGCTTTCCTAAAATATCAAATACATTTACACTAATAGCTTCACTGTTAGTAGAAGAGATTGATACACTTCCTGTAGAAGTTGGGTTAGGGTATAAACTAAAGTTTACAGTTTCAAAAGAACCATTAGATAATGTTGTAGGAGTAACATCTGCCCAAGAAGTTCCTAATCTTAATTCGTCAACATCAATAAATCCTGTTTCACCAGTTGAATCTTGTCTTAGTCCAAATTGACCAATACTAGATGCAGGATTAGAATCTGTAGTAGTGATAGTTACTGCTGGAGCTGAACCTTCAAAATCTCCACTAGAAGGGTTAATCCAAGCATTCATAACACCTGTTGTAGTTTCGTAACTCATTACAACAAAAATTTCATCACCAATATTATGTGTTCCAGCATTGATAACATCTGCAGAAGCAGTATTATATCCTAAACCTACTTGGAAAGGTGCACCCCCACCATCAGTGCTAGGAACTGCTGTTGGTACTACCCATAGTCTACCATCGAAATTACCTAATAAAGCAAAGTATCCTCCATCTGTATCACTTACAGAAGACATGTCATTAACTCTAAAAATAAATGAAGCATATACTGTTCCAGTAGTTTCTGGTGTAAACATAATAGCAGAATCAGTTCCTCCACCATCAAAACTCACTTTGTTTCCTGTAGAGTTAGCTAAACCTGTATAAGATAAGCTTCCAGAAGAGACTAAAATATCATCAGAAGAAGCTGAGATAATATCCCAATTTGATTCATCAGAAATTGCATTTCCAACAGTATAGTCAAAACCTTCGTATAAAGGTAATACTAAAGCAGGATCACAATCAGGACTATTAATATTTCTTGTGAAATTACAACCACTATTTCCTGGGTCTCCAGTAAATGTTACTACGAAATCAGTATTTTCAGGGATGTTAGAAATAATAATTGTACCAGTTGCATCATCAGTTGGGTTTTCACCAGTTACAACACCAATACCTTGAGTGTCTATTGTATATTGAGAAGTTCCTCCACCAGTGAAATCTATAGTTGTAGTATAAGTGTCACTAGCACCAGGATTAATTGCATCACATGTAGAAGTTATAGTACCCACTTGTAAATCACATGGGTAAGCAATACTAAAATCAATTGTTTCAAAATCTATAACACCCCCATCAATAATTTCAACAGTTACCTCAAAAGTGTCACCATCAGCAGTAGGTGTGATTGTGAAAGGACTAGTAACATTGTTTGTTGTAACTGGAGAACCTCCATTTTTAGTTACAGTTATGTCCAGTGTTGAAGAACCAGGGGCATTTTCTGTACTAAATACAACATCTACACTTGTAGTACCAGCTGGTAAAACTTCAAAATCTGCAGGAGACGAAATGTAAACTGTTGGAGCAGTATTACACCCTGTATAAGCTCCAAGATCTCCCCATCCTGTATTACTTCCAGTAACAATCCACTCTGAAGTAGCTGCATCAGTTCCAAAAGATCCTAATTCATTTGGGTTTGGAGAACAAACAGAAGTTTTTCTTGTAAATGTATTGTTGTAAGTAGCATTAGTTATTCCAGCAACATCCCAACCATCACCATCAACATCAGACATATCTCCTAAGATGTCTATAATAGTGTATGTATCTGCAGTAGCTCCAGATAAAGTTAATGCCATAGTGTCATCACCATTACTTAAATATTGAAAAGTTAAGTCTGCAGCAGCTAAAATTGTAGCATCAGCACTAGGGTGGGCAATAACAAATACATCACCATCAGCTAACATAGTTCCTGGAGTAAAAGTTACACTGTCAGGAAAATCAAATTCGTTAGCTGTATTACAACCATTAGAACAAGTAGATATTGAATAGTTTCCTAAGTCAACATCTGCTCCAGTACCATTGTAAATTTCTAAAAATTTATTGTTACTTGAACCTTCGCCATACATACTAAAAAGTAAGTCTGTAGTTTGTCCAAATGATAGTGTAGAAACTAACAATGATAAAATTAAAAAGTAAAGTTTTTTCATAATTGATTAATATAAAATTTAATGAGCCTCAAATATACAAAAAAAAACACCTTTAGCTTGAGAAAAAGGTTATCAGTATGTAATCTTTAACGTTTTGGCAAACATCTGTTTTTTAATAGTTTACAATTACGTTTGTTTGTAAAGTTAATTCTATGTAAGTCTTAAGTTACTTAAATGTTATATATTGGGGTAGTTGTAGTAAACATTACTATTAATTTTATCTTTACCTCATAAATTATTTTTTAAAATGAATAAGAAGGATATAAAAATATTATTAGTTGATGATGAACCAGATATTTTAGAAATAGTTGGTTACAATTTATCTAATGAAGGCTATCGAGTTATTACTGCTGAGAATGGTCTTGAAGGTGTTAAAAAAGCCAAAAAAGAAAAGCCACAACTAATAATTTTGGATGTAATGATGCCAGAAATGGATGGTATTGAAGCGTGTGAACAAATTAGATCTATTCCTGAATTAAAAGATAGTATTGTTACATTTTTAACTGCAAGAGGAGAAGATTATTCGCAAGTAGCTGGATTTGAGGCTGGGGCAGATGATTATATTACTAAGCCTATTAAACCAAAAGTTTTAGTAAGCAAGGTTAAAGCACTTTTAAGACGATTTAAAGAAGAACAGGTTCAAGAAGATGTTCTTAAAATTGGAAACTTAATTATTAATAGAGATGAATATAAAATTCTTCTTAATGGTAATGAAATAGTACTTCCAAGAAAAGAGTTTGAATTATTATCTTTGCTAACATCAAAACCTGGGAAAGTTTTTAAAAGAGAAGAAATTTTAGATAAAGTTTGGGGAAATGAAGTTGTTGTTGGAGGAAGAACTATTGATGTTCATATAAGAAAACTTAGAGAAAAAATTGGAGACGATTCTTTTAAAACTGTAAAAGGTGTTGGATATAAGTTTGTGAATTAATGAGTAAAAATTTTAAAAAATCATACAAATTTGCCTTTAAGTCATCTTTGTTTATAAGTCTTTTTTTAACGCTTTTTATGAGCGTTTTTTTGTATGTTTTTTACGCAGTAAATATTGCTCATATTTTACTGTTTTTTGTAGTGTCTTTTCTCATCTCATTTTTTATAGTACAGTTTAGAGTTGAACATTTTATTTATAGAAGAGTAAAAAAGATATATGACGATTTAACCTTACTGGAATCTAGCTCTTTTAGAAAAGATCAAATAACCACTGATATGCGTACACTTACTCAAGAAATTGATAAGTATGCAAAAGACAAGAAGCTGGAAATTGAAACACTTAAAATTAGAGAAGAATATCGAAAGGAATTTATAGGTAATGTATCTCACGAGTTAAAAACACCATTATTTACTGTGCAAGGTTATGTTTCAACCTTGTTAGACGGAGCTGCTGAAGATGAAAGTATCAGAAATAAATATTTGGAAAGAGCAGATAAAGGTGTAGAAAGGCTTATATACATCATTAAAGATTTAGATATGATTACCAAATTAGAAGCTGGTGACTTAAGTCTAAATGTTGAACCTTTTGATATTGTTGAGCTTATAAAAAATGTTTACGAGCTTTTAGAGATGAAAGCTGCCAAAAAGAAGATTTCTTTAATACTAGATGCAGATTACGAAGAGCCAATTATGGTAGTTGGTGATAAAGAACGTATACAACAAGTAATTACCAATTTAATTGTTAATTCTATTAAATATGGTAATGAAAAAGGAACTACAGAAATTAGCATCGAAAATCTAATAAAAAACAAAGTTATTATTAGAGTTACAGATAATGGTGAAGGTATAGAAGAAGAGTTTATTCCTCGTTTATTTGAACGTTTTTTTAGAGTGGACAAAAGTGGTTCAAGAAAAGAAGGTGGCTCTGGTTTAGGATTAGCAATAGTGAAGCATATTATAGAAGCTCATGACGAAAAAATATACGTTGAAAGCGAGTATGGTGTTGGAAGTGAGTTTTCATTTACGCTCGAAAAGGTTAAATAAACTACTAAAATCTGTCGAGTTATATATTGAGTTAAAACCTTTGTAGTTCTCTGTTCTAGCTAATTGGTAGATTGTAAATTTATCTTGTGAGCAATAAGGTGTAATACCTTTTTCATCTAAGCGTTTGGCTAAGTATTCCTGTTCAAATTGACCAGGAGTCGGTATAAAAAAAGCTTTCTTTTCTAGTTTAGCTAAATCTAAAACGGTTGTATATCCAGATCTTGATAAGATTATATCACTTTGGTTTATAGCTATTTCAAGTTCTTTCGTTTGCATAAAATTTATAATGGTAATATTCTTCTTAATTATTGTATTCTGCTTACTTTCTACGCACCCTTTTACAAATAAAACTTTACCATTGTAGTTTGTCAGTTCTTCCAAAAGATATTCTTCAAGCATAGAACGTTGTGGCTCAGGACCAGACAATAAAACCGTTAAATCGTAAACTTTTTTAATGTTTAATTTATTAAATCTGCTTACTACACCCAAATATTTCATCGGAATAATTTGTTGTTCTAGATGACCTAGTTTGCCACTTAAGTTTGGTTCATCTTCAAGGTCAGGAATCCAACATTCGTCAAATTTTTTAATAATATTTTGATGTATTTTACTGCTTAGCCAAGTAGTGCTGCCACTTAGTACATTTAATTGGTGAGAAATAAAAACCGATGGTACTTTTTTACTATACACTCCAAGTCTGTTGTCAGATATAATACCATCTATTTGAGTTGCTTTTAGTAAGTTTTTTACCTGCTCTTTTTCAGCCTTTATAGCTTTAAGCATTTTAGGTGAATCTTTAAGTAATTTTAACTTAAAATGCTTTCCCTTTTTAGAATATGTAACTTTGTATGAAGGCAAAGTAATAGCTTCTAAATTGGGAAATTCTTTTTTTAAAAGTTTTAATGCTATACCATCGCTAGCAATTATTGGCTCATAATTTTGAGAAATTAAAGCATTGATTATAGGAATACACCTTGTGGCATGTCCTAAACCCCAATTAAGAGGTGCAACTAATATTCTTTTTTTCAATTCCATTTAAAAACAAAGGTAACTCTAAAATGTTTCCTTAATTTTACCAAAATTTTAAATTAAGGTGGGAAGCAAAAATAAATTAAAACGATTTAAGGAAAACGAAACATTTCCTAATGTAGTACAACCAACTCGTGAAGAGTTAGTAGATGGAAGTTTTAAACATAAAGGACAATGGCAGACTTTCTTTAAAAATGATAATCCAATAGTTTTAGAATTAGGATGTGGAAAAGGAGAATATAGCGTTGGCTTAGCAAAGAAATATCCTAAAAAAAATTTTATAGGTATAGATATTAAAGGTGCTCGTTTTTGGAGAGGAGCTAAAACTGCTGTTGAAGAAAGTATTCCTAATGTAGCATTTATTAGAACTCAAATAGAACTTTTAGAGTATGTGTTTGAGCAAAATGAAGTTGATGAAATTTGGATTACTTTTCCAGATCCTCAAATAAAATACAAACGTACAAAGCATAGAATGACTAATGCTGAATTTTTAAAGCGTTATAAAAAAGTATTGAAACCTGATGGTATTATGAACCTTAAAACTGATAGCGAGTTTATGCATGGTTATACTTTAGGGTTGCTTCATGGAGAAGGTCATGAAGTGTTATACGCTAACCATGATGTGTATAAACAAGAAGGAAGCCCAGAAGAAGTAACAAGCATTCAAACATTTTATGAAAGTCAATACTTAGAGCAAAACAAACCAATTACGTATATTAGATTTAAAATTAAGTAAGCTTGGATATCACTTTTATCTTTATTATTGGGTTATTAATCGCACTTGTAGGTGTAATTCCTCCCGGTTTACTTAACATGACAGCTGCTAAAGTTAGCTTAAAAGAAGGCTATAATAGAGGTGTTATGTTTTCTATTGGTGTTTGTGTTATAGTTTGTGTTCAAACATATATAGCCTCTATTTTTGCAAGTTATTTGAGTAATCATCCAGATGTAGTAGATATACTTCAGCGTGTAGCCTTTGTTATATTTGTGCTCATTACTATTTACTATTTATTAATAGCTAAAAAACAACCAAAGCCTCAATTAGAGCAATCAATTAAAAGTAAGCGAAGTCGTTTTTTTCAAGGAATGTTACTTTCTGCTCTAAATGTTTTTCCAATTCCATACCAAGCTTATATGACTATAACCTTAGCCTCATTTGGATGGTTAACTTTTGAGCCTATTAGTATAGCGTCATATGTGGCAGGAGCAGCTATGGGAACTTTTATTATGCTCTATGTTTATATTTTCTTTTTCGATAAAATAAAAAACAAAAATTTCACGACTCAAAAAAACATGAACTATATCATTGGTACTATAACTGGCGTGATAGCAATAATAACTTTAGTCAATATTATTAAAGAGTTATAATATGAAACCCGAAACCCTTAACTTTTTCGATAAATGCTATGAGGTTGCTAAGCTAATTCCTTATGGTAAAGTAACTAGTTATGGTGCAATTGCAAAATATTTAGGAGCATCTAGAAGTGCTAGAATGGTTGGTTATGCAATGAATGGATCTAGTGGTAAAGATGTACCTGCACATCGAGTTGTTAACCGTAAAGGTTTATTAACAGGTAAGCATCATTTTGAAGGCACTAACCTAATGCAGCAGCTTTTGGAGAGTGAAGGAATTGTAGTTATTGACAATCAAATTCAAAATTTGGATAAAGTATTTTGGGATCCTTCAAAGGAGTTGTGAGCTGATATAACTAAACCAAATTAGCTTATAAATCATTTCAATAAAACCACTTCAATATCTAAACAATTCACAGTATATTTGCACTTTAGAATTAATCTAAATTGTTACACGTGAAATTAGATAAACAAGACATATTAAGAGCTTTAAAAACTATTACTGTTCCTGGTGAAGGACAAAATATGGTAGAAAGTGAAGCTGTAAAAAACATAGTGGTTTTTGGTGATGAGGTTATAGTTGACATCACTATAAAAAATCCAAGTTTACAGGCTAAAAAACGTACAGAAGTTGATATCATGAAAACCATTCATGATTTAGTATACCAAAAGGCCAAAGTAAAAGTGAATGTAAAGGTTGATGCGCCTGCAAAACCTGTAAATGAGATTAAAGGAAAAGTAATTCCTGGAATTAAAAACATTGTAGCTGTAGCTTCAGGTAAAGGAGGTGTAGGAAAATCTACAGTAACTTCTAACCTTGCAGTTACTTTAGCTAAAATGGGATTTAAAGTTGGAATTCTTGATGCGGATATTTATGGTCCTTCAATTCCTATTATGTTTGATGTTGAAGCAGAAAAGCCTTTAGCTGTAAATGTTGATGGGAAATCTAAAATGAAGCCAATTGAAAATTATGGCGTTAAAATTTTATCCATAGGTTTCTTTACAAGACCAGACCAAGCTGTAGTTTGGAGAGGTCCAATGGCTGCTAAAGCACTAAATCAAATGATATTTGATGCAGCTTGGGGAGAATTAGATTTCTTACTTTTAGACTTACCTCCTGGAACAGGTGATATTCATTTAAGTATTATGCAATCATTACCTATTACTGGAGCTGTTGTTGTTAGTACACCTCAAAATGTTGCTTTAGCTGATGCTAAAAAAGGGGTGGCTATGTTCCAGCAGGATAGTATTAATGTACCAGTTTTAGGAATTATTGAAAATATGGCATATTTTACACCAAAGGAATTACCTGAAAACAAATATTATATTTTTGGTAAAGAAGGAGCTAAAAATCTTTCTGAAGATTTAAAAGTACCATTCTTAGGAGAAATGCCATTAATTCAAAGTTTAAGAGAAGCAGGAGACATTGGAAGACCTGCAGCTTTACAAAATGCTACTCCAATTGAAGAGGCATTTGAAAAAATCACTCAAAATGTAGTGCAAGAGGTGGTGAGAAGAAATGATGATTTACCACCAACAGAAGCAATTAAAATTACAACTATGGCTGGATGTTCAGCTGTAAACAAATAAAACAGTATTATGACTTCAGAAGAAATTAGAAATAATGTTGAAAAAGCACTAAATGAAATAAGACCTTTTTTACAAAGTGATGGAGGTGATATTTCTTTAATCGGCATTGAAGATGATAAATTAGTAAAGGTACAATTAGAAGGTGCTTGTATTTCATGTAGTGTAAACCAAATGACATTAAAATCTGGAGTAGAAATGACTATTAAAAAATATGCACCTCAAATAGAACGCGTAATTAATATTGAAGCTTAATGTGACTTTTATCACATTATAAAAAATATCTAAGCTTTAATTTTGCGCTAACAAACTATTTTAATTCATGATTACTACAGATATACTAATTATAGGTGCTGGACCTACAGGTTTATTTACTGTTTTTGAAGCAGGCTTATTAAAACTAAAATGCCATCTTATTGATGCTTTGCCTCAACCTGGTGGTCAATGTAGCGAGATTTATCCTAAGAAGCCTATTTATGATATTCCTGCATATCCAGAGATTTTGGCTGGTGATTTAACAGAAAAATTACTTGAACAAGGAAAGCAATTTGAACCAGGGTTTACACTTGGTGAACGTGCAGAAACAATAGAAAAACTTGAAGATGGTAATTTTATTGTAACTACAAACAAAGGAACAAAACATAAAGCGCCAGTTGTAGCGATTGCTGGAGGTTTAGGAAGTTTTGAACCAAGAAAACCTTTAATTCATAATATAGCAGATTTTGAAGATAAAGGAGTTGCTTATATGATTAAAGACCCAGAAGTATATCGTGACAAACGTGTGGTTATTGCTGGCGGAGGTGACTCTGCTTTAGATTGGAGCATTTTTTTAAGTGATGTAGCAAGTGAAGTAACTTTAATTCATAGACGTAACGAGTTTAGAGGCGCTTTAGATTCGGTTGAGAAAGTACAAGAGTTAAAAAATCAAGGCAAAATTAACCTTATTACACCTGCTGAAGTTGTTGGTGTTGTTGGCGATGAAAAAGTGGCAGGAGTAGTTGTAAAACAATCACAACATATAGAAAAAGAATACGTTTTGGAATGTGATGATTTTATTCCACTTTTTGGTTTATCTCCTAAATTAGGACCTATAGCTAATTGGGGATTAGAAATTGAAAAGAATGCTATTAAAGTTGATAATACATTAGATTATCAAACAAACATACCTGGAATTTTCGCGATTGGAGATGTGAATACATATCCAGGAAAATTAAAGTTGATCCTTTGCGGATTCCACGAAGCAACCTTAATGTGTCAATCAGCTTATAAGATTATTAATCCAGGAAAACGATATGTCTTAAAATACACAACAGTTAGTGGTATTGATGGATTTGATGGAACACGAAAAGAAGCGCCAAAAGCTGTTGTTAAGAAAATTGAGTAGTATTTATCTCTTTGAATAGAGTCTAAGGTCTATAAATAAAAAATAGCCTAAATGGAACAAGATGTAAAAATAACAATTACAGATAGAGAAGGTGTAACTCATAATATTGAAGCGCCAACAGATATGGCTATGAATATTATGGAAGTTGTACGTGCTTACGAGCTAGCTCCTGAAGGTACAATTGGTGTTTGTGGAGGTATGGCTATGTGTGCATCTTGTCAATGTTATGTAAAGTCAGATCATGAATTGCCAGAAATGCAAGATGATGAAGAAGCGATGTTAAGTGAAGCTTTTTATGTAGAAGATAACAGTCGTTTAGGTTGTCAAATACAAATTACACCAGAGCTTGATGGTTTAGAAATAGAGTTAGCTCCAGAGAGTTAAACATCACACATTATTATATAAAAAAGCTTCCATACTGGAGGCTTTTTTTGTGTTTTACCACCAAACTAAAAATAACTTTTGTAATGCTCCATTTTTCATTTTAATCCAACATAACGGAGAGAAATTTCTATCCAAATATTCCTTTATGTCTGATTTAAAACTATCATAATTTATCCAAGTTACATTAGTATGAGGTTTTAATAACCAATCTTTTTTTCTAGGAATATAGAATTTATAATCCTTAAAATTTGAGAGCTCATACTTTGTGATGTAAAAGCCAATAATACAATTATTGTTGAGTGTTTTAAGCTGAATATCTTGATTAGAATAAGGAACAAACAATTGCGCTTTAAAATAGACTTGTTGAGAGATGTTTTCAGCTTCCAAATCAAACCTATTTAAATAAGGTTTACAGTGTTTTGAATAGAGTATAGGTAACTGCTTGTCTTTTAATTTAGTTAATTTTTCAATTAATGAGTCTTTTCTGTTTGGTCCAATAAAATGCTCAATTTCTGTATTTCCAACTGTATCATCATATAAATAGAATTTATAAATGATTTCTAGATGAATAGGTTTTTCATTTTGAAGGAGCAAACAGTCTAATTCTCCTAAGGTAATTTTGTTATTTTGAATTTGAATGTTTTGAGCTAAAGTAATAACAGTGTTACTTTGATTGAGTTCAAAAGTAACAAGATGTTCAATATATTTTCCCAGTCTAAGTTTGTTATCAATAGAAATATCAATTTTTGAAATTGAAGATTTAATTTGAAATTGTACTAGCCCAAAAACAGAGTTGCCTCTCCATAAAACAGGAGTTTTTAAAAAGCCTTGATATCTTTTTTGAAGCATATGTTTTTGATATATCGATAAAACTAAGTTCTATAATCAATTAGTTTTTGAGGACCTTCAAGTAGTGTGCGTTTTATTTGAAGCGTACCATCATCTTTAGTGGCAATATGCCATTTAATTAATGATATTGCTCCATGTTCTATTTCAATTCCTGTAATACTTCTAGGATGTACACAACTACCATCATTAAAAAAAGCAATATCTCCAGGTTCAGGAAAACGAGGTCTATGTGTATGCCCAACAATTGTTATAAGATTATTGTTTTCAGCAATCCATTTTTTTGTACGCTTTTCTACTTTAATTAACTCTTTGTAATTCTTAGCAGGACTTGTTGGGTCTGCAATTCCCATAACGTTTAGAGGTTTCCATAAAATACGAACTAAAAACCTGCTCCATCTCCAAAAAATATAGTTCCACCAATCTGCTTGATGTCCATGTGTTAAAAATAACTCTTGTTGTGTTTCGGAATATTTTAATACAATTGCTTCGTGGTATTTAATATCACAAAAAAGAGGCTCTTCACATCCTGTTTTTGGGTCGAAATAAGATGAAAGATGCTTCTCTACATATTTAGGTTTACGGTAAACCATATCGTGGTTTCCCCAAATCATGTGTAATCGCTCTTCATCATGAAATTGTTTCATGAGCATATACACATTTTTATGTGCATTTAAGATGCTTTTAAAGTTTGAGTTTTCCCATAACTCATCACCATCTCCTAATTCGCAATATTGAAATCCTTCTATGTAATAATGTGTTAAAGCATGAAAGTATATGTTTCTATTATTAGCAAAGTCATCAGCAAAACTATTATCACCACGATGACAATCGCTAAACAAGATAAACTTATCGTCATCATTGAATACTAAAGTCTTAGCATTTTTATAGGCTCTGTCTAATCTTGATTTTGAAGACATTTTTATTCTTTGATATAAAGATGGCAAAAAAAAGCGAGCTATAAAATAGCTCGCTTTAATATATTAACTTAAGAATTATCTTTGAGGTTCAAGTTTAGCACCATGATATGGACAATAAGTCCATTTTCCGGTATGAAGAGTATTGTCTTGCGGACAAACTTTTTCCATAATTAAACTACCTAATGGTAAATCTACATTTTTAGAATATGTATCTAGTCTAAATGTTAGTTCGCCTTCAGATCTTGGATTAGTTTTTATATACTTACTTCCTTTTTTGTTTTCAAAAAGAAAAACCTGCATGTTTTCTCCCATTGGACCAAGCATATTTTTCATCATTGGCTTAATGACAGATAAAAAATTTACTAGATCTGGAGATAATTTATCTTCAGCTACTAATTTTAAATCAACACCATTATAAGTAACACTTAATTCATTCTCAATTATTTCTCTTGGAGTAAAAGTAACACCACCAAACATACCAACTTTACCTTTTATTACTATTGTTAAAGTGTAGTTTTCTAACATTTCTACAATCATATCGCTTTCTGCTTGAGATGAAGATTCATCTTGAGCGAAAACAGATTGCCAATATTCAGTTGGTAACCACCAAATAATTTCTATATCATCAGTACTGTCATTAGTATACTGAGTGTCTGAGATTAATTGGTCTAGATTTACGTCCTTTAAAGGTTTGTTTTGTGCTATTGTTATAATTGAAACAAAAGCACAAACTAGAGAAATAATTTTTTTCATCTTATTTAAAAGCGTTTAATCCAGTAACGTCTAATCCAGTAATTAATAAATGGATGTCATGAGTACCTTCGTAAGTAATTACACTTTCTAGGTTCATAGAGTGACGCATGATACTGTATTCTCCAGTAATTCCCATTCCACCAAGCATTTGCCTAGCTTCACGAGCAATATTAATTGCCATATCTACATTGTTACGCTTAGCCATAGATATTTGTGCAGAAGTCGCTCTGCCTTCATTTCTAAGTACTCCTAAACGCCATGTTAGTAATTGTGCCTTTGTGATTTCAGTAATCATTTCAGCTAATTTCTTTTGTTGTAATTGGAATTGTCCAATTGGTTTTCCAAACTGTGTACGTTCTTTACTATAACGTAAAGCAGTGTCGTAACAATCCATAGCAGCTCCAATTGCTCCCCAAGCAATACCATAACGTGCAGAATCTAAGCAACCAAGAGGTGCTCCTAATCCTGATTTGTTAGGTAATAAGTTTTCTTTTGGAACTTTAACATTGTCAAAAATAAGTTCTCCAGTAGCACTAGCTCTTAAAGACCATTTGTTATGAGTTTCTGGAGTTGAAAATCCTTCCATACCTCTTTCAACAATTAATCCATGGATACGACCTTCTTCATTTTTAGCCCAAACTACAGCAACTTGCGCGAAAGGTGCATTAGATATCCACATTTTAGCGCCATTTAAAAGATAGTGATCTCCCATATCTTTAAAGTTGGTAACCATGCCTCCAGGATTACTTCCGTGATCTGGCTCAGTTAAACCAAAACATCCAATCCATTCACCAGAAGCTAACTTTGGTAAATATTTTTGACGTTGTTCTTCATTTCCGTATTTCCAAATAGGATACATTACTAAAGACGATTGAACAGAAGCAGTACTACGTACTCCAGAATCTCCACGCTCAATTTCTTGCATGATTAATCCATAAGAAATTTGATCTAATCCAGCACCACCATATTCCATAGGAATGTAAGGTCCAAAAGCTCCAATTTCAGCTAAACCTCCAATAATTTGATTTGGAAATTCAGCGCGTTGTGCATAATCTTCTATAATTGGAGATACATCACGTTTTACCCATTCACGAGCAGCATCTCTTACTAATTTATGTTCTTCTGTTAAAAGCTCATCTAAGTTGTAATAATCTGGAGCTTCAAATAAATCTGGTTTCATCTAGTTGTATTTTGTGTGTTTTTATATGAAATAACCTTTAAAGGTAAAATCATGAAGACAAAAGTAACGAAAACGTTTTCATTGCCCAATTTTAAAGATTACATTTTAAGGTAAAAATCTTGTGTTAATTTTTTATACTCCTCAGTATATTCATGTCTACCTTCTTCAATAGTTAATGAGGATTTTTTAATAGTGTTTTCTTTAAAAGAAAATTCTAATAATGAGCGCTTTATTTTGGAATTAGGATTACCCTTAATCTCTAAAACTTCGTTAAGATGCAAACCATATTTAGTCGCTAATGAGGTGAAGTTTTCTGTTTCTTTAAAAGGTATTATAACAACAAACTTTCCGTGTTCTGATAATAGTTTTGAACCACTGTATGCTAAATGTTCAAAAGGCATAGCATCAGTAAATCTAGCTAAATCACGTTGCTCATTTTCAGTTTTATAATCTTCAGAATAAAAAGGAGGGTTTGAAACTATTAAATCGTATTCGTCATCTATTTCAGTTACAAACTCTTGAAGAGAAGCATGATAACAAAATAAGCGATCTCCCCAAGGTGAGTTTTCAAAATTAGAAACACATTGTTCGTAGGCTGCATCATCAATCTCTAATGCATCAACAACTTCTGCATTGCATCGTTGCGCAAGCATTAAGGCTACTAATCCAGATCCAGCACCAATGTCTAAAATAGAAAAAGGTTGGTGTTGTGTTGAAGCCCAAGCACCTAATAACACACCATCTGTACCAACTTTCATGGCGCATTTATCTTGGTTAATTGTAAACTGTTTAAACTTAAAAGGTTGGTTTGACATTTTATTCTAAATATAAGTCTATAAGTCCTTGAGGTGTTTCTACCAAAATAGTTTTGTTATCTCTGTCTACTTTTGAAATGAATTCATCATTCATAGGAATTAGTATTTCTATGCCATCTCTATCGATTTCAAAAAGTGCTTGTGCTGTAGAGTCATTAATGCCTTTTATAATTCCAACATGACCAAAGTTCTTGTCTTTAATTGAAAAACCAATAACTTCATGAAAATAAAACTTATCTCCTTCAAGTTTAGGAAGCAGTTCAAGTGGTAAATAGAGGTCGCTTTTTAGTAATGCATCAGCATCTTCCTCATTATCCACTTCTTCAAACTTAATTCTTAAAAGGTCAGATTTATGCAATTGAGAACTTTCAATAAAAAAAGGAATTAGATTATTACGTAGCGATATAAAGATAGCGTCTAAATTTTCGTATAATTCTGGTTGGTCAGTATCAAGTTTTACAAGGAGTTCTCCTTTAAAGCTATACTTTTTAACAATTTTACCTAGGTAAAAACAATCTTCTACTTTCATAGTGTTTAAAATAAAAAAACCTGACAAAAATAATTGTCAGGTTCAAAAATATAAAACATTTAGTTTTTTATTCTTCTTCGTTAGAAGCTTCAGTTTCTTCAGCAACTTCTTCTTCAACAACAGGAGCTGCTGCTGCGATTCTTGCTTCATTTACAGCTTTTTCAGCTTCTAATGCTTTAGCTTTAGCTTCTGCATCAGCTTTAGATAAACCGTCTTTTTTAGCTTCTACTTTAGCTGCTTTTTCATCTAACCAAGCTTGAAATTTCTTTTCAGCTTCTTCTTCTGTTAAAGCACCTTTTTTAACACCTCCAGCTAAATGGTTCTTTAATAAAGCACCTTTGTAAGATAAAATAGCTCTTGCAGTGTCAGTTGGTTGTGCTCCATTTTGAAGCCATTTAACTGCACCATCAACGTCTAATTCTATAATTGCTGGGTTGTGGTTTGGATTGTAAAGTCCTAATTTTTCTAAGAATTTACCATCTCTTTTTGATCTTGCATCTGCTGCAACAATCCAGTATAAAGGTTTTCCCTTTTTACCGTGTCTTTGTAGTCTTAATTTAACTGCCATAGTAATTAATTAGTGAGGTTCTCGACCTCTGTTATTAATGAGTGCGCAAAGATACTATATTTTTCTAATTTCCAGTTAAATGTTTTATTTTTTTATTATACTTTTGGGAATCTAAAATCGTTATATAGAAATGAAAAAAATATTTTTTGCCTTAGCTACTCTTTTAACTGTATTAAGTTGTCAAGAAGATGTACAATTTAACACTCCAGCTTTTCAAGGAATAAAGAATGGAGATTTTTTATGGAAAGCATCAGCATATACAGTTGCAATTGATGGAAATGGATTCTTAACCTTTTCTGGAAACAATGGATTTGGTGACTTAACACTTCAAGTGCCTTCTGCAAGTGTAGGTGTTTATTATTTTGGAGATGTGCCTTCAATGGTAGCAACTTACCAAGAGAATGCGAGTGCTTACTCTACAAATAACGATGGTGTTGGTAGTGTGGTTTATGTAAGTGATGGAGAAATAAACATTGAAGAAATAGATTATACCGAAAATACATTTACAGGTAGTTTTAAGTTTAATGCTTATACTTCCTCAGGGCAAGGTGTTGTTAATTTTTCTGAAGGTGTTTTTTATAAATTACCTCTAACATTCGGTAGTATACCAATGGATGTTTATACATGTGCAGATGCACAATCAGCAACTTCTGCAGCACAAGTGTTATTTAATGATACAGATTTATCAAATAGTGTTGAATATAATGAGCGTTGTAGCTCTTATGTTGCAGCTTTACAAAATCAAATGACGTATTGTGGAGATGTTAGTGGAGAAATTCAAGCTATAATTGACGATTTAGGAGATTGTTCTTTACCATGTGAGTATGCTCAAGACAATACAGCTAATGCTTTAGCTTTATATAATGCTGCAACTATTGGAAACTATATTGAACTTTGTAATAGCTATAGTTTTTATTTAGGAGAACAAATTCAGTTTTGTGGTGATGAAGATGGAGCAATTCAAGCAATTATTAATGGTTTAAATTGTTTAGATGATGATAATGATGGTGTGCCAAATATATTTGAGGATATAGATGGAGATGGAGATTTTGATAATGATGATACAGATTTAGATGGGATTCCTGATTATTTAGATACTGATGATGATGGAGATGGAATTTTAACATCAGATGAGGTGACAGATGCAGATAATAACCCTGTTGATTCAGATTCTGATAATATTTTAGATTATTTAGATATGGATGATGATGGTGACTCTGTTTATACTATTTTTGAAACTGGAGATACTGATGGAGATGGTACATTAGACTATTTAGATACAGATGATGATGGAGATGGTGTTTTAACTATAGATGAAAATCCAGATCCAAATGCAGATGGAGATCCAGCAGATGCGCAAGATACTGATGGAGATATGATTCCAGATTACTTAGATGATATGTAATAGTAAGAAAATACAAACAAAAAGAGCAGCCAATTTGGCTGCTCTTTTTGTTTACAACTGTTTATAACTTTAGCTTTTAAAACATATAATTATTCTTATTTTTAGTGTTCTTATTTTTTACAAGAAAAACACTATATGTACTTAATATTCGATACTGAAACTACTGGTTTACCAAAGCGTTGGAATGCACCAATTAGTGATACTGATAACTGGCCAAGAGCTATACAAATAGCATGGCAGTTACATGATGAGATGGGGAATTGTATCGAACATCAAGATTATTTGATAAAACCAGAAGGTTTTAATATTCCTTATGATGCTGAAAAAATACATGGTATTTCAACTGAATTGGCTGCAGAACAAGGTGTGCCTTTAACTGAGGTATTAGAGAAGTTTAATGTTGCATTAAGGAAATCAAAATTTGTTGTTGGTCAAAACGTTGGGTTTGATGTTAATATAATGGGTTGTGAGCTTTATAGAGAAGGTGTAGCATCTCCTTTACAAGAGCTTCCTGTTTTAGATACGTGTACAGAGCATACAGCAACCATGTGTAGGATTCCTGGAGGTAGAGGAGGAAAGTTTAAATTGCCAACATTAACAGAGTTACATCAATTTTTATTTAACCAACCATTTGCAGAAGCGCATAATGCAACTGCCGATGTAGAAGCAACAACAAGGTGTTTTTTAGAATTAATAAGAAGACGAGAATACACTAAAGAACAACTTGATGTCGAGCCAGATTATTTTCAAAGATTTAATGAAAAGAATCCTGCTGAAATTCAACTTATTGGATTAAAGCATATTAATTTAAAGAAAGCTTCAGCTAAAATTAATGAAAGGCTTCAAAAAGAACAATCTGCAAATCAACAAGATGTTGAACAAATAGATGTAAGTCAACTACAAGGTTTAGAATTTTCGCATCTTCATAACCATTCTCAGTTTTCAATACTTCAATCTACTATTAGTATTCCAAATTTAGTGTCTGCAGCAGCAAAAAATAGTATGTCTGCAGTAGCTATTACGGATCATGCTAATATGATGGGAGCATTTCATTTTGTAAAAGAAGTAGGAAGCTACAACAAGTCTGTAAAAGATAAAATTGCTGAAGCTATTGCCAATGGAGAGGAACCAACTGCTAAAGAAATAAAGCCAATTGTAGGTTGTGAGTTTTTTGTTTGCGATGATCATACCAATAAATCTCAAAAAGATTATGGTTATCAAATAGTCATGTTAGCTAAAAATAAAAATGGTTATCAAAACATGGCTAAAATGTCATCAATAGCATATACTGATGGTTTTTATTATGTGCCTAGAATTGATAGAACTGTAATAGAAAAGTATAAAGAAGATATTATTGTTCTTACAGGGAATTTATATGGAGAAGTACCTAGTAAAGTACTTAATGTAGGAGAAAAACAAGCTGAAGAAGCTTTAGTATGGTGGAAAGAGCAGTTTGGAGAAGATTTATATATGGAGCTGATGCGTCATGGTCAAGAAGATGAGGATAGGGTTAATCCTGTTTTAGTTTCTTTAGCTAAAAAGCATGATGTTAAGCTTGTTGCGTCAAATAATACTTATTATGTAGATAAAGCAGATGCCAATGCACATGATATTTTATTATGTGTAAAGGATGGTGAAAAACAAGCAACACCAATAGGTCGTGGTCGTGGGTATAGATATGGTTTGCCAAATCAAGAATATTACTTTAAGTCAGCCGATGAGATGAAGGATATCTTTCAAGATATTCCCGAGGCTATTATTAACATCCAAGAAGTAATAGATAAAATTGAACCTTTTGAATTAGCACGTGATGTATTACTTCCAAAGTTTGATATTCCAGAAGAATTCATCCATGAAGAAGATGAAAAAGATGGTGGTAAGAGAGGTGAAAATGCATTTTTAAAACATTTAACCTACGAAGGTGCAAAAAAACGTTATGGCGAAATTACACCAGAAATTAAAGAGCGTTTAGATTTTGAATTAGATACGATTGAAAATACGGGATATCCTGGTTATTTCTTAATTGTAGAAGATTTTATTCGAGAAGCAAGAAAAATGGATGTGTCTGTTGGTCCTGGTCGTGGTTCGGCAGCAGGGTCTGTAGTAGCATATTGTTTGTGGATTACCAATATTGACCCAATTAAGTACGATTTACTTTTTGAGCGTTTCTTAAATCCAGATCGTGTAAGTATGCCAGATATCGATATCGATTTTGATGATGAAGGTCGTGGTCGTGTGATGGACTATGTAATCGATAAATATGGCGCAAATCAAGTAGCCCAAATTATTACTTATGGTACAATGGCAGCTAAATCGTCTATTAGAGATACTGCACGTGTATTAGATTTGCCATTAAGTGATGCCGATAGAATTGCAAAACTAATTCCTAATATGTCTAAGCTAAATAAAATATTTGGTAAGGACGAAAAAGAACTGAAAGCGAAGTTTAGAGCCGAAGAAATGGAGCTCATTAATCAGCTATTGAATATTTCTGAAGGAAGCGATTTAGAGGCTGAAACAGTTAACCAAGCTAGAATTCTTGAAGGCTCAGTTCGTAATACAGGAATTCATGCTTGTGGAGTTATCATTACACCAGATGATATAACCAATTTTGTGCCTGTTTCAGTTGCAAAAGATTCTGATTTATATGTCACGCAGTTTGATAACTCAGTAGTAGAAAGTGCTGGATTATTAAAAATGGATTTCTTAGGATTAAAAACCCTAACATTAATTAAGGATACAGTAAAAATTGTAAAAGCTAAGCATGGTATAGAGTTAGATCCAGAAAATTTTCCTTTAGATGACGAAGAAACCTATGCTTTATTCCAAAGAGGAGAGACTGTTGGGATATTTCAATATGAATCTCCAGGTATGCAAAAGCACATGCGTGATTTAAAACCTACGGTTTTTGCCGATTTAATAGCAATGAATGCGTTGTATCGTCCTGGGCCATTAGAGTATATTCCAAGTTTTATTAGGCGTAAGCATGGTGATGAAGAAATTGAATATGACCTTCCAGAGTTAGAAGAATATCTAAAAGAAACTTATGGTATTACGGTTTATCAAGAGCAGGTAATGCTATTGTCTCAAAAACTAGCAGATTTTACCAAAGGTGAAGCCGATGTTCTTCGTAAAGCGATGGGTAAAAAGCAAAAAGCTGTACTAGATAAAATGAAACCTAAGTTTATCGAACAAGCTGCTGCTAAAGGAATGGATAAGAAAAAGCTTGAAAAAATCTGGAAAGATTGGGAAGCTTTTGCGAGTTATGCTTTCAATAAATCACACTCTACTTGTTATGCGTGGATAGCCTATCAAACAGCTTATTTAAAGGCACATTATCCAGCTGAGTATATGGCAGCTGTACTTTCTAATAACATGAACGATATTAAGCAGGTAACGTTCTTTATGGAAGAGTGTAAACGTATGAAATTAAATGTACTTGGTCCAGATGTAAATGAAAGTTATTATAAGTTTTCTGTAAATGATGATAATGCTGTTCGATTTGGAATGGGAGCTATAAAAGGTGTAGGTCATGGAGCTGTAAAAACAATAGTTGAAAACAGAAAGAAAGATGGTAAGTATAAATCTATTTTTGATTTTGCTAAAAGAATAGATTTAAGGGCAGCTAATAAAAAAGCATTTGAAAATCTAGCTAACGCTGGTGGATTTGATGGATTTGGAAATACACATCGTGCTCAGTATTTTCATGATACAGGTGATGGTGTTACATTTTTAGAAAAGACGATTAAATACGCAAATAAGTATCAAGAAAATGAAAATTCTGCTCAAGTAAGTTTGTTTGGAGAAGCTAGTGATGTGCAAATTCCAGAACCAGAAGTGCCGCCATGTGAAGAATGGGGGACTATGGAGAAATTGGCTAGAGAGCGTGAGGTTGTAGGTATTTATATTTCTGGACATCCATTGGACGACTTTAAAATAGAAATGAAAACATTTTGTAATGGTACTGTTTCATTATTTAATGATATGGCAAGTTATGTTAATAGAGAGATAACTTTTGGAGGTGTAGTTACAGATGTACAACATAGAGTAAGTAAGCAAGGTAAAGGTTGGGCAGCTTTTACAATTGAAGATTATTTAGATAGTTATGAGTTTAGGATTTTTGGAGAAGACTATCTAAAGTTTAGGCATTTCTTAATGATTAGCAACTTTGTCTATGTTAGAGCATTTATTAGAGAAGGTTGGGTGAATAGAGATACGGGAAAAAAAGGAGATCCAAGAATTCAGTTTAATAACTTTCAATTATTACATGATGTTATGGATACGTATGCTAAAAAGTTATCCATTCAAGTTAATATTAAAGATTTAAAAGAAGATACAATAGCGAGTTTAAAAGATTTATTGCATATGCACCAAGGTAATCATGCGCTTAATTTTGTTGTCTATGACAATAAAGAAAAAATAAAACTAACAATGCCTAGTAGAAGGCAAAAAGTGAAAATATCTCAGGAGCTATTAAATGAGCTAGCAGAACAAGATGTGTATTATAAATTGAATTAAAAATAAAGTATAACCCTAACTAATAAAACAATAAGCAAAACAAATAGTACAATTGTAAGCTTTGGCAAAATTTTTGACTAATTTTGTGTAAATAAATTAGAGAACACAATTAAATTAAATATTATGGCATTAGAAATAACAGATGCAAATTTTGAAGAAACAGTATTAAAGAGTGATAAGCCAGTAATGGTAGATTTTTGGGCTGCTTGGTGTGGGCCATGTCGTATGGTTGGACCAATAATTGATCAAATTAGCGAAGAGTATGCTGATAAAGCTGTTGTTGGTAAAGTAGATGTAGATGCAAACCAAGAATTTGCTGCTAAGTATGGAGTACGTAACATACCAACTGTATTAGTGTTTCAAAATGGAGAAGTTGTAGGAAGACAAGTAGGTGTTGCTCCTAAAAATGCATATACAGATGCAATTGATTCACTTTTATAATTAGAATCTAAAAGAAATGATAAAAGGTTTGTCTATTAGGCAAACCTTTTTTAGTTTAGATATATAATGAATGTTCAAAACGAAGTAAATAAAGCATCTGGATTTAAAAACTTAGAGCTCCTCGCTAAAGAGGTGGTAGAAGGGTTTATAGCTGGAATGCATAAAAGTCCTTTTCATGGTTTTTCAGCAGAATTTGCTGAGCATAAAATTTATAATAGAGGCGAAAGTACAAGGCATATAGATTGGAAGCTTTTTGCTAAGACAGATAAATTATATACCAAACGTTATGATGAAGAAACTAATTTGCGTTGTCATATCATTATAGATAATAGTAGCTCTATGCATTATCCAGAGCTAAAAGAGTTTTCAATAGATAGTTTAAACAAAGTAGCATTTTCTGCATTAGCAGCAGCTTCAATGATGCATATTTTAAAAAAGCAAAGAGATGCTGTAGGCTTGAGTATTTATTCTAATGAATATGATTATTACGCTCCAGAAAAAGGAAGTGAGAGACATCATAGAATGTTGTTGGATCAATTAGATAAAACAGTTGTGGCTAAACCAAAAGGTAAAACCACTAAAACATATCAATTTTTACATCATATAGCAGAAAAAATTCATAGACGCTCCATGATTTTTTTATTTACAGATATGTTTCAGTCTGGAATTGAAGATGAAAAACTTTTTGAAGCATTACGCCATTTAAAATATAATAAACATGAAGTGATCTTATTTCATGTTTTTGATAAAGATAAAGAGTTAGATTTTAATTTCGATAATAAACCAAAACGTTTTATTGATGTCGAAACTGGAGATTACATTAATCTTTATGCCGAAAATGTAAAAGAGAATTATAATAAAGCAGTAAAAAATTACTTTGAAGCCATAAAATTAAAATGCTCTCAATATCAAATTAAATATGTGCAAGCTAATGTAAATGAAAGCTTTAATAAGGTTTTAACTACTTATATGGTCGAAAGACAAAAATTTGCTTAGAAAAAAAATAAAAAAATATTGCAAAAACATTTGTGATATTAAAAATGGGGTGTATATTTGCAACCGCAATAAAGCAACGGTTTGGTAGTTCAGTTGGTTAGAATACCTGCCTGTCACGCAGGGGGTCGCGGGTTCGAGTCCCGTCCAGACCGCAAAAATTGCTAAAGCTTCTCTTAGGAGAAGCTTTTTTTGGCAATAAAATTTAGTTGTGTTGTTTGATAAGTGTAATGCTTATCAGCGGTTTAAGTAGTTAAACCAATGGAAAGCTTTCCTTTTTTTGAGTAATCAAAAATCGGGATGCTTTTTTGTTTTACGGATGTTTTTGTTAAAAATGACTAGTTTGTATTTGTCTACACAAAAATTATTAATTTTATTCTTAAGTTTTATAAAATCTTTAAATTAAAAATTCTATGTATTCAAAAGCTAGTTTACGTTTTTTATTAGTCGTTGCTCTTACATTAAATATATTTATTGTTACAGCGCAAGAGAAAAAGGAATATAGTGCTTTAGAGGATTTGGTTATAGCTAATCTTGCTTACACAAATTATGGAGAGTCTGAGTTTAGTGAAGGAGACCAAGATGGTAAAGTAGGTTTTTCAGAGTTAAGATTTGCTTTTGCACTTCCCAAATTACTTAAAAATAAAAAAACGATATTAATTCATGGGCTTGAGTTTACAAATTTGAAGCCTAGTTTTTCTGAATTACCAAATTCTTCATCAATAGATAGAAATTTTTATTCTGTTGCTTATCGTTTTTCTTTTATAAATCCAATTGGAGAAAAAGGATGGAATTACAATATTGGATTAAAACCAACTTTAGCATCAGATTTTAAAGAGTCTATTTCTTCTAATGATTTTATTTTTCAGACTTCTGTGTTGTTTTCAAAAAGATCTAGTGAAAGATTTAAGTATGGTTTTGGAGTTTCGTATAATACTAGATTTGGAAAAAAGCAAGTTTTGCCTATAGTGCAATTAATTTATAGAAATGATAAATGGTTAACGGTTGCATATTTACCAGCATATTTAGGTCATTATTATCTTTTTGAAAAAAGTAGATTAGGTATATCACTAAATTTAAATGGTAATAATTATAATTTCGATAATAATAATACTTTGCCTTTAGATTTAGATAAATTGAGCTATTCTAGAATAAACTTAGGACCTGAATATGAATTTAAATTAGCAAATAAATTAAAATTAAATCTAAATGCAGGTGTTACTTTAGCTAATAAGCTAGATTGGTTAAATAATGATGGTGATAGTGAACTAGATTTGACTCCAAAGAATAGTGTTTTCTTCAAGTTTGGGTTAAAGTATGTTAAATAATATTTTGCTTGAATACATATTAATTTAACAATTATATTTCAGTGTTTTCTAAATGCTTAACTATCAGTTCTTTAAGTTTTTTAACTTCTTTATTGTAAGAAAAAACGGATTTATTTGCTTTTTATCGATAAAAAATGCTTTTCATCGTATTTTTTGACTCTTCAAGCTAACTGGCAGTATCTTTACATTCCTTAAGAAGCCCTAAATTAATTTCACTTTTTAAGATTAGTTAATCCAATCCCTTTCAACTTATTTTTTTAAGTTGATTTCCCTCATGTTTTTTTAACACTTTTGGTGTTTAAATTTTAATCCATTGTGCTCCCTCGCAATAACCTAAAAACTATTCGTGTACAGTTTAACTATGTATAACTCTAAACGAATAAATATGAAATCCCTAAAAATCACATTAGCTTTAGCAGTATTTTGCTTAACAATTTCTGGTACTAATAAGTCAGAAGACACTATAAATAAAGAAGAGATTCTTAAGATTGATAAAACTGAACACCAAATGGTAGGGCCAGCAAAAACAAAAAAAGATAAGCCTATTAATGGTTAATAAAATATTTGATTAATTAGTTAGAGCCATTTTGAGTACTATCTTAATGGCTCTTTTTTTTTTATATTAATAATTTCAGATAAATTAGTTAAATTTGATAAGCAAATTAACTTATTCGGTTTGAGAAAAAAATATTTATTATTATTAATAATAGGTTTAATTACATTCACATTATTTTCTCAAAATCATGATAAACAGATTGAGAATATACTCGAGCTAAGAGCATTGGCAAGAAATAATGCTATTCCAATAAATCAAAGATTTTTATATGCTAAAAAGGCTATTGAACTTTCAGAAAAAACAGGTGTTGATTCTACAGTTCTATTGAGTAAGAGAGTAATGTCTAGAGTTTATTTATATCAAGATGATTACGCAAATTTCAAACGAATAAATCAAGAAAACTTAAAAGAAGCTGCAAGATTAAAAGATTCAGTTTCAATTGCATACGCGTTTCATAATTTAGCTTGGGAAAAAGATTACAACTTAGAAATAGATAGTGCTTACTATTACTATTATAATGCATTAAAAGTATATCATGTCATTAATGACGTAGAGAATGAAAGTTCTGTATTATTAAATATGGCTGAAATACAGAGAGTAGAGAAAGATTATATTGGAGCTGAGGAAAATGCTATACAAGCTATAAAGCTATTAGAGAGCTTACCTAAGGATCAAGAAGTATTAGATAATCTTTGGTCATTAAACAATCTTGTAGGTTTAATATCTGAAAGACTTGAAAATAGAGAAAAGGCTATTGAGTATTTTAATAAAACCATTGAGATATCAAAAAAAATAGAAAATTCAAGATATTATTATTTGTCTTCAATTAATAACTTAGCCTTAACAATAGAGCGTCAAGGTGATTTAAAAAAGGCCTTAGAATTATATAAAGAAGTAGTTGAAGATGAACAATTACTTAATGTAGATCCAGACTTGTATGTCATTGCTATTGGCAATGTTGCAAGAATGGAGTTTGCAATTGATCCAGATAAGGCTGACTATTCAAAATCAGTTTTGTTTAATACTTTAAAAATTACTGATAGTCTTGATGATACTATTAATGAAATGGGAATTTATGGTTATTTAGCTAATATTTATGATAAAACTGGAAAGCAAGATTCAGCTTTTTATTACTCTAAAAAAGCATATGATTTAGCTATAAAAACTAAATCTAATGTTGAACGAATGGATGCTTTAAAGTTAATGGCAAAATTAGATGGAGGAACTAAAGGTATCGAGTATTTAAACGAGCACATTAGACTAGGTGATAGTTTACTTATTAAAGAAAGGAATATTAGAAATAAATTTGCCCGAATTGAATTTGAAACAGATAGAATTCAAACAGAAAACCAACAATTATCTAAGGAAAGGCAGATATTTTTATTATCATCAGTTGGACTTCTTGTGTTATTATTCTTGTTATATATAATAATCAGTCAACGATCTAAAAATAAAGAATTAGAGTTTACTAAAAAACAACAAGAAGCTAATGAAGAGATATACAATTTAATGTTAGCGCAACAAGAGAAAGTTGATGAAGGTAGAACTCAAGAAAAGAAGCGAATTTCTGAAGAGTTGCATGATGGTGTTTTAGGGAAGTTATTTGGTACAAGACTTAGTTTGGATAGTCTTAATATGGTGCAAACAGATGAAGCTGTAAAAACAAGAAGTCAATATATAAATGAGCTAAAAAATATTGAAACTGAAATTAGGAAGATATCACATGATTTAAATTCTGATTTTATTTCTGGAACTGGTTTTATAGACATTATAAAAAAACTAATCGATACTCAATCTTTAGCTTATCAATACGATTATAAGTTTACGAATGATAATAGTATAGATTGGGAAGAATTGCCTAATAAAACTAAAATTCATATTTATAGAATGTTACAGGAATGCATGCAAAATATTTATAAACATGCCAATGCTAGTCTTGTGAAAATTAGTTTTGAATTAAAAAATAATGTAATTTTATTAACTATTGAAGATAATGGTTCTGGGTTTAATATCAATAAAGCAAAGAGAGGAATTGGGCTTAAAAATATTGACTCAAGAGTTAGCGATATAAAAGGAAAAGCTGAGGTTTTTTCAAAAATAGATATTGGTACAAAAATTAAAATTAGTATTCCTGCACATAATTAACTTATGAACGAAGAGTTAAAAATATTAATGGTTGATGACCATCCAATGATTATTGAGGGCTATCAAAATACATTACTTGCAACAAAAAAAGAATATCAAACGCTAAATATAGATATTGCACATGATTGTGATAAGGCAAACCAACTTATTAGGAATGCTGCAGATAATTTACATTATGATGTGTGTTTTTTTGATATTAGTTTACCTGAATCAAAAGATGGAACAATAACTTCTGGAGAAGATTTGGCAAAAATAGCAAGAACCTATTTGCCAAATGCTAAGGTGATAATTTTAACAATGTTCAATGAATCTTTTAGAGTTTTAAATATTATTAAAGAAATAAATCCTGAAGGATTATTGATAAAAAGTGACTTAACATCTAGTGAGTTAGCTGAAGCCTTTCAGCATATTTTAAATAGCCCACCATATTATAGTAGTACTGTGAGTAATTTTTTAAACACTACTATAGCAAGTGATATTTATTTAGATGATATAAATAGAAAGATATTACACTTATTATCTCAAGGTATAAAGACAAAAACTCTTAAAGAGTATATCAATTTATCATTAAGTGGTATCGAAAAAAGAAAGAAACATCTTAAAGAAATATTCAATGTAGAAGACGGTAAAGATGAAACTTTACTAAATGAGGCAAGAAAACAAGGATTTCTTTAATTTTTTCAATTTAAAAAACAACTCTGACTTGTTTTATTTTATTGGTTTTTACGGTTTTACCGTAAAATTTTTGCGGTTTTACCGTAACGTAAAGTCTTTTGTTTGTTTTAAATTTGTAGTATCAACAGTATAATTAATTAATCCCTCTAATTTATTTGTTGAATTAATAGCAACTAATATAGGCCTCGTAATCTCTTATTTTTAATAAGGATTATGAGGTTTTTTTCTAAAAAAGCGCACTTCCATTATCCCAAAGTTTAGCAATAAATAAACCTAAGTAAATTATAGCTACAATAAACTTTATAAATGTTGAAGTTAAAAACCCAAGAAATGATCCAAAAGCTGCTTTTAATGCAGTTTTAGAATCACTTTTATTAAGCAACTCACCAATAAGAGCTCCAAAAAAGGGACCAATGATAATGCCTCCAGGAATAGGAGCTAATAAGCCTACAATTAAACCTATAGAGGTGCCAATCATACCATATTTGCTGCCGCCAAATTTTTTAGTACCAATAGCAGGAATAATATAATCTAACAGCCAGATTAGTATAGCTATAACTAATGTAACAATTAAAAAGGTCCAATTCATAGGGACTACATCTGTAAAGTGTAGAATTAACAACCCTATCCAACTTGTTAAAGGTCCTGGTAAAACAGGTAAAAAACTACCTATAACGCCAAGTATCATAAATAAGGCTGCAACAACAACCAGAAATATATCCATAGTGTAAATTTAATCAACTGTATGACGAGTAATAATGTTAAATGTTACATTTTTAAACTAAAAAATTAGTTTGAACTAAATTTTTAGTTATATTTGATTTGTGTTTAAACTAAAAACTTAGTTGGAAAATGAAACAACTTACAAAAGCAGAAGAGGATATAATGCAAATTTTATGGCAGTTAGAAAAGGCAAATGTAAAAGCTATTATTGAGCAATTACCAGAGCCAAAACCTGCATATAATACAGTGTCTACTATTGTTAGAATATTAGAGAATAAAGGCTTTTTGGATTATGAAAAACAAGGGAAAGGACATTTCTATTTTCCTGTGGTAAGAAAGCAGGATTATAGCAATCAATCAATAAATAAATTAGTTGATGGCTATTTTCAAGGATCTTTTAAAAGCATGGTGTCTTTTTTTATGAAAAAAAATGACATAAGCTTAACAGATTTAGAATCTGTGCTTAACGAAATAGAAAACGAAAAGAAAAAGTCATGATGCAATACATATTACAAACCGTATTATTTCAGTTAGTTTTCCTATTAGTTTATGAAGTTTTTTTAAGAAAAGAAACCTTTTTTAATTTGAATAGAGCATACCTTCTTACTACAGCTATTGGTTCTTTTATTTTACCATTAGTTAAAGTTCAGGCATTTAGTAAAGTGATTCCACAGCAATATTTAATTGAGTTGCCAGTAGTTATTCTTGGAGAAGCTAAGGAAGTACAAAATGTAATAACGCCTTTGCAAGTTGATACCACTACAACTCTTGCTAATACATTTCAATGGCAATGGAGTTATTTGTTTTGGGTAGGAGTTATTATTTCATTTGTTATTTTACTATATAAATTATCTAAAATTGTTGAGCTAATTAAAAAGAATGTAGTGTTAAAACAAGAAGACATTTTATTAGTGAAACTAAAAAACAGTACATCCGCTTTTTCTTTTTTTCATTATGTATTTATAGGTGATAAAATCGGTAAAAATGAACAACAGGTGATTTTGAAACATGAACTTATACATGTCAAGCAGAAACACACCTTAGACTTAGTGTTTTTTGAAGTTTTAAGAGTCTTATTTTGGTTTAATCCATTAATATATATCTATCAATCTAAACTTAGAGTATTGCATGAATTTATTGCAGATAAAGAAGCTTTAAAAACTCAGGATAAAATAGCTTATTATCAAAATCTATTAACTCAAATGTTTGATACAAATAATGTATCGTTCATAAATACATTTTATAAAAAATCATTAATCAAAAAACGAATCATCATGTTACAAAAATCAAAATCAAGTCAATTAAAGTTGGCAAAGTATCTATTAGTTATACCAATGATTTTCACTATGCTATTTTATAATGCGGCTTTTGCACAAGAAAAAGATAAAGCTGAAGCTCAATATGAAGAGTTAAGTGACAAAGAATTAAGAAAAAAACTCTATAATGATTTAGTAAAGCAAGAACAACAAATAGGAAACCTATTTTCATTGAATGATGAATATATATCTGCATCCTCAGATAAATACATTAAAACTCGTGTGGAATATTATAAACTACAAGTTTATTTTGAGCGTATTTTAAAAATAGGTTTAGAAAAGGATTTAGAGAATATAAGAGTCGAAAATATGCTTAAAAAAACCAAACAAACTTATGATGAATATTTAGCTCTTAAAAAAACTCAAGAATCAAAAGACAAATGGGAGACTGGAATGAGAGATGGAAAGGTAAGAATGTTTGTAAATGATGTTGATAATTTAACAGAAAAGGAAAAAGTTAGAAAGCAAAAGAACATTGAAATGATTGAAAAGGACAAGTACTTTCATTCTTTGATTTTAGCTGATGAAAATAATGGATTTGAGAAGGTTATTGTAAATAAAGAGAGACACGATAATTTTATTGAAGAAGTAATAGAAATTCAAAAAGATTATCAAGACTTAGAAGTTCCTATGGCTGTTATAGACCAAATACCTTTGTATTCAAAATGTGTAGATTTACCTAAAGAAGAGCAAAAGAAATGTTTGAGTCAAGAAGTAAGTAAATATGTTGCTGAAAACTTTAATACAAAATTAGCCGAAGAATTAGGGATAACAGGTAGGCATAGAATCATGGTGATTTTCAAAATTGATAAGGAAGGTGCAATAACAGGAGTACGAGCAAGAGCACCACATCCAGATTTAGAAAAAGAAGCTGCAAGAGTTGTCGCTTCACTACCTAAAATGATTCCAGGTAAACATAAAGGAAAAGCAGTAGTTGTACCTTATTCATTACCAATTATGTTTGAGATACCAAAAAAATCAAATAACTCTAAAAAAGAGTAGTTTTATATTTATTTGGCAAGATAGTTGTGGCAGTTAAGCTTTGTCGAAAATAAATTAGACAAAGCTTAACTATTAACTAACTTATTATGAAACACAAAACTTTACTATTAGTTTTAATTTTAATGAGCTTTCAACTTTTAAAGGCTCAAGAATCAAATGCATTAGACAGTATTTATTCTAATGTACTAGACGAAAATCGTCAATTTTGGGTGAAACTTCCCGAAGGATATAATCCAGAGAATGCTACTAAATATCCAGTTATTTATTTATTAGATGGTGTGTCTTTAAAGGGCAATCTTGTAACCGTTTATAATAATTATTGGGGACATTATTTACCAAATATGATTCTTGTTGGTGTGTCAAATCAGCCTAATAGAACAAGAGATTTAACTACTTCTAAAATTGAATCTAGGAGAGGAGCTGCTTTTAATTATGAAACTGGAGGCGCCGAAAATTTCACTCAGTTTTTAGAAAAAGAATTAATACCACATATAGATACAAATTATAAAACCTCTAAGTATAGAACATTAATTGGTCATTCTTTTGCAGGATTGTTTACCATTAATACATTAATAAATCACACACACCTTTTTAAGAACTATATAGCTATAGATCCTAGTTTAGATTGGGACAACCAAAAGCTGTTAAATCAAGCGAAAACAGTTTTTAAGGAAAAAGATTTTAGCGGCAAAGGTTTATTTGTATCCTTAGCTGCTGAACAACTACATATGTTTGATAGTAGTATAACAATGGATAATATAACTGAAGACACATCAGAGTTTACACTTTTTGCGCGTTCAATAATCGAGTTCTCTAAACTTGCCGAGTCAAATTCTAAAAATGGATTAAACTTCTCATGGAAAGTTTATCCCGAAGATTTGCACGGTACTGTCCCACTTCCTTCAATGAGAGATGGATTGGTATTCCTTTTTAAATGGTTTCAGTTTGTAAATCCACCAAAATATAACAATCCAGATACTACTGTTGATGAGTTAAAACAGTTATTAATTGCACAAGGTGAAATTTATACTAAACATTTTGGAGAACCTACACCTCCAATGATTGAAGAGTTGTTTAATGCCTATGGTTACATGAATGTTCAAATGGGGCAACCAGAAAAAGCCAAACTTTTCTTTTCGGAGTATATAAAATATTACCCTAAAAGTGCTGTTGCTTACGAAGGAATGTCAGACTATTACTCATCACAAAATGATAAAGCAAAAGCATTAGAGTTTATGAATAAGGCATATAAGATAAGCCAAAGCGATTATCATAAAAAGAAAATAGAAGATTTGAAAAAGTAAAGTTTTATATGAATAAGTTTTTAACCATAGCAATAATTCTATTGTTTAATACTGTACAAGCACAAAAATTATTAATTGATAAAGCAGATAGTTTGTATGTAAATGGAAATTATTCCAAAGCAATAAATGAATATTCTAAGGTTAAAAACTTATCTTCAGTTTATCATAAAATTGCAAAATCGTACATAGCAATCGGTAATTATGATGAAGCTTTAAATAATTACAAATTAAGTATTGAGGCTAATCCTGAGGATACTTTGTTAAAGTATGAATATGCTAAATTATTGTCTAAAACAAAGAAGTACGACGAAGCGTCTAATGTATTTTATAGTTTAATTGATATAGATTATAAAAACCCTAACTATCATTATGAGTTAGGTTTGGTGCTAGAGCATTTAAAAGATTCAACAGCACAAAATAGATTTCATAGTGCTTATATGCTAGATAGAACACATCAAAAGGCCATTTTTAGGATAGCTAGATTTCATGTTAAGAAAAGACATTATAAAACAGCAAACTATTATATAGACGAAGGACTTTCATCTTATGCAAACAACAAAGAATTAATAAGTTTAAAGGCTCAAAATTATTATTGGAAAAAGGATTATGATAATGCTGTTGTTTGGTTTGAAAAATTATTAGAACTAAATGAATCATCACAGTTTATTCATGAAAAATTAAGTTATTCTTACTCTAAAATATATAAATATCAGGAAGCAATAGAGCAGTGTAAAAAAGCATTAAAATTTGACCCTAAAAATGCAAACAACCTCTATATATTAGCTCAATTGTATGACTATGAAGAAGATCATGCTAATGCCGAAAAATATTATCGTGCATCTTTGTTGCTTCAAGACATTCCGTTAGATACCGAATATCAAAAATTAGGTATGGTGCTTAACAAGCAAAAAAAGCATAAAGAGGCACTTGAAGCTTACAAAAAAGCAGTATATGAAAACCCAACAAGTCCTGATGCAAATTTCTTTTTAGTACTTACTAAAGATCAGTATTACGAAGATATAGATACCAGAATTCAACTTTACGAAAAATTTGTAAAGAAGTTTCCTGAGAGTGTATTTGCACCAATGGCAGAACGAAGGATTAGCCAACTTAAAGAGGAAAAGTTTTTGAAGACTGATTAAAATCTAAAAAAGTTGTACTTTTCGGTTTTAGTTTCAAACAATGAAGTACTTAGGTATTGTCTTATTATTTTTTAGTCTCACTTCTTGCGATTACTTTGACAAGAAAAAGATAAATGCCGAAGATATTTTAAACGAAGAGTTAAAAACATTTAACTGGAGTGAGGTAGATGAATATCCAACATTTCAATCTTGTAAAGATGCTACCTCTCAAATAGCAAAAAAACAATGTTTTGAAAGTACTTTAACAGCTCATATTAGTAATTATCTAGGGAAAGAAAATATTGTTGTAACGCAAGATGTAAATGATACTATTGTTATAAAATTTTTAATTTCTGAAACAGGAGATTTAAGTGTGTTAAATGTAAAAAGTGCCGAAAACACTAAAATACAAATTCCTGAAATCGATACACTTTTAGTTAATAGTCTAAAAGACCTTCCTAAAATTTATCCAGCTATTAAAAGAAGTCAGCAAGTAAAGACAGAGTTTAAACTGCCTATTATTATTTCGGTTAATTAAAACTTAATCGACATTTTATTCATAAATCTTAGTATTTCTGTATATAACCAAACTAAGGATACTAAAAGTCCCCAAGTAGCAATCCATTCTTTTTGTTTAGGAGCTTTATTTTTATGTCTCTCTATATAATCAAAATCAAGTAATAATGTAAACGCTGCTACTATAGCTGCTACCACATTAAAAATTATTGCAACCCAAGATATACCACCAACAAAAGTTTTAATGCCAAAAAAGCTAAGGATCCAAGAAATTATATACACCAAAAAAATACTTGCAGCAGCAGTTATAATAACGCTTTTAAGCTTTTTTGTAACAATAATAATTCGTGTTTGGTAAAGAATTAAAACCGTAAAAAAAGTAATAATTGTAACACCAATAGCTTGAAAGGGAAGGTTGGGGAATTTTACTTTTATAAACGCGCTAAAGCCTCCTAAAAAACAACCTTTAGCAATGGTGTATAAAGGCACCAAAAATGAAGCCCAATGCTTTCTAACCGAAATTACAATACTAATAATAATAGAGCCTAACATACCTCCAAGAGTAAACCACCTAACATTAGTACCATTACTATGTAGTTTCCATATGCAACCAGTTATGGCAGCAATAACTAAAATGCATAGCATAGATTTAATAAAAATACCACCAACTGTCATTTTCTTGTCAGTATTGGTATCATCATCCCAAAAAAAGCCATTAAAAGCTGGGTTAGAGGTTTTGTAGTTGGTTAATTTCATTATAAATTAAACTTGTAGCCTAATGTTAAGTTGGTTGAAAAATTTCCTTGGTTATCTAAGAATAAGGAAAACAGTTCGTTGTATGATAAAGTAATAAAACTGTTTTCTGAAACTCTTATGTCTGCACCAACTCCAAAAATAAAAGGAGCATCAAAAGCTGTGTCGCTTATATCTTGACTTGGTGCATCTTCAATTTCTACTGTAGTTTTAGAAAAATTAACTGTAGCTACAGTCACGTTAGTGTGTAAGTTAAAAGCATTTTTGTTAATTATTTTAAATCGATAACCTAAACCTATTTGTGTTAATGAGTAAGGTAATTTATCACTATCAGTAGCGTGCCTTAAATTTAAAAAAAACGCATGTCTAGATAGATTAGTAGCTTCAAAAATTTCTATTTCTGCACCAAACTGTGTTCCTGTTTCATTATCTGGGTTTTCAACAAAAGGATGGTTAGTAATACCACCAAAAACTTGAACTCTAGATTTTACTTTTGAGTTTTTGGTCAAAGGTTCATAACTCGTATCAACTAAGCTATTATATTCATTTACAAAAGTTCTAAGGCTATATAGTGTGAGTTTTACTTTTTTAGTACTAAGATTACTTCCTTCAGTATAGCTATTAAGTGTTTCTTTATACTCTTCTTGGTATTTATTATTACTGTCTTTTGTGTTTTTTAATTCAACAATGTCATCACCTTTTTTAATAAAATAACGATAATTACCATCAATAATATTCCAGAGCAAAGTAATTTCTCCTTTAGCTTCAGTTTTTAATTCGTAGGTTTTTCCATCTACAGTATAAGATTCTTGGGCACTTATTGTAAATGATAAAAATGAGAAGACAAATAAGATGAGTAATTTTTTCATTTTGCGATAGTTGTGGGTTTATGTAAAGCTAAAAAAAATATGTGAGAACATTATTTTTTAAACATTCTGTCCTTCCATTTATAATTAAATAGATAAGTGCTCAAAACTATTACAGTAGAAAAAGCAGGATACATCAAACAACTTAGAAGGTAGTGTCTTAAACAAAAAGCTTGTTGAAATATATCAGCACTTTTTTTAATGAACATATAATCAATAACACCTTTTAAAAGTAAGATTGTAATAAAGAAGTTTGATGTTAGAACACCAGTAATTGATAAGATTAATGTTGCAATTATTAGAGCATTCATTGTAAAAATAATTATTCCAACAATCTTTGTGAATGTATTATTAGAGGCAGAGGTTTTAGAAGCCCATCGAATGCGTTGATGTATTAAGTCTTTCAATGTTTTTTGTGGAAGTGTATAAACTAATGCGTCTTTATTTTTTAAATAATGAAGTTCATTAGGATACTTTTTAGTCATTTTTTCCAGTAAAAAGATATCATCACCACTAGCTATATTGTTATTGCCTTCAAAGCCTGATAGTTCTTTAAAAATAGTAGTTTGATAAGCAAAATTGGCACCATTACATAAAATTGGTTTTTTAATACCAAAACTAGCATGAGTTGCACTTTGTAGACTTAAAAAATCAAATAATTGAAATTGCTCTAAAAACGTATTGTTTGCAACGTAAGAAACAGGAGCAACTATCATTTTTGGATGGTTTTTGGTGATAAATGAGTCATAAGTTAATAACCATGCTTTAGGTAAAAAGCAATCAGCATCAGTAGTAATAATCCAATTGTTTTTCGCGTATTTTATAGCAGTTGTTATGGCATCTTTTTTTGGCGATAGTGAATGCCTTTCAGAATCTATAATAGTTGCATTTTCAATAGCAAAACTCTTAATAATGTTTACTGAATTATCTTTAGAATCGTCATTAATAAATAATATTTCAAATAGGTGTTTAGGATAGTTTAGCTCAAGTAAGGTTTCTATTAAATTTGGTAAATTTTCAGCTTCATTTCTAAACGGAATGATAATAGAAAACTTTGTCTTTGGCACATCATTATCTTTAACAAAATAAGGCAAACTAGCTATACCTTTAAAAAACCAAGCTAATAACAAGAAGTATAAGCAAGAAACGAATACTATTATAATTTCTAATACAGACATCAGTTGGTTTTAAATGTGTTTTTGTAATTAAAGCTCATGACAAAGGCACTTCCTACAATGCTTGGTAATACAAAATTTAATAACCACATAATAGTAATTATACTTAATATAGTTAAGTCGTTTACATCAACAATATTAAACAAATAAAGCGCTACACTACCTTTTACAATAACATCAAAAATAAAAATGCTTGGAATGATTGAAGATAATAAATACATCGAGGAAATAACAATCATGGCATTTATATAGTACACATCAATTCCAAAAATTGTAAGCAAATAGTAAAACTGGAATGAGAATATTAAGTATCTAGTTAAAGAAAATACAAAGGTTTTGGTAATAACTATACGAGATATTGATTTAATAAAGTCAATGATTTTTGAGAAATCAAAACCTCTAATTTTAATCTTATTACGTCTAACTCCAAAAACTGTAAAGCTAATTATCATAACTCCAAAAACTAATATTCTTAAGATTTTAAAAGAGTCGATGTTTATTTCATATTTACTTGTAAAAACAATAAAGCCAATACCACCTAAAATGGTAGTTATTAACATTTGAGACATGTTAGAAATTAAATTTAAAAGCATCACTTTTTTTCTTGATGAAGAAAAATAAAGTGCTTTTGCTCCATATTCTCCAATTCTATTAGGAGTAAATAATGAAGCAGTTAATGACGCTAAACTTTGTTTTAAGGCTTCAAAAAAGGATATATTTTTAATAACCGAAACTAAATTTTGCCATTTCAAAATTTCGAAAAACCAGTTGAAAATGGTTAAAATAACAAGGAAAGTGATGTTTTTTGTCGAAAAAACACTGTTTTTAGATGTGAAATCAATAAAAACCTTGAAATCTAAATTTGGGTTATTAGCAAGTTTATTATAAATAAAATATGAAGCACCAAATACAATGCTTAACTTAATAAGCAGAAAAAAGAATTGTTTAGTTTTGTGAGGTAATGCTCCTAGCATTATTTAAATTTAAAGTCTCAAGTAATACAAATTAAAACTATTATATAATGACCTCAAATTTTAAAGTATATAAAAAGATAGTGTGTTTTTTCATATTTGTTGTTTCAATGTCATATGTAACTGCACAGGCAAATACTAACGAATGGAAGTTGCAATTAGCGCTTGGTCTTAATTATCCTAGTGGAAATGATCAAGGTGAGGGTTATGCTGTTAAAGGACTAAATTTTCCAACAGTTAATTTAGGTGTTCAGCATATGTTTACTAACCAATTAGGAGCAAAGTTAGATTTTGGCTTTAATCGTTTTACAAATGATAGTGGTTCTAACGATTTTAAAGTAAACTATTCAAGAGTAAATGTGCAAGGTGTTTATGATTTAACACAAACACTTGGGATTTTTTCTAACAGAATGGCTCTTGTTGCTCATGCTGGACCAGGAATGACCTTTTCAAAACCGTTAGGGGACTTTGCAGAAAATAAGTATACGTTTTTAAATGGACTTGTTGGTCTTGAGTTGCATTATGGTATTTCCGAAACATTTTCAATTTATGGAGATGTTTCTTATATACATAGTTTTTCAGGAGAAGATAAGTACGATCCAGCTATCGATGGATATTCATATAACGATAATTTAGTAACATTTACTGTCGGACTTTCAGTGTCTTTAAGTGGATGTACATATTGTAATTAATGGCAGAAGAAAAAATTATATTAGGTATTGATCCTGGAACAACCATAATGGGATTTGGACTCATTAAAGTGGTTGGAAAAAAAATGGAGTTTTTACAACTCAACGAATTGCATTTACAAAAGTATAGCGACCATTATTTAAAACTGAAACTTATTTTTGAGCGTACTGTCGAGTTAATTGACACCTATCATCCAGATGAAATAGCTATTGAAGCGCCTTTTTTTGGTAAGAATGTGCAAAGTATGCTTAAGCTTGGTCGTGCACAAGGTGTAGCCATGGCTGCAGGATTAAGTCGTGAAGTGCCAATTACTGAGTATTCGCCTAAAAAAATAAAAATGGCAATTACAGGAAATGGTAATGCAAGTAAAGAGCAAGTTGCTAAAATGTTACAAAGCCTTTTAAAACTTAAAACATTGCCTAAAAACCTAGATTCAACCGATGGATTAGCGGCTGCAGTATGTCATTTCTATAATCAAGGACGTGTTGAGGTTGGTAAAAGTTATTCTGGTTGGGCAAGTTTTGTGAAACAGAATGGAGATAGAGTTAAATAGTTAGAAAGTTTCACTTTATATATGTTTAAAATTTTTTCTAATAAAAAAGTATTAGCAATAGTTTATGTTCTTTTAATTGTTTTGGCAGCTTTTTTAGCTAAGTCTATTTTTGAAAAAAGGGAATTATTAAAAAAAGGAACTAAAATTGAAGTAACAGTATTAAAATTACCTAACTGTGATTATGTACGTAAAAATGATTATAAGTTCTTGAAGTTTTCTTTTGAAAATAAAACCTTTTCAAAAAGAATTAAAACAAAATATTGTAAAAAGCTAAGAGAAAATGGCTTGTATGAAGGTTCTAAATTAATGTTAATTACTAATAAAGAGAAAGATATTTTTTTATTCTCATTTGAGAATTTTAAGATAAATATTATAAGTTTTTTTCTTGTTGAGTTGGTGTTTGTCTATTGTCTTTTTAGATTGTTTTTTAATAAAAGAAAAGAGGATTAATGTCAGGAATCTACATTCACATACCATTTTGTAAGCAAGCATGTTATTATTGCGATTTTCATTTTTCTACCTCTTTAAAAAAGAAAGATGAACTCATTAATGCACTCATAAAAGAAATCCAGTTACGTAAAGATGAGTTGTTAAACCAAACAGTAGAAACGATTTATTTTGGTGGTGGCACACCTTCAATTTTATCTAATGCGGAATTACAATTAATTATTGATGAGGTTTATAAAAATTATAAAATCATTGATGCTCCAGAGATTACCTTAGAAGCGAATCCAGATGATTTGTCAAATAAACGTATCAACGAATTAGCAAATACACCAATAAACAGACTAAGTATAGGTATTCAATCATTTTTTGAAGACGATTTAAAAAGTATGAATCGCGCACACAATGCTATAGAAGCAAAACAATGTTTAAATGAAGCTACCAAGCATTTCGATAATATTACCATCGACCTTATTTATGGTATTCCTAATATGAGTTTAAAAAAATGGAATGAAAATCTACAAATGGCATTCGATTTAGGAATTAATCATATATCGAGTTATGCATTAACAGTTGAAGAAAAAACAGCTTTAGATAATTTTATTAAAAAAGGAACATATCCACCAGTAGACGAAGTTTTAGCATCGCAACATTTTGATCATTTAGTGAAACGAACTCAAGAAGAAGGATTTATACATTATGAAATCTCAAATTTTGGTAAACCAAATTATTTTTCAAAACATAATACAAGTTATTGGCAAGGGAAAACATATCTAGGTATTGGACCATCGGCGCATTCATTTAATGGAAAACAACGCAGTTGGAATATTGCCAACAATACAAAATATATCAAATCTTTAGAGCAAAATAAATTACCATCTGAGATTGAAATCCTTACCAAAAATGATAGATATAACGAATATATTATGACAGGTTTAAGAACCATTTGGGGAATTTCTTTAAATAAAATTGATACCGAATTTGGCGAAGCATATAAAGAGAAACTACTTCTGTCTGTTCAAAAATTTATTGATAAAGAGTTAGTTGTCATTTCAAACAAAAGTGATAAATCTCATAAGTATGCTAACTCAAACAGTTTTATAAAAACAACACAAAAAGGCAAGTTTTTAGCCGATGGTATTGCTTCAGATTTGTTTATCTTGAACTAGCGAGTTTTCTTCATAAATATTAAAATAAGTAAAAGAATAATATTCACAGGAAGCGATATAAAAGCAAATACAAAAAAATCCCAAGTACCATTATCTTGTAATAACCATCCAGAAACAAACAGTGTAGTTATTAGTAAAAAAAGTACAATGTAAAAAGCTGAATTATATTCTTTAGTTTCTCCTTTCATTGACTCTAAATTTAGTAAATTTACAGTTAAACATTTAAACAAAATGAAAGCAGTAATTAACGTAAACAGTCGTACATACGCTATATATATAGATCAACCATTAGATATTTCAATTCCGCTTAGAGCTACTAAAAACAATGTCAATGCTTGGTACATTCCAGAGCCAAATATTGAACCAGTGAAAATTGACGATTGGGTTGGAAGTGTTGAGGCTGGAGCGCCTGTAAATTTCAATAACATTTCGTTTAATCCACATGCTCATGGTACACATACAGAGTGTGTTGGTCATATAACAGAGAAAAAATACAGCATTAATAAGTGTTTAAAGCAGTTCTTTTTTGTAGCAGAAGTAGTAACAGTAGCTCCTGAAAAACTAGGAGACGATTTTGTTATTTCTGCAAAGCAATTACGTTTTGCAATTGGTAATAAAAAGCGTGAAGCTGTTATTATTAGAACACTCCCAAATATGAACGACAAATTAGAGATGCAATACTCTAATACCAATCCACCATATTTATTAGAAGAAGCAGCTATTTATTTAAAAAATAAAGGTGTTAAGCATTTACTAATTGATTTACCTAGTGTAGATAAAGAGCGTGATAATGGTGAGTTATTAGCACATAATGCATTTTGGAATACCTCTGGAGAAATTAGAACTGACGCAACAATTACCGAGTTTATTTTTGTGCCAAATAATATAGACGATGGTAAGTATATTTTGAATTTGCAGATAGCACCATTTGAAAATGATGCATCTCCAAGTAAGCCTGTGCTGTATAAACTCCACGAATAGTATGGAAGCAGTTTTAGGATTAATAATTGGAGTACTATTAACCGTTGGTGTAGTAGCATATATTAAGTTTCAAGAATCTAAACGATTGGCGAGTTCGCAATCGGTAATTTTATTAGATAAGATAAAGAGTGTGTGTAAATTTATAACTGTTGAAGGCGACTTTGCAGAAATTTACCATTACGAAGATGTGAAACAAAAATTCCTAAAACTAATATCAAGTAAAAAGAAGGCCTTAGTTGTGGTTAATGCAAAGGCTTATGTAGGATTTGATTTAGCTAAAGTTAATATGCACGCTAATGAAGATTCTAAAACGATTGTTTTAAACGATTTTCCTAAAGCAGAAATTTTATCAATCGAAACATCTTTAAATTATTACGATAAATCTGATGGTTATTTTAATAAGTTTGAAGCAACTGATTTAACCGATTTACATAACGAAGCCAAAATACATATTAAAGATAAAATTCCAGAAAGTGGTTTGTTTCTAGCAGCTCAAAAGGAAGCTTTAGAAGCTATTTTGTTAATTGAAAATATTGTGCAAACTATTGGTTGGAAGTTAGATTATTCAGCTTTAAAAATTGATGGTGATACTCAAAAGAAATTAAAATGAACATTGACCAATTAAGAGATTACTGTTTAAGTAAAAAAGAAGCTTCCGAAGATTTTCCTTTTGATGAAGATACATTAGTGTTTAAAGTGTTAGGTAAAATGTTTGCGTTAGTGCCATTAGAGCGTTGGGAGCGTGGAGAGCCTTCAATAAATTTAAAATGTAATCCAGAATATGCTTTAGAGTTACGCGAACAATACGAAAGTATATATGCAGGTTTTCATATGAATAAAAAACATTGGAACACTATTAATCTTAATAATGGTGAATTGCAAGCCAAATTTATATTCGAGTTAATCGATCATAGCTATGATATGGTTGTTAAAGGAATGACCAAAAAAATGAGAGAACAGTTAAACTCTTAAGCGTTTTTTTTGTTATTTCTATAAGTGTAGTACAAACGATAAAGAATCTTAAAAACGATGAAATTCCTTAGTCGAAAACTTTAAGTTTCTAAAAGATGTTGTTTATTTTTTGTATCTTACTAAAAGTCAGATCTATAGTGTATTGAGTTATTTGTGTTGAGTTGCCTCAAATTAATTAGTGAAAACTAACCTTTTGTTACTAATTTAAATTTGAAAAATCATGAAAGCAATCAACCATCACTTCAAGAGTTTTTTCATGCTCTTATTATTCTCTTGTGCCTCAATTTATGCACAACAAGACCAACAACCTTATGTAAGTGTTACTACTATGCATTGGAACTTAGATTTAGAAGATTTTTCTAATGACGAATGGTTAGCAGTAGAAAAAGAATACCATGAAAAAGTAACTTCAAAAAACGAACATATACTTTCCGCTTCAGTATTAAGGCACTATTTAACCGATGATAGTTCCGAAGTTGTTTTCGTGACTGTTTTTGGTACTTGGGAAGCTTTTGAACTTGCTAGTAAACGAACAAATGAACTTATAGAACAAGGTTGGCCAAATGAAGAAGAGCGTAAAGCATTTTTTAAAAAGAGAGGTAAATATTATGCTAACGAACATTCAGATGAAATATATAGATCCATTCCTGGTGCCAATCGATTAGAAGACGAAGAGTTGCCATTATTTTATTATGTAAAGACAAGCTATTTTTCATTTCCAGAAGATGGTACAAATAAAGAGTTTTCTGAGCTTCTAGATCAATACAATAAAGCTGTTACACATCAAAATCAATATTATAAAGCGTATTACCCACAAGTTCATTTTTATGGTCAAGATAGAACGGAGTTCGTAGAAGTTTTTTTAACTGAAACATTGGCAAGTTTAGAAAAAGGATTAAGTGAACAAGGTGTGCTGTTTAGAGCTCATTGGGCTGATGTAAATGAGAGAGAAGCTTTTATAGCTAAATTTGATAAATACTTTACAGGTAAACATAACGATCGTATATATAGCTCTGTACCAGAGTTATATAAGCCTATGCCTGCTGAAGAATAATAAAATAAATCCCTAATAAAATTAGTAGCATCTAGTCAAGGACACTGTTTTTGAGTGTCTTGATATTTTATTAATTAAATCATTTTATTATGAAAACAACTAATCAATTTTTTGCATTAATAATGACAGGATTGTTAATGTTTAGTACAATTTCTTTTGCCCAAAATGATGCTCCACAACAACCTCAATACATTACTGTTACAACAATGTATTGGAATATGGATTATGACAACTTTAATATGGATGAATGGAAAGCTGTTGAGAAAGAGTTTCTTGATAAAGTGACTAAGAAAAATGAGTTGATTTTAGGAGCATCTTTTTACTTACATCGCTACACAGCAGATAATACAGAGCTTATATATGTGCAGTCTTTTGCTAATTGGGAAGCGATTGATAAAGCTGGCGAAAGAAATGCTGAGTTAATTAATGAAGCGTGGCCTAATGAAGATGATCGTAAGGCATTTTTTGAAAAGCGAAGTGCGTATTATTCAGATGAACACTCTGATGAAATTTATGCAACATTGCCAGGAGCAAAACTAATGACACAAGCGCCTACCGAAGATATGGTGTGTTATGTACGTAAAAGTCATTTGGCATTTCCTAAAGATGGCTCAGGAAAAGAATTTAATGAACTCCGAAAAGAGATAGTAGATAATGTTATTAATAAGAACGAATATATTAAAGCGTACTATCCAAACGTTCATGCTTGGGGATCAGATAGAACCGAGTTTGTTGAAGCTTTCTTTACAACTTCATTAGCAGATATTGAAAAAATGCAAGAAAGATCAAATGAATTAATTCAAGCGTATTGGACTAATGAAGAAGCACAAAAAGCGTTTGGCGAAAAAAATGCTAAGTATTATAAAGGAACTCATGGCGACTATATTTACACTTTTGTTGCAGGCCTTTCCAAATAAAAACTATGACAGAAGCTATTTAGTTAATTATTAAATAGCTTTTGTTTTTTATACTCTGTAGGAGATATAACTTTTAAAGCTTTAAACTGTCTGTTAAAATTGGAAATATTATTAAATCCGGACTTATTTGCTATTTCTGCAATAGAAAAATCTTCATTGTCAGACAATAATCTACAGGCATTTTCTATTCTTAATTCATTTAAGAATCTAAAGTAGGTTTTGTTAGTTCGTTTTTTAAAGTACTTACAAAAAGCATTTTTAGTCATAGCTGCTACTTCTGCAATACTATCTAAAGTAATATCTTTAGAGTAGTTGTTTATGGTATACTCCATAATGTCACGCATGCGTTTGCCTTCTATGTCAGAATATTTTTTTTCGTAAACAAATGAGGATAAAGGTTTGCGGTCTACTTTACAGGTTTCTCTTAAAATTTCAATTAGTTTAATAAAGCGATTTAGTTTTGAGCTTTCTTTTAAACTAAAAAACAAAGTATCTAACTTTAAGTTTGATTGAAGCTTAAATCCATTTTCAATAGTTTTAAAAAACGGTTTTACCTGTCTTAACTCTTCAAGTAAAAAGAAATTATCACCAAAAGCATCTTTAGTGAAAAACAAAGTTATCATATGCGACTTCTCATCTTTCTTTGGAGTGCTTTTAAAAACATGAGGTAAGTTACTTCCAAAAACTAATATATCCCCTTTACAATAATCATTAATAGTATCACCAACTATTAAAGTACCTTCACCTTCTGCTATTAAACTAACCTGTATTTCGTCATGTTGATGCAATTTATCATAAAAGACAAGTTCAATGTCTTCTTGAAAAACTAAAGCATCATTTTCTGGCTTTGGTATTTGAAAAGGAAGTACTTTCATGTTGTAAATATGCAAATAATGTTCTATATGGTTGCTATAGTGACAATATTTGGATAATATAGTACAATGTATGGATAAAAGGACATTATTTTCTATTTTATTTCTGTACTACTTTTACCAAAACAAAATTAATTACAATGAGTTTAAAATGGAATGGCGTTATGCCAGCTGTGTTTACATGGTTGAAAGAGTCAAAATCTGGCGCTCTTGAAATTGACCTTGAAAAAACGAAGGAATACGCTGCTGGTATTTTAAAAGTTCAAGGATTGGGAGGAACTAGAATGGATGGACTTGTTGGTTCGGGAACACTTGGTGAGAATAGCTACCTAAGCTCTGAGCAACGCGTTTCTTTACTTAAAGCTCTTTCTGAGGTTGCTAAAGAATATAATGTGCCATTAATTAGTGGAGCTGTAGCAGAGACGAAAGAAGAACTAGCTACAATCGTTGAAGAATTAGCAGCGGCTGGTGTTGATACAGTGATGGTAATGCCTCCAAAAACTAAGGAGCTCCCTTCTGATGAAGAAATGTATGCGTACTATGCAGTTGCTGAAGAGACTGCAAGAGGTGCAGGTGTAACTATTATGCCTTACAACAATCCTGATGCAGCGGGTTACCATGCGCTTTCAACTGAGCTGCTTCTAAAGCTTGCTACGTTTCCTAATGTTACTGCGTTAAAAATATCGACAATAGATGTTTCAATTATTGAAACGATGATGTTAGCAAACAAAGATTTAAAAGTTTTAGCAGGTGTAGATACAGTAACTGTACATGCAGGACTTGCTGGAGCATGTGGTGGAATTACAGGTGTTGGTTGTATTTTTCCAAAGGCTAGTGTTACTATGCAAGAGTACGTTGCAAAAGGTGAATGGGCTGAGGCTAACAAAATTTCTCAGGCTATGAATTCTATTTCGTACCTAGATGCTCAACCACTACTTTTAGAATACCTTAAGTTTGCTTTTGGAATTCATCATAATGATGCTGATGGAGGACTTCGTACCTATGGTAAGAAATTAACTCAAGAGCAAATTGATGATGTTCGAGCAAGATATATTCTGGCAAAAGAAAGACTTGAAGTTCTGGACTTAATAGGTTAAGTTTTTCAAATATTCAAAAAGAGATAACTTTGTTTTTGCCATTGTTAGAGTTAGATATAAACACTAAATTAGTTATGTAAATATGTTAGATATACGTCCTACATGCGAACATTGTAATAAATCATTGCCACACGATTCTAGAGAGGCAATGATTTGTACGTTTGAGTGTACGTATTGTTTAGATTGTGTAGAAAATGTGTTGCAACAAGTTTGTCCTAACTGTGGAGGCGGTTTTGAAAAAAGACCAATAAGACCTCAAAATCTATTAAATAAATATCCTGTTTCAACTAAAATAGTTCGTAAACCTGTAGATGTTGAAGCACACTTAAAAAGAATAAATAAAAAATGATTACTGGAAAAAATTATATAGGCAATCAATTATCTGCTAATGGAAACAAAACTTTTAAAACGTTTAATCCATTATTAAATATTGAAAATCAATGGGAAATTACTGAGGCGTCAACAAATGAAGTGGATGAAGCAGCTGCTTTAGCAACCCAAGCATTTAAAACCTATTCAAAGCTTTCAGGTGCAAAAAAAGCAACATTTTTAAGAGCTATTGCAGATGAGATTGAAGCTTTAGGTGATGAACTATTACAAGTGTATTCATCTGAGAGTGGTTTGCCTAATGGTAGAGCTATTGGAGAAAGAGGTAGAACACTTGGACAATTACGTGCTTTTGCTAATCATATAGAAGAGGGTAATTGGGTAGATGCTTCAATTGATACAGCACAACCAGAACGCAAACCAATGCCAAAAGTAGATTTAAGAAAAATGAATGTGGCATTAGGACCTGTAGTAGTTTTTGGAGCTTCTAATTTTCCGTTTGCATTTTCAACAGCTGGAGGAGATACAGCTGCGGCTTTAGCTGCTGGTTGTCCAGTAATAATAAAGTCTCATCCTATGCATGCAGCTACAGGAGAAATGGTTAGTGGAGCTGTAATTAGAGCAGCAGAAAAAACAGGAATGCCTAATGGTGTGTTTTCTAACTTAAACAGTAGTGGAATTGAAGTTGGGCAACAATTAGTAGAACATCCTAATGTTAAGGCTGTTGGTTTTACTGGAAGTATTAGAGGTGGTCGTGCATTATATGATTTAGCTGCTAAACGTGAAGAGCCAATTCCAGTATTTGCAGAAATGGGAAGTATAAATCCAGTTGTTATTTTACCTCAAGCGTTAAGAAATAGAGCAGATGCAATTGCAAAAACATACTCAGGATCTATAACATTAGGAACAGGACAATTTTGTACGAATCCAGGATTGATTTTAGGAGTGAAATCTGAAGGGTTGTCAAAGTTTGTTCAAACCTTAGCGGAAGAAATTGTAAAAGTAGAGCCTTCTTGTATGTTGCATCCAAATATTGCTGGAGCATATGAGTTTAATAAAGCCAATGCAATATCACAAAATGGATTGGAAGTATTAGCTAATTATGAAGCTGAAGTAAAACCAAACCATGCAAGACAAGTAGTAACTACAGTTGAAGGCGATACGTTTTTAAATAATCCAACGCTTCATCACGAAGTATTTGGTCCATTTTCATTAGTGGTTCAATGTAAAGATGAAGCGCAATTAGAAGAAATAATATTTAATTTAGAAGGTCAATTAACAGGGACAATAATTTCTGATGATAATGAAATTGAAAGTAGCTCTAATATAGTATCTGCATTACAAAACAGAGTTGGACGAATCATTTTTAATGGTGTGCCAACAGGAGTTGAGGTGTGTCCATCTATGTTACATGGTGGTCCTTATCCTGCTTCAACAGATAGTCGTTTTACAGCAGTTGGAGTCGATTCTATAAAACGATTTGTAAGACCTTTTAGCTTTCAAGATTGGCCAAATCAATTATTACCTGACGAACTTAAAAATGAGAACCCACTTGGAATTTTAAGAAATGTAAACGGTAAATTAAGTAACGAAACTATCTAAACCATTATATTATGAGCTATTATAAATTTTTATCAATCCTATGTTTTGTATTGTTAATTGTAGGTTGTAAGCCTAAGGAAACTAGTAATAGCGCATCCGAAACTTTAGATAAAATAATTACAAATTACCAAGAACACGAAGGTTATGATAGGGAAAAATATCCTTTAGGACTTTTTACTAAAGAATATTATAAAGCTGAAGCTGATTATGCAAAAACTGTTCTTGAAGAATTGGCAGAAATTGATGTTAATAGCTTAAGTGAAACAGAGCAAATCTCAGTAGATTTAGCAAAGTTTGTACTTAATGATCAAATCGCGTATTATGAGTTTGAAGGTTTTTTAAACCCATTGTTGTCTGATGCTGGATTTCATAGTAACCTAACATATATGGTAAGGCCGTTAAGTAATTACCATCAAGTTAAAGAGTATCTTCATAAGCTAAATGCAATTCCAGAATTTGTTAATCAACATTTTGTGAACTTGCGTGAAGGATTAGAAAAAGGTGTATCACAACCACGCGTTATTTTTAATGGATACGAATCGACCTACGATTCTAATATTGTAGATAATTTTGAAGACAGTTTTTATTATTCGCCATTTAAAAATCTACCAAGTGACTTAACTACAGTTCAAAAAGATTCTGTTTTAGCTGCTGCCGAATTAGCAATTAAAACTAAGGTTACGCCAGAATTTAAACGTATTAAGGAATTTTTTGAAACAGAATATTTTCCTAAAACAAGAACAACTTTAGGAGCTTCTGAAACTCCAAATGGTAAAGCGTATTATCAAGATCGAATCAACTTTTATACTACAAGTACACAATATACAGCCGAAGATATTCACCAAATTGGATTAAAAGAAGTCGCTCGTATAAAAGCAGAAATGCAAAAAATTATTGATGATTTAGGTTTTAAAGGAAGTTTTACAGATTTCTTGCAGTTTTTAAGAACAGACGAGCAATTTTATGCTAAAACACCAAAAGAGTTATTAATGATTGCACGAGATATGGCAAAACGTGCTGATGAACAATTACCACGTTTTTTTAAAACCTTACCTCGCAAGCCTTATGGTGTAGCTCCAGTACCAGATGCAATTGCTCCAAAATATACTGGAGGACGTTATGTAGGTACTTCAAAAAACAGTACAGATCCAGGATATTATTGGGTAAATACCTACGATTTACCAAGTAGAACATTATATACATTACCATCGTTAACAGTTCATGAAGCGGTTCCAGGTCATCATTTACAAGGAAGCTTGAATAATGAATTAGGAGATAGTATTCCTCAATTTAGAAGAAATTTATACTTATCAGCTTATGGAGAAGGTTGGGGATTATATTCAGAGTTTTTAGCGGACGAAATGGGAATGTATACTACACCTTACGAACACTTTGGTAAATATACTTACGAAATGTGGCGTGCTTGCCGCTTAGTAGTGGATACTGGAATTCATGCAAAAGGCTGGACACGAGAACAAGTTGTAGATTTTATGGCTTCAAATACAGCTTTGTCTTTACATGAAGTAAATACTGAAACTGATAGGTATATTTCATGGCCAGGACAAGCATTATCATATAAAATAGGTGAATTAAAGATTCGCGAACTTCGTAAAAGAGCTAAAGAAAAACTAGGAGCAAAATTCGATATTAGAGAGTTTCATGAAGTGATTTTAGAACAAGGAACAGTCACACTTTCTATTCTTGAAAACCGAATGAATGCTTATATAGATAAAAAACTAAATGAAACATCTAAAAACTAAACTTTAGGTATTATTAAGATGTTACATGTGACAATTAAAAAGAAATAGAAATATCACATGAGTAGAAAAACTTTTTTTTGTGTTGATGCACATACTTGTGGTAATCCTGTTCGCGTAGTTGCAGGAGGAGGCCCAAATCTAAAAGGCGCTAATATGAGTGAAAAGCGTCAACATTTTTTAAGAGAATATGATTGGATAAGAAAAGGGTTAATGTTTGAGCCTCGAGGTCATGATATGATGAGTGGTTCTATCTTATTCCCGCCTCATAATCCAGAAAATGATTTTGCGATTTTATTTATTGAAACATCTGGTTGTTTGCCAATGTGTGGACATGGTACTATTGGTACAATTACTATTGCTATAGAAGAAGGGTTAGTAACACCAAAAATACCAGGGAAAATAAGAATGGAAGCACCTGCAGGCTTGGTCGAAATTGAATATCAACAAACAGGAAAAAAAGTAGATTGGGTACGATTGACTAATGTAAAAAGCTATTTAGCTGCTGAAGGGTTGACCATTAAATTAGATGATTTAGGTGAAATTACTTTTGATGTGTCTTATGGTGGAAATTATTATGCTATAGTAGATCCGCAAGAAAATTTCTCAGGAGTTCATGATTTTACAGCTTCTGAGATTATTAAGTTTTCACAAGAAGCGCGAAAAAAGATTAATGAGAGGTATCCAGATATGTTTATTCATCCAGAGAATGATACCATTAGAGATGTATCTCATATGCTTTGGACAGGAAATCCATTAGATCCAACATCTTCAGGAAGAAATGCGGTATTTTATGGCGATAAAGCCATAGATAGAAGTCCATGTGGAACAGGAACATCTGCAAGAATAGCTCAGTTACATGCTAAAGGAAAACTAAAAAAAGGAGAAGCTTTTATTCATGAAAGTTTTATAGGCTCAAAATTTATTGGTCGTGTTGAAGAAGAAACAACTTTAGATGGAAAACCAGCAATTATACCAAGTATTCAAGGTTGGGCAAAAGTATATGGCTATAATAATATAATTATTGATGACGAAGACGATCCATATGCACATGGATTTCAAGTGATTTAATAAGAAATCAAATCATTCCAACTATCAGACCAAGTTTATTGAAGTCTCGATTTGGGATATAATTATTTTTAAACAACATATTCAATATGAAAAAATTAATATGCATTCCATTTTTTGTTTTTGGACTATTATTTGTTCAAGGACAAGAAATTAATAAGGAAGATTATACTCGTGCAGTTAGTTTTATGTACGAGAACTATAACAATAAAACTGCTTTTAATTTATTTACTTCAGTTAACTGGTTTGAAGATGGTTCTGGTTTATGGTTTGTAGACTATTCAAAAGACAATAAAAGTTATAAAACAGTTGACTTTAAAAAAGGAAGAGTTACTGAGTTATTTAATCATGCTAATTTGGCTACAGCTTTAAGTAAATTGTCTGATGAAAAGTTTGAAGCTAATAAATTATCACTTTCTAACATAGAAAAGAGAAAAGGGAAGCTTAAGTTTTCAATGAAGAATAAGAGTTATATGCTTGATTTGAAGACTTATGCTTTAGAGCTTCTTGAGGAGAAAAAAAAGGAAGAAGCAAATCCTTTTGAAACTACTTCTCCTGATGGCAAATGGATTGCTTACACCAAAGATTATAACCTGTTTATAAAGTCAACCGAAACTAATAAAGAGTTCCAATTAAGTACTAATGGCGAAAAAGGTTATGAGTATGCTTCTTGGTATGGTTGGTATGATAAAATGGAAGGTGAAAATGGAGAACGACCAAAACGTTTTTATGTAGATTGGTCGGAGGATTCAAAATGGCTTGGAGCAAGTGTTGTTGATACTAGGAATGCTGAAAAAATGTACTTACTAGATTGGAGTATTGATTCCTTATACAAACCAAAATTACTTTCTTACTACAGAGGTTCTCCAGGTGATACTACAATGGTGCATATAAAGCCAGTGTTTTATAATATTGAAACAAAAAAAGAAGTAAAAACTAGCTTACCAACAGGAACTCATATTAATTCAGTTTCAACTTGGTGGAGTGAAAATTCTGGTGAATTGATGGCAAGCTTTTCTGAACGTGGTTATTTAAAGCAACATGTTAAGCATGTGAATTTAAATACTAATACAGAAACAACCATTATAGAGGAAACAAGTGATACTGGAATTGATAATTTTGAATATAGATTATTAGGTAATAAACTTATTTTTTTATCAGAACGATCAGGATGGAGACAATTGTATTTAGTAGACATTAATACTAAAGAAACAACGCGACTTACAAGTGATAACTATTACATAAATAAGATTGAATATATAGATGAAGATAATGAAACAATCTATTATTCGGCATCTGGAAAAGAAGCAGAAAATAATCCTTACCATCAACAATTATATAAAGTTGATTTTAAAGGAAGAGAAACGCTGTTGACACCAGAAAACACACATCATAGTATTAGTTTTTCAAAGGATGGTAAATACTTTGTAGATAATTATTCAACTATTGAAATTCCAACAAAAACAGTTTTAAGAAGCTCTAAGAATGGAAAAATTATTACTAAGTTAACTTCTGCTGATGTGTCTTTAATTGAAGCAAAAGGATGGACAACACCTAAACCATTTTCATTAATAGGAAAAGATGGTAAAACAACTATTTATGGTGCTTATTGGAAGCCTACTAATTTTGATACATCAAAATCATATCCAATTATTGACGCTACTTATACAGGACCACACACACAACGTTTTCCAAAATCTTTCAATATTGTTTTTAGTGAACAATCATTAGCAGAATTAGGATTTATTGTAGTTAGAGTGGATGGACTTGGAACATCTGGACGTTCAAAAGAATTTCATGATCATTCTTATAAAAATATGCAAAACAACTTAGAAGATCATGTGCTTGCAATTAAGCATTTGGCTAATACACATAGTTGGATTGATGTTAATAGAGTTGGAATTTTTGGACATTCGGCTGGAGGTTATGATACAGGAAGAGCACTTCTAGGGTTTCCAGATTTTTACAAGGTTGGTGTTGCTAGTTCAGCAGATCATGATTTTAGAATGGAAAAAGCTTGGTGGCCAGAAATGTATCAAGGTTGGCCAGTTGATGAAACCTATCATAAGGTGTCAAACATAACAAATGCTGCAAACTTAAAAGGTAAGTTGTTGCTAACTCATGGAGGAATTGATGAAAATGTAAACCCATCTGCAACTTTTAAATTAGCCGAAGCTTTAATTAAAGCCGATAAAGATTTTGATTTACTGATAATGCCAAGTCAAAGACATGGTTATAGAGGGACACATAGTAAGTATTTCACTAAAAAACGATGGAATTATTTTGTAGAGCATTTGTTGGGAGCGAAGCCAATTTGGGATTTTAAATGGAATTAGAATGAGTAAAAATGTTGTTGTAATAGGTGGAGGGATTATTGGTTTATGTACTGCATATTATTTACAAAAGGAAGGACATCAAGTTACGGTAATAGATAAATCTAATTTTTCTGAAGGTGCTTCTTATGTAAATGCAGGATATATTACTCCAAGTCATATCATTCCGTTAGCTGCTCCAGGAATGATTACAAAAGGAATTAAGTGGATGTTTGATTCGTCTAGTCCTTTTTATATAAAACCAAGAGTTGATTTAGACTTCTTCAAGTGGTCTTGGGCATTTAAAAAATCGGCAACGGCTAAAAAAGTAGAAGCAGCCATTCCAGTTATTAAAGACATCAATTTACTAAGTAGAGATTTGTTTGAAGATATGAAGACTTCAAACGATTTTGAATTTCATTATGAGCGTAAAGGGTTGTTAATGTGTTATCAAACCGATAAGGTTGGAGAAGAAGAATGGTCGGTTGGAAAACGTGCCATAGAAGAAGGCTTACAAGTTGAAAACCTTTCACTTGAAGAGGTTAAAAAAATAGAACCTAATGCCAATCTTAATATAAAAGGTGCTGTTTATTTTCATTCTGATGCTCATATGACACCAACCAATTTTATGCCTAAAATATTAGCTTATTTAAAAGCTCAAGGTGTGAAAATTCAAGCAAATGAAGAGGTGAAAGATATTGAAGTGTCTAGCAATGCAATTTCTAGTGTGGTAACTAGCAAAGGGACTTATAAAACAGATGAGGTTGTTATGGCAGCAGGTAGTTGGAGCCCATTACTCACTAAAAAACTAGGGATTGAAATTCCAATACAAGCAGGGAAAGGCTATCGTATAAATGTTGAAAGAGAAACTAATATAACCATTCCATCTATTTTATGCGAAGCTAAAGTAGCAGTTACTCCAATGGAAGGTTTTACGCGTTTTGCTGGTACTATGGAAATTGATGGTATTAATCACGATATAAATCCTGTAAGAGTTAATGCTATTGCAAATGCAGCAAGTAACTATTATAACGGGTTGGAAATTTATGACACAGAAAAGAAAGCTGCACAATGTGGTTTGAGACCTTGTTCACCAGATGGTTTACCTTATATTGGGAAATCTTCAAAATGCAGTAATTTAACCATTGCTACTGGCCATGCTATGATGGGGTGGAGTTTAGGGCCAGCAACTGGAAAATTAGTATCCGAAATTATTTCAAACAAAAAAACATCATTAGATTTATCATCTTATAATCCAGATAGAAAATTTTAAAATTATGCGTTACGATTCCATTTCAAATTCATTATTTATAAAGAATAGGAACAATTTTATTTCAAAAATGAAGCCTAATACCATAGCTATATTAACATCAAATGATGTAAAGCATAATAATGCTGATGATGTTATGGGTTTTACACAAAATAATGATTTGTTTTATCTGTCTGGAATAGATCAAGAAGATACAATTTTGATGCTTTATCCAGATGCTTATAAGGAAGAGAATCGCGCAATTCTATTTGTAAAAGAAACCAATGAGCATATTAAAATTTGGGATGGCGAAAAGTTAACTAAAGAACAAGCAACTAAAATTTCAGGTATTGATAGAGTAGAATGGTTACATGATTTTGAAACCTTATTACAATATATGGCTTTTGAGGCTGATGGATTTTATTTAGGCCACAATGAACATATAAAACGTGTCACTAAAGATCAAGAAACTCAGCAAGATAGAATGATAAAATGGTGCAAACAAAAATACCCTTTGCACGACTGTCATCGTGCAGCAAAAATCACTAGAGAATTACGTCAAATAAAATCTGAAGAAGAAGTGAAGCAAATACAAAAGGCTGCTGATATTAGTGTTGAAAGTTTTAAACGTGTTTTAAAAGCTTGTCAGCCAAGTATGATGGAATATGAGCTGGAAGCAGAGTTAACCTATAATCTAGTGAAATCTGGAGCTACGCGTCATGCCTTTAAGCCTATTGTTGCTTCTGGTAAAAATGCCTGTGCATTACATTATAATACAAATGATAACGAATGTAAAGATGGTGACATGATACTTTTAGATTTTGGTGTATGTTATGCTAATTATAATAGCGATACAACACGTTGTTTTCCTGTAAATGGGAAGTTTTCTGAAAGGCAAAAAGAGGTATATAGTTCTGTGTTGCATTGCTTAAAGGAAGGTTCTAAATTGTTGAAACCTGGAATACCACATGCTGATTATGAAAAAAATATGGCAAGTTTAGTTGAAGCAGAACTTATAAAATTAGGATTACTTAATGCTAATGATGTAGCTAACCAAGATCCCAAAAAACCTTTGTATAAAAAATACTTCATGCATGGAACTGCACATCATATTGGTTTAGATGTGCACGATGTTGGACCATATAGAACCATAGAAGAAGGGATGGTGTTTACTTGCGAACCTGGAATTTATATAGCAGAAGAAGGTATTGGCTGTCGTTTAGAAAATGATTATCTAATAACTAAAGAAGGGAATGTTAATCTCACAGAAGCTATGCCAATAGAAATAAATGAGATAGAATCATTAATGAATAACTAATACAATTCATGAAAACTTACGGAATAGGAGGCTCAAGCATTGAAGCAGAATTAGCTGCTATAAAACCAACAGCACATTTAGTAAAACCAATCCAAAAAGCAGAGTTTGAAGCACGCATTAAAAATGCTTGTGAGCTTATGAAAGGTGAAAATGCTTTGGCTGTGTATTTACATGCAGGAACAAATCTGTATTATTTTACTGGTATGCGCTGGAACTCGAGTGAGCGTATGGTTGGAGCTCTTCTTTTTCAAGATGGAACTCTTGAGTACATTGCTCCTAAATTTGAAGAAGGTACTATTTTGGATTTTATGTTGGTTGAAGGAAAGGTGAGATGTTGGGAAGAGCACGAAAGTCCTTATGAGTTATTTAGTGACATACTTTCTGAAAATAATATTACAGATGGGAGGGTTTATATAGATGAAGCTACGCCTTTTTTTGTAACAAATGGAATCACAAAAGCGAATGCAAATCTCAATTTAGTAGATGCCAAACTAATTACAGCAGGTTGCAGAATGATAAAATCTGAAGCAGAAATAGCAATTATGCAACATGCTATGAATATTACTTTAGAAGTTCAAAAAGCAGCTGCTAGAATTTTATATCCTGGAATAAGTGCTAAGGAAGTAACCGACTTTATACATGAAGCACATAAGCGTCATGGCGCTTCAGCTGGATCGTATTTTTGTATAGTGTTGTTTGGTGTAGATTCTTCATTTCCTCATGGCGTAAAATCGCCTAAGAATCTGGAGGAAGGCGAAATGGTACTCATCGATACAGGATGTGTGATTCACGATTACATATCTGATATAACAAGAACCTATGTGTTTGGTGAAGCTAATGAGGAACAAAAGCGTATTTGGAACGTAGAAAAAGAAACACAGTTAGTAGCTTTTAAAGCTTCACAACTAGGTGCTACTTGTGGTTCGGTAGATGATGCATCGAGAGAAGTGTTATTGTCACATGGCTTAAGTGGTGATTACGAACTTCCTGGTTTACCTCACAGAACAGGACATGGTATAGGTTTAGATATACATGAGTGGCCTTATATTGTAAGAGGCAGCGATACTGTTTTAAAGGAAGGAATGACGTTTAGTAATGAGCCTATGATTTGTGTACCAGATAAGTTTGGAATTCGTCATGAAGATCATATTTATATGACTAAAGAAGGTCCAAAATGGTTCACAGCACCAATGCATACTATTGAAGATCCATTTGGCATAACTTTAGAAAATTAACAGGAAGTATCAGCTACAATTTTCCATTGGCCATTAATCCTTTTAAAGATTATCATAAATACACCATTGGCATTGCTAATTGGTCGTGTTAAATGATACTCGCCCATAACATAATATGAATCGTTACTGATTTTAGATATACTATTAATTTTAAATTTTAAGTTACCAGTTTCATTTTTTGTAGGGTAACGTTTCTTATAATTATCAAGGGTTTTTTGCCAACCGTAAGTTAAACCACTAGCTCCATAAAATTTCAGAGAATCATTTTTCCAATAACCTTCCATAAAAGCATCAATATCATGATTTGACCAAGCAACTTCTTGCGCTTTCATAATAGAAAGTATGGTGGCTTTATCATTTTCTTCATTAAATGAGTTGCATGAAAAAGTTAACAAAAGGGGTATAGTTAAATAAAAAAAACGTTTCATGATAATCATTGTTACTGGTTAACTAATTTACGTAAAGTTTTTGCAGCATGTTCTACTGTTATATCTCGCTGTGGAGAACCAAACATTTCATAACCAACCATAAATTTTTTAACAGTTGCACTTCTTAATAAGGGAGGATAAAAACTCATGTGCCAATGCCAATGTGAATTATTTCTATTGTTTGTTGGTGATTGATGTATACCACTTGAATAAGGAAAAGAACAATTGAATAATGTATCGTATGCTTTGGTAATAGTAGAAATTGCTTCAGAAAAATGAGTGGTTTCCTCTTTTGATAATTGAGATATATTTTGTTGATGAGTTTTTGGAATAATCATCGTTTCATATGGCCAAATAGCCCAAAAAGGAGTTAAAATAACAAAGGAGTGATTTTCAAAAACAATTCGTTCTTTATTTTCTAATTCTTGTTTTAAGTAATCAGATAAAAGACTGTTTTTTGTTTTTTGAAAGTACTGTTGTTGCTGTTTGTCTTTTTTTAAAACTTCATTAGGTAAATTTGATTGACTCCAAATTTGACCATGTGGATGTGGGTTGCTACAACCCATAACAGCTCCTTTGTTTTCGAAAATTTGGACATAGTTAATGTGTTTCTCATTACCTAATGTGGTGTATTCATTTTTCCAAGTTTCTATAACCTTAGATATAGATAAAACATTTAATTCAGCTAAACTTTTTGAATGGTCTGGACTAAAACAAACCACTTTGCAAATACCTTTTTCACTTTCAGCAATTAATAAACCTTCATTTACCGAAAAAGATGGAGAATTGTTTTGTAATGCTGCAAAATCATTAGTAAATACAAAAACATCATCATAATTAGGGTTTGTCTCTCCATTCGCCCTTTTGTTTCCTGCACATAAATAACAATTAGAATCATGTTTTGGACGTGATTCGTGATTTAAAGTTTCTTCCTGCCCTTGCCAAGGACGTTTGGCGCGATGAGGTGATACTAAAACCCATTCGCCTGTTAAAATATTAAAACGTTTATGTGAGTAGTCTTGTAAATTTTGAGACATCTTAATCGTTGCTTATTAATTTGGTGCCATCTCCAAGGTTAATTGTGTAGGTAGAGCATTCATTTTTAAACGTATTGTTGTATAGTTGAGAGATTTCAGTTTTAAAAGCTTCAACATTTTCTATTTTTATCAAGTTTATAGTGCAACCACCAAAGCCTCCTCCCATCATTCTAGCTCCTATAACAGTATCAGACTTTTGAGCATAATCAACTAAAAAATCTAGTTCTTTACAGCTAACTTTATATTGTTTTTGAAGACCTCTATGCGAAGCAAATAATAAAGCGCCTAACTTTTGCACATCATTATTATGAATTGCTTCAACAGCTTCTAGAACTCGATTGTTTTCTTGAATAACATATAGTGCCTTTTGAAAATGTGTGTCTGATAATTTTTCTTTTATAGAAACCAATTCATCTTCACTTACTTCTCTAAGGCTATTTTTGTTTAATAATGAAGCTATTTGTTCGCAAACAGCTCTACGTTCATTATAAGCGCTTTCGGCTAAACTGTGTTTAACATTTGTATTTATTAATAAAAAAGTATGCTTATCAAGTATAAGGTCAATTGTTTTTGCCTTTAAATCTTTACAGTCTAATAGAATGGCAGTGTCTTTTTTTCCAAACATACTGGCATATTGATCCATAATGCCACAATTTACACCTACGTAGTTGTGCTCTGCCTTTTGAGAAATGAAAATCATTTCTTCTTTAGTAAGATTTAAATTGAATAACTCATTTAGTCCAAAAACAATGCTGTTTTCTAAAGCTGCTGATGAGGACATACCAGAACCATTTGGAATATTCCCTCCAAAGACGAGGTTGAAATTTTCTATTGGCTTTTTAGCTTTAAGTAATTCGTTTACGATACCAATAATATAATTTCTCCAATCACCTTTCTTTTTTGATGAAGTGTTATTTACTGAAAATGTAAAGTTTTCATTAATGTCATTTGCAATAACATTAGATGATTGGTTATTATTTTTTTGTATTGCTACAACAATACCTTTGTCAATTGCAGCAGGAAGTACATAACCATTGTTATAGTCGGTATGTTCTCCTATTAAATTTATTCGACCAGGTGCAAATACAAGTATAGGTTCAGATTTAAATTCTGCTTTAAATCTTGAGTGAATTTTTTGTTTAAGTTCTTTCATTTACATGAAATAAATATAGATGGCTAATACAATAATACAAATTCCAATACCAACTGATTGCACATGTCTCCAAGGAGTAATGTCAACTTGTTTAGAGTATGATAAAATATATGCTTCTTTTCTTGGTTTGTATTTACTTATTAATAGCATGATTAAAATGTTTAGTACAAATAAAATTGCCATAACATGTAAAAAATGCGGATAATTATCTTCTCCAAAAACTAATGGTTTTAAAATAAATTGGCTAATGCTGTATAAAATTACACCAGAAAAAATAGCAACTTTAGCCGCAATTGCTGGAACATACTTAGTAAAGTAGCCAACCACAATTATGGTTAGTATAGGAATGCTATAACAGCCATTTATTTCTTGCAAATAACTAAACAAACCATCAGGTGCATTGGCAATTAAAGGCGCAATTAGCATGGATACGATAGCTAAAATAATTCCGAAGCTTTTGCCAACTTTTACAACCTTTATTTCATCAGCTTCTTTATTAAAATGTGATTTATAAATATCAACACCAAAAAGTGTTACAGAGCTGTTTAAAGCTGAATTAAAGGAGCTTAAAATTGCACCAAATAAAACTGCAGCGAAAAAGCCTAACCAAGCATCAGGTAAAACACGTTCTACTAACATTGGATATGCTTCATCAGGATTATCTAATTGTCCTCCAAACATATGATAAGCAATAATACCTGGAAGTACCACAATTAAAGGGCCTAGTATTTTTATAAAGGAAGCTAATAGCAATCCTTTTTGACCTTCTTTTAAGTTTTTAGCACCTAAAGCGCGTTGAATGATAGCTTGATTCGTTCCCCAATAAAATAATTGAACTAACATCATTCCTGTAAAAATAGTTTCCCATGGAATAGATGATTTAGGTCCACCAAGAGATTTAAATTTTTCGGGGTTATCAGTTATCAAAGTTGAAATTCCATCAGAAATACTTCCGTCTCCAATAGCTAATAAACCAAAAACAGGAATTAGCATTCCACCAATTAATAATCCAACTGCATTGATAGTGTCTGAAACCGCTACTGCTTTTAACCCTCCAAAAATGGCATAAATAGAACCAATGATTCCAATACTCCAAACTGTTATCCATAAGGCAGTAGATTTTGATACACCTAATAATTCAGGAATGTCAAACATGTTACTTAATGCTAATGCACCAGAGTATAATACAATAGGTAATAGCACAATAGCATAACCACTTAAAAACAATCCGGAGGTAATGGTTTTTGTAACTTTATCATAGCGTTGTTCCAAAAACTGCGGTACAGTAGTAATGCCTCCTTTAAGATAGCGTGGTAATAAGAATACAGCTGTAACTACCATTGCTATAGCAGCTAATGTTTCCCAAGCCATCACTAAAATTCCATCTTTAAAAGCTGCACCATTAAGCCCAACAATTTGTTCTGTAGAAAGGTTAGTAAGTAATAAGGAACCAGCAATAACAACTCCTGTTAAACTTCGCCCTCCAAGAAAATAACCATCATGACTAGATTCATCTGTTTTTCTTGTTTTCCAATATGAAATAATGGCTACAAAAAGCGTAAATAGTATAAAAGTTAGAATTTGCATTAGTTTTTAAGTGTTGGTTGTATTGTAAATGTGTATTGGTAAGCTTTGTTTGCTGGAATAGTATATTCTGGATGTACTAAACGTCCCCATGAAGTGTCGCCACCAACTCCCATTTGTAAATAATCTATGTTCCATTGAATTGAATCACCAATTTTTATATCTGCGCCATGTTTTTTAGTTACAGGTACTAAGCCAGAAGCAGAAGCACCAGCATCTTCACTGCTAAAATCTAATTCGGTCATGGCAAAAGGCCATACGCTAGAATTTAAATATTCATTACTAAAAGCTTTTAGTGTTAATTCTTTATTTGAAACTTCTATCCAACGCACATCTGTTTTATTTCCTGTTTCTTGTGGGCGCGAATAGCGATGGAATTGATTGTCAGTTTTTCCAGAATATAATCCTGTCTTTTGTCCTGTTTTTCTATCCCAATAGCTTTCACTTGGTCCTTTTCCATACCAATTTACATCAGTAAATGTATTACTAAGCGTCATGTACATTCCAATTCTCGGAATGTTTGGAAGCTTATCTTTTTCTGATAAATAATTGAATTTTATGTCAATTTTTCCAGAAGGGAATACTTTGTATAAAGCATCAAAGAGTACATTATTATTTGGTGATTTATAATTAATCATAAAAACAACAGCACCTTGGATTTTCTCGGGAGCACTCATTAAATTAGATGTGTAATTATATGTAGTTTCTTGCCAAACTTTCGCCCATTTATCCATACCGTTCCCTAAATCGTTATCAGTAGGTGGTCTCCAAAAATTAGGCTTAATAGGATGGTTTGTTACTTCTCTACCTTTATGATGCCATGATATAACCTCTCCAGTTTTTGAGTCTATTTTAAGGTTGATTATGTCATTTTTAATTTGAATAATATCTTCATTAATTACTTCTAATGGATTACCAGGGATTGTAATGTTAAAAGCATTTGACTTTTGAAGAGTAAACTGATCCCAAGAAACTTCATGACCTTTCGAAATTAAGTTATTAGTTTCTTTTTGAATTAAACTTACTTCAAGGATATATTCACTTTCAGGAATAAACATATCTGGTATTTCTGGAATATGAATAATAGATTTATTTCGAGGAGCAATATTTAATTCAATATTTGATTTTAGTTCATGAGTTTTTCCATCGACTAATAATTTTACTGAAAGTGTTTTGTCAGATAAATTGGTGAAGAAATTTTTATTTTCAATTTCAATAGAGCTATTTCCTAGATAGTTTATCTGAATAGGTTCGTAAACTTTTTTCACCTCTGATAAGTGAGGATGTGGATTGCGATAAGGGTCAACTAATCCATTATTCAAAAAGTTTCCATCTGTTGGTAAATCTGGATGGTAATCGTGGCCATAAGCTAGGTAAGGGTTTCCATTTCCATCTTTATATTCTAACGATTGGTCCACCCAATCCCAAATATAACCTCCTTGAAGATTGTCATATTTTTCAATTATATCCCAATAATCTTGAAGGTTCCCCACACTATTTCCCATAGCATGCGCATATTCAATCATAATTGATGGTTTGTTTGAATCTGATTTTCCATGGTTAATTAAGTATTCAGGTTTTGGATACATTGGACAATAAATATCTGTGTAGTCTTCTTTATGAGCTGGTTCATATTGTACGATACGATTGCTGTCTTGTTCTTTTAGCCATTTGTAAGTAGCTCTAAATATATCACCTTCACCTGCTTCGTTTCCTAGAGACCATGAATATATTGATGGATGATTTCTATCACGATAATACATGTGTTTTGTACGCTCTAAATGAGCAGGCAACCAACTCATTTTATTTCCTAATTGCGTATCTGCAGAAATTGCTAAAGGGTGACTTTCAATATTGGCTTCGTCAACAACATAGAGCCCATATTTGTCACATAAATCAAGCCAATAAGTATTGTTTGGATAATGCGCAGAACGTACAGCATTAATGTTGTTTTGTTTCATTAATTTTATGTCCTTGAGCATGGTTTCTTTGGTTACTACATGCCCTGTAAAAGGATCTGTTTCATGTCTGTCAACACCTTTTATATATATAGGTTTACCATTAATTAATACTTGAGAATTTTTAATTTCTACACGTTTAAACCCTATTTTTTTGGTGATGAATTGTGTATTGTCAAAACTAATTTTTAAAGTATAAAGATTTGGCGTTTCTGCACTCCATGATTTTACATTTTCAATTATAGTTTCTGAGTCAAAATTTGATATGTCACCAGGTTTTAAATCAATTATTTGATTTGTTTTGTAAAGAGATTGATTACCATCTAGAAGTTCTAGTGTAATATCTTTTTTCGCAACTTTAGAAGAAGTGTTGTTAATACTGATTTGCCCTTTGAAAATTCCATTTTGATAATCGTCACTTAAAGACGTATTAGCATAGATATCTTCAATAAACACTTTTGGGCGAGCGTATAAATATACACCACGTTCAATACCACTCATTCGTAGCATATCTTGACTTTCTAAATAACTGGCATCTGTCCAACGATACATTTGTAATGCAATCAGGTTTTCACCTTCATTCAAATATTTTGTAATATCAAATTCAGCAGAGGTTTTACTACCTTGAGAATAACCAATGTATTGTCCATTGATGTAGATATAAACCGCTTTAATCGCTTCAAAATGCAAGACGATGTCTTCAGTTAAAAATTCTTTATCTAGATTGACAATTTTTCTATAGGTTCCTACTGGATTGTAATCTTGAGGTACATTTGGCCATTTAGTCGTAAAAGGATAACGTTCATCTAAATAGATAGGGTTCCCAAATCCTTGTGTTTCCCAGTTGCCTGGAACTTTAATCAAATTCCAATCATTATCATCATAATTGATATGATGAAAATCTTTAGGTCTATCATTTGGATTTTTTACCCAATGAAATTTCCAATCACCATTTAAACTAATAAAACGTTTTGAGTTTTCCTTTTCTGATAACGACTCGTTTTCAAAAGCAAAAAACGATGCTCTTGGTTCCAAACGGTTATCTTCAAAGATTTCATGATTATAATGAAATGTTTGTTCTGGAACCTCAGTAAGCGGTTCATTTTTACAGCTTGATATAAGAATCAGAACTAAAAAAAGTGAGATGTATTTTGATTTCATTTTTCGTTATAGTTGTTAATTGTAAGACTGCATAAAATCTTCAGTAAGAATCTTTTTTAAATAAAAAATAAGTTCTTCAGCATTGCCTTTTGTAAATACAATAGGCGGTTTGATTTTTAAAACGTTATAATCTGGACCATCAGTGCTCATTAAAATACCATGATCTTTCATTCTGTTTGCGAGATAATCAGTTTGTTCAGCTAGTGGATTCATATTTTTATCAACTAGCTCAATTCCTAAAAACAAGCCTTGACCACGTACATCTCCAATAATTGGAAACTTCTTAGATAGTTTTGTTAGTTCAGCTTTTAAAAACTCACCAACATCCAATGCATTTTGTTGTAGTTTTTCGCGTTTAACTGTTCGTAACACTTCACTTCCTATGGCACAAGACACAGGATTACCTCCAAAGGTGTTGAAGTATTCCATACCATTGGCAAACTTATCTGCAACTTCTTGCGTACAAGCTACTGCTGCTAATGGATGTCCATTCCCTAATGGTTTTCCGATAGTTACAATATCTGGAATAACATTGTGTAATTGGAATCCCCAAAATGTTTTTCCAACACGTCCACAACCAACCTGAACTTCATCTGAAATACAAAGTCCGCCAGCGTTTCGAATATATTCATAAGCTTTGGCTAGAAAGCCTTCAGGTAGTTCAATTTGTCCACCGCAGCTAATTATAGGTTCTATTATAAAAGCACCAACACCACGACCTTTGTCATGAATGTTGTCAATACATTTTTGAACTTCTTCAGCATATTTTGTTCCAGTGTTTTCACCTCGATATTTTCCTCTAAAGGCATCAGGTAATGACAATATCTGTGTGTGTTCTGGTGCACCTTTTCCACCTTTACCATCAAATTTATAAGAGGAAATGTCGATGCACATATTGGCGTTTCCGTGATAGCCAACTTCGCTGGCAATAATATCGCGTTGTCCTGTATTAGCTTTTACCATTCTTATGGCAAGCTCATTGGCTTCACTACCTGAATTTACAAAATGTAATACGTTCAATTCTGGAGGTAACGTTTCAATCAACTCTTTAGCTAATTCATTTATATTATCATGTAAATAGCGTGAATTGGTATTGATTAAAGCCATTTGCTGCTGACCAGCTTCAACAACATTTGGATGTTCATGTCCAACATGAGCTACATTATTGACTGTGTCTAAGTATTGCCTTCCAAATTGATCTACTAAATATTGACCTGCACCACGAACCATTTTAATAGGTACTTTGTATTGCAGGCTTAAACTTTTGCCTAAATGCTGTTTGCGATAAGTAATAAGTTCTTGATTTGTAGTTTTATTTGAGGATTGAAGTGCATCCAGTTTGAATAACAAATTAGGATCTGGACACAAACTTTTCCATACCTGTTGTTGACTGTAGTAGGTCACTCCTGAAAAATCTGTGGTGTAATCTAGCATTGACAACATGATTTGAAAATGTAGATGAGGTGCCCAATTACCATTTTCGGGATAGTTAGCTAACTTTGCTATTTTTTCACCTTTTTTAATACAATCTCCAATGCTGTGTTTGGTCGCGCTTTCAACTGTATTATGACCATAAAGTGTAAAGAATTCAAAGTCTTCAGCTTTATGTTTTAAAATCACTAAGCCTCCATATTCTTTATTCCCAGCGTCATTGACAGCGCAAACCACTTCGCCATCAAAAAGTGCATGTACAGGTGTGTGTGCTGGTAGCCAAAAGTCTACACCTAAGTGAATGGTTCTGTTTTCTCGACCGTAATTACCAATTTTATTATAAGAATCAGAAGTGTAAATGGAACGTGGTTCTAAATAACCACCAGATATAATTTTATTAGGATGTTCTTTTTGAAGTTTATCAATTTTGAATTGGAAAAAATCTAAATCGTTAAAATCTTTTTGATGTCCAATCCAAGTACTAGAAACACTTAAATCTAAATGATGCGCTTCGGTTTTATTGATTGTTGGAAATAAATTTTCTAATGAGAATTCTTGAGTTTTTGCCCAAGATTCAAATTTTGTTTGGTTTGGATGTGTTACAAATCCGCAAGCAGCTCTAAAAGAATAATGAGCAAAATCGGGACTAGTTTTAAACCATTTTTTTAAGACTTCCCAAGCAGGTTTTTCGCTAATTAAAAGGTATCTGTTATCAGGTTCTTTGATTTTATTGATAGCAGATTTTGTAACCGAAATAATCAAGCGCATCGCAATTGCATCGTATAAATGCTCTAATTCCTGTTCTTCTAAAGGATATGTAGAATGATACCCTTTTACAATTGGCAAAGCTGCATCCAAGACATCATTATGATTCATGATGGCGTAGGCACATGCAATAGCAACATCATTTATGATTTGTGTATGAATGGCATCGCCATAATCAATGGCTGCTTTTACTTTTGGGTTGATTAACTCCGACGAAACAATCACATTATTGTCATTAGCATCGTTATGAACTACAGATGTTCTAAGTGAATCGTATGCCGTTTTTGAATGCTCAAATCTATTTTGAAAAGCAGTAATGATCTTTAATTCTTCATCTTCAAAAAGATTGATGTGTGCTTTTGTCCAAAGGGATTGTGCGACATCCCATTCAAAATCTCGATGAGCTTCTTTATGATCAAAACCTTGTAGTGCTTTGGTCAGTAAACCACATTGTTCACCTAAACTAAATCGTAAATCGTTTAGTTGTGGATTAACACTACTCCAAACACGACCAGAAACCCAAGTAAGCAAACGGACTTTTCTGATGTTTCCATAATCATCTGTAATTTCAGAAATGGATTTATGATCCTTGTCTTTGATGACTTTTGGCGCAATCAGATTTTTGCCGTTAGTTTCAACATGTTGTAAAAGTTTCTGCTGAAAATCAAGATAATTAACATTTTCGTTTGGACGTGATATTTTTAAAATATAGCCTTCTTCATTTTCAACTTTAATTCTGAAATTAAAATCGACTTCTCCTGGTAAAGACGATGCTTTCCCTTTTATATTAAAAAGCGTGAAGAGTATGTCTTCAGCTTGATTGGGTTCTATTTTTATTTGGTTATAATCCAATGTTAATGTATTAGAGTTGTTTTTCAAAAGCCAAACGTAACGCACCACTTGTTAGCGTGATGATGCCACAATAGGTATAGCCAAGAGATTTAAGTATATGCTGCATTCCTAAATTATCCTGGTGTGTATCAATACGCATTGATGTAATATTTTGTAATTGTAGTTGCTGTTCGCAATGTGTGATGATATATTTTGCAATACCTTTGTTTGTACAAGTTTCGGCTACTGCAATACGATGGATGACGCCATATTTTGTGTTTTTGTCAGTTAACCATTCGCCTTCAATGGTATTATAAGTGGGTTCTTTTGAAGTAGTAAACATAAAAGTAGCAATAATATCGTCATTACTATTAAGTAAAACATAGCTTTCAGAATTATTTATGTCATTTAAAATTTGCGTTTCATTAGGATATCCATCTTGCCATTGGTCTATATTTAAACTAGCTAAATAGCGTTGTGCATAATGGATGATTTCCATTATATGCTTTAAATCGTTTGATGTTGTATAGCGAATTGTCATTAGTTAATCATTTTGTAGCATCATTATAATATGTGCAGCACTCCAGCTAAAGTTATGAGCATGCAGACCTTTTCCTGTCAAAGGATGATAGTTTTCTCTAATAGCTTTTCCTTTTTCTAAGATGCCTTCTGCTCCTTTTAAAATTTGAATGGTTGCTTTGTCTGCTTCTTCAATATAACCATAATTACGCAATCCTTTAACACCAAAATAAGCTTGATCTAGCCAGTTTGGGCCTCTCCAATAGCCTTTAAGAGGGTCGAATTTTTCATGATCTGCACTCATGGTTTGGAATGGTACTTTAGTGAAGAATTTTTCAGGATTCATCATTCTATTTTTTACACGTTCCGCTTGTGTTTTTGTAGCTGCATTTGCCCAAAGTGCAGTCCAACCTTCACTACCTTCGCCTTTGATAAAAGTATCGCCATCTAAATTGGTGTCATAAAACCAGCCATCTTTCTCATCATAGAATTGTGTTTGAATGTTTTGTTTTAAGGTTTCAGCTTCTTTTAAGTACGTTTTAGAATCTTCATTTTGAAGTGCTTTAGCTAATTCTGAAAGGAATAATTTTTCGGCATATAAATAAGCATTAAGATCTACACTTTCTTGATCTAAAGAATACGCACCTTCACTGTTTTTTAGAATTTTTGAGTTGTCAAATCGAATGGCATTATCCATGCCACTTTCCCATTTTGCTGCTACTAAACTTCCGTCTGTTGAGCCATATTCACAAACACCATCTTTATCATGGTCACGTTTGTTATACCACCAATAGTGATATTTTTTGAGTTTTGGATACATGTATTTTACAAAGGCAATATCGTTGTCTTTCTCATAGATTTTTGCAACTGCCCAAGCTGAAAGGGGTGGTTTGGTGTCACGATAATTATGGGCTTCTATAGTAGTATCGCGATATACACAATCTGCTACAAAGCCATCGTCATTTTGAAACTTAAACATCAGCTTTATTTGTTCTTTTGCTAAAGGTAAATTGTAGTATGATAATCCAACTGAATGTTTCCAAGAGTCCCAAGACCAAAAACCATTGAACCATACATAGTGATAACTTGGGAATAAGCCTTCGTGTTCAATTTCTCCAGCAGGTATGCGCCAATTGTTTTGTAAAGTTAATTGTGCTTTAGCTAAAACTTCGGCATAAATACTATCTTGAAATTGCGGTTTTCTGTTTTCAATTAATGATTTTAATTGCTGATTTTTTTCTGACTTACGTGCATTTAAAACCGAATCAAAGTCTACAGAATTTATAAGTATTTGCTCATCTTCCCAAGAATATTCTGGAAAAATAAATGTTTGGGAAATGACGAAGGATTTTGATTCGTTAGGTTTTAAAAATGATGTTTCTAGATGTGAATTATAATATAAACTGTCTGTCATAGTTGAAACAGTCTCATCTAGAAATTGAACAGACCCTTTTGCTAATGATTTGTCAGAGTCGAATATAATTTGATTGCTGTCTTGTTTGATTTCAGAAAATGTATCAAAGAGATTTGCACTAAAAGAAGGATGGATTGTTAAACTGCTTTTAGAATTGTTGATGACAGTAAAACGTTGTAAAGTTGTATGACCTGAAAGAAAAACGAGTTCTTTTTTTAATTCAATTTTGTCATTTTTTTGAAATTCTTCTAAATGACTATTAAAGCTATTGGTTTGGCTTGAGTTGAAATTTAATAAAGAATTATTGTTGTCATCTTTTAGTTTGAAGTTGGTAAGTGAGGTACTAGCCCAAACACCATTTTGCTGTGTCATTAAAAAAGGTCCAGAAAAGCCATTAATTGCAGTAGAGTCTGAAAAACTATAAGCAAACCAAGCGCCTTGATCTGAAAACATTAAACCGTCTTTGTCGAACTTGTGCTTTGATGTGATACGATAGTCTAAACTATTTTTGCTGAATTCTAGATAATCATTTTTTGGTGCTATATTTTGCTCAACGTTTGAGCAACTAAAAGCTATAATTAGAGATAATATTGTTGTAATTAGTTTTCGCATAATTTCAAACTAGTTTAAGTTTTAAAGAGAGTTTCTTAATATTAAATCATTAGAATTTTCAATTACAATTTGTTCTTTGTTCATTATCATTTCGGCTAATCTTTTGCCCATTTTGTTAAAATCGGTTGAGATTGTTGTAATACCTCCTTCAACAATCTCTTTTAATATGGTTTCGTTATAAGAAATGATTCCAATTTGCTTACCTAACAGTAGTCTCTCTTTTTTTATTTTTTTAATAGCAACTATTAGGTTTCTATCATCTGGGATAAGGTATATTTCTCCCTTTTTAGGTGTTACATCTTGTAATGTATCAATAACCTCATGTTTAAAAGCATTCATTTTACAAAAAGCTTTAAACCCTTTTTTCATACCTAAAGGTTGTTTTTGACTTTTAAAAAGTAGAATTAACTTTTGATATTTTTTGATATGTTGTAATCCTTTGGTTAAACTATTAAAAATGTCTTTTTCAAAGTTTTGATAAATAGCTGGATATTGTGATAGTTCCTTATGTGTTTGATCTAAAATGTAAACTTTTTCTTGAGGTAATTTATCTATAACGCTTCCTGTGTTTTCAAGGTTTGCAGGCATTATAACATAATAGTTATAGTTGCCTAAGTTGTCATATATAAGTTTACTAAATACGTCATGATTAAAGTGATGAAAATAAATGTCTACTTCAATGTTAGAGTCCAAATTATTTAAAAAGGAGTTGTATAAATCTTCTTTAAAAGTGTTTAGTTCGTCAAAAAGCAAAAATATTTTTTGAATTACACTAATGTTCTCATTAATAACATAGTATCCTTTTCCTGGGAAGGATTGTATAATGCCTCTTACTTTTAGGTCGTTATAGGCAATAAGTACAGTGTCTCTAGATAAATTATGTCTGTTTTTTACACTGTTTATTGAAGGTAGTTTATCACCTCTTTTATAGATATTGTCAACTATTGCGGCTTCAATAGATTGGATAATCTGTTTGTATTTTGGGACGCCAATATCTTCTTTAATTGTAATAGTGCTCATGTAGCAAATATAATATTTATTTTTTAAAACAAACTGGTAGGTACTAGTAGGTAATATGCTTTTTTTTGATTTAAATTAGCAAACAGTTTAAGGTTAAATCAAATCAATTAAAAAACAAACTAAACTTTTAATTCGCTCTTTTAGAGTTGTTTAGTGTTAAAAATCAAATTTAGTATGAGAAAAAAACTACCAAAAAAAGAACATTGTTCAGTTTCCAAACTGTTATTGATGTTATTTGTATTTGTTTCTTTTGGACTTAGCGAAAATGCTTTTGGTCAAGTTCAAGTTCAAGGAAATGTAAAAGATTCTAATGGAGTTCCTTTGCCAGGAGCTACTGTTACGGTAAAAGAAAATGAAACTGTTGGAACACAAACAGATTTTGATGGAAATTATAGTATTGAAGTTTCAGATGGAACTGCAATACTTGTTTTTAGATATTTAGGTTATGTTTCGCAAGAAGTGACTGTAGGAGATCAAAGAGTAATTGATATTGTAATGCAAGACGATATCTCCGGTTTAGAAGAGGTTGTATTAATAGGTTATGGTTCGCAAAAAAGAAGTGATGTTACTGGAGCTGTAAGTACATTAAAAAGCGAAGATTTGAATCAAGTAGTTACAACTAATGCTACAGATGCATTACAAGGAAGAATAGCTGGTGTAACTGTCACTTCTTCTTCGGGAAGTCCAGGTAGTGTTGCAGATGTCTTAATTAGAGGAATAGGAAGCTTTGGTAATAACAGACCATTATTTATTGTTGATGGCGTTCAAGCTGATCCTTATTTTATTGATTCAAGAAATATAGAATCTATTGAAGTGCTGAAAGATGCTGCTTCTGCTGCTATTTATGGTACAAGAGCAGCCAATGGAGTTGTAATTATTACAACCAAAAAAGGTAAAGAAGGTGTAGTGAAAGTAGATTTTGAAACGTCTTACAGTTCAAATACATCAAGAGAAACTTTAGATTTATTAGATGCTAATGGATATGTTCAAGTACATCAACAAATGTATGAGAATGCTGGAGCAACTTTACCTAACTATGTTACTAGCCCTCCAAATGTAAATACTGATTGGATAGATGAAACACATAGAGATGGAGATTTAACTTTAATGAATTTAAGAGTTAGTGGTGGTTCTGAAACGGTAAATTATAGTGTTGGAGGTAACTATGCTGATGAAACAGGACTATTAATTGGTTCAAGTTTTTCTAAAAAAGGAATTTATAGTAACATAGGAATCAATAAAGGAAAATTAAAAATTAATACAAATCTTAACTATAGTGAAACTAGAAGAGAAGGATATAAGTTTTCATTAAGAGAAACGTATCAAATTTCACCATTAATTCCTGTATATGATGATACAAAAGATTCAGGGTTTGGGTATAGAGATGGTGACATCCCTGATCATAGAAATCCAGTAGGAGAAGATTTTTATAAAGACCAGTATACTAAATTAAAATACTTTTTAGGTACTGTAGGTGTTAATTATGAGGTTATTCCAAGGTTAAATGTAAAGGCAAACTTATCGTTGTCAAATCTTGCTAACTATACCTATAATTTCCATAAGCCATTTAGAGTAAGAGATGTTCAAGAGGAAGGAAATGAGTATGCCTTTATATCTGAATATAATAATGAGTTTAGAAGAATTAATCAAGAGTATACTATAAACTATGCTTTTGATATTGATAAGCATTCATTTGGACTTTTAGCAGGATATCAAAGAATTTCAGAGCCATATAAGGAAACTTATGTACAAGCAGAAGGATATAAATTAGATGAAAATGGAGATAAAATACCAGCCATTATTTTAGATGAGAACTTTAATACTTTAGATGCTTTTAGTGATGGGACTTATTCTGGTAGTGGAACAAATGCTGAATATGCTTTAGTCTCTCAATTTGGTAGATTAAACTATTCTTATGATGACAAATATCTATTACAAGCTAGTATACGTAGAGATGGAAGTTCTAAGTTTGGTAAGAATAATCAATATGGAGTTTTTCCATCATTTGCATTAGGTTGGAAGATTTCTGATGAAGATTTTATGCAAAATCAAGATATTTTTGATTTCTTAAAACTTCGTTATTCTTGGGGACAAGCTGGTAATGATAGTGCTCTAGGTTATTATGGTTATGTTGCTTTAATCTCACAAGGAAAAGACTCTTGGAATGGAGGTTATGTTTTTGGTGATCCTCAAACATCATATTTAGGAAGTATTGCAAGAGACTTAGAAAATAATGACTTACAATGGGAAACTAATACGTCATCAAATATCGGAATTGATTTTAGATCAATGGGGAGCAGACTTTCTGGATCAATAAATTATTATAAAACAAATACTGAAGATTTATTAATTACTAAAGTTGTTTCTCCTTCAGCAGGTGTAAATAGTCCTGTGGTTAATGTAGGTGAGTTTGAAAATAAAGGATTCGAATTTGAAATGGGTTATACTAATAATGACCATGAAATAAACTATTCAGCTAATGCTACATTTACAACAATTAATAGTGAAGTAACAAGGTTAAGTAGTGATGACCAAGTTTTATATGGAGTAGGGTTAAAGTTTGGGTCAGATCACTTTGTAAACCAAACTAGAGTAGGTTACGAACCAGGAGCTTATTTTTTACCTGTTGCTGATGGAATCTTTCAATCACAAGCAGAGATTGATGCACATGATCCTAATGGAACTTTACAACCAGATGCACAACCAGGAGATATTAGGTTTATTGACCAAAATGGAGATGGAATATTAGATAGTGAGGATGAAAAATATCAAGGTACAGCGATTCCAAAATTTGAATACAGTTTAAATTTAGCTGCTGATTATAAGGGATTTGATGTAAATGTGTTTTTACAAGGAGTTGGTGGTAATAAAATTTATAATGGTAACCAATTTCAATCTTTAGGTTTAGATTCAGGAAGAAACTTTGAGGTAGAAGCTTTAAACGCTTGGACACCTACAAATACAAATACAAATATACCAAGAGCGGTTTTAGGAGATCCTAATGGTAATAATAGAGCCTCTACAAGATTTTTACAAAAAGGAGATTATTTAAGAATTAAAACAATTCAATTAGGTTATTCTTTACCTACAAAAGCTCTAGAAACATTACAAGTGGATAAATGTCGTGTATATATTACAGGACAAAATTTATTTACGTTTACTAAATATGATGGATTAGATCCAGAGGTTGGAGGAAGTATTTTATCAAGAGGAATTGATAGAACATTGTACCCTCAATACAAGTCAATGATTTTTGGATTACAACTTCAATTTTAAATCGTATTAATTTTAAATCACAATTAAATGAAAAATATATATAAATTATTTATAGCCTCATGCTTATTGATTGTTGTGACATCATGTAATGATGATGAGTTTTTACAGCAACAGTCACCTGATCAATTAACTTCTGATTCTTTTTGGAGAAATTTAGAAGATGCACAATCTGGATTAACAGCTGCTTACTCCGAACTGGAATCAAGAAGTAATTTTTGGGATGGTTGGCAAGAAGGACGTTCGGTTGTAGAGTATTTTAGATCTGATTATTCTTTACCAGGTCCTGATGCATCAAATTATGCGCACTGGATGTCAATTTTTAATTTTAATTATACAAATGGTCATACATTTTTAGATGTACTATGGACTACTAATTACAGAGGGTTAAACTATGCAAACCAAGTAATAACTAAAGTAGGAGAGATGACTTCTGAACAAATTTCAGACGCAGATAAGCAACAAATTATTGGAGAAGCCACTTTTTTAAGAGGATATTACCATTTTAAATTATTAACACTATATGAGCAAATCATTGTAAAAACAGAAATGGTTTCTCAAGAGACTTTAGATCAACCACTGTCTACAAGACAAGAGGCTTGGACAGCTATAATAGAAGATTTTCAAAATGCTGCAAACATGTTAGATGTTGTAGGTAATGTTGAAGCTGGTAGAGCAACTAAAGGAGCTGCATTAGCGTACTTAGGTAAAGCATATATGTATAAAGCTGGTGATGTTACTTCTGCTGAGGCTGATGATTTTCAAAATGCTGTTAACGCGTTTCAACCTATAATTAATGGTTCAGCAGGCTCATATGCTTTAGAGCCTGATTTCTTAAGCATTTTTAATGGTGAAAATGAGAATAATCAAGAATCTATTTTTGAACTTCAATTTAAATCTGGAGATGCTACTTCATGGAATGCTACAAGATTACATGCTTTTATTGGAGACTGGTCCATTGGTGGCTGGGGAGGAATTGAGGCAACTTTAGGTTTAGTAGATACTATGAAGAGTGAAGGTATGATTGCTTCAAATGGATTATATGATAATAGATTATATGGTTCGGTTTATTTTAGAGATGATTTCTTTAATGATTTAAATGACCCTCAAATGCAAGGATATACTTGGGATGAGTTAATGGATTGGCAATATGAAAGTACTAATGAAGGAAAAGCATATTATAGAAAGTGGTTACCTAACTATGTTTGGAATAATTCATATGTAGGTGTAAATGTAGTATTAATGCGTTATGCAGATGTAATGTTGATGTATGCTGAAGCATTAAATGAAACAGGAGCAACATCACAAGCTATTCCTTTAATTAATGAAGTAAGAGCTACGCATGGTTTAATGCCAGCAATGACAGGAACGTCTCAAGAAGAAGTTAAGCAGCAAATAATTCATGAGAGAACTATGGAGTTAACATTAGAGTCTGTACGCTTTTTTGATTTACGTCGTTGGGGAATGTTAGATCAAGCAATGACTGCAGCTGGAAGATCAGGGTTTAGCGCTGCTAATCATTCATATTTACCAGTACCATTATCTGAGATACAAGCTAACTCAGCAATTAATTAATAGTAGTAATTTGTTTCATATATACTTTTGATTAGTAAGAAAGGCTACCATATGGTAGCCTTTCTTTTTTATCTTAATTAATAATAAATCTAACGTAAAATAAAACCGTTTTTCATTGGGTCTTTAGGGTCAATTACAAAAGTTTGCATACCAGTAATATAGGCTGTTCCTTCAACTTGAGGAATTACAGCTTTAAAAGGGCCATAATCTTCTTCAGAAACTACAGAGCCTATAAAAACAGAATCTGTAATACTTTCTATAGACATGGTTTCTCCAAAGTCAATTTCTTTTCTTGCTTTATGAATTGCCATGCGACCAGAAACACCAGAACCTGTTGGGCAACGATCTACTTCACCTTCAGCAAAAATGCAAACATTGCGACTATCTATGCCAGAGGGTTGCTTGTGGTTGTCAATAAAAATAGTTCCGTAAAGGAAGCTTAAATCGTTTTCAAAAGGATGTAGAATTTCTTTATCTTTTTCCATTACAGCGTGTTTGATATCCATTCCTGTTTGAATCAATTGACGATAAGAATCTGGATTTAAATCAAAGTCAAAATTGTTTTTCGCCATATCCACATAAGCATAAAAAGCACCTCCATATGCTAAATCGTAAGTGACAGTTCCTAATCCTTCAATTTCAACAATTCTATCAAGACCAACTACAAAACTAGGAACACAATGAAAACGAATTCCAATGACTTTCCCGTTTTTTACATTTGCATAAGATGTAATGCGTCCACAAGGAGCATCAATTTTAATAATGTTATCGCCTTCTTTTACGTCAATCCATTTCATCTCAATAGCTAGTGTAGAAATAGCAATAATAGCATGACCACACATAGTAGAATAACCTTCATTGTGTAAAAAGAGTATTCCAAAATCACCTTCATCATCATTAGGTGGAACTAGAATGCAACCATACATATCTGCGTGACCACGAGGTTCAAACATTAACGATGTGCGTAAGTAATCGTAATTATCTTTACAGTAACGTCTATAATCTAAAACAGAGTTTCCTTTTAATTCTGGAAAACCGTCAACAATCACACGAAGTGGTTCACCTCCTGTATGCATGTCTATAGTTTTTATTTGTAACCAATCTTTTGATGGTTGGAATTCTGTTTTGTTAAGTATATTTTGGTAAGTACTATTCATTTGTAAATTTCTTATAATAATAGTTTGCGGCAATCAAATCTTCTAATGCATGTCCAACAGATTTAAAGATTGTAATTTCATCATTAGATAACCTGCCTTCTCTTTCATGAGAGCAAAGTTGAAATAGATCTCCTTTTATATCTTGTTCAGTAATTAAACCTTGTTTTAATGGAATAACTATGTCTCCACTTTCTTTTAAACCTCCTTGCATAGTGTCAACAAAAACTGAAGCTTTGGTAATTGCATTATCATCTGCTTCTCTCATATCCTTTTTATACGCACCAACAAGATCTATATGTTGCCCTTTTTTAAGATGTTTGCCAAAAACCAAAGGTGTTTTAGATAAAGTAGCGCAGGAGACAATATCAACATCAGATATTTTTTCTTCAATGGATTGAATGGCTTTTATAGAAAAAGATTCATTAGCTAATTGACTGCTGATTTCTTTAGCTTTATTGAAATTTCGTCCCCAAATATATACTTGTGTAATTGGTCTTACTGAGGCATGAGCCTTGATTAAATTGATTGATAAGGCACCAGTACCAATCATTAATAAACTAGAAGCGTCTTTTCTAGATAAGAAAGATGAAGCCAATGCTGAAGCAGCTGCTGTACGTTTTGCAGTTAAGCTTTTAGCTTCAAGAATGGCTTTGATAGTTCCCTTTTTAGCATCTAAGTATATATAAGTTCCTTGTATTGAAGGTAAATTAAACTGACTATTTTCTGGGCTTACTGCTATAATTTTTACTCCAGCTTCTTTACTAGGATTCCACGCAGGCATTAATAACATTGTTGAGTCAGCATTTACTTCAGGATTTGGGAAATCGTGATGATGACGCATTGGGACCATTATTTTGTTATTTGAAAAGCCTTCTTTAAGATGAGTTATTAGACTATTGAAATTGGTGTTTTCTTCTATGAAGGTATTGCTTATTTGTACAATTTGTTCCATAAGCTAAAAATAGTTAAAACTAGAAACATAATTGAATATTATCTAGTAGGTAAGTAAAATATCATAGCTAATGGATAATATTGTATTAAGTTGGTTTTTTGAAAGTAAGTAGTTGACCTATGTTTTTTGCACTCAATATTTTTTAATCAAGAATTTTTGCTATTCATCGGTAATCTTTTTGAAATGAGTTGGTTATGTTGAGATTTGATATTGATTATAGCACCAAATTTATTGTTTAATCTAATTTATAAGTCATGGATTTAAGTATTACAGGATATAACAATTACTTTAAGATTAAGGGTGTATTAAACAAAAATAATGTATCTCTATTTCAAAGAGAGTTTAGTAATATTTTTGATAAAGTTGATAGTCTCACTCTAAGTATTGAAGATTTAGAAAGTATTGATAGGCAAGGCATAATTGCTTTAGCTAAGTTGCATAATTTGTCAGTTTCTTTAGAAAAGAGGTTGTCAATTATTGGCTCAGGTTGTGATAAGTTATTCCACCATTTTAAATCTTCAGAAGCAGCATAATACTATAGAATTTTTGTTTGCTTATTATAAAAGGCTTCTTGCTGTTTTTTCATAAGTTCTCTTGAAATTTTCTTTTTATAAACATATAATTCTTCTTCGTTTGATAAGTCTTCATAGATTTTATCATTAATAGTATTATCAGCTACTAAAACAGATTTTCTCTGACTTTCATTTTGCAATGCCCAAGATTTTAAATCGGCTTCACTTTCATTAAATTTAATATCATACTCTCCTTTTGGAGATAATAACTTTGCGAAAATAGGAGAGGTTTCGATAGCTAAAAATAATAGGAAAATAAAGAATGAAGGTAGCCAAGGTAGCTTCCCTAATGCATTTACACGAGCCATAAGACCATCGAAATTGTCTATTATTGGCTGTGATGTAGTTACTTGTGTTTGGTATTCAGTATTTAATTGAGCAATTTGAGCCTCATTAGCCTCAATTTTTGATTTATTAGTTTCTTTTAATTGTTGTAGTTCTAGTAATGCAGCATCATGTTTTTCTCTCTTTTCTTTGTAAACTGGACCTTTTCCTAAAAGTAGCGTGCCTTCTCTACCTTCTGCTTCAGCTATATAAGTATTGTATAAAGCATTTACTTCTGTTTCTTTTGAACTAATTTCATTTTGAAGGTTTTTTATATCGTTATTTAAATTTTCAATTTTTGGTGTGTATTGTAGTGCAATTTGATCTTTATTTGCTAGTGTGAAGTCATTTTTTTGTTCTAATAAAACTTGATTAATTTCTTTTTCAAATATTTTTAATTCTAGTGGTTTAGAAATAACTATAGCGATAATTACTGCTAAGGCAATTCTAGGAGAAGCTTGAATCAATTCATCAATAACATTTCCAGTTTTTTTAATTGTAGAAACAATATATCTATCAAGGTTAAAGATTAATAGTCCCCAAACAAAGCCAAATCCTATAGCTGCAAATAAGTTGTCAAAAACAGTGTAAAGTGCATAACTAGCAGCGATAAAAGCCATTAATGCAGTAAAAAAGACAGTAGCGCCAATACCAACATATTTGTTTTGTTCGCCTTTGGAACAGTTCTCTAAAAGGTCGGTGTCAGCACCAGAGCAGATAATAAAAAATTGCTTTAACATGATTGTAGTGATTTGATTGATTGTTTATTAGAACGCAATTTTTAAGTATTTGTTACAAAAAAACCTCGAAAATCGAGGCTTTATGTGTTTATTAATCTATTAAGTAAGTTGTTTCCTAATGAATTTTAGTAAACTTAAAAGTATATTTATTGTTTAATAATTCCTTTCGATAAAACTTTATTTTGATCTATAGATATACTTAGTAGATAATAGCCATTAGCTATATTTAAATTTTTTAGGTGATATTGCTTGTTAGGATTTATGAAGGATTCTTTATGAACTACCTGACCCAATGTGGTATAAATTGTGATATCTACTTGTTCTCCTCTTGTTTGTCTAAAATCGATTGTTAGTTCATCTGAGAAAGGATTTGGGAACGGAGTAATACTAGGAGTCAATTCATGATCATTATTACTTAAAGTCATACCAGTATATATTGTAGCATTTGGCTCGGTATTATAGGCGTAATCTAATATTGTGAAATAAGAGCCATCTGGTGCGACTTCAGCTCCAAACCAACCATAACATGTTCTGCCATCAATTTTATATTCAAAGCCAATATATGCCATTTGATCTTGCCAAACTGTATGTGTTGTACTTCTAATATTTAATTGATTTGGGTAGTTACCTGGTGCTTCAAAATTACTAGAGCCATTAACAGCAGTATTATATGGCAATGGAGTAATATTGATTGTTGCTGGATTACAAACTAAACGTTTTCCATATGTTTCAACTTTTAAATGATTTGCAGTATACTCCCAAGCACCATATGCTCTGTCATCTCCAATTTCTATTTCAAAATATTCCCATGAACCATAAGTAGCTCCAACGGTAATATCGTCAATATCTACATAAACAATTTCGTAAGGGTCATAAAACTTTGCATCAATATTTATTGTAGAGCAATGTAATGATGCTAAACCTCCAATAATTGCTGGGTTTAGAAATGTTATCGTAATTTCTGAATTGTCAATTGTACTATGATTTATGGCATTTCCAGAAAAAGATAAGATTGCTTCAGTGTTGCTAATTAAGTTTATATGAGGTATTAGTCCACTAGGCAATGTTGCATTATAATCTACTCCTAAAGTTAATTCTCCAGTGTTGTTAGTGAAAGTAGCGTCGAATATTGAAATATTAGGCATTTGCAAAATGCTTCCGTTATTAATATCATCTTCAACTAATTGATTTATTGAAGACATTATGTAGCCATTTGTACTGTTTACTCCAGTATCAATTAAATTATTGGCTTGCCATAATGGTTGTCTTGTTGGGTGTATTAGGGCAACTATCATTCTATTTATTTGCCCTTGTGTAAACATTTTATAACAACCACTAGCGCCATTATAACCCATGTAATTTTCATAATTTACATATTCTCCATTACAGTTTGTACCTGAGCTACATCCAAGGTCATGATTTCCATTTTCAGGAGGTGTGTCTGTTACAAAATCGGTTCCTGTACAACCACCATCAAAAGTATGAACTAGATTTAACCAATGGCCAAATTCATGTGTTAATACAGATGCAAATTCATCACTAGTATTTCCATGTAAATAGGCGCCATTATAAACTACTCTTGCTAGGTTATTGTCAGACATCCAACTGTTTGGATACCACGCAACACCAGAGTTAGTTGTGCTACCATCATTATAAAGGTCGTTTTGAATATATACATTCATATATTTGTAATTATCCCAGGCATCAGCTTGAATTTGAGAGTCGTATCCACTACCATTTCCATAACCACTTTTTTCGTCATAAAAAACAATACCACTTGTACAGCCTCCATTTGGATCAAGTTTTGCAAGTTTAAACTCAATATCTAGTGTTCCTTTAATGCTAGAGAACATTGGGTCAACAGTATTAAAATCTGAATTAAGGCCGTTGAAATCTTCGTTAAGTTTTTCTAATGCTGTTTCAATTTTTTCTTGAGTAACAGAATAACCATTATGGACATCTCCATAAACATGAAATACTACAGGAATGGTATAAGTTGAGTTGTTATTTCGGTTAATTGAGTTGTTCTCAATTTGCTTTCTTGAATACTTGTTAAAGTTGTTATATTCCTTTAAAGTTTCAGGATGGTTATTGAAAATTATATCGTTAACAATTTTAGTCTTACACTCTTTTATTTTTTGAGAACTATTTTGAGAATTTGATGGTAAATGAATCAATAAAAAAAATAATGGCCAGCTAGATTTAAGTAATTTTTTAAGCATTATATATAGTTTTGAATACTAATATCAAAGCTAGTGCTAATTTTAACTTATAGGTTGTATAAAATTATCTGATGCTTATACAATCTTATTCTTAAGATAAGCTTTTTTGTTGTCCTAATTATTTGTTATAGAATGAACTAAGAAAGCGCTTTCATTTGTGTAATTAAGAATGAAAGCGCTTTAGTATTTATTGAGGTTTATTCTTATCTAATTTTTTATTGAAATAAAAATAGGAGGGTATTTATTTCCTTCAGCATCTTTTATATCGAAAATTTGAATCGACTTCTTTTTAAGAGCTGGACTATAACATCCATGATTTTTTAAGTTTATAGATTTGCCTGAAATAGATTTCGTTGATTGTCCTTGAACTTTTAGTTTAAAACTAACAATTTTATTTTTCCCTGAGTTCAATGTGATAACTTCAATATCCTCTTTTGTTAGAGTAAGCATACCATCGATAACTTTTTTATTATTTACAGTTACTGTTTGGTTTAGATGATTAGATTCATTTTTATCACTATAAGAGACAGAACTTACTTTAGCGGTACTTTTATAGTTTTTGTTTGAGGATAAAATATTTCCTTTTTCATCTACTTTTTCTCCCCAACGGTTAAAATATTTAATCACTTCATTATCTATAATATAAAAATAAGTTTCATTATTAATAGTAACATACCCTTGGTCATTTTCATTGATTTTAGATTTTACTTCTTTTAATGAAATTGGTTTAGTTACTAATTTACCTTCTTTATTTGTTGTAATAGGTTGTGTTGAAATATGAACCTTAGGAGCATTTGAGTTTTGCTTTTGGGTAGCTATATTTAAGTTTTTGTCGGTTTTTAATAGTTTTATGGCTTCGTCTGATGTTATTTTTTTTCCTTCAAAATAAAAGGTTGCATTTTTCTTAGCCATGTTTATTATATGATCTAAAGGAGATTTTGGAGGTGGAGGTGGAGGCGGAACTTCTTGAGCGTTAGCTTCTATAATTTCTACTACTTCAATCCATTCATCATTATCATTTTTTACTTTTTTTATTTTACCTGGTTTACCTTTTTTATAGTTCTCTATAGCTTTTTTATATTTAATTTTTTCGGCTTCAGTAGCATTTGCAGGAACTGGAGGTGGTGGAGGTGGAACAAGTTTGATTTCCACAACTTCTGGTTTTTTGTTGTTTTTAACAGGTTTTATTTCTTTTACGGTTGGAGGTGGAGGAATATTAGGATAAGGCTCTACATATTCTCGTTGCTCTTTAGTCATAAGGTCGTAAAGATATTTAATACGTAAATGGTCTTTTCGTTTTATAGTAATATTTTTGGAATCTTTCTTAGTGCTAAATTTCCTAGCCAATTTATTATATTCACTTATTTCTAATTGAGTTAAACCTTTTTGTTTAGATGTTTTGTTTTTGGTATATTTAATGCTTTTTACAGTATTAGAGCTTTCTTGTTCTAGTTCACTATTTTGAGTTATAGTTATTACTGTGCCTTTATCTAATGGTTCACCATGATTTTTAATTAATCTAGTAAATTCTTGTAATGTATATAGGTTAACTTGATAATAGTGTTTACCATAATTAATTGCATTTTTTTCAAGTTTACTTACATAGAAATTGCCAAAATCGTTAGAATTATAGTTTTTGAGGGTATTATTTTCTATCCTTTTTCCATCTATCCAAATACCATAATTTTTGGTGTCCAACCAATTTGATAATTGTTGAGCCGAAGGTTTCTTTTTTATTGGTTTTGAAGGCGGAGGAAGTAAGCGACTTTTTTCAGCATTAGTGAGTTCGTCATACTTTTTTGTTGCAATAATGTTTTTGTTTTTATCTAAGAATTTGAAGGTTGCATTTTTATAGTAGATGCTTTTTGTGTCACTGTTCTTTTCTTTAGTTGTGTTTGAATATGTTTGATCTTCTTCTTCAATAATAACTTCTTTTTGGTTAGTAAAGCTAAACAATAAGATTGCTAATAAAGGCAGTAGTAGTAAACTGCGTATCCAAATGGATTTTTTTGATGATTGTGTTTTCATAACGGTGAATCGTTTTTTGATTGATGAATAATTAATGGCATTAGCCAAGTGTTGCTGTGTAGCATATGATGAGTATGCTAATAATATATTTTGGTAATTAGTTTTTGATACACCTTGATCTAACACTTCTGCATCAGCTAAAAACTCATGATTAAGTTTAATAGACTTTTTATAAATGATGATAAATGGATTAAACCAAAACACAATTTGAAATAGCTCAATTAATAATATATCTATACTGTGCAATTGCTTTGCATGTGTTTGTTCGTGTAATAAAACTTCGCTAGGTATTTGATGGTTGTTATATGCTTTTTTATTTAAAAATATATAATAGAAAAACGTATGTGGGACTTGTAATTGTTTAATTAATACATTAATAAAAGAATGGTTTTTAATTTTTTGATGCTTCTTAATTTTTGAAAATATGGCATAAAGATTAACACAGAATTTACTTAAGAAAATAGCTACGCCAATACCATAAATACTCCAAAGTATAGTGGGAAGGTAGTTCCAGAAGCTTTTCTCTTCCGTAATTACTTCTGCTGGAATAGAAGATGGTGTTATAAAATTATTTGGATTGTAGGTTCCAAAATCTAATGTTGGTTCTACATATGTAGTAAAAGTTATAAGCGGAATACCTATAGCTAATGGTAATATGCTTAAAAGATAAAAGCGTTTAAACTTATGATTACTTAACGATTCTAATCCTATTTTGTAAAAAGCTAATAGGATGCATAAACATAACGTAGATTTTAAAATGTAAATAGGCATAGTTACTTCTTTTTGATTTCGCTATCAATTATTTTTTTTAAGTCTTCTAACTCTTCTTTTGAAAGGTTGGTTTCTTTTGTAAAAAATGATGCAAATTGTGAGGCACTATCATTAAAAAAGTTTTTAATAAGCCCATTCATATGTTTAGAGAAATAATCTTTCTTTTTTACCAAAGGATAGTATTCTCTAGATTTTCCGTAAAGTGTATATGCAACATAACCTTTATCAATCATACGTTTAAGCAAAGTAGCTATAGTTGTTGTTGCAGGTTTAGGATTAGGATAGACTTCAAGAAGGTCTTTCATAAAGGCTTTTTCTAATCGCCAAAGGTGTTGCATTAACTGTTCTTCAGTTTGTGATAATTTCATTTTATTCTACAAATTTAGAATTAACTCTACAAATGTAGAATAATAATTTTAATTCTACAAGTGTAGAATAAGGATTTAGGATTATCTATTATATGGTTTTTCGTTTATCCAATTAAATCCTCTTTTAGTGAGTCTGAAGTCATCAAGGTCTTTTTTAGTTAAAATAATTTTTAAGTTATCAGAATCAAGTTGTCCATTTAACTCAAGAAAGTGTTCATTATGTTTTTTATAAGAGAAATTATGAATTATGGTATCTGTGTCTTTAAACATACTGATTTTATTAAACGTAGAGTCAGTTATAAATGAATAACGTTTATTGTTTCCAGTCATAGTTTTTATTGTAGCTCTGTCTTTATAATCAATTATTAAGTATTCCCATCTATTATTATCATCAACTAAAGCAGGTATAGTATCATTATTTTTTATGAAGTAGCTTGTTTCCCAAATACCATATAATTCTGGTTTAACTCTATTTACTCCATAATTTTTTGATCTGGAATATCCCATTGAAATAAATACAATCGAAACACCTGTAATTAGAAATAGCTTTATACCTCTAATAACATTTATTTCCATTTGATTTTTAAAGGTGTAGGGAGAATAGAAATCAGTTTTTTTTGTGTCTTTATTTAGAATAAAAATATTTATAAGTTTTTTATAGTCTGTAAAACATAAAATTAAAGCCATTGCTAATAGGTGAAAAGAAAATAGTTTTACAGGAATATCAAAGCACATGTTCATCATAAATACATTTGCCATAACTGCAATAATTATTATAGAACCAAGTGTTTGTGTTCTTTTGCTTACAAGTAAATAGCCACCAATTACTTCTAGTAAGCCTGAAAAAATACAATATGCTTTAGAGTAACCCATAAATGTCCAAGCAAGTCCCATTGGCGACATATCTCCAGCTGGCTGTAATAACCTGTTTAAACTTGGAGGAGAAAATTGTAAATAGAATACTTTAATAAACCCATAAACTAATAAATAGTATATTAATACAAATCGTAGAATTAACTGAAAGAAGTAGGCAACCTTATTGTAAGATGGTCTTTTGTAATCTAAAATGGACCAAATAAATGTTGAAATAAGAGCTGTTACTACAAAGACGAATATTTGTATATATTGATAGGTGGTATCTCCACTTCCATAACCAATGGCACTAAATTCGTAATCAATTCTTAAAATGTGTTTACCTACCCAAAATATTAAAGAACTACCTAATGTAGAAGCAAATGATGTAATATTATAAAGTATAAAGTAAGAGAAAATAAATCTAAAGCTAATCTTTTTTAATAAAGACCAGTTAGAAATAGAGCTTCTTGAAAATATCATTTATAAACTGTTAGTTAATAGCATAAATATTAACGAGTATTATTGTAATTAATTATGAGAGTTTACGATTAATCTTTATAGAAGTAATACTTTACAAAATTTAGTATTTATAATAATCTATTATCTTTACGTTTTAAAACTAGCCCAAAATGAACAAATATATTGCTGCCTTAATATGTTTTTTAGCCTTTACCACTACGTCTAGAGGTCAATCAATTACTGACCTAGTTAATAAGGTGGATTTAGACTCATTAACCTTAACTTTAAATGAGTTTACTGGAGAGCAGTCTACTGTTGTGAATGGTTCAACAGTTACGATATTAAATAGAGAAGAAGACAATAATGATTTGGCTGCCGATTATTTAGTGCAAAAATTATCTCAATATGATAATTTAACTGTCACTGATCAAGCGTTTAATACTAATGGTAGAAATATTATTGCAACTCAATTAGGACAAACTAACCCAAACGATATTTATATTGTTTGTGCCCATTACGATAGTGTTGCTGATTATTGTGCTGATGATAATGCAAGTGGAACTGCAACCGTTTTAGAAATAGCAAGAATTTTATCAACACAATGTATAGACAATACAATTGTATATGCACTTTGGGACGAAGAAGAAATAGGACTTAGAGGAGCAGGTTATTATGCATCACAAGCAGCTTCCAATGGTGATAATATTTTAGGAGTATTAAATATTGATATGATGGGTTATGATGGTGATGATGATGATGGTTTTGATATTGATGTAAGACCAATAGCTAACTCTATAGCTATGAAAGATGATATTGTTTCTGTGTTAGGAACTTATGGATTTAACCTAAATGTAAATGTAGTTAACCCAGGAACAACAGCTAGTGATCATGCTAGATTCTGGAATAATGGGTTTTCGGCTGTTTTAGTTGGAGAGTCTTGGGAGAATAATGATGAAACACCTTTTTATCATTCTTCAGGTGATACATTTGCTACTTTAGATTTACCATATTACCATGAGCTAGCTAAATTAATTATGGCTTATATGACAACAAAAGCAGGATTGATTGGAGTAGATAACACAGTTACGTTTAATAGTACTACCTTAACAGCTGCACAATCATCGGCCAATTACCAATGGATAGATTGTGATACTAATACTGAAATAACAGGAGAAACAAATCAATCTTTTACACCATCGGCAGATGGTAATTATGCTGTCGAAGTTACTTCTGGAGCTTGTGTAGAAATAAGTGATTGTGTAGTTTTTGATTTCTTAAGTGTAGATGAGTTTAGTAAAAGAAACATTAAAGTTTACCCTAATCCTGTAGTTTCTAATCTTTTTATAGAACAACCTTTATCAAAAGATTTGCAACTACAATTACTGTCTGTTGATGGAAAGATATTATTGAAAAAAACAATATCTAGAAAGCAGAACTCTCTAGATATGTCGCAATTTTCTAACGGAATTTATTTTGTTAAGTTAGAATCTGAAGGTTCAGAGCTAACTTATAAAATTGTGAAAGAATAAGGATTTACTTGTCAAAAGTATATCCAAACTCTTTAATGTCTTCATGAAACCAATCAGCAATAATTTGTTTGGTTTCGTCGTCGTAATACTCTCTATAATCAGATTTATGAGTTTTATTTAGATGAGGTAATTCAGCATCTATTTGTAAATACTTAAAAACTTCATTGATGCCTTCGTTAATATTTTCAAAACGAATTATTTTATCTACATCTATCTTTCCTTCATAGTTTTTTAACCATTCAATTTGAGGGAAAAACATTTGAGCTCTATTGTAATATTTATAGTCTTTGGGTTCACCAAAAGTACACTTTACCCAATCTTTAAATTCAATAGGTTCTTCTGCCATTTTAGTGACATTTTTCTTTACGTTATACTTGTAGTGAGACACAACTTTTTCCCAAGGATTTCTAATAATAGCAAATTTGTAGGCAGTCTCCCATTTTTTAGGACCTATAATTCTAATTACATCCTTTACAGTTAAATGCTTTCTAAAGGGTTTTCCAACAACACCATTAACACTAGTACCTCCAGTTTTGTTAATATGTATAAAAACAAAATCCTGATGTTTGCCCTTATGTAAAGGTGGATTTATTTTTAAACCAATCATGTTTTTGTATTTTTCAATGATTGGTATTTTATACCACTTTCTTTTCTTTTTTGTTTGCATAATTATTTAGATAGCTCAGTAAAGTGTTTGAAAAAGTAAGGAATAGTTTCTATGCCTTTAAAGTAATTAAATACGCCATAATGTTCATTTGGAGAGTGTATAGCATCGCTATTTAGTCCAAAGCCCATTAAAATGGTTTTACTTTTTAACTCTTCTTCAAATAAAGCAACAATAGGAATGCTTCCTCCACTACGTTGAGGTATAGGCGTTTTTCCAAATGTTTGCTCGTAAGCTTTTGAAGCAGCTTGATAGCCAATGTTATCTATTGGAGTGACATAGCCTTGTCCGCCATGGTGAGGTGTAACTTTAACAGTAACGCCATCTGGAGCTATACTTTCAAAGTGAGTTTTAAATAATTGTGTAATATTTTCCCAATCTTGGTTAGGTACTAGTCGCATAGAAATTTTAGCATATGCTTTACTCGCAATAACTGTTTTGGCTCCTTCTCCAGTATATCCTCCCCAAATACCATTAACATCTAGTGTAGGTCTAATGGAGTTTCTTTCATTAGTAGAGTAACCTTCTTCACCATAAACTGCGTCTATATCCAAAGCTTTTTTATACTCTTCTAAAGAAAAAGGTGCTTTTGCCATTTCAGCTCTTTCTTCTGCTGAAAGCTCTTCAACATTATCATAAAAGCCAGGAATTGTAATATGATTGTTTTCATCATGAAGAGAAGCAATCATTTTAGTTAATACATTAATAGGATTTGCTACAGCACCTCCATATAAACCTGAGTGTAAATCTCTATTAGGACCAGTTACTTCAACTTCAACATAGCTTAAACCTCTTAAGCCTGTAGTTATAGATGGAATGTCTTTTGCAATCATTCCAGTATCCGAAATTAAAATTACATCGTTGCTTAATTTTTCTTGATTCTCTTTTACAAATGTTGAAAGACTAACACTACCTACTTCTTCTTCACCTTCAATCATAAACTTAACGTTACAAGGTAGTTGGTTTGTAGATGTCATAAACTCTAGTGCTTTCACATGCATATACATTTGTCCTTTATCATCGCATGAACCTCTAGCATAAATTGCTCCTTCAGGGTGTAACTCTGTTTTCTTAATTACAGGCTCAAAAGGAGGAGAATCCCAAAGCTCTAATGGATCTGGTGGTTGTACATCATAATGACCGTAAACTAACACTGTAGGTAAATTTGGATCAATAATTTTTTCACCATATACAATTGGATAGCCTTCAGTTTTGCAAATTTCAACAGTATCACATCCAGCCTTTGTTAAGCTTTCTGCAACAAATTCCGCAGTTTTTAGAACATCGTTTTTATATGCTGAATCTGCACTAATAGAAGGGATTTTTAGAAGCTCAATTAGCTCATTTAGAAATCTTTCTCTATTTTCAGAAATGTATGAGTTTATATTATTCATTGAAGTTTTTTTAGATGCCATAAAAATACAAAAACAACAACAATAATTTTTATTAAAAGAACTATTTGAATTTATAAAGTATTGTTTATATTTGCAGTCCTTTTGCGGGCGTGGTGGAATTGGTAGACACGCTAGACTTAGGATCTAGTGCCGCGAGGTGTGAGAGTTCGAGTCTCTCCGCCCGCACAAAAGTTAAAAGCTTCTCTTATATAAGAGAAGCTTTTTTATTATAATAAAAAGCTTTCCATTTTCATGAAAAGCTTTTTTACTCAAGTTATGTTAATTAACTAGTTTGTGACTAGTGCTTTACCAGTTTAGTGGTTTGTACATTACCTGATAAATCTTTAATTTTCAATATGTATATGCTATTAACCAGTTCTTGAATACTAAAGACATTATTTTTATTAAAGCCTCCAACAAAAGACTTTACTTGTTTACCAGTTATATCAAAAATTAGAACTTCGGTAACATTTTTATTTATTTTAAATGATGTTGATGTTGGATTAGGGTATACTCTTAATAAATTGTTTTCAGTTATTGAGCCATTTGATAAGGTTGGAACAGCATTTCCATAAATTTTAAAATCACCAGGAGCAAGATTAATTGAAGTTGTAGAACCACTAATAGTTGTATTACCTGTTTCATCCATTAAATCATACCAAGTTCCACCATATGGAAAGTTAGGATTTATGTTTGTAGATGATGTGTTAAAATTAGAAATTATGACTACATTTTTTAGTTGAGAAGCAGGAAGACTATTATCCCAAATATAAATTGAAGGTGTTAGGTTACCTGAATTTATAGTGTAATCGCCTTCAAAAACAGCTTCATTAATCTTTAACTCGTTAATTCTTGACCAAGCGTCAAAAATTTCGCTTCTATTTGCGTTTGTTGTCCAGTTTTCAATCCATTGAGGTTGTGGCTTAGTATCTAACTTGCAATCTGGATTATTAACACTACCATCATTACAAGTAAAAATAGAGTTATTCATTCCTAGTTCACCAAAATGCCATATCATTTTTGGACCAGGAATAGTTAACGAAACAGCTCCTAAAGCATCCATTCTTCCTAAGGAAGTATTTAAGTTTCCTCCAATACCACTATTTCCAAACTCTACGTTTTTATACATTAATCGTTCTTCATCATGGCTTTCAGCATAACCAACTAAACGTTTTCCTGTCCAACCTCTACTGTTATGCCCCATTCCATTAATATTATTGTTAGAGTTATAACCCATTGTTAACTGGTTGTAAGGATCAGTCATTTTGCCCCAAAGCATAATACCTTTGCCTTCTCCAATTCTATAGTTGGCCCATTCAGATTCTTCAGAGTTAGCACCTAAATGTTCAAAAATTACATAATGATTTGGATCTAAACTCCAAGAGTAATCAGCGTATTGTTTTAATATATCTACTCTGTCTTGTTGATAACCATTAGTACAGCCATCACTACCTTGGCAATTTTGAGTAAATCCTTTGGTTAAATCCCAACGGAATCCATCAATATTGAACTCTTCAATCCAATGTTTAACAACACGTTCAACATAATTCTGTGTTCTAGATTGTTGGTGATTGAAATCTGAACCTACACTATAACTATGAGTAGCTGTTTGATTAAAGTATGGGTTTTCACTGCTTGGTTCTCCCCAGCCATCATTGTCGGGGTCATTCATCCACATCCTATTCATTGGGTTTCTTCCAAAAGCATGATTTAATGCAACGTCTAAAATAACTGCTATACCATTTTGATGGCATAAATCGATAAACTCTTTAAATTTGTCTGCAGTACCATAATATTTGTCTAAAGCCAAATGGAAAGAAGTATTGTAACCCCAACTTTCATTACCTTCATATTCCATTACAGGCATTAATTGAATAGCGTTAATGTTTAAATCTTTAAAGTAATCTATTTTATCAATTAAGTCTTGGTAATTTCTATCAGTATCAAAATCACGAATAAGCACTTCGTAAATAATTAAATCTTCCTTTTTAGGTTTGTTGAAATTAGTTACTTGCCAGTTATATGGAGTTTGTCCAGTTTGTAATACAGTTACTTCTCTTTCTTGACCAGAAGGATAAGCATATGTTGTGTTAAGTCCTGGGAAAGTAGAGTCAGAAATCCATGGATCATCGAAAGGAGATAATACCAATGTAGAATAAGGGTCAGCTGTTTTTACAATAGTTGGAGAATTGGCTACTGGATTTAAAGCATATACCCAATACTGATAGGTTTCTACTTGTCCAGATGTTAATCCAGTTAATTCCAACCAAAATTTACCAGTAGTTGGATCTTTTTTCATTAAAAATGAATTGTCTGGATTATAATTGTTAAAACTTCCAGCAACATAAATAAAATCCTTATTTGGTGCATCTATTACTAATGTTGTTTTGGTAGCATCAGATTCATCATAATTTATACCATCAACCATTCCATTAGGCAAAGCTTGTTCAACAACAGTAGGAGCTACTATTACTTCAAAGCTTGCTTCTCCAGTTTCAGAAGTGCCTGGAGCAGTACCAACAAATTTTACAATACCACTTTCAGTAATATTTGTTAATGTTGTTCCACAATTAGGAAAACCACAAGTTCCTGTAGCTACTGATACATCGTTATAAAAAACTTCGAATGTTCCTAAAACTGTTGTGCTGCCTTGATAATCAATAGTTGCATTAATAGAAATATTATCGCCAGATGCAATAACTATTGAGGGCGTGGTAGGCTGTGTAAAATTAATAACTACAATTCCTATTGGAAAAATATAATCTTCACATCCATTGTCTTTTAGTTCTTGTGAGCCATCTTCGTTTCTAAAAACCATTCCAATTTGAGTGGCATTATCAGCTTGCGTTTGTGTGAGTCCAAAATATGTTTGAGGTGTTATAGTGATACTAAAAGTACCATCTCCGTTATTTGTCATTTCTCCAACACCATCATCTTGACCCCAATTTCCAATAACATTAAAACCCCAAGGGTTTGTGTTGTCTCCAACCCCAGAGTGCATGTAAACTTTGTTAGGATTACTAAGTCCGTTACAATCAGATCCATTACTGTTTACATCGACAGTAATAGTTACTGGTTGATCAATTTCTATAGCATTCACATCAAAAGTTACTTGAGCAGAAATGTAATTGGTAAGTATTATAAATAAAGAAAAAAGTAATGTTTTTTTCATAGCTGTTATAATTAATAAAAAGGGCTACATGTATGTTTTCATGTAGCCCTTAATATGCTATTAATTTAAAGTTATAGTCTTATTGACTGTATCTAATGTTAAAGTGTATGTTCCTGGAGTACCAATAAAAGAAAAGTTATTGTCGCCATCCATAGCATCTGTAAAGTTTGCATCAATAGTATAACCTTCTCCTGTATAATAAGGGAAGTTTAAACCTGAATTCCAATCACCTTCAATAGTAAAAAATCTAAATGCGTCATTTGCTAATGTTACGCTACCAGAATATACGCCAGCTCCAGTACAAGGTAATTGAACAGGAGAACCCCATCCCCAACCAGCGTCAGGTACACCAGCACCAACAAGCCATAATTGGTCATATTCGCAATTAGTTTGTGGTGGTCCTAGAGTTATAGTTTTGTTTACAGTATCAATAGTTAAAAAGTAGTTTCCAGAGGTGCCTACAAATGCAAAGTTGTTATCACCATCCATTGCATCAACAAAGTTAGAATCTATTGCGTAACCTTCTCCTATGTAGTAAGGAAAATTTAAACCTGAGTTCCAATCACCTTCTATAGAGAAGAATCTAAAGTTGTTATCTGCTCCTCCATTATTTTGAAGATTTACATTACCTGAATAAATACCAGTTCCAGTACAAGGTAGTTGAACAGGAGAACCCCATCCCCAACCAGCGTCAGGTACACCAGCACCAACAAGCCATAATTGATCGAATTCACAATTTGCACCTTGTGGAGCTCCTAATGTAATAGTTTTATTTTCCATGTCAATTTCTAAGAAATACTCACCAGCAGTACCTATGAATTGGAAATTACTATCACCATCATTTGCATTAACTAAATTAGCATCAATAGTAAATCCTCTTGTTTCAAACCAAGGGTAATTATAACTATCAGGTCCCCAATCTTCTTGTAAGAAGAATCTAAAGTTACCGCCATTGTCAGGACTTAAGTTAACATTTGCCGAATATTTAGACCCAAGTAAAGGGAGTACTTCTGGAGAATCCCATCCCCAACCAGCATCAGGTAAACCAGCTCCAACACCATAAAGTGCAGGAGGTAATGCAGTTTCATAAGGTGTTACAGAAATTGTTATAAAGTTTGAAATTCTTTCAAGCTCTCCAGAGGTAGTTTCTAAGACTGAACGTACTCTAATATCTAAAGAACCAACAGTTTCTGCTTCAAGTCCAAGGTTTAAAGCTACATCATTTAACTCGGCATGAGTAGAAGCTAGTGTTCTTTCTTGAGTATTGCCTAAAGATTCTACAGTTGTAAAGTCAGATCCTGCAACAGCTGCTTCCACGTAATAGTTAATTAATACTGAACTTTCAGGAGCAAAATTTGGATCATCCCAATCAACTGTTAATGCAATGTCATCTTCAGTAATGTCTGATAATACAACTTCAAATGTACTATCTGGACTAGTAATTATTGGGCTTTCTTCAGGATAAGAACTTACGGTTAGTCTAATAGCATTACTTTGCATTTCATTACCAGTAATTCTTAAATAAATAGATGCTTCTTCAAGTGCAGAAATATTATTGTCTAATAATATAGCATTGAAAGTTTCTACCGACATTGTAAATGTGTTAGTGCTTGAAGATCCAATGTTTATTATATTAGAAAAAGTATCGTCCATTGACATATCAATAGAATAACTTTCTGCTCCAGTTACATTATCATTCCAAACTAAAGTAAGAGCATTATTTTGACCATTTGTACCATCTAATATTATACTTGCGCCATCATTAGGAGTAATAATACTAAAGTTGTCTACAGGAGTTGTAAACTCAAAATCTTCAGTGTCATTACAATTCACGACAAATATCAGTAGAGTAAAAAATGATATTAGTTTTAATATTTTTTTCATCTTTTTATTCGTTTAAAATTAATGAATATGTGTACTCTCTAGGATTGCTTAAGTCTAATATTATTGTGTAGTTTCCAGAAGTTGGAACACCAATATTATCTCCACTATATTCCATAGTACCATCAGCACCAGTATCACCTAAATTAACTGACCAATCATCGTTTACTCTAAATTTAAGACCATTATCAGGTGCTTCTTGAGCTGTTAAATCTAAAGTAACGCTAAGAGTACGAGTATTAGGGTCATAAACCATATCAGTATCACTATCCCAACCTGTTGGTGTAGCGTTACCGATAACTCCCCAATTATGTAATTCTGCTGAGTAAGTTAAATCTGCTGTATTTGCTTGAACAAAGTAGTAACCAGCTACAGGAGCATTACAATTTGATTCATCGGTTTCAACTAACATACCTGTGTTAGTGCCATCGTCTCCCCAATCAGTATTTCCCCATTCAAAACCACCTGTTTGGTTTGGCGCTAAGAACTTATATTCACCATCAAGCCAAACGTAACCTTCGTAATCTGTTTCGCCAAATGCAGAAGAGGCTAGATGAGGTGCTGTAGGAGGATCCCAACCTTGATGATTCCCAGGAACAGCAATTCTTGGTAAATCTGTTGTAAAAGGAGTTACATTTACAGTTACAATGCTTGAATACTGTGGTAATACATTTTCATCACCAATATCAGATTTTATTCTAATATCTAAGCTTCCTTCAACAAAAGGAAATAATCCAGCTTGTACAACATAACCATTAAAGTTAGCAATGTTAACAGAAATTGCATTTGTATTTGTGTTTCCCATTGCTATTGGGTTTTCAAAATTGGTTCCAGAGGCAGCAATTTCTACTGTATAGTTTATACCTGTTGGCACACTATAATTTGCATCTTCCCAACTTACTGTAATAGCATTGTTGGTTTGTTCTTCCAATGGATTTAAGACAAAAGTTTGTCCCTCATCTGGTGTTAGGATATTTCCGAAACTCCCTTCAGAAATCTGTAAATTGTCATCATCACTACAAGAAATAAAAAATAATGTAAATGTTATGAGACAAACCTTAAATATATGTTTCATTTTCATAGTTTTAATATCCTGGGTTTTGTGTTAAATTAGGATTAGCTCCTCTTGCTTGTTCAGGAATTGGGAATAACTTATAGTGATCAGGAATAGATGTTCCTTCAGCAGTATTTCCTTTCCATGGCCAAATATAGTTTCCGCCAGTGAACTTGTTGAATCGTATTAAATCTGTACGTCTATGTCCTTCTAAGTTTAATTCTCTAGCTCTTTCATCAAGAATAAAGTCTAATGTTAAGTCAAATGAATTTATTGGATTGGTCATTGAACGTGTTCTTACATCATTTACTAAACTAAGGGCAGTATCCATATTTGTATTACCAGCACCTCTAACAGCTAATTCAGCATACATTAAGTAAACGTCAGCTAATCTGTATAAAGGAAAGTCTGTTCCAGAAAAATCCGTTGGAGTAGAGTTAACATTAAAGTCTGTATTTCTAAATTTAGTTGAAGGATAGCCATCTGTCCATTCTCTATAATCAGTCATATCATAATTATGTCCATCAGTCCAAAATAATGAAGCTCTTGTGTCATTTGAAGTGTTTAAATCTCCAAATAATCCATACCAAGCTGGAGATGCTCTGTGACCTTGCCAACCTTGTAAAGAACCAAAGTCTTCAAGTGGCATTGTATCTGAACTTAAACTACCATTTACAATGTATGTTGTATTTCCATAACTTTGACTTGTAACAGCATCAGCTATTAAAGGGAAAATTATTTCTGGTGAATTAAAGTTGTCGCCAGAGAAATTTTGAATAAAATTATTTGCTAATTGATAACCACCTTCATCAATAATTTTGTTAACATAAATAGCAGCTTCGTTATACTTTGCTTGCCCAATATAAACTTCAGCATTCATATAAAGTTTAGCAAGTAACATATCAACTACATATCTATTAGCGCGACCATAACTATTTGTAGTTGGCATTAATGGTTCAATTTCTAATAATTCAGTTTCAACATAAGTAAACAGTTCTAAACGAGATGCTTCAGGAAGTGGTTCACTAGTTCCTAAATTATCTTCAGTTACTAAAACACCTTTACCAAATGAATCGATTAAATAAAAATAGGCTAATGATCTTAAGAAGCGTGCTTCGTTAAGTGCTAATTCTGAATCTTCAACTGATGTTGAATTTAATACTTGAATTAAGTTGTTACATTGCGGAATAGTATAATAAATGCGGTTGTATAAGTATCTAAAAAATTTGTTATTACCATCCCAGTTAGAAGTGGTTGTTAATTGGTCTAAACCATCGTCTCCCCATCTATTTTTCATACCATCAGCAGTAAAATCTTGTAAATTGATAATACCTCTTAAAAATGGAGATTCACCTGCGTCATCATCTATATCTGAGCTTCCAGGGCCATTAGGGCCTGATAGGGCAAATGATGCATATAGCCTAGAAACAATACCTTCAATAGCATCTGGATCCTCAGCTAATAGTTCTTCTAAAGTAAGTTCTACTTTAGGTGTTGTATTAAGATCGTCTGTACAAGAATAAATGCCTAGTACAGAGAAACTTAATAGTACGACTAGTGTCTTTATAGCTTTTTTCATAATTTTTTTTTAAAAGTCTAAATTAATTCCAAACGTATATACTGTAGGTCTAGGGTAGAAATTACCGTCGATTCCACCAAAATTTTCTGGATCTTGACCAGAATAGTCATCAATAATAAAAGGATTGGTTACACTTCCATAAAGACGTAAAGTTGCATCTTTAATTAAATTATCAAACCTATGACCTAATACTATATTATCACATCTTAAGAAAGAAGCATCTTCTAAATAGTAGTCAGAATATATTGTATTACCAATTGCTTCATAGAAAGCAGAGTCTGCTGCACCACTATAAAAGTTAAGCACATTAGTTAAACTGGTGTTATTGTTTGGTAAAGCATTTTCTACATTACCATATCTTAATTTGTTTAAATTAAATACGTTACCACCTATTTGTCCTCTAAAACTAGAGCTTAAATCCCAGTTTTTATAGGTGAAGTTTAACCCAAATCCATAAGTCCAATTAGGAGCAATAGCTTGATAATAACGATCGTCATCATTAATAATATTATCACCATTTCTATCAGCAAAAGCGCCTGGGATTGGTGAGCCGTTAGCATCATATAATTGTTTGAATACATATGCACTACCAGCTTGTTGACCAACTGCATGACGTTGTAGAAACGTTCCTGTTCCTGTAACTGTACCTCCAGTTGGAATACTAGCTAGACCTTCTAAGTCTGTTACTTCAGTATGGTTGTAAGCAATGTTAGAAACAATGTCAAAACTAAAATCATCAGTATTAACTGGAGTAATATTTAAATTTAATTCAAAACCTTTACTCTCAGTTTCACCTACGTTATCAATAAAGCTGCTAGAAAATGCTTGTCCTGGTGGTACAGGTACATCTGCTAATAAATCAGTTGTTTTTCTAAAGTATACATCAAAAGAACCTGAAATCATTCTGTTGTTTAAGATGTCAAAGTCTAAACCAGCATTATATGTTGTTGTTTTTTCCCAAGTTAAATTAGGGTTAAAAGGCAATGCTGAATATAAAGATGAATTAGGTAAATATTGACTATTACTATCTCCTGCTTGGAATAATGGAATTGAAGGGTAGAAGCCAACAACGCCTGTAATATCTTGTTGACCAGTTTGTCCCCAACCTAATCTTAATTTTAAATCATTTATGAAAGTTGTATTCTCTAAGAAAGATTCACTTTTAAGTTTCCATGCTAGCGCAGCAGAAGGGAAAAACCCCCAACGATCATCTTCTTGGAACAACGAAGAACCATCTGCCCTAAATGATAAAGTTAATAAGTATTTACCAGCAAAGTCAATATTTGAACGTCCAAAGAATGATTGAAGATTCAATACGTTATAATATCTGTTGTTAGGATTGTTAGGGTTTATAACTAATTCACGTAATCCAGTATCCGCATTATATTGATATCTATCTTGATTTCCATCATTTTTGAAATTTTGGTAAGAATAACCAGCTTGGATATCATATTTGTTAATGAAATTACCTTCTAATGTTTTGTTGTACTGTAGATATGCATCTAGAGTAGTGTTAGTAATACGTTGTCTTTCTTCAAAGTTTACACCTGGATTAAATACATACGGGGTTGGTTCATTTGGAGTAACTCGATAAGTAGCTAATGAGTTATCAGAAAAACGTTCTTTTATCTTTGCTGATGAAGCGTCTAATCCTAAGTTCACTACAGCTTTTAAACCTGGAGCAAAAGGTAATTTGTAATCTGCTTCTATGTTTCCTAAAAATCTAAATACACGTTCTGGACGTTCACGTTGATTAAGTAATGCAACAGGGTTCCATTGACCATCAATTAAATTTCCATTCATGTTGACATAATAACCATTAAAAATACTATTACTGTCATTAACAGGTTTAGTAGGGTCAAAACCAATAGCACCGCTAATAGCTCCACCTGCATCAATTGCATTTTTATCTGCATAAGTAGTTTTTGCATTAATGTCTAGTTTTAGATTATCATCTAATAACTTAGGCGTTAATTTAAAAGAAGCACTTATACGTTCGTAATCGTCAGTTTCTACAACTCCTTGACTATTAGTATATCCTAAAGAAGCTCTAAAAGGAACTTTGCCAAATAAATTTGTTCTGGCACTAAAGTTAGTGTTTGATGATAAAGCAGTTCTAAAAACTCTATCTCTCCAATCAGTATTATAAATTTCACGCCCATCTATAACCTGCGCTACAGGTTCATTAGTACTAACTGACCCAGCAGGTACACCTAAAGAGCTTACATAGTCTGGGTGGTATTCTTGAATAAATTGTACAAATTCGCTGCTTGTCATCATATCTAATCCATCACCAGCAGAACTTACAGAAAAATCCGAAGAGAAGTTATATATTACTTTGTCTCCTGAAGTTCCTTTTTTGGTAGTAATGATAATTACACCATTTGATGCTCTAGAACCGTAAATAGCAGTAGCAGAGGCATCTTTTAAAATTGAAAAGCTTTCAACATCGTTAGGGTTTACTAAAGATAAAGGATTGCTTACACCTGCTGGATTATCATTTCCAATTGGTACACCATCAATAACAATTAATGGACTACTATTTGCTGATAATGAAGCCCCACCACGGATTCTAATATTTGGAGCAGAATCTGGAGAACCACCGTTATTTGTTATTCTAACACCAGCAGCTTTACCTGCTAATAATTGATCTGTAGATACAATAGCACCTTTGTTAAAGTCGTCAGAAGAAATTACATCTACTGATCCAGTTAAATCTTCTTTTTTTACACTACCATATCCAATTAGTACAATTTCTTCTAATTGAGCAGTGTCTTCTAATAATTGTACATCTAATGGATTTTGACCATTATAAGTAACCTCAAAGGTTTTATATCCTACATAGGAAAAAACCAATACATCACCAGTATTAACACTAATTTGATATTTACCATCAAAGTCAGTGGCTGTTCCAGTTGACGTACCTTTAATTACAACATTTACTCCAGGGAGAGGTAAAGCGGTTGATTGTTCGGTTACTGTACCAGAAACATTGGTCTGCGCTATTAATAAGGCGGGAACCAATAGTAATACATACAGTAAACTATTCATAATTGTTTTCATACAATACATTTAAATTAATTTCTTAATTAGTTTGTTATATTTTTACTTTTCGAAGTTAAATTTATGTAAATTAGACCTAAGAAAACCATGACTATTATCACTCTAACGTTTTCGTGTTGATAACTTTTTGAAGAAAATTGATTTATATAGCTTGTAAATTGAATTATTATCAAATTTGACGAAGAATTATAAGAATTTCCTAAATGAAAAAGAAGATAACCTTAAAACAAATAGCTAAAGAGTTAGATGTTTCAATTTCAACAGTATCAAAGTCTTTGAAGGATAGTACAGAAATAAGTGAAGATACTAGAGAAAAAGTAAAAGCTTTTGCTAAGCTATATAACTACAGGCCAAATAACATTGCGCTTAGTTTAAAAAATAGACGTACTAAAACTATAGGTATAATAATACCAGAAATTGTACATCACTTCTTTTCTAAAGTTATTAAAGGAATAGAATTGTATGCTAATGCTAGAGGATATAATGTTATTGTCGGCTTGTCTAATGAATCTTTTGATAAGGAAGTGATTAATATGGAAATGCTAGCTAATGGGAGTATAGATGGGTTTATATTGTCAATTTCAAGAGAAACACTTAAGCAGCAGGATTATCATCATTTTTCTGAAACCATAAATCAAGGTATGCCTATTGTAATGTTTGATAGAATTGTTAATGATATAGCATGCGATAAGGTTATAGTTGATGATATGCAAGGAGCGCAAAATGCAGTAGAGAAGTTAATAAGTAATGGCTGTAAAAATATTGCATTGATTTCTACCAAAGATTATGTAAACGTTGGCAAGTTGAGAACCAAAGGTTATTTGCAAGCATTGCAAGAACATAAAATTGATGCTGAGGCAGATTTAATTTTGAAAGTAAATGACAACCTGTTGTCAGAAGATCATCTAGAGGTTTTAGAAGAAGAAATTGAAAATATGTTCAAAGCTAATAAGAACATTGATGGTGTTTTTGCTGTAAATGAATTATATGCAGTTACTGTAATGAAAGTAGCTAGAAAATTGGGATTGTCAATCCCTGAAGATCTTCAAGTAATAGGCTTTACAGATGGTGTTTTATCTAGACACGCAACACCAAGTCTAACAACAGTTAGCCAACATGCTATAGCTATGGGTGAAAAAGCTGCTGAGTTATTAATTCAACGTATTGAAGATGAAAATGAGTATGAAAATGAAAGCTATCAAACCGTTGTTATTACTACCGAATTGGTAGAAAGAGAGTCTACTAAATAAAAAAAATAGTTTGAGGTAACGAAAACTTTTATACCTTTACGGCAGTCAAAACTTATATTTTTACTTTTCACAACAAGTTTTGATGAGCCTTTCCGCTTGTCGAAATAGTATTAATTTAAACATACTATTTATGGAAAAGCGCAAGCTAAGTTTCTGGCAAATCTGGAACATGAGTTTTGGATTTCTAGGGATACAGTTCGGTTTTGCCCTCCAAGGAGGCTTTATGTCACGAATTTTTCAAACGTTAGGTGCTAGTCACGATGATATTCCATTGTTGTGGATTGCAGCTCCTCTAACAGGTTTACTTGTACAACCAATTATTGGTTACATGAGTGACAGAACATGGCATCCAAAATTAGGAAGGCGTAGACCTTATTTTTTAATTGGAGCAATATTAAGTTCAATAGCATTATTTTTTGTGCCGCATTCTTCTGCTTTATGGATGGCAGCAGGATTTTTATGGATTTTAGATGCATCAATTAATATTTCGATGGAGCCTTTTAGGGCTTTAGTTGCTGATAAATTACCAGAATCACAAAGGTCTTATGGTTTTGTTGTCCAAACGTTAATCATTGGTATAGGTACTTGGATAGCAAGTAATTTACCTTGGATGGTATCTCAGTTAGGAGTTAGTGATTCTGCCGATGTAGGAGTAGTTCCAATGTCTGTAAAAGTTGCTTTTGCAATAGGTGCTTTTGTTTTTTTAGTTAGTATTTTATATACAATTTTTACTACAACAGAGTATCCTCCAGAGGATATGGAAGCTTTTGAAAAAGAAAAACAAAGAAAAAATCAATTTATTCCAGACATAGTAAATAATATCGGGAATATGCCTACAACAATGAAAAAACTTGGAGTTATTCAGTTTTTTTCATGGTTTGCATTTTTTACAATGTGGAGTATGGCAAATCCTGCGTTAACAGAGCATATATTTAATACACCAGTTCCTGTAGAAACGGCATATAATATGTCTGTGCCAGCACAAAAAGAAGCTTACGATATAGCTAACACTTCGTTTCAAAAATCTTCTAATTTAGTTGGTTCAGCAATGGGAGCTTATGGATTGTCTTCAATGGCTTTTGCTTTGCTTTTAACGTTTTATACTTCAAAAAGAAAAATCAACAGAAAATACGTACACATGGTGTCATTAATACTAGGTGGTTTAGGGTTTATAGCAATGTATTATATCTCTAATCCAGAAAACCTAAAGTACTGTTTTATGTTGATTGGTTTAGCTTGGGGAAGTATTTTGTCAATGCCATATGCTATGTTGTCAAGTTCAGTTGACCCTAATAAAATGGGAATGTTTATGGGGATTTTCAATATGTTTATTGTAATACCACAAATAATAGCTGCACTTGGTGGAATTAACTATGTATCTGGATTAATAGGAGAAGGAGCAATTAACGCAATGTTAGTTGCTGGAGGAAGTTTAATTATTGCTGGTTTATGTAATTTTTTAATTACTAATAAATCGGCTATTTCATATCAATTAGAAACAACCGATGAATAAAAAAGGATTCATATTCGACCTAGATGGTGTTATAGTAGATACAGCAAAGTATCATTATTTAGCTTGGAAAAAATTAGCTAACGATTTAGGGTTTGAGTTTACGGTAGAACAAAATGAAATGTTTAAAGGAGTAAGTCGAAAAAGATGTTTAGAGATTCTTTTGGACATTGGGAAAATAGAGGCTACTCAAGAACAATTTGATACTTGGATGATTGAAAAAAATGTAGATTATCTTAAGTATATAGAAAACATGGATGCATCTGAAATTCTTCCAGATGTATCTAGGGTTTTAGATTATTTAAAAGAAAAAAATCAACCAATAGCTTTAGGCTCTGCAAGCAAAAATGCTAAACCAATTTTAGAAAAAGTAGGATTGTTACCATACTTTGATACAATTGTTGATGGGAACAATGTTACTAAGGCAAAGCCAAATCCTGAAGTGTTTTTAATAGCTGCAGAGCAATTAGGAGTTAATTCTCATGACTGTGTAGTATTTGAAGATGCTGTTGCAGGTATTCAAGCTGCAAATAGTGCAGGTATGATAAGTATTGGTATTGGAGAAAAAACAGTTTTAAATGAAGCGGATAATGTGTTTACAGATTTTACACAAATGAACAACACATTTTTAAATGAATTAATGAATATAGATAAAGCGTAAAATGAATCAAGATTATATAAAGCCTAATGAATGGTCAGTGATAGAGGAAGGGTTTGATGCTAATCAAGTTGAATCTTCCGAAAGTCTATTTAGTATAGGTAATGGAGCAATGGGACAAAGAGCAAACTTTGAAGAATCCTATTCAGGATTAACATTTCAAGGAAGTTACATTGCTGGTGTGTATTATCCCGATAAAACAAAAGTTGGTTGGTGGAAAAATGGCTATCCAGAGTATTTTGCAAAAGTTTTAAATGCTCCAAATTGGATAGGCATTAATGTTAAAGTTAATGGAGAGCAACTTGATTTGAATACTTGTAAGAGTGTTAAAGATTTTAGGAGAGAACTTAATATGAAAGAAGGTTGGTTATCCCGAAGTTTTGTTGCAACTCTTAATAATGGAAACGAAGTTGAGGTGCAATCCAAACGCTTTTTAAGTTTAGATTTGGATGAGATTGGTGCTATAAAATATAGTGTTAAGCCTTTAAATACAAATGCTAATATAACATTAGAACCTTATATAGATGCTGGAATTACAAATGAAGATTCTAATTGGGATGATAAATTCTGGAATGTTACAAAAGTAAATCATGATAAGGATTTTGCGTCTATTCAAGCAAATACAATGAAAACTGAGTTTCATACTAATACATTTATGAAATCTCAATTATTTATTGATAATCAGGTTCAAAACTTAGACTTTGAAATTAATCAAACAGAAAATAGAATAGGGTTTACTTATCAAGCTGATGTTGAATGCTGTCAATCATTTACTATTGTTAAGTTTGGTGGTTATACCTCTGATAGAAATCACAATAAGCTAGATTTAGTACAAGCAGCTAAAAATGCAGTTAATAAAGCTACAAATTTAGGGTTTGATACTTTGTTAGAAATGCAAAAACAATCTTGGGCCAAAATTTGGGAAATGGCAGATATTACAATTTCTGGTGATGTAGAAGCGCAGCAAGGAATTAGATTTAATATTTTTCATTTAAACCAAACTTATTTAGGAACCGACCCTAATTTAAACATTGGGCCTAAGGGGTTTACAGGCGAAAAGTATGGGGGAAGTACTTATTGGGATACCGAAGCTTATTGTATTCCTTTTTACATGGCTACAAAAGACCAAGAGGTTGCTAGAAACTTATTAACCTACAGGTATAACCAATTAGATAGAGCTATTGAAAATGCCGGAAAATTAGGTTTTAAAAATGGTGCTGCTTTATATCCAATGGTAACAATGAATGGAGAAGAGTGTCATAACGAATGGGAAATTACTTTTGAAGAAATTCATCGTAATGGCGCTATTTCATTTGCAATTTATAACTACCATCGTTATACAGGAGATTATACTTATATTCCTGAAAAAGGATTAGAAGTATTAATCGCAATTGCAAGATTTTGGCATCAAAGAGCAACATTTTCAACTTATAGAAATAAATATGTAATTCTTGGTGTTACTGGTCCAAATGAATACGAAAACAATGTAAATAACAATTTTTACACCAACTATATTGCCAAATGGTGTATTGATTATGCGGTAGAAAATATTGAGAAAGTAAAGATTGAATATGCTTCAGACTATTCTCGAATTATGGCTAAAGTCAATCTTGATCTAGATGAGATAGTTGCGATGAAAAAAGTAGCAGATAATATGTACTATCCTTATTCTAAAGAACATGACGTTTACTTACAACAAGATGGTTTTTTAGATAAAGAAATGACTACTGTTGCTGATTTAGATATATCTCATCGACCAATAAATCAAAAATGGTCTTGGGATAGAATTTTACGTTCACCTTACATAAAACAAGCAGATACGCTTCAAGGATTTTATTTCTTTGAAGACCATTTTACAATTAAAGAATTAGAACGTCATTTTGATTTTTATGAACCTTTCACTGTCCATGAAAGTTCATTGTCACCTTGTGTGCATAGTATTCAAGCTGCAAAATTGGGTAGGATGGAACAAGCATATACATTCTATTTAAGAACATCTAGATTAGATTTAGATGATTATAATCATGAGGTACACGAAGGACTGCATATTACTTCAATGGCCGGAACTTGGATGAGTATTGTTGAAGGGTTTGGAGGTATGCGAATTAAAGATGATATATTATCATTTAAACCTCAAATTCCTAAACAATGGGATGCTTATTCTTTTAAGGTTAATTTTAGACAACAAGTTTTAACTGTAAATGTGACGCAAGAAGGAGTAGATTTTGAAATCGACGGAACCAATAATCTTCAGATTTTGGTAAACGATAAATTACTAACAATTACACCAAGTAAGGCAGTAACTGTATAAATAAGTAAACTACAAATTAGAGAAGTTTCTAATTTGTAGTTTTTGTATTAACTTAATTCTTTTTCAGATGAAAACTTTATTAAAAATTTTCATTTGCTTATATGTTATTTGTTTGTTTTCATGTAAAACAGAAACAAATTCAAGCATATCAGAAACAACACAAGTTGTAGTGTCAAACACTTCACTCGATAAAGTAGAACCACCACATTGGTGGATAGGTTTTAAAGATCAAGCACTTCAATTATTAGTAAAAGAAGATAATATTGGAAGTTATACACCAGAAATAAATTATTCTGGCATTTCAATTGATAAAGTACATACAGCAAAAAGTAAAAACTACTTGTTTATTGATTTACAAATAGCAAATAACACAAAAGCAGGAAAATTTGATATTGTGTTTAAGAAAGAGAATGGTGAAGAAAAAACGCATACTTACGAACTAAAAGATAGAGTGAAAGCTTCAGATGAATATTTTGGTTTTGATAGTTCAGATGCTATTTTCTTAATCACTCCAGATCGTTTTGCAAATGGTGATGAATCTAATGATATTGTTCAAGGACTTAACGAAACATTGATTGATAGAACTCATGGTTATAAAAGACATGGAGGAGACTTAAGAGGAATTATTAACCATGTAGATTATATTCACGATTTAGGTTATACAGCCATTTGGCCAACTCCTGTTTTGATTAATGACATGTATGATGGTTCATATCATGGTTATGCAATTACAGATTATTATCAAGTAGATCCACGTTTTGGGACTATGGATGATTATAAAGAGTTGTCCTTTTCACTCAAAGAAAAAGGCATGAGTTTAATCATGGATCAAGTTGCTAATCATTGCGGATTAGAACATTGGTGGATGAAAGATTTACCTTTTGATGATTGGGTAAATAACCAAAAAAATTACGAAGACAATATTGATAATTGGAATTGGGAAACAAATATAAACTCTAATCATCGACGTACTACAAATCAAGATTTCTATGCTTCAGAAAGCGATAGAAGTGGAAATACAGATGGTTGGTTTGTAGCTGCAATGCCAGATTTAAATCAACGCAATCCATTCATGGCTAAATACATTATTCAGAATAGTATTTGGTGGATTGAAACCTTAGATTTAGGAGGTATTCGTCAAGATACGTATCCTTATCCAGACAAAGCATTTATGGCAGATTGGGCTGGAGCTATTATGAGTGAGTATCCAAACTTTTCTATTGTTGGTGAAGAATGGAGCTATAATCCATTATTAGTTGCTTATTGGCAAACAGGACATCCAAATAAAGATGGTTACGAATCTAACTTAACTTCTGCTATGGATTTCCCAATGATAAAAGCTATTAAAGAAGGTTTAAAAGAAAAAGAGTCTTGGGATAAAGGATTAGTGAAAATGTATGAAGGCTTAGCAAATGACTTCATTTATACAACGCCAAATGACATGATGGCTTTTATGGATAACCATGATAAAAGTCGTGTGTTTACTGAGTTTGGAGAAGATGCAACTTTAACAAAAATGGCAATGGGTTATATGCTGTCTTTACCAAGAATTACTCAAGTATATTATGGAACCGAAATCTTAATGGATGATACTTCAAATCCTGGAGATCATGGATTAATTAGAACTGATTTTCCAGGAGGCTGGAAAGGTGATAAGGTCAATGCATTTACTGGAGAAGGTTTAACAGAAGATCAAAAAAGCATGCAAGATTTCATGAAGCGGATACTTAATTATCGAAAAAATAGTACTGCAATTCATGATGGAGAAACCATTCATTTTGCACCATTTATGGGAACTTATATCTTGTTTAGAATGCTAGAAGATGAAGTTGTAGCAGTAATAATAAACAAAAATGAAGAACCAATTACTTTAGATTTAAAACGCTATTCTGAAATTGGTCTAGAAGGTAAAAAATTAAAAAACATTATTTCAGATGAAGAATTCACCTGGAATGATTCAATAACATTAAACGAAAAAGGAATAACTATTCTAACAACAAAACTGTAATGAAAAAATTCATGTTATTCCTTGTTGCAGTAACAATGTTAAACTGCAAAGGACAAGAAAAAAAAGAAGTTGAAAAGCAGGTTCAAGAACTACAAATTGTAGCAGAAGATTTAGATAGCATCAATCTATCTAGCGGAACAATAAAACGAGTTATTGAGTTTCCTTCAGAATATGTTCGACCAAGAAATGTGGATGTTTGGTTACCTGAAGGTTATTCCAAAGACAAAAAATATGCAGTTTTATATATGCACGATGGACAAATGTTATTTGATGCTACAACCACTTGGAATAAACAAGAATGGAAAGTAGATGAAGTGGCTTCACAATTAATGAAAGACCAAAAAACTCTAGATTTTATTGTTGTTGCTATGTGGAATCATGCAGATATTAGACATCCTAATTACTATCCTCAAAAACCTTTTGAATCATTACCACAAAAATATAGAGATTCAATAGTTAATGTTGCTAAGAAACAATATGGAAGCGATTTTAAATCACCAGACTCTGATAGTTATTTAAAGTTTATAGTTGAAGAGGTAAAACCTTATATCGATGCAAATTATTCGGTAAAAACAGATACTCAGAACACCTTTATTTCAGGTTCAAGTATGGGAGGATTAATCTCTATGTATGCATTATGTGAATATCCAAATGTTTTTGGAGGTGCAGCATGCTTATCAACTCATTGGCCTGGAATTACACCTTATGAAGGGAACCCAATTCCAGAGACATTTTTTAAGTATTTAGAAGAAAAGTTACCTTCTCCTAAAACACACAAAGTATATTTTGATTACGGAACTGCAACCTTAGATAAATTTTATTTACCATATCAACATAGAGTTGATGAGTTGTTAAAACTTAAAGGATTTGATAAATCCAATTCAAGAAACCTGAAGTTTGAAGGACATGCACATGATGAGATTTCTTGGGCAAAACGTTTAGATATTCCATTAACCTTTTTAATGAAAAAATAAGTTGTCATGCTGAGCTTGTCGAAGCATCTCAATAACGAAAAAATGAAACAAATAAATATACTTTTAATTCTAAGTTTTCTGTTTACTCAAGCATTATTAGCTCAAGTAACATTTGTTGTAAACGACCTACCCGATAATCACAATTTCAATGAGTCATTATATATTTCTGGAAGTTTCGAAGGATGGTCAGGAGGACGAGAAGAATTGCAACTAAACAAAGTTGATGATACTTACCAAATTACTTTAACTGATATTCCTTGTAATATTTTATACAAATTCACACTTGGCTCTTGGGCTTCAGTTGAAATGGATGCTGATGGAGTTAGTATTGAAAACAGAACGTATTCTTGTGAAGATGGAAAAGATACAGTTTATGTATCTATAGAAAGTTGGACAGGAGACATTGAAGATGTTGTACTATCTACAGCTCATAAAAATGTTCAGGTTATTTCTGAAGAATTTGAAATTCCTCAGTTAAACACAACAAGAAAAGTTCAAATTTATCTACCTCCTAATTACGAAGCTTCAAATGAAAACTTCCCTGTTATTTATATGCATGATGGTCAAAATGTATTTGATGTTAAAACCTCATATGCTGGTGAATGGGAAGTAGATGAAACGCTTAACAATTTATACTACGATGCTAATTTTAGTGCTATTGTTGTAGCTATTGATCATGGTGAAGAAAATAGAACAAAAGAATACATTCCATATAACTTTCCACGAATTGAAAGCACACAAGGAAAAGATTATGCACGTTTTTTAGTTGAAACATTAAAGCCTTATATCGATGAGAATTTTAGAACGCTAAAAGATAAAGATAACACAGCAATCATTGGGAGTTCTCTTGGAGGATTGATTAGTCATTATATTGCTTTAGAGTATTCAAATGTATTTGGGAAGGCAGGTGTATTTTCACCATCATTTTGGGTGTCTGAAGAAGCCTATGATTTGGCAAAACAAAAAAGTAAACAAGCTAATAATCGTATATTTTTCTTAATGGGAGGACGCGAAAGTGAAAAAGCTGTTCCTAATATGAACAGAATGCTGCAAGTAATGAAAGATTCAGGATTCAATTCTGATAACATACATCGAAAAGTAGTTGAAGAAGGTCAGCATAACGAGCAATTATGGCGAGAGAATTTTGAAGAAGCAATTCTTTGGTTATTTGATTTTACAAAGCCAGTAAGAACTTTTGTTAATGCAGAAGAAACTGAAAATGGAATCTTAGTCAAAGTGTCAGATGGCGAATATCACATCAAATTTTATTCAGATGAAATTGTTGAAACGTCATTCATTCCTAATGGAGAAGAATTTAATAAAGATAGTCATGCTGTGATTAATGAACCTTACCTTCAATATCGTCCTCAAATTTATGAAGGTAAAATTGCTAGTGGTGAAGAAATTTATCGTTTGAATACGCATAATATATCTGTAACGATTATTAAATCTCCATTTCAAATTTTATATCACAATGCTGATAAATTAATCACTTCAGAAAAAAGAGGCTATCACAAAACCGAAGTTGGCGAAGCCATTTCTCTCAACTTAGCCGAAGATGAAATTTTATTTGGAGGAGGAGCAAGAGCACTTGGAATGAATCGTCGTGGAAATAGATTGCAATTGTATAATAAAGCACATTATGGTTATGAAGAACGTTCACTGTTAATGAATTATACAATGCCAATAGTTGTATCTTCAAATCAATATATGATTCACTTTGATAATGCTCCAATTGGTTATTTAGATTTAGATAGTAAAGGTGATGATACACTGACTTATGAAACCATTTCAGGACGTAAAACCTATCAAGTTATTGTTGGAGATACTTGGGAAGATTTAATTGATAACTATACAGATTTAACAGGAAAACAACCAATGCCACCACGTTGGGCTTTAGGTAATTTTTCAAGTCGATTTGGTTACCATTCACAAGCTGAAACAGAAAGAACTATTGACGCATTCAAGCAAGAAAACATTCCTGTAGATGCTATTATTTTAGACTTGTATTGGTTTGGAAAAGATGTTCAAGGAACCATGGGGAATTTGGAAGTTTACAAAGATTCTTTTCCAGATTTTAAAGCCATGACATCTAACTTAAAGCAAAAAGGTGTAAAAACAGTTGTTATTACTGAGCCTTTTGTATTGACAACCTCTAATCGTTGGGAAGAAGCCGTTAAAGAAGATATTTTAGCTAAAGATTCAATAGGTAATCCATATACATATGAATTCTTTTTCGGAAATACAGGACTCATAGATATATACAAATCAAAAGCTGAAAAATGGTTTTGGAATATTTATAAAGACATTGCAGATTTAGGAGTTGATGGTATTTGGGGAGACCTAGGAGAACCTGAAGTACATCCTTCAGAATTATTACATTACACAGGAACTGCAGATGAAGTTCATAATATTTATGGACATGATTGGGCAAGATTAGTGTATGAAGGTTATGCAAAAGATTTTCCTAATCAACGACCTTTTATTTTAATGCGAGCTGGTTATTCAGGTACACAACGCTACGGAATGATGCCTTGGTCTGGAGACGTAAACAGAACTTGGGGAGGAATGAGAAGTCAACCAGAAATTGCACTCCAAATGGGAATGCAAGGTTTAGGTTATATGCATTCAGATTTAGGAGGTTTTGCTGGTCCAAATTTAGATAATGAGCTATACACTCGTTGGTTGCAGTATGGTGTGTTCAATCCAATTTATCGTCCTCATGCTCAGGAAGATGTTGCAAGTGAACCTGTTTTTAGAGGTGAAAATACTAAACAACTTGCTAAAGAAAGTATAGAGTTACGATACAAATTATTACCATATAATTACAATTTAGCATTCGAAAACAATCAAAAAGGATTGCCTTTAATGCGACCACTGTTTTTTGAAGAATCTAGTGCAGAGTTGTATACTAATTCATCAACATACCTTTGGGGAAATGACTTTTTAATAACTCCAATCTTAAATTCTGAAGAAGAAAAAGTAGAAGTTACTTTTCCAAAAACTAATCACTGGTTTGATTTCTATACAGATGAAAAAATTTCAGGAGGACAAACAAAATTTGTTGAAACAAGAACCAATTCTATTCCTACTTATGTGAGGGCAGGAGCATTTATACCAATGGCAAGATTGGTGCAATCAACGGATGATTACGAGTTTAATAATTTCGATTTACATTTTTATCATGATGCTTCAATTAAGGAAAGTAAACGTGAATTATACAATGATGATGGATTGACCAAAGAAGCTTTTGAGAAAAGTAATTATGAAATTTTAGAATTTGAGTTTAAACAAGAAAATAGAAGTTTAGAGTTTGAATTTGAAGCTGAAATTGGAGTTAATTATGAAAAAGAGCAAAAAGAAATAAGGTTAATTATTCATAATTTAGGAGAAACCCCAAAACATGTAAAGATAAATGGGAAACGAAGAGTATTTTACTTAGTGAATAATGGCAAAAACATCGTAATTCCTATTACCTGGAATACCTCAAATAAAATAGAGTTGACAATTAAATTAAAGAAATAAACAATGAAACGATTACTAGCATTCATTTTAGTATTCACAGTATTAGTAGCTTGTAAAGAGCAAACTAAAACAGATGTAACTGAGAAAAAAGAGGAAGTTAAAACTGAGATTGAACCTGTTTCAGTTGATATGATGGAAACTGCCATTATATACGAAGCAAACATTAGGCAATATTCTCCAGAAGGAACTTTTGATGAATTCACAAAGGATATTCCAGAGATAAAAAAACTAGGAGTAAAAGTTATTTGGTTAATGCCAATTTTTCCAATTTCAAAAACTAATAGAAAAGCTACTGGAGGAAAATTTGCTTCAGAATTTCCAGAAGAAGAACAAGCAAAATATTTAGGTAGTTATTATGCTGTAACAGATTTCACGAAGATAAATCCAGAATTTGGAACTATTGAAGACTTTAGAGAATTAGTGCAAACAGCTCATGATAACGGAATCTATGTAATATTAGATTGGGTGCCTAATCATACAGGTTGGGATCATACGTGGTTAACTACAAATCCTGATTATTATACACAAGTGGATGGAAAAGTGATTCATCCAGAAGGAACTGATTGGACTGATGTTGCTGATTTAAACTACGACAATCAAGACATGAGAAAAGCTATGATAGCTGATATGATGTATTGGATTACTGAAGAAGGAATAGACGGATTTAGATGTGATGTTGCTGGTTCAGTACCAACAAATTTCTGGGAAGAAGCGATTCCTCAATTAAGAGCAAAGAAAGAATTATTCATGTTAGCTGAAGCTTGGGAACCAGAATTACTAAAAGGCGAATTATTTGATATGGCTTACGCTTGGGATGGTCATCATTTAATGAATGCAATGGCAAAAGGTGAAAAAGGAATTAAAGATTTCGAGGATTATATGACCAAAACATCTGAACGCTATGAAGCTGATGATATTCTTATGAATTTTGTGACTAACCATGACGAAAATTCTTGGAATGGAACAATTAAAGAAAGAATGGGAGACGCTTCAGAATTAATGACTGCTTTGAGTTATATTAAACCTGGAATGCCATTAATTTACACAGGACAAGAATACGATTTAAGTCACAGATTAAAGTTTTTCGAGAAAGATTCTATACCAAAAACTAAAGGTGCAACTTGGGAATTACTAGATAAATTGGGTAAATTAAAAACTACTAGTTCAGCACTTAATGGAGGAAAAAAAGCTGCTAGTTTTACTACAGTTGACACTGATAATGACAATGTGCTTAACTTCTTTAGAGAAAAAAATGGTGTGAAAGTATCATTTATTGGTAATTTCTCTAATGAAGAGCAACAAGTTACTATGAAAGAAGGTAAAGCTTTAGATTATATGTCAAATTCTAAAGTAGAATTCAAAAGTGGAGATAAGCTAACTTTAAAGCCTTATGAATATAAAATCTTAATTGACTAATATGAAACAAATTCTTTTAATCACTTTTTTAGCATTAATAGTAAGTTGTGAAAATCAAACAACAAACCAAGACGAGAAAACTGTAAAAACTCAAGAAACTAATGTTTTAGTAGTTAATAGACCTTTCAATTGGCATGCAGCAACAGTTTACTTCCTATTAACTGATAGATTCAATAATGGTGATACTGCTAATGATACCAACTTTGATAGAAACTTAGAGACAGGTAAACTTCGTGGTTTTGAAGGTGGTGATATTAAAGGTGTGACTCAAAAAATTAAAGAAGGTTACTTTACCAATTTAGGAGTCAATGCCATTTGGATGACACCAATTGTAGAGCAAATTCATGGAGCAACAGATGAAGGCACAGGAAACACCTATGGTTTTCATGGTTATTGGACAAAAGATTGGACAAAGATTGATCCAAATTATGGTACTAAAGAAGATTTAAAAGAATTAGTTGAAGAAGCACACAAAAAAGACATTCGAATTGTTTTAGATGCTGTAATCAATCACACAGGACCAGTTACAGAGAAAGATCCTGTTTGGCCAAGTGATTGGGTTCGTACAGAGCCTCAATGTAAATATGATAATTACGAAAATACTATCACATGCACATTGGTAAAAAACTTACCAGATATTAAAACTGAAAGCAACGATGCAGTTGAGTTACCTCCTCAATTAGTTGAAAAATGGAAAGCAGAAGGTCGTTATGAGCAAGAAGTTGCTGAATTAGATGCATTTTTTAAAAGAACAGGACATCCTCGAGCACCACGTTTCTACATCATGAAATGGTTAACAGATTACATTACTGAATTCGGAATTGATGGTTACAGATGTGATACAGTAAAACATACTGAAGAATACGTTTGGGAAGAATTCAAAAAAGAATGTGACTATGCCTTTTTAGAATATAAAAAGAGCAATCCAGATAAAGTATTAGATGAGAATGACTTCTATCTAGTTGGTGAAGTTTATAACTATGGAATTTCTGGTGGAAAACTATTCAATTTTGGAGATAAAGAAGTTAACTATTTTGACAATATGTTTACTAGTCAAATCAATTTTGAATTTAAGTGGAATGCAGCTCAAATGCCAATTCAAGACTTTTTTGCCAAATATGATAATGCATTACAAACAGACTTAAAAGATTTTGGTGTTTTAAACTATTTGAGCTCACATGACGATGGTCAACCATTCGATCCAAAACGTGAAAAAACATATGAAACAGCTAATAAATTATTGTTATCACCTGGAGCTTCACAAATCTATTATGGCGATGAACTAGCACGTTCTTTAGTTATTGAAGGTACAGTTGGAGATGCAACATTACGTTCAAACATGAATTGGAATGAAATGCCTTACAAACAAGATATTTTAATTCACTGGCAAAAATTAGGTCAGTTTAGAAATAACCATCCAGCAATTGGAGCAGGAAAACACGAAGTAATTTCTGAGAGTCCATATATATTTTCAAGAAGCTACATTAAAGGTGATTATCACGATGTAGTAGTTGCTGGGTTAGATTTCCCCCATAAAACACCAGTTGCTATTGATGTGTCTGCCATGTTTAAAGATGGAGAAGTATTAAATGATTTCTATTCAGGAGTAAGGTATACTGTTATGAATGGCACTGTAGTTATTGATACATATGAAGGTGTTATTTTATTAGAAAAACTAACACAAAAATAAACCATGAAACTAAAAATAGCATTATTAATTCTTATTACTTGTTTTGCTTGTAGCTCACCATTAAAACAGGCATCAGTAAGTTCGCCTAATAAAGCAATAACAGTAAACTTTAATTTAACCGAAGAGGGTGAGCCAACATATCAAGTGTTATTTAAAAATAAAGTTGTAGTTGATACTTCGTTTTTGGGGTTTGAATTTGTCGATTCCAAACCAATAAAAGATAATTTAGAATTGAAAGCATTCGGAACTGTTGCAAAAAAAGATTCTTGGGAAATGCCTTGGGGAGAACAGTTAGAAGTAGAAAATAAATACAATGAATTAATTGTGTTTTTAGTTGAAAAAGGGACTGACAGAAGTGTTAATGTAACTTTTAGAGTTCATGACGATGGTATTGGATTTAGGTATGAATTCCAACAACAAGATGGCTGGACAGAAGCTTTAATTAAAGAAGAAAAAACACAATTCAATCTTACACAAGATTATAAAACATTTTGGACTCCTGGAGATTGGGATATTTACGAGCATTTGTATAATACTACAAAGCTCTCAGAAGTTGATGCTTTGCAATTTGCTAATCACAAGAACTTAGCACAAACACATATTCCAAATAATGCTGTAAATACACCAGTTACTTTGGTTGGAGAAAATGGATTGCATTTAAGTTTTCATGAAGCAGGTTTGGTTAATTATTCGGGAATGACTTTAGGTGTAGATACTGAAAATTTAAGTTTGGAAAGCATTCTAGTTGGTTCAGAAAATACAGGATATAAGGTAAAAAGAAAGCTACCTTTCAAAACACCTTGGAGAACTATTCAAATTGCTGATAATGCTCCAGATTTAATAGAATCTAATTTAATAGTAAATCTAAACGAACCAAGTAAAATTCAAGATATGTCATGGTTTACACCAATGAAATATACAGGAGTTTGGTGGGAAATGCATCTTGGGAAATCCTCTTGGGATTATGGAATGACAAAGGATGAAAACGGAAATTGGGTTGATACAGGAAAAGCTCATGGACGTCATGGAGCTACTACTGAAAACGTAAAACGTTTCATTGATTTTTCAGCAAAAAACAATATTAAAGGGGTTTTAGTTGAAGGATGGAATACAGGTTGGGAACATTGGATTGGTTTTGAAGAAAGAGAAGGTGTTTTTGATTTCGTAACTCCTTATCCAGATTACAATTTAGACGAAGTTGTAGCTTATGCTAAATCAAAAGATGTGGAGATTATTATGCATCATGAAACATCTGCTGCAACCGAAACTTATGAGAAACAACAAGACACTGCTTTTGCATTAATGCAGAAATACGAAATGCATGCTGTAAAAACTGGTTATGTTGGTAGAATTCTTCCAAAAGGCGAATATCATCATGGACAGTACATGGTTAATCAGTATAACAATACTGTTGAAAAAGCAGCTAAATATCAAGTAGCAATAAATGCTCACGAACCAATAAAAGCAACAGGTTTAAGACGTACGTATCCAAATACTATTTCACGTGAAGGATTACGTGGGCAAGAATTTAATGCGTGGTCTTCAGATGGTGGAAATCCACCAGAACATTTACCAATTGTTGCGTTTACACGTATGCTCGCTGGACCAATTGATTATACTCCTGGAATTTTCAATATTAAGTTTAATGAATACAAAACCGAAAATCAGGTAAATACAACGCTTGCGCAGCAATTAGCATTGTATGTGGTTATTTATAGTCCTGTGCAAATGGCTGCTGACTTAGTTGAGCATTATGAAGCAAACCCAACAGCTTTACAATTCATTAAAGATGTTGGAGTAGATTGGAAGCAAACTAAAGTTTTAAATGGAGAAGTTGGTGATTATGTCACGATTGCGAGAGAAGAACGTGAAACAGGAAACTGGTTTTTAGGTAGTATTACAGATGAAAATGCTAGAAAATTAGAAATTTCTTTAGATTTTTTAAAAGAAGGAAAAACTTATTTGGCAACCATATATAAAGATGCTAAGGATGCACATTGGAATGATAATCCGACTGCATTTGAAATAGAGCAAGTTGAAGTTACAAGCTCATCTAATTTAAATTTAAATTTAGCCGAAGGTGGAGGTGTAGCTATTAGTCTAATTGTTAAATAACTAAACATATGTAAAATGAAATCAACTGTATTTGTACTTGTTTTATTCTTTCTGCAATTAAGTTATGGTCAGGTAGGAATAGGAACTACAAACCCCCAAAGTACTTTAGATGTTAACGGAAACTTATCACTCAAAGTGGTAGATGTCGAAGGAGGAAACTTTGCAAACAAGGCAAATATAGATGATGGTGTTTACATAAACCTTAAACCTAATAATGGAGCTGTAAATAATGGGAATGATTTTGAATTACCAGATGCAGCCTTGTTTCCAGGAAGGATATATATTTTAAGAAATGTAAAGGATTGTGATGACGCATACATTTATTCTGTATCTGGATCTTTCTTTGCGGGAAACAGTAGAACTGCAAGCACTGAGCCAATTACAATGAATGCAGATTGTGCAACCACTGGAGCAGTTACAAAAACACTCATTTTTATAAGTGATGGCATTAATTGGACTTATGGACATTTAGGTTTTTAAAAACACTAAAAAATTTAACATTTTATCGGTAACAAATCGGTTGTTAGATAGTCTTACATTTACCGACTAAATCATTATTACTAACTTTGCATACAAATTACTTTGGTAATGACAACAATGAACAACCTTTCAGAATCGCCAATGATTTTAAAAATAAGCTTTAATAAGCTTATTGAACAGTATGAAATATTGGCTAAAAGTGATGACGAGTTTTTAGCAGCAAAGGCTAGAAGAGTTCTTAGAACTCAGGAGAATTTCCCTGAGTTAAGAGAAGGATTTACAGATTATTCTTTATTAGATAAATACAAAAATGAAATAGGTGTAATTTTGCAGGATTTATTTAGTTCGGTATTGACTAATAATGAAATAAAAACAGCGTCTGTTCCTTTTGAAAATATCATATTTAATTCATCAGAGCGTTTTAAGAAGATTGTAAATACTGCTGGTAAAGATTATGAGTTGAAAATAAAAAATATGCCTGATGATGATAGGTATATTATAGCGTGTACAATTATTTTAAACTTTTTGTATGGTTATAATTTAAATTTTAAAAGGCCGTTTTATTATGAAATTCCTGATGCAGAAGGTATCATGCGTTATTATAAAATCTTATATAATGCAGATTTTACTGAAATTATAGCAACAGATAAAGCTAAGCCAATTACACAAGAAGATTTTGATGAATTATTAGATAACTTTGATAATATAGATATATGGAAAGAAAAATTCCCTCCTAATAGTTATATTTTTAAGGGTTTTGTGATTTCTAATATGTTTGATGTTACTGATGATCAATCTATATCTAATATAAAAACAACTTTAATTGGAGAAGACAAGAGGAAAGAGGAAGGTTTTATGGATCAATTCCATGAAATTTTTAGGTCGTTACTTGGTATAAAAGATATTAAGGTTGGTTTTTCTATTTATAATCAAGAAGAAGATGGGTTTGAGCATGTGTATGGAGTAGGAATGAACAGTTATTTACTAAATAATTTAGAGAGTGCGAGTTGTTCTGATTCATTGTGTGAATGGTCGTATAATAGACTTTTAAAAGAGCATAAATATTTTACTATATCTAATGTTGAACGTTTATTTGAGCTTTCTAAAGGCGAAGCACCACATATAAGGGTATTACATGAGCAAGGTGTACAAAGTGCTATTTTTGCACCAATAGCTAATGATGATGGTTTAATGGGTATTCTTGAAATTGTGTCTGATAAACCAAAAGTTTTAAATAGTATTAATGCTAACAAATTAGATGATGTAATGCCATTTATTATATCAGCTATTGAGCGTTCAAAAAAAGACGAAGAGAATTTAATAGAAGCAATTATTCAAAAAGAATGTACTTCTATTCATCCAAGTGTACATTGGAAGTTTGAAAAAGAAGCTAGAAATTTTATTAAAGACGACTTAAATGGTAAGGAGCCTAGTTTTAATAAAATAGCTTTTGATAACATTTACCCATTATATGGACAGATAGATATTAAAGGTTCTTCAGAGGCTAGGAATTCTGCTACTAAAAAAGATTTAACGTTACAACTAACTGCTGTTAAGTCTATTTTAATAAATGCATTAAAAATAGAAGCACTTCCAATTTATGAGCAATTTACATATCAAATAGATAATTACTTAAAGGACTTAAAAGAACACTTTCAAGTAGATAGTGAACAACAAATTGCAGCTTTTCTTGAAAATGATATCGAGCCAATGCTTAATCATTTGTATGATTTTGATGCTCTTAAAAGCGAGATTGATGTTTACTCAAGCAGTTTAGATACTAAAGTAAATGTATTGTATAATCATAGAAAACAATATGATGACACCATAACTTTAATTAATAAAGAGATGGCTTATTTACTTGATAAAAAGCAAGAGGACGCGCAAAAAATGTATCCACATTATTTTGAACGTTTTAAAACTGATGGTGTCGAGCATAATATGTACATAGGAGAGTCTATTACTAAAGAAGATAGTTTTAATCCAGTGTATCTATATAATCTTAGGTTATGGCAATTGCAAATTATGTGTGAGATGGAAAATGCTTACTACCAAATGCAATCAGACTTTCCAATTCAATTAGATGTAGCTTCAATGATTTTAGTATTTAATCAACCATTATCAATAAGTTTTAGAATGGATGAAAAACAATTTGATGTTGATGGTACTTATAATGCACGTTATGAGATTGTAAAAAAACGAGTAGATAAAGCCTTTATTAAAGGTACAAATAAACGTATTACAGATAAAGGGAAGCTTACCATTGTATACTCTCAAAAACAAGATGAATTAGAGTATTTAAGATATATTAAGTTTTTACAGTCTAAAAACTATTTAGATACTGATGTGGAAATTGTTGAATTACAAGATTTACAAGCAGTAACTGGGTTAAAAGCTATTAGAGTAAGCGTACTTTATCATAAAAGTAAAGACGATAAAGCTTTTTATACTTACAATGATTTAATGAAAGAAATTAAGTCTTAAAAATAGTAGTAAGAATTATTTTTAACATCTACATCTATAGCTTTAAGTGCAGTAGTTTTTTCTGTTGAAACTTTTGGCTTAAGAGGAACAGGTTGCTTTGTGAAAGATATAGCAAAAGCAGTTACACTTACAATAATACCAACCATAAATACAGTATAAGTAAGTCGTAAAATTTTATATTTTTTGTCTAAAACTTTTCCAAGAAAATATAAATCCTTTTTCATTGAAGAGTATAGATAATCTCTGTCTTGCATCATTTCTCCCATTGCCCATTCAAACTCATCTAGCTTCATTTTATGGAAATTACCAAAAAACAATAAGTTTACTTTTTTATTAGCCACATCTTCTTTTGTAAACTTACCACTAGTAACATTTGGTCTAGTTGCTAGGATAGATAAAATGATTGATGCTACGGTAAAGGCAACAAATATTATAGTAGGAACAATTAAATATTCGTTAGAAGGGTTGTCAAGCTTAGAAACTAAATTTGACAATACCAAAGACACAATAATAGCATTAACAGAAAGTAAAATATTTGCTTTAGTATCAGCAATGTTACTTAGAGTTATATGATTTTTTAAAGTAACCCTAAACATTGTTTCAATACCTCTTTCTGGAAGCTTTGATTTGTTTAGTTTTAACTTGTGCTCAGCATCTTTTTTCTTACTTTTTTTATCTTCTTGCTTGTGCTTTTTTAATTGTTTAAAAAGAGAAGCTAAATTTTTATCTTTTCCTTTTTGCCAATTTTCAAGGGCAAATGAAGTGTGAAATCTATGGTTTTGTGTAAAGAATGATATGTTTTCTTGAGTCCATTCAATATCATTAAAATGTTTGTCACAATTACTTTCCCACTCATTACGTAGTAACTCACTAATTTCAAAGTAACTTTTACTCTTAAAATGAGCACAATCAGCATCACATATTATTTTTTCTAAAAGTGTTGTTGGGTCATGCTTCATTTTAGTTGCCATAATTAAGCGAGACACTTTTTCTATAAGGGTATTATCTGCTTCTTGAGATTGAAGAAACTCACGAGCCATTTCAACACCTTTTTCTTCATGATTTTCAATGCTTTTTGTATAGCCAATATCATGAAACCAAGCAGCAATAATTAATAATTGAGCATCTTCCTCTTGTATCTGTTCTCCTTCAATAAGCTCTTTTGTGTGTTTGACAACACGTTGTGTGTGACCTAGGTTATGATACACAAATGTATGAGGTAAGTCATGCCTTAATAATGAAGTAACATGCTTTTCAGTTGCAACAATTAAATTATTCATATGCTATAATTGGTTTTAGTAAAAATACTAAACTTTAGTTATATTCAACAACGTATTATTTGGTCGTAAATTATAGTATAACTTTCATTGTTGCAAAATAGGCAATTTGTAAGTAATAAACCCTTTTTTCGACCTATGCTTAGTCAAAGCATATAATATTAATTAACAAAGAAAGGAACCAATAATATGCTTACTTGGAAAGATATAATAAATTTTTCTGTTAATGGAAATCTAACTCCAGATAAAAGAATAGAAAAAACAGAAACTGAATGGAAATCTCAACTTACTTCAGAACAATTTAGAATTACAAGACTAAAAGGAACCGAACGACCACATAGTGGAGATTTATGTACTATCTATGATGAAGGAAAATATAATTGTGTTTGTTGTAATGCTCCTTTATTTGATTCTACAATAAAGTTTAGCTCAGGAACAGGTTGGCCAAGTTTTACTCAGCCTATAAAAGAGAATGCTATTAAATATGAGCGTGATACTTCTTATGGTATGGTAAGAGTTGAGGTAATGTGTAATACTTGCGATGCGCATTTAGGACATGTATTTCCTGATGGCCCAGAACCTAGTGGTTTACGTTATTGTGTTAATTCAGAGTCTATGCTATTAGAAAAGGAGGCTAATAATGAGTAAAGACTTAAAGTTAGCTACAGTAGGAGGTGGTTGTTTTTGGTGTACAGAAGCTGTTTTTCAAGAAGTGAAAGGAGTGCAAGAAGTAGTTTCAGGATATTCTGGAGGTAATGTTCCTGGACACCCTACTTATAGAGAAATTTGCTCAGGTTTAACTGGTCATGCAGAAGTAATACAAATTACTTATGATGCTAATATTATTTCATATGAAGACATTTTGGTCATTTTTATGACAACTCATGACCCAACCACTTTAAATAGACAAGGAGCAGATGTTGGTACTCAATATCGATCAGTAATTTATTATCATGATGAAATTCAAAAAGAAATTGCTGAGACAGTCTTGAGTAAATTAGCATCTTACTTTGATAATCCAATAGTAACAGAAATTAGTCCATTAGATGTTTTTTATGAAGCAGAAAAAGAGCATCAAGATTTTTATAAAAACAATCAAGATTATGGATATTGCAATTTTGTTATAACACCTAAGCTAACAAAATTACGTCAGTTACACGCCGATAAATTAAAGTCATGATAATTAAATTATATGGAGCAGAACGCTGCCATAAAACACAATACTATAAAGCATTTTTGGAGGCACGTAATTTAGGTTACGTGCTTCTTGATGTTGAACTAGATGAAAATGCTGCTATTGAATTAAGAGCTTTGTATGAAAATGGGAAGCTTAATTTTCCAACAATTACTATTGATAACAAAAAACTTAGAAATCCATCAGACAAGGATTTAAAGAAATGGTTGAATAAATTAAAGTATAATGAAAAACACTAAGCTTAACATTAAGAAAAAAAATGGCTTGAAGTTACAAGCTTACTTGGAATTGCCAGCAAATCAAAAACCAGAACACTATGCTGTTTTTGCTCATTGTTTTACATGTTCTAGTTCACTTAGCGCAGTAAGAAATATAAGTAGAGCGTTAACTAATTATGGATTTGGAGTTGTGCGTTTTGATTTTACTGGATTAGGTCGTAGTGAGGGTGAATTTGCAGATAGTCATTTTTCAGCAAATGTTGAAGATTTAATAACAGTTAGCAATTATATGGCAACTCACTATGAAGCACCTTCACTACTAGTTGGGCATTCATTAGGTGGTGCAGCAGTTTTAACTGCTGCGTCAAAATTAGAAGATGTAAAGGCAGTTGCTACAATTGGAGCGCCTGCAACTGTAACTCATGTTAAACATTTATTTACTTATGAATCTAGTCAGTTAAAAAAAGAAGGGCATACCAAAATTGATATAGGTGGGAGGCCGTTTAATATTGATAGGGAATTTATTGAAGATTTTAGTAAAACCGATTTGCCTTCAATAGTTAAAAAGTTAAGAAAGCCATTATTGATTTTACATTCTCCAATAGATACTATAGTAGGAATCAATAATGCAGAACAAATATATCACAGCGCACATCATCCAAAAAGCTTTATAACATTGGATAATGCAGATCATTTATTAACAAATGCTAAGGATAGTATTTATGTTGGGAGTGTAATTGGAACTTGGACAAAACATTATTTTGAACCTAAGGATCATCAATCGTTAGATGTAAAAGGAGAACAAGTTGTTGGACATTTAAAATTAAAAGAAGATAATTTTACTACCTCAATTCAAACAAAAAAGCATCAATTTATTGCAGATGAGCCAATAACTATAGGAGGTGATGATTTTGGTGCTTCTCCTTACGAATACTTGAGTGCTAGTTTGGTAGCTTGTACTGCTATGACTTTAAAAATGTACGCAGAGCGAAAAAATTGGGACTTAAAGGAAGTGTTTGTATACGTTACACATTCAAGAAAACATAGTGACGATTTGGATATAGATGTAGAAAAGCCAACATATTTAGACCATATGAATAAAAAGCTAAAGTTTATTGGTAACTTAGATGATAAACAAAAACAACGTTTAAAAGAAATTGCTTCTAAATGTCCAGTACATAAAACATTAGCTAGTAATGTTGCTTTTGATACAATAGTGTTAGAGGATTAAAGAGTTATTATTACCTTTATATCAAGTAAAATTATCTATATGAAATTCAAGAATAATATTGTTCTTCTAGTTATATCGCTTTTAATATTAAATGCTTGTGCTACATATAAGGCTCAATATAAAAATGAAGAAAAGGATAAAACTTTTCCACAAGAAGCAGAAATTGAGCATTCATTTTATCTAATTGGTGATGGAGGTAATTCGCCAATAGGCACAAAAACAAAAGCATTAATTGATTTTCAATCAGAGCTTACAAATGCTTCAAAAAATAGTACAGCTTTGTTTTTAGGGGATAATATTTATCCATCTGGAATGCCTGATAAAAAAAATGATGGGCGAGCTTTTGCAGAACATCAATTAAATGTGCAAACAGAAGCTGCAAAGGATTTTAAGGGAAGAACAATTTTTATACCAGGGAATCATGATTGGTATAGTGATGGATTAGAAGGTTTAAAGAGGCAAGAAAAGTATATTGAAGACAAGTTAGGTAAAAATACCTTTTTACCTGAAAACGGATGCCCAATAAAAAAGGTAAACATTTCAGATAATATAGTTTTAATAATTATCGATTCGCAATGGTATCTTGCAGATTGGGATAAGCATCCAACAATTAATGATGATTGTGAGTTTAAAACAAGAGTGCAGTTTTTTGATGAGTATGAGAGTTTATTAAAGAAGAACAGAAGCAAAACTACGATTGTAGCATTACATCATCCTATGTTTACTAATGGAACTCATGGAGGACAATATGGAATGGAACAACATTTATTTCCAACTGGAGGAAAAGTGCCTTTACCTGTTTTAGGGTCGTTAGCAACATTTATTAGAAAAACAGGAGGTGTTTCTACAACAGATAATCAAAATAAGAAATATAGAGAGTTTCAAAAGCGTATGGTTACCCTATCTCAAGAAAATGAGAATGTAATTTTTGTATCTGGACATGACCATAATTTACAATATATAGTAGAAGACAATTTACCACAAATTATTAGTGGTTCTGGCTCAAAAACCAATCCAACTAGAAATGTTGATGGTGGTCAGTTTTCTTATGGAACTCAAGGATATGCTAGGTTAGATGTATTTAAAGATGGATCATCATATGTTCGTTTTTATGAAGCAGGAACAGAGAAATTAGTTTTTGAAACTCAGGTCTTAAAGCCTAATCCTGTTGAAGAGCTTAAAGATTATCCAGAAGATTTTCCTAGTGAAGTAACTGCATCTATATATTCTGAAGAAGAAACGAATAAAAGTAAGAGTTATAAAAAGTTTTGGGGTGAACGTTATCGAAAATATTTTGGTACAAATGTATCTGCCCCAACTGTTAATTTAGATACTTTATTTGGAGGTTTAAAACCAGTTAGAAAAGGAGGTGGTAATCAATCTAAATCATTAAGATTAGAAGATACAGATGGAAGAGAGTATGTAATGCGTGCATTACGTAAAAATGCTGTGCAATATTTGCAAGCAGTGGCATTTAAAGATCAGTATATTAAAGGGCAATTTGATGATACTTATACCGAAGATTTACTTCTAGATGTATTTACTGGATCACATCCTTATGCACCATTTACAATTGCTACACTTGCTGATGCGGTAGGTGTTATGCATACAAATCCAGTTCTGTATTATATACCTAAACAAAATGCTTTAGGCGTTTATAATAATGAGTTTGGTGATGAGCTGTATATGATAGAAGAGCGTGCTGCTGATGGACATGGTGAGAAAGCAAGTTTTGGGTTTTCAAATGAACTTATAAGCACTCACGACATGTTAAAGGAGTTACGTAAGGATGAAGATAATATTCTTGATGAACAAGCTTATGTAAGGGCTAGGTTGTTTGATATGCTTATTGGCGATTGGGATAGACATGAAGACCAATGGCGTTGGGCTAAGTTTAAAGAAAATGGAAAAACAATTTATAGACCAATGCCTAGAGATAGAGACCAAGCATATTCTATTATGGCAGATGGTTCATTGTTAAAATTTGCTACAAGTGTAATTCCAGATTTAAGACTGATGAAATCTTATGATCAAGAACTTAAAAGCCCAAAGTGGTTTAATTTAGAGCCTTATCCTTTAGATGTAGCCTTAATAAATCAAGCAACAAAAACAGATTGGGATGAGCAAGTAGTGCATATTACAACCAACTTAACCAATGAGGTGATTGATGAAGCTTTTACATTTTTTCCAGAAGAAGTTTCAGATGAAACGGTTAATATTATAAAAAACAAGTTAAAAGGAAGGAGAGCTAATCTTCAAAAAATTGCAGATTCATATTTTAAAAATGTAAATAAATATGCTGTTGTTAAAGGAACAGATAAAGACGATTTATTTGAAATTGAGCGTATAAATAACACTACTAAAGTAACAGGGTATAGAATTCAAAAAGGGGAAAAGGGAGAGAAGTTTCATGAAAGAGAATATACTAAAGCAAGTACAAAAGAAATTTGGATTTATGGTTTAGATGATGATGATGTATTTAAAGTTTTTGGAGATGGTACCGAGTTAATAAAAGTACGTATTGTTGGAGGTCAAAACAAGGATACTTACAATATTGAAAATGGTAGTAAAGTGAAGGTTTATGATTATAAGTCAAAGAAGAGTGAGTTTATAACTTCTAAAGGACAAAAGAAATTAACCGATAATTACGATGTAAATATTTATGATTATAAAAAACCAAAATACAATTCTAATATGCTAATACCTGTAATAGGGAGCAATCCTGACGATGGTTTAAAAATAGGGTTTGTAGATACTTATACAAGATATGGTTTTGAAAGAAATCCTTTTTCTGCACAACATACCTTCTCAGCTTCTTACTATTTTGCAACAAATGGTTATGATTTTAATTATTTAGGAGAAATAGCAAATGTTGTTGGAACTTGGAATTTAGGTGTTGAAGCAGACTTTACAAGTCCTAATTATAGCATTAACTTTTTTGGCTATGGAAACGAAACTATAAATCCTAATGTTGAAGATGAAGATACTTACGATATGGATTATAATCGTGTAAAGTTAAGTACGCATAGATTAGCACCTTCATTAATTTGGAGAGGAGACTTAGGCGCTAGTTTTAGAGTTGGAGTGAATTATGAGTTTATAGAAGTAGAAGATACTAAGGATAGGTTTATAAATACTTTTTATGTTGAAAATGGTGAAGAAAAAGAAGAAACCTATGCTGGAGTTGATGCAATTTATAATTTTAGAAATGTTGATAATGAAGCCTTCCCAACCTTAGGGATGGAAGCCAATTTAGAGGTTGGTTATAAAACTAATTTGAAAGACTCTAATAACTTTGGCTACATCATTCCATCGTTAGCTTTTGATTATAAACTATCCTCAAACGGACAATTAGTGTTGGCTACCAAAGTAAAAGGTCATGTAACTTTAGGTGATGATTTTGAATTTTATCAAGCAGCATCATTAGGAGCTAGTGATGGACTTCGTGGTTATAGAAATAATAGATTTACTGGAAAGAATGCGTTTTACCAAAATACAGATATTAGACTAAACTTGAGAAAACTAAAAACAGGATTGTTACCGCTTAATATTGGTATTTATGGTGGTGTAGACTATGGGCGTGTTTGGGTTGATGGTGAAGACTCTGATAAATGGAATAATTCCGTTGGAGGAGGTGTGTTCTTTAATGCAGCAGATATGATGACAGGTAACATATCTGCATTCAATAGTAATGATGGACTCCGTTTAGCTTTTAGAATCGGATTTGGATTCTAGTTTAATATTTTAAGGTTATAACTCTACCATTTCTTAAAACCGTAATTTGAAAATTAGAGTCTTTTGTTATGTCTTTTGCAACATTAGCAATGTCAATTAATGACTGATCTGTGACTTCAAAAGTTACATTGTTAAAAGTTAAAATAATGTCGCCTCCTAGTATGAGTTTTCTGTTTTTTATAATGGCTTCAGTAGTACCTCCTTTAACACCCATTTTATCAAAAATAGATCCTGAAGCTACACGCTGCACAAGTAAACCGCTTTTTTGAGGTACATTTAATATGGCTGTTTCTTCGGGTGATAAAGGATGTAATTCTCCACCAAGCCAAGGCATTTTGTTATTTAATAATAAATAGGATGCTAAATTAGAACTACAGGCATATCCAATGCCTTGGAAGCCACCAGTTTTAGTAGCTATATGACTTACAATTCCTATAACTTCTCCATCAAGATTAAACATTGGTCCACCAGAATTGCCCTGATTAATAGCAGCATCAGTTTGAATAAAATCTACTGTTGTAAAAGGGTTTTTGCCCATAGATTGTCTTTTAAAACCACTAACATAACCTGACGATAAAGAATGATCTATGCCAAAAGGAGCACCAACAACAAAAACCTGCTGACCTACTTTAACGGAGTCTGAGTCTCCAAAAGTTACAGTAGTTGGATTTATTTTAGGATGCTCAAGTTTTATAAGTGCAATATCAGCACTTTGATAAGTTGAAATAACTTTAGCATTAATAACTTCATTGTCTACAAAAAGCACTTTTAAACTTTCAGGAACTTTAACCACATGTGCAGCAGTTACAATTAAGTCTCTAGAAATTAAAAAACCAGACCCTAAATTATTAGTAGTCACTTGTGTAGATTCGTTATTGCCATTAGTAACTATTGAGTTTTCTTGAGTGTAAATAACTACAACCGCAGGATTTACTTTGCTGTAAATGCTAGATAAATCTTGAGCGTTAATTGAAAAAACACATAATATTAATGCTATAGTAGATATGATTTTATTTGAGTTCATATATGAAAAAAGTAACTGTTACATTACAAAATTACACAACTAATTCTAGTAAACCCAAATAAAAACACTTAGGTGCTTTATATTTAAGCGTAGCTTTTAATTATATTTGAGATAAATAAGTTTATATATGAAAAGAGCATATCTTTTTCTCATTGTAGTTTTGTTAAATGGCATTTTGCTTGCTCAAAACAAACCTACTTACCATATTGGATTGTTAATTGACAATCTTTCTTCTGAGGTAGAGCCTATTATTTTAGAAATGCAAAACGAAATTAAAGCTGTAGTTGGCGAAGATGCTACTATAGTTTTTTTGCCTTATAATAAAACAACAAATAATTTCGATGTTCAAAAAGTAAGAGCTAATTATAATAGTTTAATTGAAGGTAAGGCAGATATAATATTGGCTTTTGGAACCATTAGTAATGTAATTGTAGGGCAGCAAGAGGAACATGTAAAGCCTACAATATTATTTGGAGCTGTAAATAGTGATGTCATAAAAATTGATAAAACACGAACAACTTCAGGAATACATAACTTTAATTTTTTAGTAACATCTCAATCTTACTCTAGAGATTTAAAAACATTTAAAGAGATTGTTGACTTTAAAAATGTAGCAGTTTTGGTTGAAGATTTTCTTCCCGATTTAGTATCTATTGAAGCTACTTTAGACAAGGAGGTAGCAGCGCTTAATGCTTCTTATAAGCTTATTCCTTTTCAAAATATTGACGACATAAAAAGTAATTTACAAGGTGTTGATGCTGTTTATATGGCTGGAGGGTTTTTTCTTAATGACTCTGAAATAGAAGACTTATCTAACTTTTTTATAGAGAATAATTTACCGTCATTTACAGCTACACATGTAGATGATGTAGCAAAAGGGCTAATGGCTACAAATCAATCGGAAGAAAATTTAAGTCGTTTTTTTAGAAGAATAGCTTTAAATGTAGAAGCAATTGTTAATGGTGTAGATGCTTCAGAATTATCAGTTTATATAGACTATAATAACAAATTGACAATAAACTATAATACTGCTGAACAAGTAGGTGTGCCAATTAGATATAGCTTAATAGCAACAACAAATTTTGTTGGAGATTATAAAAAAGTAGTAGCTGAGAAAAAGTATAACCTCTTAGAAGTTATTAACCAGACGGTGAATAATAATCTGTCTTTGCAATCTGAAAAACAAAAAGTAGCTTTAAAAGAACAAGATGTTAAAGATGCTAAAAGCAATTACTTGCCTGAGCTTTCTGCTTCTGCTACAGGAACATACCTTGATCCTGATTTAGCCGAAATTTCTGGTGGTCAAAATCCAGAGTATAGAACTAGCGGTAATATAAGTTTAACACAAACCTTATATTCTGAGGCAGCTACAGCAAATATTAAGATTCAAAGTCATTTACAAAAGGCAGAGCAAGAAAACTATAACGCTGCAGAATTGGATGCTGTTTTGAATGCTTCGACAGCATATTTCAATACGCTTATTTTAAAAGCAAATACATTAATACAATCTGAAAATCTAGAAGTAACTAAACGTAATTTAGAAATAGCACAGCAAAACTATGATGCTGGAGAAGCTGGTAAAATGGATGTTTTACGTTTTCGAAGTGAATTAGCTCAAAATACACAAGCCTTTGTGGAAGCTGTAAATCAATTAGATCAGGCACGTTTTGCTTTAAATGCTGTTTTAAATAATCCAATAAATTTTAAGTTGGATGTTGATGAAGCTGAGTTGTCCAAAGGTATTTTTGAAAATTATAATTATGAACAATTAGGCGAGTTGATTGACGACCCTTCATTACGAAAGCAGTTTGTGAATTTCTTAGTACAAGAAGCGAAACAGAATTCTCCAGAAATCGCAGCTTTAGATTATAATTTAAAAGCAACTGAGCGTACTTTAAAACTAAATAGTTCTGGACGTTTTGTCCCAACTTTAGCGCTTCAGGGACAATATAATAGAGATTTCAATCAATGGGGAAAGGGAAGTATTCCTGAACCTGCATTAGATGATAATTATAATCTAGCTTTAAATTTGTCAATTCCTATTTTTAAGCAAAACAAGCAAAATATCAATAAGCAAATTGCTGAGATTCAAAAAGAGCAACTAGATATCAATAAGGATAATTTTGAATTGAATATCGAACGAAACATCAATGAAGCTGTACTCGATATTATTAATCAAATTGCCAATATCGAATTATCTAAGATTTCTGAACGTACTGCTAAAGAAAGTTTAGATCTAGTTCAAGTATCTTATTCCAATGGAGCTGTACCAATTGTTCAGTTGATAGACGCTCAACGCAACTATTTACAAGCACAACAGTCAAAAGCTAATGCAACATATAATTATTTGTTAAGTTCTATGCAACTAGAACGTTATTTAGGACAATTCTTTCTGTTAAATACTGAAGCAGAAAATCAAGATTTTATCAGACGATTTAACGCATTTTTACTCACTAATAATTAATAAAATACTACTATCATGAAATATATATTCAAATTAAATATTACTCTAGGATTTCTTTTATTGTTGACCGCTTGTGGTGAAGAGGAAAAGAAAGTAGAGAAGTTTGTTCGTCCTGTAAAATATCAAGAAGTAGGTTTTTTAGGAGGTGAAAAAATTAGAAGTTTTAGTGGGACTTCTCGAACCGATGAAATTATTAATTTAAGTTTTAGAAGTGGTGGTATTCTTACCCTGTTTGATATTAAGTTAGGGCAAAAAGTATCTAAGGGACAGCTTTTAGCAAAACTTGATAATGTACAATCTCGATTGAATTATGAAAATGCAGTATCGTCTTTAAATAGTGCAGCTTCTCAAATGAATACGGCTAAATCTAGTTTAGATCGTATTCGTTCATTATATGAAAAAGGAAGTACTTCTTTAAGTGATTATGAAGCAGCAAAGAATTCATATAGAACAGCCCAAGCAAGTCATGAATCTGCAAAACGAACTGTAGCAATTCAGCAAGATCAAATTAGTTATGGTTTTTTATATGCACCAAATAATGGGACTATTGCTTCAATTTCTACCGAAGTCAATGAGAATGTTTCAGCAGGTCAAGTTGTAGCAGTTCTTAACGTGAGTGGAGATATGGAGATTAGTTTAGGTTTACCAGAAAGTGTGATTAATTATGTGAAGCAAAATATGGAAGTAAATATTTCATTTTCTTCTATAGCTGATACTAATTTTAAAGGTATAGTTACTGAAGTAGCGCCAGCAGTAGATGTCAATACTGCAACTTATCCAGTACGTGTTACAGTATCAAATCCAACAGAAGCTATTAAAAGTGGTATGGCTGCCAATGTGATTTTTGATTTTGGTGATCATAAAAATGATAACTCAATTTTAGTAGTGCCAACACATGCTGTTGGAGAAGATAGTAACGGACGTTTTGTGTTTGTAGTAGAGGATGAGGGTGATATTAGTAAAGTTAAGAAGCAACAAATATCAATTGGAAATTTAACCGCAGAAGGTTTTGAAGTGAAGTCTGGGTTAACAGTAGGTCAAAAGATTGCAACTGCTGGATTACAGACTTTATTAGATGGACAAGAAGTAAAGCTTCAATAACTTAAAACACTATTTGCATGAATCTCGCACAATTTTCTATAGATAAGAATCGCATTACGTTTATGGTATTAATTACCATTATTGTAATGGGAATTGTAATGTACTTTGGGCTATCTAGAGATAGTATGCCTCCGTATACTGTTAGAGTTGCTACTGTAGTGTCTCAATTTCCAGGAGCAGGACCAGAACGAGTAGAACAACTGGTGACGGATAAAATTGAAAAAATAGCACAAGAATTACCAGAATTAAAAGAAGTTAATAGTACCTCGAGAACAGGATTATCGGTAGTGAGTGTATCCTTAAAAGATGAGGTGCCTCCCGAAAAAATGCAGGCTGTTTGGGATCGATTAAGACGTAAACTAAATATGATTCAAGGTTTACCTCAAGGAGTTAATCCATCTTTAAATGATGATGGTATTGGAGATGTGTATGGTATTGTTGTAGGCTTGACTTCCGATGGTTATAGCTATGCTGAAATGAAAGACTATGCCGATGATATTAAAGACGAATTGATAAAACTACCAGATGCAGCAAAGGTAGAACTTGGAGGAGTACAAGAAGAACGCGTATTTGTTGAGTTTGATAACACTCAACTGAAAGAGTATGGTTTATCTGCTTCAAAATTACAGCAAACTATTAGTGCAACAAATATTTTAAATTCTGGTGGACAGGTTAATCTTGGTGATGAACGTATTATTCTGGAACCAACAGGGAATTTTAATTCTATTGAGGATATTAAAAATATGTTGATTTCTGTTGGAAATAGTAATGGCACACAACTCGTTAAATTAGGAGATATTACCAATGTAGTAAAAGGGTACATCGATCCTCCAACTCAAAAAGTACGAATCAATGGTAAAGACGCTATATCTATTCATGTTAACTTAAAAGAGGATGCTAATGTTATAGCCTTAGGAGAAGAGGTAAACAAAGTGGTTGATCAATGGAAACAAATTTTACCTGTTGGTTTAGAACTTACAAGAGTATCTTCATTAGACACATATATTGATTTTAAGGTCAATGATTTTATCAATAATTTAATGCAGTCCATTGTTATTGTATTGTTGGTAATGCTTCTCTTTTTAGGGTTTAGAACAGGTTTTGTAATTGCTAGTTTAATTCCAATAGTAATGATCATGACGTTAATGATTATGGGACTCATTAAAATGGGATTAAATCAGGTAACCTTAGCAGCATTAATTATGGCACTAGGAATGCTTGTGGATAACGCTATTGTGGTAGCAGAAACCATTATGGTAAAACTCGAGCAAGGTGTTGAAAAGAAAAAAGCAGCTGTTGATGCTTTTTCTGAATTATGGATGCCTTTATTAATTTCAACCTTGACTACTTCAGCTGCATTTTTAGCATTCTATTTATCACCAACCACAATGGGTGATATTGTAGGGCCAATATTTGTAGTGATTACAATCGCCTTATTGTCATCTTGGATTATTGCCTTAACCGTAATTACCATGTTCTGCTATATGTTTCTTAAGGTGGAGCCAAAGGGGACAAAACAACCAACCCTAATTGATAAAGTCATTAATGGGTTGAAAGTTGGTTATAAAGATTTAATACTAATAGCTCTAAGAAATAAGTATAAAGTTATTGTTGGGATATTTATAGCATTTATTATTTCTATCTATGGATTTGGTTATATATCATTTGTCTTTTTCCCAGATAGTGATAGAAATATGGTTACCATTGATATCAATTTACCTGAAGGAAATAAAATAGAACGTACTACAGAAGTAGTACAGCAAATAGAGCAATATATGGCTGATTCATTACAGGTTAGCGATAAGCGTAACCTTGGAATTGTAGATTGGTCATCTTATATAGGTCAAGGACCAGAGTCTTATGATCTTGGATATTCTCCAGATGAGGCCAACAGTAATTATGCTCATATTTTAGTGAATACGACTTCTTTTAATGAAAATAAATCTATGATTAATCAATTGGATCGCTTTGCTTTTAATAGCTTTCCAAATGCTGATATAAAAGTAGGCGCTTTAGGTTCTGGAGGAAGTGGAACACCTATAGAAATTAAGGTGTCAGGTAAAGATCCAGATCAATTGTCTGCTATTTCAGAATCTATTAAGTTAAAATTGTCAAGTATTACTGGAACAAAAAATGTAAAAGATGATTGGGGACCAAAAAGTAAAAAATTCTTAATTGAGATTGATCAAAATAGAGCTCAGTCAGCAGGAATTACAAGTCAGGATATTGCAACATCATTACAAACAGTTTTAGATGGATTTCAAACAGGTGAGTATCGCGAAGAAGATAAGTCTATTCCAATATTAATGCGTAGTGATAATAATCAGCAGCAATCTTTAGCGTCATTAGAGACCTTAAATGTTTATTCTCAAAATAGTGGGCAAAGTGTGCCTTTATTACAGGTAGCTGATATTGTTCCTGAATGGCAATATGCAAAAATCAAGCGCTATGATTTACGTCGAACTATTAATGTAACAAGTGAGTTGCGAGACAATGGGAATGCATCCGCTATTACAGCAGAAATAACACCTTGGTTGAACGAGCAAATTAAAAACTGGCCATCTGGTTATCGCTATGAATTTGGTGGTGATGCAAAACAAACCTCTGAGAACATGGGGCCAATTATTAGTTATTTACCAATTTCTGGTTTTATTATTGTTCTTTTATTAATAATTCAGTTTAACTCTTTTAGAAAAATGGGAATGGTTGTGTTAACTATTCCGTTAGGAATTATTGGAGTGGTTATTGGATTGTTAGTTTTTGATGAAGCTTTTGGATTTATGCCATTTTTAGGAGTGATTTCATTAGCAGGAATTGTCATTAATAATGCTATCGTACTTATAGATCGTATGGAGATAGAACAGAACGATTTAGGAAGAAGCGAACAAGACGCTGTGATAGCAGCGTGTTTACAACGTTTTAGACCTATATTATTAGCAACTTTTACAACCGTTTTAGGCTTAATACCATTATATATATCTGGAGGTGAAATGTGGGAAGGAATGGCAATAAGTATTATGGTTGGATTATTATTTGGAACAATTATCACGTTACTATTCATTCCATCATTATATAGTGCTTTATTTAAAGTGAGTTACAAAGAATATGAGTTTAATGATAAACTATTAGAGGAATAAGATGCTTGCAAAGCTTTATAGCAATAGGTTTACGTTTTTTTTATGTAGTCAAATAGCAATACTATTTGGGTCTTTAATTTTTCCAATTGTTTTTTTTGAAGAGCAATTAATGCCAGTTTTATTTTTAGTTAATATCGCTGCAGGAATTTTATTAATGGCAAGACATAAATTTTTGTTTTGGATGTATATTATATTTTTTACTACATCTTTAATTATTCATGGGTTTGATATAGTTCAACGTAATTCGCTTGAAAATAACCTTGTGGTTAGGTTTGGTGTATACTTTTTGTTTTATGTAACTGTAGCAGTAAGTATTATTAAGCAAGTATGGAAAGCTAAAAGGGTCAATAAAAATGTGATTATTGGACTTATGAGTGGTTATATTTCTATAGGATTTATTGCATTTTTTATGTTTGCCTCAATAGAATTGTTTCAAGAAAATTCATTTCAAGGACTCCTTATTCAAGGATTACCTTTTGTAGAAAAATTAGACTCCTTACTCTATTATAGTTATATAACAATGTTAACTATAGGTTATGGCGATATTGTTCCTGTAACACCAATTGCTCAAAAGGCGGCAGTTTTAATAGGTCTTGTTGGGCAGTTTTATACTGTAATTGTCACAGCTGTAGTCGTAGAAAAATATATAAGACATTCTTCAAATGAATAAAAGAGAGTTTAATGCAAACAATTAATGATTTATTAAAAGTCTTAGTGCTTGATAAGGTTGAAGAAAATCAGTTTAAAGGCATAAGTAAAACCGTAGGAAGTCCAAATGTGTTTGGTGGCCAAGTATTGGCTCAAGCTATTAATGCGGCTTATAGAACTATTTTTAATGGACGTATTTTACATTCAATGCATTCTTACTTTTTAGAAGCTGGTGATTTAGAATTACCAATAACTTATAATGTCGCAATTATTAGGGATGGAGGTAGTTTTTCTACAAGACGAGTTACAGCGCATCAAAAAGGTAAAATCATTTTTATTTTAGCAGCTTCTTTTCAACGTATAGAGGATGGCTACAGTCATCAAATAGATGCAATAAAAAATATAAAGCCACCAGAAGAATTGGCTAGTTGGGATGATATGTTAGAGCAATTTGGTGAGTTTTTGCCTCGAAAATCCAAAGCTTTTTTAGAGATTCCTAGACCAGTAATGTTTAAGCCAGTTGATGTTCCTAATCCATTTGAACCAGAAAATATGGAGCCATATACAAATGTGTGGTTTAAATTAAAAGGAGAAAACAATAAAGTCGATTTAGCTACAAAACAACAAATACTTACTTATATATCTGATTATAATGTTTTAAGTGTGGCTTTACAAAGGCATGGAAGTAAAGCACATTGGGGAAATACTATTACAGCTAGTTTAGATCATTCCATGTGGTACTTTAGAGATTTTGATTTTAACGATTGGTTATTATACTCTTTAGATTCTCCAAGTGCTTCTAACGCACGAGGGTTTGCTAGAGGAAATATATATACAAGAAAAGGTGAATTAATAGCTTCGGTAGCTCAAGAAGGGTTAATGCGTCCAATAAAAAAGTAACTCACTAATTATATAAGTCGTTTCACATTTAAAATAAGCGGCTTCAATTTAAAACACCATTTAAAAATAGCTATGCTAATGTAAATTTGAATATGAAAAAAAACTAAAGCAGTTTTTAAAATCAAATTAAAACCATTAGTCATGAAAATTATTAATCAAACATTAAGTATAAGTTTATTGTTAGTTACCTTTTTAATTTCTGGTCAAGTATATGGTCAAAAAAGAGGAAATAATAATAACAGAAGTGTAAAATCTGAGAGAAGTATAGGTAATGATAGAGTTATTACTAATAATAAAGTAGGAACAACTCATAGATACAGAACACAACCTATAAGAAGAAACCCTCATTATAGATATCCAAAACATCGTAGAGTAATTAGAACGTTACCAAGACATCATGTAAGAATATTATATAGAGGATTACCATATTACTATTATTCAGGAGTTTATTATACAGTTTATGGAGATCAATATATTGTAGTAATGCCTCCAGTAGGATTTAGAATTGGAGTATTACCAGTAGGATATGTGAGAATTGTAGTTGGGCCATCAGTGTACTTTTATCATTCAGGAGTATATTATACAGAAACAGTAGTTGTAAATAAAGAAGAGGATTATAATTCAGAAGAGAAATATCAAGTAACATCGCCACCAGTAGGTGTTGAGGTAAGTGAATTACCTGAAGATGTTGAAGAAATTTCTATCGATGGAAAAGTATTATATGAATATAATGATGTATTTTACAAAAAAGTAGAAAGTTCATCTGGAGAAATCACTTACAAAGTAGTTTATAGTAAAACAGACAGTAACGAATAAAAAACACTATTAATCATGAAAAATTATTTAAAACTATTTTTAGTAGCTGCAATGTTGAGTTCTGGGATTAATGTAAAAGCCCAAAATGCTAAGGAAGCTATTCAAAACACAAAACAGATTGTTGAGGGTAAAAAGAACTTAGAACGTGATATTAAAGAATATGAGGCGTTTAAGAAAACACTTAGCTTATTGGAAACTGCAGTTTCAAACAATAATCAAGCTCTAGTTGATGAGTTAAAGGAAAGACTAATTAAAGACATGGTTAGAGAAGTTGAGCAAAGTGCAGTAAAGTCTAAACAAGCACAAAGAGAATTGGCTCAAAGTTCAGCCGAAGTACGCTCAGACAGAAGAGAGATTAATAGAAATCGTGAAGACTCTAAAAGAGGACGATATGATAGGCGTGATGATGAAAAAGATATGGCTAGAGATAAAGCTAATAAAAGAGATGACCAAAGAGATCGTCGTGACGATATTAGAGATTTACAAGCTCAAGTAGATAGAGCAAAACTGCAAAGTGCTTTATTAAAATCTTTTAAAAGCTATAGTTTTTCAATAGAGTATGAAACAAAAGAAGTTTTTAAAGCTAGAAAGCAATTAGTACGAAAAACATTAACAGAGTTTAGAGACTCATTAAAAGATGATATTGCTGCAACTAAACGTGAGTTAGCTGAAGATAATAGAGAACGAAGAGAAGACAGAAGAGAGCGTCAAGATGATAGAGAAGAGAGAAATGAAAAAGACGTTAAAAAGAAGCGAAGATGGTAATGTAACATTGTATATTTTTAAAACCCTTTATTTTAAATAAAGGGTTTTTTTATGTCTTTTAAGTAAACTTTTTAGAGCTTTTTGACACTTCATTTAAAATAATAGATACTTCACATTTAATAAAGTACGCTTCACCTACTTTACTCTAAATTATTCGCTTTTATGGTGCTAAATTTGAGTAAGAAAAGAAAGATAAACCTAAATAAGTGAGTTATGAATTCAATATTTAAAAATCAAGTAATTGTGGATTGGGCCAATATATATGAGTCTAAATCGGAAGAGAAGGATGAAGTTAAAATGCTTGTAAAGTCACTTTACGATTATAATGAAGAATCCATTTTATTCATCTAATTATTAACTAATAAAAAAAGAAATCATGAGAAAATTAAAAAATATAATAGGCGTATTAACTTTTGGAGTGTTAATGTTTAGTTGTTCATCAGTAGTAGAGGTTACAGACTCATGGAAAGATGTTAAAACAACATCATTAAAGGATAAAAATATTATGGTAATGAGTAAGACCGACAATGAGGTTGTTAGACAGCAATTTGAAATTGATATGGTTGAGAGCTTAAAAGAAAAAGATATCACATCGATTGAAAGTTATAAAATCTTTCCCATAATAAAACTTGATGAAGAGTTAACCAATGAGGAATTAGATAATGTAAAAAAGGAGTTGATAGAAAACAACATAGATGTAGTTATGCTTACAGTAATTAAAGATATTGAAGAGTATACTAAAACAACTACTACAGGTTCGTCTGGTTACTATGTGAGCTCATCTCCAGTGTATTATAGAAGAGGTTTTTATAGAGGTTTCTACAGGCATTATAACACTATTTATATAGATCACGAACCTACAAGTACTATAACAGAAAAAGGAAAGAAATATGTTCTAGAAACATTAGTGTATGATTTAACACTCCCTGAAGATAATCAGTTGTTATCTGTAGTTACTTCAGTACTGGATAATCCTCAAACATTAGGAACTACATCGCAAGATTTGTCTAAGAAAATTGTAAAAGAGTTAATAAGGTAATTGTTTGTTAAGGTAATAACTAAGTTAAGTTATTTCATAATTGATTAGTTTGATTTGATTGCTGCCGAAGTGTATATAATTTATGCTTCGGTGGCTTTTTTATATATAGAAACGGTTAGGTGTAACTAAGTAATTTACAATCTAAACTAACAAAGTAGTTTTAGTTAAATCATAAGTCATTTCAGTATTAAATAAAGACGTTTCACCTATAAAGTAACTATATAGCTTGTATATGCAGCGTATCTTTGAAGTGTAAATAAGAAACAATATATTTTTTTTCATATTTGATTAGTTTGATTTGGTAGCAGCCGAGGTGTTAAGATTCACTTCGGTTGCTTTTTTTATGAAAGATTTTTGCCAATATATAATGTTATTAAGACATATATAAGTTGAGTTTAGTTGCAAGTCACTTCAGTATTAAATAAAGACGTTTCACCTATAAAGTAACTATATGGCATGTAGATGCAGCGTATCTTTGAAGTGTAAATAAGAAACAATATATTTTTTTTCATATTTGATTAGTTTGATTTGGTTGTAGCCGAAGTGTTAAGATTCACTTCGGCTACTTTTTTTGTCAAAGAATCTATTTAGCATGAATTAATTTAGGTTTAAGTATAAAAAAAGTCGTTTCAGTAGTAGATAAAGACGTTTGAGTTTAAAAAGCAATTTTAAGCTTTTTAAAACAGCGTAAATTTGAATAGGTTGATTAATAGCGGAGCCAATCTAACTAAATTGAGGCGAATTATTAAGTTAGATTTGGTTAAAGACTCTCGGTTCGCTGAGAGTCTTTTTTATTAGACTTAGCTTGTAATGTTATTAGCGATAGTAATATTGAATAGCTAGGATGTTAATTAAGGTGTTTCGCTTTTTCAAAATAAAAAGGTTGGCTTAAGGATAAGTTAGTCGTGCAAATTTTAATCTTTTAAATAATAATATATGAAAGCAATAATTTTAACAGGAGCCGCAGGAGTGTTAGTAGGAGTAATAACATTAAATAAATTATCTATCAATCCAGGTTTTGAACCTTACGACTGCGAAGATGTTGTTGATATTGGACAAGCTTTTAATTATATGCATGAGAACTCAATTCAAGTGTTAGATGTCCAGGTTTTAGAGATAGACAAAGATTCTACAATGTATGCTAATAGTAGTTATAGTTTAAAGCTAGACTTTATCGAGCAAGTTTAATGATTATTATAAACTAAAATTGACTTAACTTTGTATAGACAGTATATATATAAGCTAAAACAAATCTTTTTCAACTTGGGATTTAAAAAAATAAAACAATCATTAATAGTAGGCATTGCACTTTTAGTGTCTTTCTTAATTAATCTACCCAGAGTTTTAGCACTATTTAATATTGTAGATGAGTTAGGAACCTCGTTTACGCATCCATCAGTTAAAGATATTATAGTAAGGTTTATATTCCTTTCGATGTTTTCTTGGATTGTACTGCAATACTATACCAACTGGAAATTCATCTTTTCTAAATTATCTAAGTATATAGTATCTGTAATTAATGTAGTTTTAAGTGTTGTTATTATATTGTATGGTGTAAAGGCTTTCATATATATATATCAATTTTATGTTGATACAATGCTAACAAATCAAGAAGTAAGCCTTTTGTATTTTGTTTACATTGTGGTACTAATTATTCTTGTGTTTATTTCAGGAATACTTAGGTATCAAGTTATACATCAAGAAGATTTAGTAGAAAAAGAATTACTTAAGCAACAAAGCTTAAAAAATGAGCTAGAAGCTTTAAAAAATCAAATCAATCCTCATTTCTTATTTAATTCATTAAACTCATTGAATTCATTAGTAAGAGGTAATAAGGAAGCTACAACTTTTGTAAATAAGTTGTCGTTTATGTATCGTTACATTTTACAAAGTGGAAGTGAAGATTTAGTAACACTTGAAGAAGAGCTTAAGTTTTTAGAAAGCTATATTTATTTAATAAAAACGCGCTATAGAAATCGTTTTGACATTCAAATAGATATTGATGACGAAGTGCTAAATGAAAAAATACCTTCACTGGCATTACAATTATTAGTTGAAAATGCGGTTAAACATAACGAAATTTCAGAATCAAATCCGTTATTGGTTAAAGTGTATTATGAAGATGGAAATTTGATAGTTGAAAATAAAATTAAACCAAGAAAGACATTTGTTGATAGTACTGGAAATGGTTTAGTAAATTTGAATAAGAGATATGTACTACTAAAGAAGCAAAATATTAGTATAAATAACGATAACAAAGTGTTTAGAGTAAAATTACCAACAATCTAGAAGAATATGAAAGTTGTAATAGTTGAAGACGAAATAGCTGCTAGCGAAAATTTAATTTATTTAATAAATAGCATTGATGCTAATATTGAAGTACTAACCGTTTTAGATTCAGTGAGTGCATCTGTAGAATATTTTTCAAAGCCTAATGAAGCCGAATTGGTTTTTATGGATATTCACCTAGCCGATGGAATTTCATTTGAAATTTTTGATCAAGTAACACTTAAAACTCCAGTTATTTTTACAACAGCTTATGATCAATACGCTATAAAAGCTTTTAAAGTAAATAGTATAGATTATTTATTAAAACCAATTAATGAAGAAGAGTTAGACGAGGCTGTAAATAAGTTTAAGCAAAGTACTAAAGAACAGCCAATAAATAGTCAAATAGAAGGTATGTTGCAATTGTTGCAAACAAAAAACAAGAGCTTTAAAACAACTTATTTAGTACATCATCGTGATGAGTTGTTGCCTATTAAGGTTAGTGATATTGCTTACTTTTATATTGAAACAGGAATTGTAAAAGGAATTACCTTCAACAACAAATCGTATGTTGTTGATAAAAAGCTTGAGGACATTGAAGGTGAGTTAAACCCAGAAATTTACTATAGAGTAAATAGACAATTTATTATTAATAGAAATGCAGTTGCAAATATTAAGTTTTACTTTAATGGAAAACTAATTATTAATACTAATCCACCATCATCAGAACGTATAGTTGTAAGTAAAGCTAAAGCCTCTGAAGTAAAAAAATGGATTAATTCTTAAAATAACCAACTAAAACAAACATAGATATGAATATTTTAAAATCTTTAGTGTTAACAGCTCTTTTAATAGGAAGTACAACAATCGCAACAGCTCAAACATTAACTCCTAAGCAACAAGAGAGAGAAAAGAATAAAGTTGAGGTGTTAACTATGGATGAGCGTAATGATATTCAAATATGGTTCAATCAAGAAATTAAAAAAATGAATCTTGATGAAGACAAGCAAGAAGCTTATGAAGCTTATTATTCTTTATATACTTCTAGAATGATGCGTTTAGATGATAAAGATAAAGGCTATACATATGATGAAATCATGGTTGAGTTAGATAAGCTTATTGATAAACTAAATAAAAGAATGAAAACCATTTTGTCAAAGAAAGAGTATAGTATGCACTTAGAAAATACTAATACACTTTTTAATTATATTAAATTAAAAATGGCCAAATTAAGCCAAGAGTAAACAAGGTTTAAAGTTCTTATTCTTTAGATAAAATTTTTCAGATTTACTTCAGGTTATTTCACCTGTAATTTTGGTTGCTTCACTTTGTTTTATAACTAAAAAAGTATGTGTTAAAGCTACTTTTGAAGTATAATTAAAACAAAGTAATCATGAAAACAATCAAATCACTTTTAGTAGTAACGTTAATGTTAACAGGTGTAACTATAAATTCTCAAACATTAACACCTCAACAACAGGAAAGAGAAAATAATAAGGTTGAAATATTAACCAACGAAGAGAAATGGGATATTCAAGTGTGGTTTTATCAAGAAATTCAAAAAATGAATTTAGATGAAGAAACACTAAATCAATACGAGTCTTATTTTTCAATGTATTCATCAAGAATGACTAGGCTAGATGATAAGGATAAAGATTATACTTATACAGAAGTTATTGAGAAATTAGATGAATTGGTAGTGCAACTTAATAATAAAATGAAAGAAATTTTACCTCAGGAATCATACAAAATTCATGAGGAAAATGTAACAGTTTTAATGAAATACATTAAGTTAAAAATGGAGAGAGAAGACTATTTAGTTAAAATTTAATTGGTATAGGTTTCCTCCTTCACCATGAGCTTTCTCATCAGCAATATAAAGCGTTTGTTTATCTTTAAAGCAAACGCTTTCTTTTTGAGAATCAAACCCTAAATCATGTTTAATAGCAACTCCAGAAAAGAAATTGTCAGCTTCAAAACCTGTAAATGACCAAATTGAGTTAGGTGTCAATAAAACTACAGTTTCACCATCATCACTAATATCTGCAGAGGTAATCCAACAACTCATATCTTCACAGGTGTTAAATTCTGCAATCAACTGCGCAATGTGAGTCCCTTTTTTTGCAGGAATTTTATATAAACTAGTTTTTCCAAAATCATGTTTCACTCTACTTTTTGTAAATAAATACAAGTTGTTTTTATGATAGAAAAAAGCTTCGCAATCAAAATATAGACCTTTCTTTTTAGGAGGGGATTTAGTTTGATTTTCATAGCTAAAACTGATGCGCTCTATATTAATTTTACCACTTTCGTTTAAAGAATCTTTGCTTACTTTTAAAATGGCTAAATTTTCTCGTTTACTATAATTGTTGCCAAAGTCGCCTATATAAATATTACCATCAGAATCAGAAGCTAAGTCTTCCCAATCATTGTTTTTAGCTTTTATTTTTAATTCTTTTCTAATCTTTCCATCTTCTGAAACACCATATATACGTGGCTTATTTCCACTATCATTAACCATCCATATTAGATCAGAGTTAGAAATAGTTGTAATACCAGAAACCTCATTTAATTCCGAAGGTAAATCACCAACAACTTTTAAGTTACTAGGATTGCAGCTAATGTTTAGAAGTATTAAAAAACTAAGAAGTGTTCTCAAGAAAATCAATTTAATTAATGCTAAATTTACGCAGTTATTTTGATATGAAACGATACGATGTAATAATTATTGGAGGAGGCGCTGCTGGATTTTTTGCAGCAATTAATATTGCTGAACAAAAACCAGATTTAAAAGTTGCTGTTTTAGAACGTGGAAAAGATGTTTTAACTAAGGTGAAAGTATCTGGAGGAGGACGCTGTAATGTTACTCATGCCGAATTTATACCACAAGATTTAGTGCGTAACTATCCCAGAGGTGAACGTGAATTATTAGGGCCTTTCCATACGTTTATGACTGGAGATACCATAGAGTGGTTTTCAAATAGAGGTGTGGAGTTGAAGATTGAAGATGATGGACGCATGTTTCCAATAACAAACTCTTCGCAAACCATTATAGACTGTTTTTTGCATGAAGCTAAAAAAAATGGTGTAGAAATTTTAAAAAATCATTCTGTAAGGCATGTAGAGCATCTAGAAAACCATTGGGAAATAAGTGCAAACGAAGAAGTTTTTGTTGCTAAAAAGTTAGTAGTTGCCTCAGGAAGTAATCCTAAAGTTTGGAAATTATTAAAGCACTTAGGACATTCTATAGTGCAGCCTGTACCATCATTATTTACATTTAATGTCAAGGATAAACGTATTAAAGATATTCCAGGAGTAGTGGCTAAAGATGTAGAAGTTAAAGTGGTGAACTCTAACTTAGAATCCGAAGGACCTTTGTTAGTTACACATGTTGGTTTTAGTGCGCCTGCAATTTTAAAACTATCTGCATTTGGAGCTTTAGAACTAGCTGAGCGTAATTATAAATTTGATATTGAGGTTAACTTTATAAAACAAGATAAAGACGATTGCTTAGAGGTTTTAAAAAATCAAAAACAAGCTTTAGCTAAGAAAACAGTATTTAATTCTCCTCAATTCGACTTGCCTAAGCGTTTATGGTATAAGTTAGTTGAAGCTTCACAAGTTAGTAGAGATGCGCGTTGGGCAGATATTAATAAACAACAATTAGAAAACTTATCAATACAACTTACCAGAGCCATATTTAATGTAGATGGAAAAAGTACGTTTAAAGAAGAATTTGTAACAGCTGGTGGTGTAAACTTAAAAGAAGTAAATTTTAAAACGTTTGAGAGTAAACTACATGAAAATTTATTTTTTGCAGGTGAAGTTTTAAATATTGATGCAGTAACTGGAGGATTTAATTTTCAAAATGCTTGGACAGGAGCTTATATAGTTGCTAAAACAATTACTAATTCATGAAAACTGAAATAAGACAAGAAGAACCAAAGGATTATAAAACAGTTTCAAAAATTATTGAGACTGCTTTTAAAGGTGATCCATATTGTGATAATAGAGAACATATTTTAGTTGAAAAGCTAAGATTAGCAAAAGGGTTTGTTCCTGAATTATCTTTAGTAGCAATGGTTAATGATGAATTGGTTGGTCATATACTCCTAACACAAATAAAAATCAAAAATGAATATGAAAGTATAACGTCTTTGGCTTTAGCTCCTGTGAGTGTAAAAGTAGAAATGCAAGGACAAGGCGTAGGTGGAAAATTAATAAATGCTGCACATAAAAAAGCAAAGGCTTTAGGATATAAACATATTGTTTTATTAGGTCACGAAAACTATTATCCAAGGTTTGGGTATGAACTAACTAGTAAATATAATATCAAATTACCATTTAATGCTCCCAAAGAAAACTGTATGGTTATTGCTTTAGAAGAGAATGCCTTAGATGGTGTAAATGGAATGGTAGAATATCCAAAAGAGTTTCTAGAATGAAATATATAGTGTTATTAAAAGGAATAAATGTAGGAGGTCATAAAAAAGTACCAATGGCAGAGTTTAGAACGTTGCTATCAAGTTTAGGATTTTCCAATGTCCAAACTTATATTCAAAGTGGTAACGTTATATTACAATCTGAAGAAGAAAATAAAGCGATTCTCGAAACTGCTATTCAAAAAGCTATTTTTACTCATTTTGGATTTGAAGTGTCTGTGTTGGTTCATAGACCAAAAGATTTACAACGTATTTTTAATGCTAGCCCTTTTTCAGAAGAAGAAAAAAAAGCAAGTTATTTTATGATGCTTCATCAAGTTCCATCACAAGAATTAATAGTAATTGCTTCAGAAAAGAAGTATGAAGATGAAACATATAAAATCATTGATGACTGTCTCTATTATTACAGTGCAAAGGGTTTTGGTAAATCGAAATTCAATGTCAATTTTTTTGAAAGAAAATTAAAAACATTTGCTACTGCTAGAAATTATAATACAATGGTAAAGTTGTTATCTTTGTCCACAGATTAATACCTATGACTGTACAAGAATTTATCCCAGAATCATATACAAATACTCTAACTAATGGTAGTGTTAAGTGGTCATCACCAAGTAATATTGCATTGGTTAAATATTGGGGAAAAAAAGAACATCAAATTCCAGCAAACCCTTCAATTAGTTTTACTTTAGATAATTGTAGAACTACTACTACTTTAAAGTTTGAAAAGAAAGCATCTAGCTCTGATTTTTCTTTTGATGTATTTCTAGAAGGTGAGCAAAAGGACGATTTTAAGCCAAAAATTGAAACGTTTTTTAAGCGAATAGAACAGTATCTTCCGTTTTTAAAAGAGTACCATTTTGTAATTGACACATCAAATTCATTTCCACACAGTTCTGGAATTGCATCATCTGCTTCTGGAATGAGTGCCTTGGCATTATGTTTAATGAGTGTAGAGCAACAATTATTGAATGTTTCTATGAGCGAAAGCTTTCATTTTTACAAGAAAGCATCTTTTTTAGCAAGACTAGGTTCAGGAAGTGCATGTAGAAGTTTAGAAGGTGATTTAATTGTTTGGGGAAGTCATCAAGAAATTGATGGAAGTTCTAATTTGTATGGTACAAAGTATCCTTTTGAAGTACATGACAATTTCAAAAATTATCAGGATACTATTTTACTAGTAGATAAAGGTGAAAAGCAAGTGAGCAGTACTGTTGGGCATAATTTAATGCACAACCATCCATATGCTGAAAACCGTTTTAATCAAGCTCATGACAACCTTTCTAAGTTAATTAGCGTATTTAAAGAAGGAGACTTAAAGTCATTTATAGATATTGTAGAAAGTGAAGCCTTAACTTTACATGCAATGATGATGACAAGTATGCCTTATTTTATTTTAATGAAACCTAATACGCTTGAGATAATCAATAGAATTTGGAAATTTAGACAAGATACAGGATTACATATAAGCTTTACATTAGATGCAGGAGCAAACGTACATATTCTTTATCCTGAAGCAGAAGCAGAACCAATTTTTGAATTCATTAAAACTGAGTTAGTTGCGTATTGCCAAAATGGTCACTATATTTGTGATAAGATTGGATTTGGTGCTAAACAATTACCAATTTAAAAATTTATGAAAGGACCTCTTTTTTACTCAAAAATATTACTCTTTGGAGAGTATGGTATTATCAAGGATTCCAAAGGGTTATCTATTCCTTATAGCTTTTATAATGGTGCCTTAAAAACAGATGAAAATCCTAGTGAGGAAGCCATTAAATCTAACAAAAGCTTAAAGCAATTGGCAGACCATTTAGAAACATTAAATCCAGAATTGGTAGTTTTTGATATTGATGCTTTAAAAGCTGATGTTGATGCAGGAATGTATTTTGATTCTTCAATTCCTCAAGGTTATGGAGTAGGAAGTAGTGGCGCATTAGTAGCTGCTATTTATGATAAATACGCAAAAGATAAGATTACAGTTCTAGAAAATTTAACTAGAGAAAAATTACTGGTTTTAAAATCTATTTTTGCCGAAATGGAATCTTTTTTTCATGGTAAATCTTCTGGTTTAGATCCATTAAATAGCTATTTAAGTATTCCTATTTTAATCAATTCTAAAGATAATATTGAGGCTACAGGAATTCCTTCTCAAAAAGCTGAAGGTAAAGGTGCTGTCTTTTTATTAGACTCTGGTATTATAGGTGAAACGGCTCCTATGGTTCGTATTTTTATGGAAAATATGAAGCAAGAAGGTTTCCGTAAAATGCTGAAAGACCAGTTTATAAAACATACTGATGCTTGTGTTGAAGATTTCTTAAAAGGTGATGTGAAATCTTTGTTTTCTAATACAAAGCAATTATCAAAAGTGGTATTAAATCATTTTAAACCTATGATTCCTCAACAATTTCATGAACTATGGAAAAAAGGCATCGAGACTAATGAGTATTACTTAAAACTTTGTGGCTCTGGCGGTGGAGGTTATATCTTAGGATTTACTGAAGATATTGATAAAGCAAAACATTCATTATCAGATTATAAATTAGAAGTCGTTTATAACTTCTAAAATCTAAACTATGTTTTCTTGTAAACAACAACTTTTACGCTAATCATTAGTTTATATGTTGTTTAATTCAATAGAGTTTGCGATTTTTTTGCCAATAGTATTTCTACTGTATTGGTTTGTTGCTTCTAGGCGAATAAAATATCAAAACATACTATTATTAATTGCTAGTTATGTATTCTATGGCTGGTGGGATTGGAGATTTTTGCTGTTAATAGTTTTTAGCTCATTAACTGATTACTTAATTGGTTTAGCTTTAGCTAGAACAGAAAACTCATTAAAAAGGAAACAGCTCTTATTTACGAGTGTTTTTGTTAATATTGGTTTTTTAGGCTTTTTTAAATATTATAATTTTTTTGCTGATAGTTTATCAGAAGCATTTACCTTATTTGGAGCTTCATTAGATACTCAAAGATTATCAATTATATTACCTGTAGGTATTAGTTTTTATACGTTTCAAACATTAAGTTATACAATTGATGTTTATAGAAAAAAGTTAGAGCCAACAAAAGATGTTATAGCGTTTTTCTGTTTTGTGAGTTTCTTTCCGCAACTAGTAGCAGGACCAATAGAGAGAGCTACTAATCTAATCCCTCAATTCTTAAAAAAGCGAGTGTTCAATTATGAAAAAGGAGTTGATGGATTAAGGCAAATACTTTGGGGATTATTTAAAAAAGTTGTAGTTGCAGATAATTGTGCATTTTATGTAAACCAAATATTTGAAGATAGTGCTATTCATTCTGGGAGTACATTATTTTTAGGCGCTATTTTATTTGCATTTCAAATTTATGGGGATTTCTCTGGTTATTCAGATATAGCAATAGGAACAGCCAGATTATTTGGATTTAATTTTAAACAAAATTTTGCTTTTCCATATTTTTCAAGAGATATAGCAGAGTTTTGGAGACGTTGGCATATTTCACTTTCAACATGGTTTAGAGATTATTTATATATACCACTAGGAGGTAGTAAAGTCAAAAAAAGCATTCAAGTTAGAAATGTTTTTATTGTATTTTTAGTCAGCGGATTTTGGCATGGAGCGAATTACACATTTGTTGTTTGGGGAGCTTTAAATGCCATTTATTTTTTACCATTAATGTTATTAGATAAAAACCGAAAGCATATGCATGTAGTTGCACAAGGATCATTTCTTCCTAGTGTAAAAGAGTTTGTTTCTATTTTGATGACATTTGTATTTACTGTACTAGCCTGGGTGTTTTTTAGAGCAGATAGTATAAGTCAAGCTGTATCCTATATAAGCGAAATAATGTCATTTTCTTTTTTTAAACTTCCATCGTTTTTAAATGAGGAAAGAATGATACTTTCAATTGGGTTTGTTTTTATGTTATTAGGAATAGAATGGATAGGGAGAGAAAAGAAGTATGCACTCAAAAAAATAGGAGCTAATTGGCCAACAGTTATAAGGTTTGGGTTTTATTATATATTAGTATTAATTATCTTTTTCTTTGGAAGTAAAGGACAAGAATTTATTTATTTTCAATTTTAAATATGAAAAAATTCTTGATTAAAAGTAGTTTGTTTTTGTTTTTGTCTCTTGGAACAATTTTGCTTGTTTTTTTTCAAGCAGATGGCTTCACAGATCCAATGTATGTTAGATTTACAACTCCAAAGCAAAATTCATTAATACTAGGAACGTCAAAAGCAGCTCAAGGTTTAAGACCTAGTATTCTTAACAAAGCACTAGGTAGAAACGATATATATAATTATGCGTTTACTTTAAGATTGAGTCCTTACGGACCAACATATTTGGAAAGTATTAAGAGGAAATTGCAAGAAAACTCAAAAGATGGTGTGTTTATTTTAACTGTAGGTCCATGGAGTATTTTTTCAGATGCAAAACAACCAAACAACCCAGAATATTTTGATGAAGCTAATAGATATTTGGGATTAATTAAGAGTGTAGATGCTAAGCCTAATGTTTCATATTTAGTCCATGCGTTTGAAGATTTAAATATAAAAATGATTTATAATAATTCACCATTGTATTTACATGAAAATGGTTGGTTAGAGGTGTTAATTAATGTTGGAAATCAAAAATTTGAAGAAGAGTTTCCAGAACGAGTTATTCATTTTGATTCTATTAAGCATAAAAGAAACATTAAAGCTTCACTTAAAAGATATAATAAGAAAATGGAAACTTTTAAGTATTCAGAAACTAGATTAGAATACCTAGTGAAAACTATAGATTATCTAAAAACTAAGGGAGAGGTTTATTTAGTAAGACTTCCAGTGTCCAAAGAAATGCAGAAGCTTGATAGTGTTTTGATGCCTAATTTCAATGCTAAGATTTCAAGAATTGCAACAAACGAAAATGTTCCATATATCGATTTAATGAATTTAAGTGATAAGTGTCTTTTTAATGATGCTACACATTTAAATAGAGAATCTTCAAATTTTGTATCTTTTGAGTTGGCTAAGAAAATAAAAGACTTAGATAATGTTATTAAATAGAAAACAAAAACACATATTACTAAAGTTTTTTAGCATGTTTTCTGTTGTAAGAGGTTACAATATTCTTATTGTTATATTGGCTCAATATATATCCTCAGTTTATATATTATCTCCAAATAAATCTTTATCTACTGTAGTTTTTGATGTTAATCTATTAATGATAGTTTTAGCCTCAGCAGTAACCATTGCAAGTGGTTATATTATTAATAACTTTTACGATTCAGAAAAAGATTTAATTAATCGTCCAAACAAATCTATGTTAGATAGATTAGTAAGTCAAAATACAAAATTGGTTTTCTATTTTGTACTTAATTTTATAGCTGTAATTATGGCTAGCTATGTGTCGTTTAAAGCAGTAGTTTTCTTTTCAACTTACATTTTTGCCATTTGGTTTTATTCTCATAAGCTTAAAAAGTTGCCATTAGTAGGTAACGTAACTTCAGCAATATTAACAATTGCTCCATTTTTTGCTGTTTTTGTCTATTACAAAAATTTTGAGACAGTCATTTTTGTACATGCTATGTTTTTGTTTTTAATAGTATCTATGCGAGAGTTAACTAAAGATTTAGAAAATATTAAAGGTGATTTAGCACTAAATTATAAAACTATCCCAATAGTTTATGGAGCAAAAGCTTCAAAGATTATGTTAACACTACTTATTGTATTAACCATATTACCAACCTATTTATTAATTTATAGGTTTCATGTCGGAAACATGAAATACTTCTTTTATGCAAGTGTTATTTTACTCTTTATTTTCCTACTAATGCTATGGAAATCTAATAGAAAATTTCATTACATTATACTTCATAATATTCTTAAATTTATATTAGTTGCTGGTGTTTTTAGTATATTATTAATAGATGTTGATGTGGTTTTAAACCGAATTTTATAATGGAACACACTTTAAAAATAGCAATGGCACAAATAGCTCCAGTTTGGTTAAACAAATTGGAAACTCTTAAAAAAGTTGAAAACTCAATTGTAGAAGCTTCAAAAGAAAAATGTGAACTTATTGTTTTTGGAGAAGGACTGGTTCCAGGTTATCCTTTTTGGCTTGCATTAACAGGTGGAGCGCAATGGGATAAAAAGGTTAATAAAGAGCTTCATGCTCATTATGTTAGAAACGCTATTCAAATTGAATTAGGAGAGTTAGATGCTATTTGTGAGCTTGCTAAAACACATAGTATTGCTATTTATTTAGGAATAATTGAACGTGCTCAAAATAGAGGAGGGCATTCTATTTATGCGTCATTGGTTTATATTAATGAAAAAGGTGAAATAAAATCTGTACATAGAAAGTTACAACCAACCTATGATGAACGTTTAACTTGGGCTCCTGGTGATGGTAATGGGTTACAAGTACACTCACTAAAACAATTTACTGTTGGTGGATTAAATTGCTGGGAGAATTGGATGCCTTTGCCTAGAACAGCTTTATATGGATTAGGTGAAAATTTACATATTGCAGTTTGGCCTGGGAGCGATCATAATACTAAAGATATTACACGTTTTATTGCTAGAGAATCACGTTCTTTTGTAGTATCTGTATCAAGTTTAATGTATAAGTCTAATTTTCCAGAAAACACACCTCATTTAGAACAAATCATTCAAAATGCTCCAGAAACTTTAGCAAATGGCGGAAGTTGTATTGCTGGACCTGATGGCGAATGGATTGTAGAACCTATACTACATAAAGAAGGATTGATAATTCAAACTATTGATTTTAATCGTGTTTTAGAAGAACGCCAAAACTTTGATCCAGTTGGACATTACTCACGTCCAGATGTTACAAAGCTGATTGTGAATAGAGAACGACAATCTACTGTAGATTATAATAGTTAATGTAAACTATTGTCTTACCTTTGCAAAAATTTTTAGCCATGAGCAGACAGCAAGGGAATAAAGGAAACCAAAAACCATTTGGAAAAGGTAAAGGAACTGGAAAAGGTAAAGACAATCGTAAACCATTTTCCAAAAAGAATGCTCCTGTAAAGAAAAACAAGTCGCAAGCTAAATCTAATTCAGATGAGATTAGATTAAATAAATATATTGCTAATTCAGGAATGTGTTCACGTCGTGAAGCAGACCAGCAAATTGCTATTGGATTGGTGACAGTTAACGGAAAAGTAATAACCGAAATGGGTTATAAAGTAAAACCAACAGACGAAGTTCGTTATGATGGCGCACGTATTTCTCCTGAAAAGAAAACGTATGTATTACTTAATAAACCTAAAGGTTTTGCAACTACAACTAGCGAATCAAAAGGACGAACAGTTATGGATTTGGTAGCTAATGCAACCAATGCTAATATAAAACCAATTGGTCGTTTAGGTAGAAATTCAATGGGACTTTTACTGTTTACTAATGATGATAAAGTGGTAAAGAAGTTTACAAATTCTTCAACTGGAGTAGCGCGTTTGTTTCATGTCGAACTAGATAAGAATTTAAAATACGAAGACTTAAAACAAATTAAAGAAGGTTTTAAGATTGAGGGACGAGAAATAATGGTTGAAGATATTAGTTATATCGAGGGTTCTCCAAAAAAAGAAATTGGGTTAAAAATAAAGAATACAGGAAATACTATTATTCGTACCATTTTTGAGCACTTCAAATACGATATCATTAAACTTGATTGTGTGATGATAGGTGAATTAACAAAGAAAGATATTCCTCGTGGTCATTGGAAACATTTAACGCAACAAGAGATTAATAATTTAATGATGCTATAAGACTTATTTTTTGTTTGAAGTTTCTTTTTTATAGTCTTCAAACGTAGAAGTTTTATACTTTTCTTCACCAATATATTTTAAAACTACAATAAAATCAGTAGCAGCTTGATAGCCTTTAAGTAGTGTTATTTTTTGTTCGTCAGCGTTCAAAAATACAAATGCTGGATAACTCATATTGCCATCTAATAAAGCAACAGCTAATTCATGTGTGCCTCTTCTTGATTTTGTTGGGTCATATTTAAATTGGTGACCTTTATAATTGATGTCTTCTTTTTGTTCAGCATTTAACTTAACAGCGTAATAATTGGTGTTTATATATTCAATTATTTCTGTTTCAGAAAAGGTAGAAGTATCCATACGTTTACACCAACCACACCAATTTGTATAAACATCGACTAAAATTTTCTTTGGATTTTCTTCATTTAATGCAATAGCTTCTTCCCAACTTAACCATTTAATCTTTTCTTGAGCTTGGGTAGAAAAACTAACCAATGTAAATGCGAATACAATTATTGTTAATCTGAGATGTTTAAGATCTAATTTTGATTTCATTTTATTGATTTTTTTAACTATAACTTGGGTTAAGAGTGATATCCAAGTTACTATTTTTTATTTAATGCCCTTTTATTAATGCTTTCGGAGCTTTCTTTTTTATAAAAACCTCCCAAATAAAAACACCGTATACTATCGTGTATTCTAAAGCAATAATCCATAAATTTTCAGATTTATCTGCTTTATTTAAATTGATATATGCTAAGTAACTAAGTATAATTACAAAACTCCAAACCAGTGGATATTTATAATTTGTAAATATGGATAGTATTAGTAATGTTGCAATATACCATGGATGCACAGTTGTAGTTGTAAAGTAATAAAAACTTAAAGCGAGTAGCATAGCAGAGATGAGATGAATAAAGCTATTCTGTTTTTTTACTAAGCTTAAGTATAATATAAAAAGCACTACAATTATTGGTGTAATAGCACCAATGTATGCAATTAAGTTGTAACCACTAAAGTAGTAACCTATAGCTCTTGCTATGTAGTAAATACTTGCGTTAAATTCAAAATTTTGAAACCAAAGTGCAACTGTAGTAGAATAATTAGATATAAATTGAGATGAATAAAAAGGCGCAAAAAGTATTATAGTTGTTAAGCATATAATACTATAATAGCCTATTAGTTTTTTTATTTTTTTTGATAAAGGTACATTCTCTTGTTTTATAAACCATTGGAAAAATAATGGTAAAAACATAAGTGGAATTAACTTTACAGAAATTGAAAGCGAAAGTACTATAGCAGAGAGCGCCCATTTTTTAGTATAGAGTAAATACAAACTCCAAACCAAAAAGAAAATCATGACACCTTCAAAATGTAAATTACCAGTAAGCTCAATAATTATAAAAGGATTAAGGATATACCAAAAGATCTTATAAGTAGAAATTTGTAGTTTTTCTAATAACCACTTTCCATAGTGTAATGTTCCAAAATCTGCTGCAATTATTAATATTCTCATCACTATAGCAGAACCTAAAATACTTTTGTTGGCAAACAGTCCAGCTATAACAAAACACAATTGGTTGATTGGAGGATAGTTGGTGTAATGACTACCATTTAAATTCCCCATACCAGCATAAAGCTCTTGCGCTTGTGTTACTGGAAAATCACCTTTTGTAATAAATGATTCTACAGTATATAAATAAGGGTTAAAGCCTTCAAGAATCATACGACCATCCCAAATAAAACGGTAAAAATCTTGTGATAGGTTTGGTATGGCTAAAATAAACACAGCTCTAAAAGCAAAAGCAGTATAAGTGAGTAGTTTTATATTATGTTTATTTAGTTGTACTAGCTTATAAAACATAAAAAACAATGCTGTATACAAGCTTATCAGTTTTATATAATCTGTACGAATTAAATCGTAAGCAAAAGACATATAAAACAATGCACTCGATAAAATTAAGAGTAATGGGATTTTATATAATCGTAAAAAAGAAGTGTTTAACTGCATTAGTCAAATATAGTTTTTTTAAAAGACGTAATTAATAAGTTGCACTTACGACCTATAAGGTCAATAATGTTAATTTTTTTTGCTAAGATTTTATAAAGAACTAGATTTGCAATCTCTTATTACTTAACCTATTTTGATACAAGATATAATCATAGCTATATTATGGAGCCTTTCTCCATTTGGTGAAGCCAAGGTTGGAATACCTTATGGCATGCTAAGTGGTGCGAATATATATCTTGTATTTTTATTTTGTTTAGTGGCTAATATTTTGGTGTTTCCAATCATGATGTTCTTTCTTGATTATGTAAATACTCATTTTTTAAAATGGCGTTTTTATAAAAAGAGTGCTATTTGGGTTGCAAAAAGAGCAAAGAATGGATCAGGCGATAAAATCGAGAAGTATGGATTTTGGGGCTTATTAATTTTTGTAATGATTCCATTACCAGGAACAGGTGTGTATGCTGGTAGTATTGCAACGTATTTATTTAATATCGAAAAGAAAAAAGCATTCGTAGCTAATGCACTAGGTATTACCTTATCTTCTATAATTATTTGGGTTGCAACATACTTATCCATGTAATTTTTCCTTAATAAGTAAAAAAAAGCCTGTTTAGAGCTTCTTTTATTATTTTCACTAAATTGCTTTCATGTCCAAAACCCTTCCGCAAATAGCATTTAAAACGCGTTATCCTGAAGTTTCAGGGATTGAGGTCATTCGTTTAGAAGAGATACGAGATCGTGTTGAGGACTTAACTCATTCGCCACAGCATCCACATCAAATAGCATTTTATAAGCTAGTATATTATACCAAAGGGCAAACACAACATTTGGTAGATTTCAAATGGTATGATGTTGAAGAAGATACTGTGCTGTATTTATCAAAAGGACAAGTCAATGCCTTTAAATTCAATCCAGAGATTGAAGGTTATGTTATCTTATTTACCGAGGACTATTTCAAGAAGCAACTTAATACCATTCCAAAAGATACTGTTGTTCGCTTATTTACCTCACATTTATTTGAACCCAAAATTCAAGTGCCTCAACATTCAGTAGTATTAAAATATATAGAGCTTTTATATCATGAGTTTTATAAGCCTTCAGAATATTTCAATAAGAAGAACATTATAGATAGTTTGTTCAATATTATATTTTCTAAAGTTGAAGCTCTAAAAAAACATCAAACGCATGCTGTGGAAGATTCAGATAAATTGCAATTATTTCTCAACTTTCAAACCTTACTCAAATCACAATTCAAGAGTCATAAGAATGCCGATTATTATGCACAGCAATTACATATTACTTACAAACATTTGAATGTGACTTGTAAAGCTATCATTCAAAGTACTGCTAAACAGTATATAGATGCTTTTGTGATTTTGGAAGCCAAACGTAAGCTGATTAATTCGAGTATTAAGAGTACAGAACTTGCTTATAACTTGGGCTTTAATGAAGCTACTAACTTCGTGAAGTATTTTAAAAAGCATACAGGATTTACCCCAAATGCGTTCAAAAAAATGTATTCATAATAGTGTCGGTTCGATATTTACCATTTTTATCGTCATATTAACCTTTAGTAAATTTGTGCTTGGTTATAATTTTGCATTATCAAATTGAATAAAAAACTTAATGATGAAACGTATAACCTCAATTTTGTTCGCGGTTTTATTAATAACCAGTTGTAATACAGCTCAAAATAAAACAACCGAACAAAAATCAAACACAACTAAAGTCATGGACAATTTAAAAACTACAGCAAAAAAAGCACAACAAGCTTTCTTTGGCGATTATGATGCCGAAGGCGTAAAAAGGTATTTCAAAACCGATTATATTCAACATAATCCACACGTGCCAACAGGAATTGAACCTGTGTTGGGATTTTTACCAGTTTTAGAAAAAGCACAAACTACATATACAACACATCGTATATTACAAGATGGTGATTTTATCATATTCCATAACTCGTATGATAATGCAGAAGCTTTTGGAGCCAAAGAAGTGGTGACTTTTGATGTATGGCGAATGGAAGATGGTCAAGTTGCTGAACATTGGGATAATATCACTCCAAAAGCAACGCAAACGGCAAGCGGTAGATCGCAAGTAGATGGACCAACACAAATTACAGACTTAGACAAAACAGCCTCTAACAAAACTATTGTTAGCAATTTTGTAAATGATGTATTATTTGGAAAAGCACCAGAAAAAATCACAGATTATATAAGTACAGAACAATATGATCAACACAATCCATTGGTTAAAGATGGTTTAGCTGGACTTACAGAAGCTATAGCATATTTGACCTCACAGAATGATATGTTTATTTATAAGAAGACGCATAAAGTTTTAGGAGAAGGTAACTTTGTATTGACGATGAGCGAAGGCGAATGGCATGGAAAGCCACATGCATTTTACGATTTGTTTAGACTAGAAAATGATAAGATTGTTGAGCATTGGGATGTAATTGAAGAAATTCCATCAGAGATGGCGCATAACAACGGAAAGTTTTAGAGATTAATAGCAGATAGATGTAAAGCCATTTCATTTTTTTAGAGTGAAATGGTTTTTTTACTTATGATTTCTTTGAGCAATTTAAAACTCTACTTTAAATAGATTATCCCTTATAAATAAGGCGATTCACAAAGATGTCGTAAAGATGTCATAGCGTTGACACTCTCAATGACTAGCTTGTCTAATTACATTTGTTTAAAAAAATTAAACAGTTGAGATCAATGAAAACACAAGCTAAATTAAAAAGCAAGAAAAGTATCCTTCAACAAGCATTGCAACTTTCTAAAGTGCCTATTATAATAGCTTGTTTTGTAACACCAATTCGATTTATATTAGAATACATTGGATTACCAGAAAATGTCATTTTTATAATAGGTTTATTATGGCTTACTTTGGGTTTCTCAGTGTATTGGAGTATTAAATGGTATGACAAGCCTAAATTTTTAAGTATACTTTTATTAAGTTTATGCATATATTCTCCAATATCTAGAATACCTGTAGCCATAGCATGGTGGATAGATGTTAATTGGCAATTAGGGACGCATTATGGATTGTATTTTAATACTTTTGACCAAGTGTTATTGAACCATGTGTTTTATGGTGCTTTGGTTCAAATTATTCCAGGATTTATTATTGGCGCTATTACTTTTGTAATCATGCAAAGTAGAAGAAAAACTAAAAACATAAACCAACAAAGCTGCAATGGATAAGAGTCAGTTAGCAATACGTGTTAAAGCACTAAGAAATAAAAGAGGCATGTCTCAAGAATTTCTTGCAGAAGAATCTGGATTGAGTTTAAGAACGATTCAGCGTATAGAAAAAGGAGCTTCTAACCCAACTGGCGACTCACTAAAACGCTTAGCTACTGCTTTAGATATTACAGCAGATGAGTTAATTGATTGGGCAGTTAAAGAGGATAATAAATATTTAATATTTCTTAATCTTTCTGCATTAACCTTTCTCTTTTTTCCATTACTAGGTATTTTGATACCATTTATTTTATGGAGCTCTAAAAAGGACAAAATAAAGAACATTAATTTACTAGGAAAACGCCTTATTAATTTCCAAATCACATGGACACTCATTTTGTGTTTTGTGCCTATGTTATTATTTGTACTTTCAAAATTTAATGTAATAGAGGATTTAAGTTTAAATAATTTATTAGGTGTTATTGTATCGTTATATATAATTAATGTAGTATTAGTACTGTTTAATACTATAAGAATAAGTAACGAACAACCTGTTGTGTATAGACCACAAATCAAGTTTTTAAAATAGCTAGAGCATTTTTAAATGCTAAATACACGTAGAAATACGTATTGATTTTCTTACTAAAAAAAGCTAACTTCGTTTAACACTTTTATATAAACCATTAAAACGTGTTTATATAAATACGTTGGCACAAAGTTAACTGAACGTACAAAATCAAATGATTGGAAATTACCTCAAAATATTTCTTGACCAACTAAAGGGAATTGAATACGGCCCTAAAATTAACAAAGAAATTTCGTTGAATGAAAAAACAACTAAACATGAAATTGAATCTTTAATTTCTGAAATGGGTAATAAAATTATTTTGAGTTTTTATGATGCTTTCCATAATCTACATCCAACTGAAAAGCCTTGGCCTTTAGGAGATACAGGAGCATTTACTGACGTCAGAATTGACAATAAAAAGATAAAAATAAAACGAGGGAATCATGGTTGGATAGATAAGGAATGGTCTGAAATTTCAAAAAAGGAATTAATTGACAAAATTTTTAAAAGTCGGAGTTTTAATGGCGGAAAAATGAGAATGGAATCCAGAGTTGCTAGAAAAATTTGGAGGAAAGATAAAAACGGAAAATCATTAATTTATTTTTACCATAAAGTACCTGAATAAAAAAACCATGTGCCAACAACGTGTATAATTAATTACGGCGGAATTTCCTCAGCGGAAATTCACTCGAATTAATTAATTTAGTGCTGTGGCGGAAAAATCTTGCTGATTTTCCCGCAACTAATCATACACAAGAACGTTAAACGAACACTAATTAAACCTTCGATATCAACGACTTAAAAATAAGCCTCTAGCCTCATGAATTTTTCTAAAACAGTAATACTCCTATTTTTTATAATTGCAATATATTCTTGTAGTTCAAATGACGATTCTAATAATAATTCAGGAACACCAGAGCCTACAACAATTCAAGTTGGGCATACAGTTGTCAACTTTAATGATGCAAATCGAGATCGTACAATAGAAACTCACATTTATTATCCTGCTCAAAATTCTGGTACTGATGTCGAGGTTTTAACTGGAGAATATCCTGTGCTTGTTTTTGGACATGGATTTTTAATGGAATGGAATGCTTACCAATCGCTTTGGGAGACTCTAGTTGGAGAAGGCTATATTGTGTGCTTTCCGAATACCGAAACAGGCTTCACTCCAAGTCATCAAGATTTTGCTTTAGATTTAAATCAAGTTGCTATTCAGATGCAATCTGAAAATGACAATACAAATTCCATCTTTAATAATAGAATTATTGCAAAAACAGCAATGCTTGGACATTCAATGGGAGGAGGGTCAGCCTTATTAGCAGCTCAAAATAACACCGAAATTGATGCTGTGATAACGTTAGCTGCCGCAGAAACCAATCCTTCCGCTATTGCAGCAAGCATTCAAATTGAAGTGCCAGTGTTAATGCTTTTGGGAGAGAATGATTGTGTGGCTCCAGCTGCAGAACATCAATTGCCAATGTATGAGAACCTTAATAGTAATTGTAAAGTGTACGCAGAAATAGCAGAAGGTACACATTGTAATTTTGCAGATGCTAATTCTAATTGTGATCTTGGAGAAATCTTTTGTGCTTCAGAAACAAGTATTACTAAAGACGCTCAAATCGAAACGACGCTTAACCTTATGAAATCTTGGTTGTCATATACACTTAAAGATAATGTTGAAGCCTTTACAGAATTAGAATCTCAACTTCAAGATGCAAGTATTAGCACGCAAATTGTGGTTTGTGATTAAAAATGATAAAGATTGCATTATTAAACTTTAGACGTCAAGGACTTAAAAAACACAAATCCAAAACCTAAAAATAACATCAAGTGAAAAGGGAATAATCCAAAGTCTCCACCTTGGTCACCTACTACAAAGGCGCTATACATTCCAAATCCAAAATAGAGCATTAATAAGCCTTCAAACACCACATTAATTGAAATGTTGGTGTTAAGGTATTTGTTACCTTTCCAACTATCAGATAAAGAATTGATATTAAATTTTGGTGTTCTTATAAAAGCACTCTTTTTTCCCAAATGCCCTTCTAAAACTGCAATAGAGTTATGCAATGAAAAGCCCATGGCAATCGTAAAAAAGGTAAAGAACATTACAATATATTGGGTGAAGTTTTTGAGCCCACTACCATACATACGTTTGTACATTTGCCAATAGCAGATAAAGAAAATCACAGAGCTAATCACAAAGAAGCTCATTACGTAGAAGTACATTTTTAAATGTGCATATTCGTTTTTAATATACAACATAGGTATACTTAACACAGCTACGATGAAAATACTCAAAAACATGGAGCTATTCAGTAAATGTAATAAACCATGTACTTTTGTTTTGGCTGAGATATTATGGTTTTTAAGCACACGCCATAGCATCTTTCTAAAGTTTTCGGCACCACCTTTATTCCATCTAAATTGTTGCGAGCGCGCAGCACTAATCACCACTGGTAATTCCGCAGGTGTTTCTACATCTTCCAAGTATTTAAACTGCCATTTCTTTAATTGTGCACGATAGCTCAAATCTAAATCTTCAGTTAAAGTGTCGCCTTCCCAATTTCCAGCATCAATAATACATTGCTTTCGCCATACTCCAGCAGTACCATTAAAGTTGATAAAATGCCCTTTGCTATTACGTCCTACTTGCTCTAGTGTAAAATGCGCATCCAAAGCAAACGCTTGGACTTTGGTTAAAATAGAGTAGTTGCGGTTAATGTGTCCCCAACGCGTTTGTACCACACCAATATGGTCATTTTTAAAAAACGGAATGGTACGTTGTAACCAATCTTTTTGTGGTAAAAAGTCGGCATCAAAAATGGCAATAAATTCGCCTTTAGCCACTTTAAGACCTTCCTTTAAAGCACCAGCTTTAAAACCACTACGATCTACTCTAGTAATATGTACAATATCTAACCCTTTGTCTTGTAATTGCTTTACATGTGCAGCAGTTGTGTTTACAGTTTCATCTGTAGAATCATCTAAAACCTGAATTTCTAATTTGTCTTTTGGATAATCAATCAAGGCAATATTATCCAACAAACGTTCCATTACATACATCTCGTTATACACAGGAAGTTGAATTGTCACATAAGGTACTTCATCTGGATTGGACAAATCAAATCGTGGACATTTACTTTCTTTCTTTTGTGCTGCGATATAATTAAATAACAGATTAAGTTGCGCTAAAGCGTACATAAAAATAAGTACTAACGCAATAGAATAGATGATGATAATGGTGGTTTGTAGAATCATTATTTAAAACTGTATTTAAAAATCCAACCTAGTATTTTTATGCCTGCCATCACAGAACCTTTAACAGTTCCTGATACTTTAGAGATACCAATTCGGTTTCTGTAATTCACAGGAATTTCGGTATAACTCAATTTTTGTTTTAATGCTTTTAACTGCATTTCTACAGTCCAACCATAAGTTTTGTCTTCCATTTGTAAGGCTAAAAGCTTATCGTACTTAATCGCTCTAAAAGGACCTAAATCTGTAAACTTTGCACCAAACATCAATTTCATTAAAAAACAAGCTAACCAATTTCCAAAAACTTGTTGAGGTGTCATAGCACCTTGTTCACGTAGTCGTTTTACGCGTGCTCCAATTACAAAATCGAGATTATCTTTTACAATAGGAGCTACAATTTTGGTTAATTCTTCAGGATAATCACTATAATCGCCATCTAAGAATACGATAATGTCTGGTTGGAGCTTTTGTTGTGCTACATAATCCATCCCTTTAAGGCAAGCGTAGCCATAGCCTTTTCGAGTTTCAGACAATACAGTTGCCCCAGCATTTTTAGCATTGGTTTCGGTAGCGTCGGTAGAATTGTTACTGACTACAATAACTTCTTCGACACTTTTAGGAATATCGTTTATAACCTTCGCAATAGAATCCTCTTCATTATACGCAGGAATAATGACTTTTATTGATGGCATTGGTGGTTTAGTGTTTTGAGTTGCAAAAATACAATTATTTCTTATTGACCAAGTCCATTAAATTCACATCATTTCCTAACAGTACATCAGTAGGATTGATACGTCCAGCTTCTGGTCCATTCTCTAATTTAAGTACACCTCTTGGACATACCGCAGAACAAATTCCACAACCTACACAACTTGCACGAATGATGTTTTCTCCTTTTTGCGCATAAGCTCTCACGTCAATTCCCTGCTCACAATACGTCGAACAGTTACCGCAAGAAATACATTGTCCACCATTGGTTGTAATTCTAAAACGTGATTTGAAACGTTGTACAATTCCCATATAAGCTGCTAAAGGACAACCAAAACGACACCATACACGATTTCCAAAAATTGGATAGAATCCTGTACCAATTACACCAGCAAAAATAGAACCGATTAAGAATCCATAAATATCTTGGATGGTCTGAGTTTTAATGCCTAAAACTTCTTGTGCTCCTGAAAAATATGCATATAAGGTAAATCCTGTCATGACTAATGCAAAGACCAAAACACCATGTACTAACCAGCGTTCCAGTTTCCATGCTTTTACAGATTTATCTGAAAGTTGACGGTAAGGATCACCTAGAGTTTCAGCCAATCCTCCACAACCACAAACCCAAGAACAGTACCAACGTTTTCCGAAGAAATATACCATAACAGGAACAATGACTAACGTTAAGATAATTCCCCAAATTAAAATGAACAATCCAAAGCCACCACTATTGATAAGTTGATCTAAATTCCAACTGTAAAAGAAGTCATAATCTAAAGGGAATGCATTCTTAAAATCATACCAAGGTTTCTCAAAACGTACTAAGATTTCTGGAATCAAGAAGGCAAATACAATTTGAAAAAATAATACAGATGTTGTTCTTAATACTTGGTATTTGTTGTGACGATATTTGATATACATACGTACGCCCATTACAACCATCACCACACAATACAAGAATCCATATAAAAACCATTGACTTGCTGCATTACCGCTAATGCTCTCGCTTATTGGATCTACGAGATATACCCAGTTGACAATATAATCTGGATAGAAATACAACAGAATGTAAAATCCAACTAAGAATATAAAAGCAAACCAACCAATCCAACCTCTATTGGTTGCTGCATTAAGCCAAATACCATTGTTTTTTATTCCAGGAGGTCCAAGGGTTATAACATTTGGAATGATATACAGTAATGCTCCTATAATACCAAGACCAAAGGTCAGCCACCAAAAAAGACCAGCATTGTCTTTAACCAAACCAGTACCTGCGCTTTTGATTACGCCATAAGAAAAACTGTGTGGTTTATCCCAAATGACCTTGTCCCATTCGCTGTTTTGCTTGTGCGTAGCATTGGCTGTTTCTAATGCAGAAGTGATTTCTGATGATAGTGAAAATGGATTATTAAAAGTTTTGTCGACTATTTTTGAATTTAATTCATTAATAAAAAGCTCACTTTTGATGCCTTTATTAGTAATGATGCTTTCCATCAATTCTGATGTAACTTCGTATTTTCCGATGAAAATAAGCGCTGTGAAAATGCTTAGTCCTATTAAAAATAAACTTAAGCCTATATTTTGAATATGTTTCATATGATTAAGCACTGAAAATACGCTTCCAGCTTTTCTTTTTAAGTTGAATATTAGTATTGAATTCCCTGTTGAATTGTGCTACGATATTTGCTTCGTGAAGCTTGTAAAACTCTGGGTCAAAGTTAGCATCAGCTAAATGTTCTAAAACATAATGTACATGACGTTGCTCAGTTAGCCAACGATCAAAAATCTCATGACGCATACGTATACCAAAGGTGTTGATGCCTAAAAATTGTTTGGAATCTTTGTGAAAAGCAATGGTAATGCATTTGTTGTTATCTACATGTTTCCAATGGAAATGTTGTTCGTAATTAGGACGACCACGTTCACCATGAACCCAACCATATGTCTGATATTCGATATCGATAAATTTTGCCGAATTGAACCAATGCCCTGGTTTGTACTCAGTGGTATTACCACAAATGGTTTGTGCTACGGTTTCTCCCATCATACGTCCTGTATACCAAACCGCTTCAATAGGACGACGATTGCCAATAGCTTCACGTTGTTCTGCACAATCACCAATCGCATAGACATTTGGGATGTTGGTTTCTAAGTGACGATTTACCAACACACCACGATTGGTTTCTATATTTGAAGCTTTAATAAAATCAATATTTGGAGCTACACCTGCGGTTAACCCAACCAAATCACAAGCAATTTCTTCTCCAGTTTCAGCAACGATAACCGATTTGGCTTTGCCATTAGCATCAGCTACAATTTCTTTTAGATTTACGTCAAGGCGAAGGTCGATATCGTTTTTTCGGATTTCATCATTAATCATTTCAGATTCACCATTGGGCAATACACCATTCCAAAAGCTCGTTTCTCGAACTAGAAATGTCACAGGAATATGACGTGAATGTAGCATTTCTGCCAATTCAATCCCAATAAGTCCACCACCAACGATCACAGCATGTTTACAAATCTTGTTATTTGGAGCATACACTTCTAGGTTTTCTAAATCTTGTTTGTGATACAAACCTTGAACACCATCTAAATCTTGTCCTGGCCATCCAAATTTATTAGGCTTACTACCAGTAGCAATGATGAGTTTGTCATACGTAAGTGTATCACCTTTTGCAAAGTGTAAGGTTTTACTTTGGGTTTCAATTGTTTTTACAAAACCTTGTTTTAACTCAATTCTGTTCTTTTTCCAAAACCAGTTCTCATAAGGTTGTGTGTGTTCAAACTTCATATGTCCCATGTACACATACATAAGTGCGGTTCTTGAAAAAAAGTAATCTGTTTCTGCCGAAACAATAGTGATTTTCTTATCAGATAACTTTCTTATGTGTCTAGCTGCTGTAACTCCAGAAATGCCATTGCCAATAATTACGATATGCTCCATATTTTATTGATTTAGATGATGAGTAAGTCGAACGATATGTTAAAACCTTAATTAAGTATTCTCATTTTGTTTAAATTTATTGATAAAAAAATAATAATGAGGTTGTTTAAGGTCTTTATTTTTATAGGTTTAATCTATTCTTGTGCTGCTGCAAATACGTCTTTAAAAAAGATAAATGGTGTTAGTTTTGTAGCTTCTAGTAATCCTATAGATTCAACTAATGTAGCGCCAGTAGTAAGTATAAATGCAAATTATGCTACGATTATGCCCTTTGGCTTTATAAAAGATTTGCAAAATCCTAAGCTAATGTATAATAGTGACAGACAATGGTTTGGTGAAACTAGGTTAGGAGCAAAACAATATATAGAGACACTGCAGGCAAGAGGAATTCAAATAATGGTTAAACCGCAAATTTGGGTTTGGCATGGTGAGTTTACAGGATATATAAGTATGGATAATGAAGAAGATTGGAAACAATTAGAACAGGGATATACCGATTTTATATTGGATTATGCTGAACTTGCTCAAAGTACTAATAGTGAGATTTTGTGTGTTGGTACTGAGTTAGAAAAGTTTGTTGAGCAGCGACCAGATTTTTGGTTTGAACTTATCGATAAAATTAAAAAAGTATATAAGGGTAAGTTAACATATGCTGCAAATTGGGATGAATTTAAACGAACTCCTTTTTGGAACGAGTTAGATTATATTGGAATTGATGCTTATTTTCCTGTTAGTGAAAGTAAGACACCAACTGTAGAAGAATGTAAATTAGGGTGGTTACCGCATAAAACTGTTATAAAGAATATTTCAAGCAAGTACAATAAACCAATTTTGTTCACCGAATTTGGTTATAGAAGTGTAGATTATACTGGAAGAGAACCTTGGGTGTCTGATAGAAATATGCAAGATGTTAACTTAGAAGCGCAAGTAAATACTACCCAGGCTTTATTTGAAATGTTTTGGGAAGAGCCTTGGTTTGCTGGTGGATTTGTTTGGAAATGGTTTCATAACCATGATGAGGTTGGAGGCGAAGCTAATTTTATGTTTACACCACAAAATAAGCCTGTGGAGCAATTACTTAGAACACATTACTCTGAGTATTAAGTTTGTAAAATTTTACTAATGTTAGCTGTCTAACATTTTAAGATTATGAAATATTGTTGTTTTGTTTCATAAAATGATATAATATGAAAACAACAGTTTTAACATTAGCATTATTAGTAGTAACTACTTTAAGCTTTGCACAAGAAGAAGAAACTTCAAAAAGTAATATTCAAACTTATACACCTTCAAAACTTTTAAATAAAGGTGAATGGGATATCAAATGGTTCAATAACTTATATACTGAAACCAAAAGTAGATTTGATGGAGTAAAAGCAGACAAACCAAGGGAAACCTATTTTACATCAACTTTAGATGTGTTTACAGGAATTTCAAATAGCAATCGTTTTAATGTTGGATTGTTATTAGAATTTAGATCCAATGCCATTGGAGGAAGAGATGCTTTAGATGTGTTTAAGTTTGATGGCGAATCTGGTTCAGCACGTTCTGGGTTAACGTCATTTGCACCAGCTGTAAAATTTAATCCTATAAAAAGTGTGAGCAATTTTACTATTCAAAGTGCATTTCATATTCCGTTAGTAGATAATGAAGTAGATAATGGAGTGTTTTTGGATCAAAAAGGATTCATCTTTCAAAATAGATTTTTCTATGATTATACTTTCGATAGTGGAAAATGGCAGATTTTTTCTGAATTAAATACTGAATATAACTTTGGAAAGGAAGAAGATAGTTTTGCTAATAATAGTTTGGGATTAACTCCAGGTGTATTTTTAAGCTATTTCCCTTCTGATGATTTTACAGTATTAGCCTTAGCACAACATTTTCAACGTTTAGATTTTGGTAATGATTTCACTCAAAATTATACAGCTTTAGGTGGTGGTGCAAAATATCAAATTAACGATGTTTTAAATGTTGAAGCATTATATACCAACTTTGTTAGAGGTGATAATACTGGTTTAGGACAAACATTTAATATTGGATTGAGAGCATTATTTAAATAGGATGAGTTATGCTTCGATTGTTATTAACCATATTTTTATTTGTTAGTTGTTTTAGTTTTAGTCAACAGGTTGCAGATTTAAGGATTCAAGGTAACACCAAGCTAAAAACTAGTTTTATTAAGAAAATTTCTAAAATTAAAGCAGGTGTTGCTCTTGATTCAACAGTAATTGAGAACGATATCCAAAGATTAAAGCGATTACCTTCGGTTTCGCATGCATATTATCAAGTATTTTATTCTCATGATAATTCATACAATGTTTTTTATAACATTGAAGAGAATTTTACATTAATACCTACTGTAAATATTTATACTACTAATGACAATGAGTTTGCTTATAGGTTAGGCTTGTATGAGTTTAATGCTTTAGGGAAAAACATTGCTTTTGGAGGTTTTTACCAAAAGGATATTTATAGTTCGTACGCCATAAACTTTAGAGCACCTAATTTATTTAATAGACAGTTTGGTTTGGCAATTAATTATCAAGATTTAACTACTGAAGAACCTGTTTTTTTTGATAATACAACTGCAAATTACAAATACAACAATGAATCGTTTGAAATCTTAGGTCTTTACGAATTAAACTTTCATAATAAGATTGAATTAGGAGTAAATTATTTTACCGAAGATTATAAATATACCTCAGGAGCCACAAGCCCTGATGTATCTGAATCAATAAGAGTTCATAAGTTACTTTATAAAGGAATTTATAGTTATGATAATTTAAAGTATCATTATCAATTTGTGTCAGGATTTAAAAGTATGCTTAATGTGCAATATGTGACTTCCAGAAATAAATCACTTCCAGATTTTGTTATAGGTTGGAATGATTTTTTCTATTTCAAGCGTATTAAGGATAAAGGGAATTGGGCAAATAGATTACGAATAGGTGTTTCTACAAACGACAATACACCTTTTGCACCTTTTTCGGTAGATAATAATGTAAACATAAGAGGTGTTGGTAATACTATAGATAGAGGCACAGCTTCTATGGTTTTAAATAGTGAGTATAGACACACACTATATGAAAAGGATTGGTTTGTATTACAAGGAAATGCTTTTATTGATGCTGGGACATGGCGAAATCCTGGAGGAGAAATAAAAGATTTACTAGATAGCGATAATATTAAAGTATATCCAGGAGTTGGGTTAAGATTTATTCATAAAAAAATATACAATGCTATTTTTAGAATTGATTATGGTGTAGGTGTAACTCCAGATACTACGAGTGGATTAGTATTTGGAATTGGGCAGTATTTTTAATGTATGTGTTTTATGTAATACTGATGTAAATCTTTAGCAGAAGCACCAAACCATTTTTTTACATAAATAGTCCAAAAGTGTCTTTGTAGTTTCCAAATACCATTTTTATTATAACGTCTTGCAGAAGTAGTTATCCATCTTTTTATAACAGTAAATTCGTTGATTTTATAGAGTTTGTTTATAAAGTCAATATCTTCATAAATAGTAAAGGCTTCATCATAACCACCTAATTGGTTAAATATATCTTTAGAAACAAATAGACTTTGATCTCCACCTCTGGATGCTCTCCAGTTAAATTGAGTTAACCAACCTGCAAGCTTTAACCACCAATGGTTGCTATTAAATTTCATTTTAAAACAACCTGCTTTTTTGGTTTGATTAAGTATTGATTCGTCAAATCCTAATGGAGGTAAGCTATCGGCATGTAAAAAATAAAGGATGTCTCCTTTAGCATATTTTACCCCATGATTCATTTGTTTAGCACGTCCTTTAGTAGTACTTAAAACAGTAGCTCCACCTTTTTTAGCAAGTTTTATGGTATGATCTGTACTGCCACCATCTACAATTATAACTTCAATAACAGATTTGGTTATGGCATGTGTTTTAAGATGAAGAAGCAACTTGGTTATAGTTGCTTCTTCATTTAAAACAGGAATAATAATAGAAATATTATTCATTAAGATTCCAGTTGTATTCAGTATAAGAAGTTTTAGCTTTTTTAGCGATAGTTGTTTTTGAATATTGATTTATAAAATCAATCACAGAACCATCTGTTTTAAAGTCATTTTCAAACCACTTAAAAATTTTAGATATTTTAATGTTCTTTTCTTTAATAATATTTTTTGAAGTGTCTGCTAAAAATTCTTGAGTAGCAATAGTTAATTGTTCCTCTAGTTTTTTTGCTGTAAAAGCACTATTAATCAATTTAGGACATGAAACAGAAGCGCAAACAATAGCAAAATGAATTCTTGGTTCGTCCATTTTACGTAAAATATTATGTTCAATATTATTTAATGATAAAGTTTCTCCTCCAATATTAATAAATTTTTTATCCCAAGGTTTTCCTAAGTCTTTTATACTGTTTACTGGATAATTATCGATAATTAGTTTAACAGTAAAAGCATTATAAGCGTTTATCCAATAGGCAAGTTTTACTTCTCTAGAATCTGAGTTGCTTGGTTTGTTATTGGATAGGTATTCCAAATAGGTGTTTAATGTACTGGTATCTGTTTTAAATCCTTTGTAATCAACATTACCTTGACTAGAAACATATTTATTTAATAGGTTATTCCAAGTGTCATGATTATTGCTGTTTGCAAATCCATTTGTAGTGCTAAAAAGAGCAATTATTAAAATAAGAATGTAATTTTTCATAGTATATTTTTTTCTTGTTGTTTTGACGAGAAAAAAGTTGAAAACTTACTGATTTTTAACAACAACCTCCACCATCATAATGATAAGTAGATTCGCTAATAAAAATATCATCTCTGTTTAGCGATGCTAATTGTCCTGCAGTTTTATCGCAAATAGCTAAAGGCTGATTTTTTAATAAAACATGTCCAGCTTTATCATCAAAATAATCGTCATCACCAAAATAAATAGCTGCTTTTCCAGTAAAAATACAAGGGCCATCTGCTGGCATTGGATCTTTAATTGCTGCTACTTCAATAGATTCGATATAGATCAATTCATCTGTAGGATAGTTTTTAGGGTCTAAAATACGATAAGGTTTTCTTGCTCTAATTTCAATGGTTCCAAATCCAGCATCTGTAAGTGCTTTTACATATTCGGCAATAGGTAAACTTCCACTTAAGCATAAAGCACGTAAACGTTCATCATTACGAAGTGTGTCATTCATTGGTTGTTCACAAGTAGGATCACTCATTACTAAACGACCATGAGGTTTTAATACACGATACATTTCTGCAATAGCTTTTTGTAATTCTTCCGCTTTAAAAATATTGAATAAGCAATTTTGTGCAGCAACATCAATACTGTTGTCTTCAACAGGAAGATGTAATGCATCTCCTTTTTTTAAATCAACAAATTCAGATTTAAACCAGTCATTTTGAGCTTCGGCTTCCTTAAAGTTTTTACGAGAGGCTTCTAGCATTTCATCAACAACATCAACACCTATTACACCACCTTTTTGACGGTTGAAATATGAGAATTGTAATAACTCCATACCACCACCAACTCCAACATATAGCATTTTTGGATTGTTAGTTAAATCGCGAGCATGTACTGTAGAACCACATCCATAGTTCATTTCTTGCATTATTTTAGGGATTTTTAATCCAGGTAATTCCCAAATAGGATTTGTTGTACAGCACAAACCAACATCTGGAGTTAATGCTGCTTCTTTATATACGTCGTGAGTAGTTTCTAAATAGCTCATAATTATTTTTAAATAAATTTATTATTGTAAATGTAACCTATCCATAATCTATTGAGTGTAACCAATATTACACAATTAGATGGTTTTTATTAGCCCTTTAAATAGCGTAATCATATCAGGTTCTGCTTTTGCAGCCATTTCTATAATTTCAGCAATATTTACAGGTTTTAGATTATCTGGGTCGCATTCATCTGTTAAAACTGACACAGCAGCTGCTTTTAATTTTAGTTGATTAGCTACAATAATTTCTGGAACTGTACTCATACCTACTGCATCTGCACCAATGGTTCTTAACATTCGGTATTCAGCTCTTGTTTCAAGTTGAGGTCCTACAACACTAGCATATACACCTTTGTGTAGTGTTATATTATTAGCAGTAGCAATTTCTTCAAACTTCTTATTAATGTTTGTGTTATAAGGAGCACTCATGTCTACAAAGCGTTCTCCAAGTTTTTCAACACCTTTAAAGGCTAGAGGAGAACCACCTTGCAAATTAATATGGTCATCAATTAGCATTAATTCACCTTTTTTAAAATTTAAGTTAATTGCGCCAGAAGCATTAGAAACTAAAAGTGTTTTAATACCTAATTTTTCCATAACTCTAACTGGATAAGTAATGTCTTGAAAAGTATAGCCTTCGTATAAATGAAAGCGACCTTGCATTACTACTACTTTTTTTCCTTCAAGTAAACCGTATATAAGTTTTCCTTTATGAAATTCTACTGTAGCTGTAGGGAAGCTTGGTATGTGGTTATAACTTACTTCTTTTAAAATATCTATTTCATTTATAAGTTGCCCTAATCCTGTTCCAAGGATGATACCAACTTCTGGGGTTTCAAATCCTTTATCTTGTAAATATTCTACGGTTTCGTTTAAAAATTTAACCATTGTATGATATTATGTTTTTTAATTCATTATAATTTTTTAGATCTTCAAAAGTATCTATATCGTTTAATTCTTCTAATAAATGTACGTCAAGATTTTGTAAATCTTGCATTGTTTGCTCAAAGACCGTTTCGGTTCCCCAATGTTTGTTTTTAAAAACTTGAGGATGTAATTTTTTCATTCCTAATAAGTAATAACCACCATCTTCTGCAGGACCAAGTACCACATCATTATTGTCAAGTTGATTAAAAGCTTGGACAATATGTTTTGATTTCAAATCGAATAAATCACTACCAATAATAACGACTTTGTCGTAATGATTATTAAAAGACTCTTGAAAAGCATTTAGCATTCTATAACCTAAATCTTTACCCTGTTGCTGGAATTTATGATATATAGTTTCATCCCAAATGTCTTTAAATCTCACTTTAACTGAGTAATAGATGGCTTTATCACAATCAATATTTCTAATAGTGTTTTGGGTGTGTTCTAATAAGAATTTATAGATGTTTAAAGCGTCATTATTTCCAATAGTTTTAGCTAAACGTGTTTTTACTTTACCAAGTTCTGGGTTTCTAGTAAAAACAATAATAAGGTTTTTACTCATGCACTTTTTCTCCTTTAATTAACCATTTGCTCCATTCTTTTGAAAATACATGTACTTTTTCAGTAGTGTTATTGTTTAAGTCAACAACTTTTAATCCTTTATTTTTCCATTCAAAAATGCCTCCATATAAATTTAGAACATTATTGAAGCCGGCTTTTTTAAGTTTTTTAGCGATTACTTCAGACCTAATTCCAAGTGAGCAATACACAACAATTTGAGCATTTTTATCTTTGATATCAACATCTTTGATTTTAAAAGTGTCATAGCCAATAAATTGTGCATTTTCAATATGACTTGTGTTAAATTCAATACGCTCTCTAGCGTCAAGAATTATGGTTTCGGTTTTTAACTTTGATAATTCTTCAACCGAAATATAAGGAATTGTATGTGTGTTATAGGTATCCAATAATTCGGTTAATGTTTCTTGACTAAAGCCCATAAAACAAGAAAAAAAGAAGACTGTATTTAATAAAAGTTTTTTCATTTTTAAGCTACTGTACCTTGACAACTACTACCAGCTCCAGCAGTACAACCATAACAATGTTGAGAAATAATGATATTCCTGTTTTCTAATAGTTCTTTATTATATTCACTTATGTGCTTTGATTTGCTTGCTACTTTTAAACCTAGCATTTGGTTAAAATCACAATCATATAACCAACCATCCCAACTTACAGATAAGGTGTTTGTACACATAACATTTGCTACTGCTGTAGGATTGTATGCGTCAACTAAGGCGTACATATAGTCTTCGTAATTGTCTGATGCGATTAAGTAGTCTAAAAATCTACTTATTGGTAAATTGGTAATAGCGAATAAATTATGAAATTCTATATTAAAATCTTCTAATAAAGCTTTTTTAAAGTCTTTTTCTAAACTCATTTGGTCACCAGGTAAAAATGCGCCAGAGGGGTTGTAGACTAAATCTAGTTTTAAACTACTATTTGGCATTCCATAACCTACCTTGTTTAGTTGTTGTAAAGCTTCAATAGATTGATTAAATACACCTTCTCCACGTTGTTTGTCGGTTTTACCTCTTGTCCAATGTGGCATTGATGAAACAACATGTATATTATGTTTTTTGAAAAACTCTGGTAAATCATAATACTTTTTGTTGGCTCTGATAATGGTAAGATTTGAACGTACAATAAAGTCCTTAATTCCAATTTTTGATGCTTCTTCTACAAACCATCTAAAGTTTGGATTCATTTCAGGTGCACCTCCAGTTAAGTCAAGCGTGTGAGCTCCAGTTTTTTTAATAACATCCAAGCACATTTGCATAGTCTCTTTAGTCATTATTTCTTTTCTGTCTGGGCCAGCATCAACATGACAATGTTCGCAAACTTGATTACACATATACCCTACATTTATCTGTAAGATTTCGAGTGTTTTTGGCTTTAGAGGAAACTGATTTGTTTCAGCAATTTTTTTTGCAAATGTTGGTAATTCTCCATCTTGGAAAATACCATTGGATAAAATTTCTAATTGCTTGTTGCTGTTAGCTAATTCGCTTTCTCTTTTTTTAAGTGACTTTGTTGCCATTAATTACATTTCCAATTTATTAACTTTATTCATCATTTGGACACCATGAACTAAAGTTGCACCACTTTTAATTGCTGCTCCTACATGAATGGCTTCCATCATTTCTTCTTTTGTAATACCACGTTGTAAAGTGTCTTTAGTATACGCATCAATACAATAAGGACATTGCTCAGTATGAGCAACAGCTAACGCAATTAATGCTTTTTCTCTTGCTGATAATGCACCTTCTTCAAATACTTTGCCATAATAATCAAAGAATTTCTCACCTAATTCTTCACTCCATTCAGTTATCTTTCCAAATTTTCTTAAGTCTGAAGGGTCATAATATGTTTTAGACATATGTTTTATTTTAAGTTTATGATATTACACTTTCATTAGTACGGTAAAATACAAAAAGTTTACAGTTATATAGAGAAAAATATATAATTGAAAACTATGAATCAATAAGTTGAATTTTGTTAATTATTTGTTAAAAAAATACAGACTTGTCTGTTTTATTAAAAATGGTTTTATATTTGTTGCATGAAAAAATTAGGAGTAAGAGAACGTATTATAGAAACAGCATCAGATTTATTTTATAATCAAGGATTTAATCAAACAGGGATTAATCAAATTATTAAAGAGTCTAATGTTGCTAAAGCAAGCATGTATCAGCATTTTAGATCTAAAGAGGATATAGCCGTAGCTTATTTAATTGAAAGGCATACTATGTGGATGGGTCAATTAGCTGAATGTGTTTCTGTTCAAAATACATCAAAAGGAAAAGTTATTGGCTGTTTTGATTTTCTTGCTAAATGGTTAACTGAAGTTAACTTTAGAGGATGTGGTTGGCAAAATATAATTACTGATTTGCCTGAAGACCATCACAAGATTAAGCAACAAGCTATTTTGCATAAAAATGATGTAAGGAAATGGATTCATGATTTATTGATAAATGAAGACCAATATTCTATAGATGAAGCTAAAGAACTAGGTGATGAAGTCTTAATTTTACTTGAAGGAGCAATAATACTATCCCAAATTCAAAAGGATGAATGGCCTATAAAAGTAGCTAAAAAGGCCTGTGTTAAAATTTTAGCATAATCACAATAGAAAATAAAGATTAAAAAAACTAAAACAAAAAAGACAGACCTGTCTGTATTGGTATGAAGCAAATTAAACCACCTTTTACTAAGGAATCAGCATTAGAGAAAGTACAATTAGCAGAAGATGCATGGAATAGTCAAAACCCTCAAAAAGTTTCAATGGCATATTCAATAGACTCTAAATGGAGAAATCGTAATCTATTTTTTAAAGGGAGGGAAGCTATAGTAGCTTTTTTAACTCGAAAATGGGAGAAAGAAAAACACTATAAACTAAAGAAATACTTATGGTGTTATACCGACAATAGAATATCTGTTAGATTTATTTATGAGTGGTATGATGAAGTTAAAAAGGAATGGTACAGAACACATGGGAATGAGCATTGGGAATTTAATGAGCAAGGATTAATGCAAGTAAGAGATATGAGTGCCAATGATATTAAGATTAAGGAACATGAGAGAATTTTATAAAATTATAATTAAGAATAAATAAATTGAATATAAACACTTAAAAATTAGAAAAAATGAAAACATCAATCAAATCAATTTTAAGTATAGCTTTTGTAGCTATAATGTCTGTAGTGTTATTCTCCTTTACTACAGAAGACGAACCAGTTGTGAATCAAAAATCAACAACTACAATATCTTATAATACTATTAAGATAAAAGATCTAGATATATTTTATAGAGAAGCAGGAGATAAAACTAAACCAACAATATTGTTGTTGCACGGTTATCCTACATCATCACATATGTTTCGAAATTTAATAACAGACTTGTCTGTACAATATCATGTTATTGCACCTGATTATCCAGGTTTTGGTAGAAGTGAGCAACCATCAATGAAAGATTTTGAGTATACATTTGATAATATGTCTTTAATAGTTGAAGATTTATTAATGAAATTAAACATTGATAAATACAGTATTTATTTAATGGATTATGGGGCGCCTATTGGGTTTAGAATAGCTTCAAAATACCCTAAAAGAGTTGAGTCTTTAATTATTCAAAATGGAAATGCATATGATGAAGGACTAAAGGATTTTTGGATACCAATTAAAAAATACTGGAATGAGTATACAAAAGAGAATGGTAAACCATTAGAAGGTTTTCATTCCCCAGATGGCTTAAAATGGCAATATACTCATGGTGTGAAAGATGTATCTAAAATTAGCCCAGATAATTGGCATATAGATTTACAGCATTTAACTAGAGATGAGAATAATGAGATACAATTAGCAATGTTTTATGACTATAGAACTAATGTGCCTCTATATCCAAAATGGCAAAAATATTTTAGAGATTACCAACCGCCAACTCTAATAGTATGGGGAAAAAACGATTACATTTTTCCAGCTGATGGAGCATATCCATACAAAAGAGATTTAAAGAATTTAGAGTTTCATTTATTAGATACAGGTCATTTTGCTCTTGAAGAAAAGGGTGATGAAATTGCTAATTATATTTTGAAATTTTTAAAGAAAAATAATATTAAATAATAATCTATCAGCTCGAGTTTTTAGTGGTTTTTCATAATGTGTAAAAAAGAAGTAATTCTTCTCGAGCTGAGATTTTTTAACAATAAAACTATAGAAAATGACAACACATATAACTAATACAAGTTTATTCCATTATAGAAAATTAGAACTAGTAAACGCAAGTAAAAGAGTTAAATGGAATTACAAAAGACGTTTACGAATAAAAATAAAGTAAAAAATAGATTAATAGCTATAATAACTATGAGAGCACATATTAAATATATGAGCAGATGTATTGAATTGGGTAAAGAAGCATTACAAAATGGAAATCCTCCAGTAGGATCAATTCTTGTAAAAAATGATGTTGTAATAGGTGTTGGTAAAGAATCTGTAAAATTATCAAACGATGTTACAAGACATGCAGAAATTGAAGCCATTAAGGATGCATTAATAAATCATCAATCATTAAACGACTCTACCCTTTATACAACACACGAACCTTGTGTAATGTGCTCTTATGTTATTAGATACTACAAAATAAAGACTGTTGTTTATGGTACTAAATCTAGTTATGTAGGCGGATTGACGTCAAAGTATAATATCCTTGAGGAAAAGGATATTCCTAAATGGGAATCACCACCTAAAATTATTCAAGGAATTTTAGAGAATGAATGTATACAACTTTCAAGAACATATAAAAACATTTTAAAGTAATGAAGTATCCAAGTGATATAGTTTTTACACCATCAGTTAAAAAGTTTCAAGAGTATTATAAATCTAGAAATAGTTATGCTCGAATGGAAAAAACAAGAGGATGGAATACAAAAGCAACAAATGATCTTGCTAAGTTTTTAACTGAGATTGATTCTTTTTATTTAGGCACTGCAAACTTAAATGGACAACCTTACATTCAGCACCGTGGAGGAAATAAAGGATTTTTAAAAGTAATAGATGAAGAACATTTAGGATTTGTTGATTTTTCAGGAAACAAACAGTACATATCAATAGGTAATTTAAGTGAAAATAGTAAAGCGACTATTTTTTTAATGCATTATCCAAGTCAAACTAGAATTAAAATTTGGGGAACAGCAAAAGTTATAGAAGATACAAATACTATTATGTTATTGAAAGATGACTATAATGCTAAAGTTGAAAGAGCAATTGTATTTAAAATAGTTGCATGGGATATTAACTGTCGTCAACATATTAAGCAGAGATATTCGATAGATCAAATTGAGAAAATTATTGAACCTTTGAAAAAGAGAATTAATGAATTAGAAAAGGAACTTGAAAACAGAAAGTAATATCTTATGATGAAAATAATAGCATTCTTAATAAATCTTCTTGTATTTACTATTGCTTTTGGACAAAGTGATAGTAATAAAAATAGCATACTACTTGAAAAGGTAACAATAATAAGTCCTGAAAATAAGAGTCAGTATGTAGGTTATGTTTTAATAGAAGGTAAGCAAATAAAAAGAGTTAGTAAAAAAAAGCCACGTATTAAGTCTCATACTAAAGTGTTTAATTTTAGTGGAAAATACATCATTCCAGGTCTTATAGATAGTCATGTTCATGTTAGTGGAGTTAATGGGTTAACAGATAAAGATATAATCAATAATCCAAAACTTGTAGAAGAGTTTAAAGATCAATTACCTAAAAGTTACCTTTACTTTGGCTATACAACATTAATAGACTTGTCTACACCAAATTTAGAAAGTTTGGAGATGTTTGAAAGCAAAAAGGTTAGACCGAATTTATATCATGTTGGTTCAGGAGCAGTTATAGATAAAGGTTATGGACTTACAAATTGGAATGATTCATTGCCCAATTTTATAGCTTTAAAAAAAAATAATAAAGACCACACAGTTAATTCTGTTGTTCAGAGAATTAAGAAAACTGGAGCAATTGGAGTAAAGACATATTATGAACCTGGATTTGACCCTAATGTTGAGAGAATGCCTGTGCCTACTCCTAAAATAATGAGTGACTTACTAAAAGAAACGGAATTAAATAATATGTTGCTTCTAGTGCATGCTAATTCTATTGAAAGTCATGAGTTTTTATCTAATTACAAGATAGATGTATTAACTCATGGTTTGTGGCGTTGGGGAAGCTATTCTATTATTAATAATAAAATCCCAAAGGAAATTTCTCGTGTTTTAGATAAAGAAATTGAAAATAAAATAGCCTATACACCAACATTACAAGTTATAAATGGATTAAAGGCTATGGCAGAAATTAATTATTTAGAAGATGAACAATTAAAGTATGTATTACCAAATTCAGTTATACAATGGTATAAAGCAAATCAAGATAAACTATATCTTGATGTATTTGGAAATGCACCAAAAGATGTCATCTTAAATAGTTTTAATAGGATAAATAAGCAGGGACAATTTTCTTTAAATTATTTACATAAAAATGGAGGGATAATTCTTTTTGGTACAGATACACCATCCTCTCTTACTTACGGTAATCCACCAGGTTACAATGGTTTTTTAGAAATGAAGCAAATGTATACTTCTGGAATGTCACTTAAAGATATTTTAAAAGCGGCTACTATAACTAACGCAACAATATTTAATCTAGATAAAAAATATGGAACAATCGAATCAAAAAAAGTAGCAAACCTTGTCATTTTAAATAAGAACCCACTTAATACAATTGAAGCTTATAATTCGATTCATTCAATAATTATAAATGGGAAATTAATTAATAGAGAGAAACTTAAAGCAAACTAGGGTTATGAAAGCAAATCAAAGAATATTGGATAGGTTGAAATACTTAAACTTAGAATTACCAAGTGTTACTTTACCAGGAGGTACTTATGTTTCTGTTAATGTTCGTAATAATATTGCATATGTTGCTATTCAATTTCCTATTCTAGAAAATTCATTTTTTTATCAAGGAGTTTTAGGAGATGAAATTTCTACTCAGGATGGAATTTTAGCAATGCAAATGTGTGCTTTAAATGTTTTATCACAAATAAAAGATAAAGTTGGCTTCGATAGCATAGAAGGGTTAAATCATATAGATGTTTATTATCGATCTTCAGAGCAATGGGATGATTCTCCTATTGTAGCAGATGGTGCTTCTGAATTGTTTTTAAATGTATTAGAAGAAAAAGGAAAGCACACTAGAGCTATTTTTGGAGTTCAAAATTTACCACGAAATTTCTGTGTTGGTTTAACAGCTACATTCACTACTAAAAGTATTAACAAATATGAAGACAAAATTTTATAATAAGCATCTAAAAGCTACTATAAATATTTTAGCTTTTTTCTTTGCAATAACTATTTCAAGTCAAACTCTATCGCAAAAAATAGATAGTATTGTTCAAATTCATCAAGCAAAAGGGTTTAATGGAAATATACTTTACTCTAAAGATAATAAGGTTGTTTTTACAGGAAATTACGGTTATTCTAATTTAGATTCTCGAAGTCCACTTAAGGATACTACCATTTTTGAGTTAGCATCTGTCTCTAAACAATTTACAGCTTTAGCTATTGTGCAATTAGTAGAAAAAAAACACTTTAGATATGATACTAAAGTGTATGAGCTTATTGAAGGTTTTCCTTATAAAGATATTACTGTAGAGCATTTATTGCGTCATCAATCGGGATTGCCTGAGACTCAGGGACTTTTATATAATAAAAAAATCTGGAACAGAAAGAAGATGGCCACTAATAATGATTTAATAGAAATACTAAATAAACACCATTTTGATTTGAATTTTACACCTGGTAGCCAGTATGATTATAATAATACTGGGTATATTATTTTAGCTTCTATAATTGAAAATATTAGTGGTCAATCTTATAAAGATTATATAACATCAAACATTTTTGTTCCGGCAAACATGATGCACTCAAAAGTATATGACTTAAACGATATTCCTGAAAATTCAGAGAACTCTACACAAGGCTTCATTTATAACAAGCAAAAAAAGAAATATCAAAAAATAGAAAATAATAAAAGCCACAAGCATGTAAAATGGATGAGTGGAATTTTAGGTGATAGAGGTATTTATGCATCAATCATAGATTTAGAAAAATGGAAGCAGGCTCTTAGAACGAATTTATTAATATCAGAAAGAGGCAAACAAAAAATGTTTTCGGTTGATTCAATCTCGCCAAAGTATGGTTTTGGTTTTGCAATTTATCAAACAAAAAGTAAAGGTAAATGGGTTTATCATAATGGCAGTTGGTCAGGTTATAAAACATCAGCTATATACTTGCCTGAAACTAATGAGTATTTATTAATTCTTAGTAATAATAGATATGAAGAAACATACAAGTCTTTTGAAGAAGACTTATATAAAGTAATACAATAATTTAATCCTAAAGTAATGAATAGGACACTAGAAGAACAGAGAAAAGAATTTATAAATAGAAAGTTTTTAGCGACTCCATTCGCGGGATTAATAGCTTGGTTATTAGTTGGAATATCAGGATTGATTTTTCCTGATAAAATAACTGTTTGGGTGTTGTTTATAACTACAGGCTGTATTGTGTATTTGGCAATTTTTATATCAAATTTTACAGGTGAAAATTTTATAGACAAAACTAAACCTAAAAATGAATTTGATGCTTTATTTTTATTTACTGTTGGTCAAGCAGTGTTAATTTATTCTATAGCTATTCCATTTTTTTTAACAGACTATACTTCATTACCGTTAACTATAGGAATATTAACTGGAACTATGTGGTTGCCTTTTTCTTGGATTATTAAGCATTGGGTAGGTGTTTTTCATGCAATAGTTAGAATTGTATTAATAGTCTTTTTGTGGTATTTGTTTCCTGAAGGCAGATTTGTAACAATTCCTTTTAGTATTGTTTTAGTTTACCTTATTACAATTTTTATTTTGAAAAAGAGAAGAGCCTAAAAGAGAATATGAGTTGATTTAATATTATCAAATTTCATAATGTGTTTTCTTTCCTTAATGTATTGGAATAGGACATATGGTTTTGGATAGAGTGATTTGATTTTATTTATTTTAAGTTCTTTTTCTTTTGTAATTGATTGTTTTTTAGTGACTTAACCGTGTGTTTTGATGCTGTTTTAGCTTTTGGTTGTTTGAGTTTAGTTGTTTTGTTTCAGGAAAAAGTGTGACATTTAAGTAAAAATGAGGTGTATTTTATTACGTAGGCTACATTTGCTCGTAGTTGATTAATAAATTACATAAACTATGAAAAAACATTACACTTATTTTTGCTTATTGTTTGTTTTGAGTCTTTTTACAAATGCTCAAGATTATACAATTACTCATAACATTGGAACATCTTTATCAAATGGTTATGGATGTTTTGGTGCTGATAATTACATGGCAAGACATTTTGATTTATCCAGTTTAGGTGTTGCAGGAGCAATAGATATTGAATCTATTGATTTAGGAATTTTTCAAAACGATCAAGAGCAAACAATTACAGTTAATATTTATGAAGTAGATGGTAGTTTTCCAACTGGATTTAATTGGGATGCTTCTAGTTTATTAGGATCAGAAGATTTTACTTTAGATGCTATTAATGTTGGTAATTCAAATTTCACTGCAGAAATGAGAAATTTTGTATTTACTACACCAATAAATATACCTTCTAGTGTAACTCATATAATGGTTGAGTATGTTACAAACGATTTAATTAATTTTCAACCTGCAGTAGGTGTTGGTAATGGAGAGACAGGGTATTTATATACACTAGGATGTGGTGGTTTACCAGGATATACAGCTTCTGTAGATTTATTTGGAGCTAATCAAGAGTATTTTATATCATTAAATGCTTATGATGCAGCATTACCACCAGCTGATTATACTATTACTTATAACTTAACAACAAGTTTAAGTCAAGCTCAAACTTTTTTGTGTGGACCAAATGATAGAATTGCTAGACATTTTGCAATGTCTGATTTTGGTATTGCAGGACCTGTTGAATTAGCTACTATTGATTTAGGAATATTTCAATTAGATCAAGACCAAAATGTAACAGTAACTATTTACGAGGCAGATGGAGCATTTCCAGCAGGATTTGATTCATCAACAGCACCAGTTTTAGGTACAGAGGATTTTTTAATGACAGCTGTTAATCCAGGAAATATCAATTTTGCAGCAGAAATGAGAAGCTTTGATTTTACTACGCCTATTGTTGTTCCAGATACAGTATCACATATTGTTGTAGAGTATCTTGTACCAGGAGATGATGGTTTAGGAGGAATTGTTAACTTTTTACCTGCAGCAGCTGTAGGAACAGGTCAATCAGGGTATTATGGAACTGATGGATGTGGAGGCCCAATACCATTAACAGCAACTGTAGATTTATTTGGAATTAATTATGAGTATTTTATTTCGTTAAATGCTTATGATACAACTATAGATCCGCCAACTCCAGATTATACAATTACTTATAATTTAACAACAAGTTTAAGTCAAGCCCAAACTTTTTTGTGTGGACCAAATGATAGAATTGCTAGACATTTTGCAATGTCTGATTTTGGTATTACAGGCCCAATTGAATTAATGACTATTGATTTAGGAATATTTCAATTAGATCAAGACCAAAATATAACTGTAACTGTTTATGAGGCAGATGGAGCATTTCCAGCAGGATTTGATTCATCAACAGCACCAGTTTTAGGTACAGAAGATTTTTTAATGACAGCCGTTAATCCAGGAAATGTCAATTTTGCAGCAGAAATGAGAAGTTTTGACTTTACTTCTCCAATTGTTGTTCCTAATGCAGTATCTCATATTGTTGTAGAGTATCTTGTGCCAGGAGATGATGGTTTAGGAGGAATTGTTAACTTTTTGCCTGCAGCAGCTGTAGGAACAGGTCAACCAGGATATTATGGCACTGATGGATGTGGAGGCCCAATTCCATTGACAGCAACTGTAGAATTATTTGGAATTAATTATGAGTATTTTATTTCATTAAATGCATTAGATACAACACTTTCTAATAATGATTTTGAATTAGTTGATAATGAATTAGTTATTTATCCTAATCCAGCAAGTGATATTGTAAATATAAAAACAAGTAGCAGCAGCCAAGTTGTAAGTATTGAGGTTTATGATATATTAGGAAAATTACAAGGAGCATCATCAGGTTTAAACCAAATAGACGTTTCTAGTTTAAGTGAGGGTATATATATATTACAAGTTGAAACAAACTTTGGTAAAATTTCAAAACGAATAGTTAAAAAGTAAGTTTTTCATACATAATGTTTGAAGGTGGCCTATTTTTGGGTCACTTTTTTTATTTAAAAAAAGGTTATATTTATTCTAACGATAAGTTTTTATGAAAAACCATGTTGTAATATTATTACTGCTTATTCAAGTAAATTTATTTGCTCAAGATCTTGGAAAAATAAAGGTAGAACAAGGTGTTGAAGCTATGTTAAAAAATGATTATGAAAAATCATTAGGGCTTTTATTAGAGGCAAAATCTATTGCAACCCAAAATGACAATTATGAAAATCTTTTTTTAGCAATAAATAATATTGGAGCTAATTATTACTCAATGCTTGATTATGGCGAAGCGTTATCAAATTACTTAGAAGCATATCAAATAGCCATAGATTATCTAGAGCCTAAACATGAAATGAGTGTTCTAAATAATATAGCAATATTGTATTCTAAAGAAGAGAATTTTGATAAGGCAATTGAGTATTTTCAAAAGGCGTATGATATTGCTAGCAAAAATAAAGAGCTTCCAAAAAAAGGTCTTTATGCAATTAATTTAGGAGCAGCACATAATGAAATTAATAAAACGAGTATTGCAAGAAAGTTTATAGATGAGTCAATTAGTATTTTTAAAGATGATTCTAAAATGCTATTAGATGCAAAACTCATTTTGTCAAATAATTTAATGCTTTCTGGAGAAAATGATGCTGCAATTAACTTGTCATTAGAGCTTGAAGCCCTTTTAATAGGAAAAGAATATATTGAACATAGAATTTCCAATTATTTAATAATTTCTAATGCTTATCAACAAAAAGGAAATATTGAAAGAGCAGTGTTTTATGCCAAAAGAGCACTAAATGAAGATAAAAATATAGAAGATAAAATAAGTGTTTACGAACAGTTAGCAGAGCTTTATATTACACAAGGAAAATTGGAAGAAGCCCTTTCGGTAAAGGATAGTTTGTTTAATGCAGAAAAAGAACTTAATGCTATTAAGAATGGAAGGTTGTTTGAGAGTAAAAAAGTTAAGTTTGAAGTAGAAAATTACCAAAGAGAATTAAAGTATCAACAGGAAGAAATAAAAAATCAAGAGAAACAATTCTTAATTCTACTTATAGGTTCCATAATTATTTTGATAGTTTTTATTTGGGCTTTAAGAAATAGTTATGTTAAAAGTAAACAAAAAAAGAAATTACACGAAAAAGCACAAGAGTTAATTAGCCTTGAATTAGAAAAGGAAAAAACAACAAAGCTACTTTTAGAAAAACAACTAAAAGAAAAAGAGGCTATTTCATTGTTTCAGCAGGAAAAATTGAAAAATGAAATAGAATCTAAAAACAGAAAGTTATCTGCTAAAGCTTTATATCTGTCAAATAAAAATACGTTAATAGCAAGCATCATATCTGATCTAGAAAAGATATATCATGTTAGGAGAGATCCAGAATTGAAAAATCATATTTTAAGTTTAAAAGATTTACTTAAAACTGATGATGAATGGGATTCTTTTGTAAAACATTTTGAAGAAGTAAATCATGGTTTTATTGATAAATTAAAGCATGAGTTTCCAATATTAAATACAAATGATATTAGGTTTTTGTCATATGTATATATGAACTTATCCATTAAAGAAATATCTCAAATTTTTAACATAACACATGAAGCTTGTCGAAAAAGGAAAGAACGCGTATCAAAAAAGCTGAAACTTAAGGCCAGTTCAGACTTACATGACTTTCTATATGTGTTCAATTAGTGTTAATTTTTGTGAATGTCACACTTTTTCTAGGTAATATTTAAGCTCCATTTTCATTAATATATAATTTTGATTCAAATTAAAATATATAGTAATGAAAAAGTTAATTGGTTTAATTGCAGCTTTAATAGTTTGCATAAACATTTCGGCTCAAGTTACTCTTGAAGGCGATGACAATTTTGGGAGGTTAGAAGACTTAACGTATCATCCTAATATTCAAAATAGAGTATTTGCAGTTACTTTAAATTCACATGTTGTTGTTTCAAATGATAATGGTGTTACTTGGGATTTCTTTTTTTCCTTTCCAGATGAAGGCGCAAGAATTCAACAATTAGATTTAATGGGCTCTACTGGGTTATCATTTTTTGTAACTCAAAGCACACCATCTAATAATACACTGTATATAATAGATATCGATACGGCTGAAGTCATTAAAGAATTTCCAGCTCCTGTAACTGCTGTTGCTGATACTGAATGGATTAAAGATTATGATATTTATGAATTTAATCCAAATGTTGCAATTCTTAATGAAGCATACAAAATAGGTCAAGATACTAATTACATAGTTTATTATACTGTTAATGGTGGGGCAACATGGACCGCTGTTTATATTGGTGATAATACTAATAATAATAAAGTATCGGTAAATGATGTAGCAATACACCCAAATAATTCAAATAATATTTTTATTTCTAGAGGTGCTGGACCTACTAATGTCGACGGTGGATTATTAGTGTCACTTGATACTGGAATTAACTTTACTGAAGTATTATCAGGAGTAGAATTAAATGCTTTTAAATTTGATCCTAATAATTCTGATATTATATATTTAGGTACAGGTTGGTCTGGGAATTCTAATGTTTATAAGTCTATTGATAGTGGAAATACTTGGAGTCCTATGTCTATTGCTTGGGATAATTCAGGACCTATAAATCAAGTTAATTATATTGAAATTAATCCTAATAATTCAGATGAAATTATTGTGCTAGGTGGTGATGAAGTTGCAATTTCTAATGATGGGGGATTAAGTTGGGATAACTACGTGTATGATATAGATAACGACTTGTATATCTATGGAATGAAGGCTTCTTATAACCCATTTGATGCTAATGAAGTTTTGTTAGGAGTTGATAGATATCCTCTAAGATCAAATAATGGTGGTGTAAGTTTTTCTAAGATGGATAATCCATTCTTTTTTTCAGAATTTGTAGATTATAACCCAACTGGAGATGGACATTTGTATTATGGAGCTTTAAGTGGTATTGTACATAATGATATAGCTTCTGGAACACATACAATAAATCAAGAAATTCCATTAGGAACTTTTACTATTACACCAAAAAATTACTATCCAGATAGATATGTGGCTGGGAGATCTTATTTTAGACTTGGTCAAGGGATTATGGCAAATGTATTGGTTTTAGATAATCATGGAGCAAGCATAACAGGATTGTTAATTAGTAATATTACAACTCAAATAGTAGGTGTTGAAACTGATCCGAATAATACAAACGAAGTTTGGATGTCTTTTCATGATGGAACTACCAAATTATTTGATACATCGCAAAATAGCTCGTACGTAGATATAACATTGCCAATAGTTAATTTACCACCTCCTGAACCACAAATATTACACTTTACAACATTTATTAATCCTACAGACTCTAATCATGTATTGATTGGACAAGGTGGAAGGGTTTATGAAAGTTTAGATAAAGGTAGTACATGGACTGTAAAAAGTAATGGTATTGATATGTATTTAGATGTTGCTTTAGATATTGTTTATGATATCGAGCAAAACCCTAATAACGCTAGCGAATTAATAGCGACAACAAGTCAGGGTATATTTAAAACAATAGATTTTGGAAACAATTGGTATCGAGTTTACGAAGGAACTTATTTAAGAAAAGTTGCTTATTCTACTTCTGACGCTAATGTGCTTGTTGCATCTGTCTATTCATCAAACACGACTCAAGCTCATATAGTTTATTCAATAGATAATGGTGAAAACTGGGAATCAATTGCTTCAGAAATATTAGCTTATGTTGGTTCAGCAAGTATGGATTATCAATTTGAATCTGGCTATATGCATACTTATATTGCTACTTACGATTCTGGAGTCGTTAAATACTCTTTAGATATAAGTTCATTGTCTAATCCAGGTTTTATCATAGATAATAATTTTAGTTTTTATCCCAACCCAACAAATGATAGTGTTAATTTTAAAATAAGTAATTCAACTTTATTTAATACAGTAACTATTTTTGATATAAATGGAAAGCGAGTTTTTGAAACTGAATTTGTTAACCAGATTAACCTGTCTTCGTTGCAAGCTGGAATTTATCTAATGAGATTAAAGGATAACGAAGGAAATTTTTATGTAAAAAAAGTAATCAAAAAATAATATGATGATAGGATTTGTTCTAGTAATATTAATTGTATTCAATGCTTTTTTGTTAAAGTATAGTTGCAATAAAAAATAGGGCACCTACCTTAATTATAATAGCTAACTAACTAAAAAAAAGCCTTAATTGAAATTTCAATTGAGGCTTTTGTACTCAAGGTGGGAATCGAACCCACACTTCCGAAGAAACTGGATTTTGAATTTGTAAGTATATTTCTACAAGCGCATAACTAATTGCATGTTAAGAAGTTATGACTGTAAGGCTTGTTGTTTTATGGCGTTTTTTATGGAGGTTTATTGTAATTTTTGCCTTAATTATTACATTGAAATATAGTCGCCCAAATTAGTTTTTTATTGAGGGTTTTTGTTGTAAAACCTAATAATTTATAGGTTTTAGGTTAGTTGAAATTACTCTCAAGATGTTAGTGAATAATGTTAATATTATATTATATGTTGTAACTAACTAAATTAAACTAGGGGCGCTAGATTGAAATATCGATAAACACTCTTTTTAGAACACCGTTCTTTTCAATGTGATGAACTTTTACATTGACTTTGCGCTTTGATTTATAGAATAACTTAGAATGAATTAACTTGACATAGCCTAAAAACAAATCCTCCTTAAAAAGTTTAACAGCGTATCTGTCAAATTCATTAGTTTTATCAAATTTATAATTTAATTCATCTCCTATTGATATCATATCTGAAGGAACTTTGGTTTTAGTTAAACCTGCTATTTCAGAGATGAAATTCAGTCCTTTATTTGGATTAAAATCAGCTAAAAACTCAAAATTATCTATAGGAAGAAGACCTTGGGTTTGAATAAGCATATAGAAAGGGTCAAACCGTTTGTTTAAATCTACTTTCCAAAAATCATAATAGCTTGATAAATCATTTCTTTCAGACTTAACTAACCTTTGAGATAAAATATCTAAAACATTTTCTTTATATTCTTTATTAGTTTCTGGGAAACCAGTAAACGGAAGAAAACCTTCTTTTGCGGCTTCTATTAGGTTTTTTTGTAAATATTTGAATCTAAGTCCTTCTGTAGCGTTATTTTTAATAACGCCAACTGGAATCCTTCTTGAACCTTGACCTTTGCGCCAAACAACATATATGTTTCCAGTTTTACTCATATCAATTCAAATAATTTTTCTACACGTAAAGTTACCAATTTATACATTAATAATTTACGGTTAATTGGTAAACTAAACTTTTTTAAAGTAGAAGGCAAATTTACATCTATGTTATCAATTAATAGCTTTAAATTTTCTTTATTATAATTTGATTCGATTTTTTCAAGAACTTTTTTAAATATTTCTGGGTATTCTCGTGAAATTTCTTTGAGGAAATCAAAATGCTTTGGCTTTTTGCCAATATTCCATCTCACTTCTGAACGACCTCTTTTTATAAAAGCGTTGAGCATTTGAGAATCTTTTAGCATAAGGTTTATTTTTTCATCTTCCAATTCGCGTCCTAAACAACAACCACTATCATATATTGGCGAAAAAACGGTTTCTACGATTTGACTCTGTGTTTTTAAAAGTATTTTATTTGGTCCTATATTTGTCTGTTCTTGTAAGACTTTTCTTTTTAATGCACTTTTAGTAATAAATTTTCTGATTTTAGGTTCAATTCTTGCGAAAAACCCCCTAGTATTTGTAATTTCTTTATCTATTTCTTGAATTGTCTCTCTGAACTTAGAAATGAAACCCCAATTTTCTTGATGTCTATCTGAGTTTCCAATGATAGCATCAAATATTAGCATTTCTATGAAATGAGGTGTAAATTCAGAAAGTTCAAAATAGGTTAGAGCATTTTTAATAAATTCAAGAGTATATCTTGTTTCATCTTTTCTTGGATTATAGCTAGAATCAAATCCCCTTAAGAAGTCAACTCCTTCAGATAATTTGTTTTCGGTATGTTCAACCATTGATTTTGATAAACAACCTATTTGTTGCTCATCATTTTCATCAAAACCAATGTCATAATCAAGTAAATTAAATCCAAGCATTTGACCTACTTTAGAAGCAACAATTTCGCTCCAAAATTCTGTGGGGTATTTGAATTTTCCATTTTTTAATTTTTTAGAACCTTTAAAAAAGTACTCTTTTTGATCCTCAGGAAAAACATATATGTTCTTTGCTCTAGTTCCACCAGTACTTGAGTAAGGAATTTTATGCCATTTCGTTATGTCAATAAATACTGGAGTTAAATTTTCCATTGAACTATTAATATATTTTTATGGCTAAAATATATTTTAATATTAAAATAGCCTAGGTTAGATAGAATATATAAGCTTTAAGAATATTTTTCCAACTCATTAGATAAAGTGTTTCTAAATCTAGAATCTTTCGAAGATTTTAGTTTAAATTTTTAAGTAAGAAAAATCCAATAAAATTTAGCATTTGATTTTACAAGTATAGTTTGAAGGTGGGGTGTCTTAAAAAGATAAGCAGTCCAGTGTGTTTTATTTAATGTTTTGTAATTAGCTATAGGTCAGTTGTTAACGTTTTTGAGAAGTAATTTTGAAGTTGTGTTTTATGGCGTTTTTCATGGCGTTTTACTGGATTTTGAAAAATAAGGAATAAAAAAAGCTTTACATTTTAGGTGTAAAGCTTTGATTTGCAAGTAAGTACTCAAGGTGGGAATCGAACCCACACTTCCGAAGAAACTGGATTTTGAATCCAGCGCGTCTACCAATTCCGCCACTTGAGCAAAAATGAGCAGCAAAATTATAAAATAATTTACTTATACCTATTAAAATTAGTGCTTTTATCCTTTAAGAGTTCAAATAAATTTATAAATTTGCACCTCGTTTTAAGAAACAGATTATAAATCACTATAAAACAAGATAATACAATGTCTAACGCAGTACTAGAACCTAAAATTTTTGCATGTACACAAAGTAAAGTACTTGGTGAAAAAATTGCAGCCGCTTTTGGTGCAGAAATGGGGAATGTAATAACATCTACTTATAGTGATGGTGAATTTCAACCATCTTTTGAGGAATCTGTTCGTGGAACGAGAATTTTTATCATTGGATCTACAAATCCTAGTTCAGAAAATTTAATGGAAATGTTACTTATGTTGGATGCGGCAAAACGTGCATCAGCAAGACATATTACAGCTGTAATCCCTTATTTTGGATGGGCAAGACAAGATAGAAAAGATAAACCTAGAGTTCCTATTGCAGCGAAATTAGTAGCGAAAATGTTGGAAACAGCAGGAGCTACTCGTATCATAACTATGGATTTGCATGCTGATCAAATTCAAGGATTTTTTGAAAAACCAGTTGACCATTTATTTGCATCAACAATATTTTTACCATACTTAAAGAGTTTAGGATTAGATAATTTAACTATAGCATCTCCAGATATGGGAGGTTCTAAAAGAGCTTATGCTTATTCTAAAGCTTTAGAGAGCGATGTTGTTATTTGTTATAAGCAGCGAGCAAAAGCTAATGTTATTTCCCATATGGAGTTAATTGGAGATGTGACTGGAAAAAATGTTGTGTTAGTTGATGATATGGTAGATACAGCAGGAACACTTACTAAAGCAGCAGATTTAATGATGGAACGTGGAGCACTTAGTGTAAGAGCTATTTGTACACATCCTATTTTGTCTGGAAGTGCTTACGAAAGATTAGAAAATTCTAAACTAGAAGAATTAATAGTAACAGACTCTATTCCTTTATCACAAGAAAGTGATAAAATTAGAGTGCTAAGTTGTGCTAATTTATTTGCCGATGTAATGCAAAATGTACATCACAATAAGTCAATTAGCTCAAAGTTTATAATGTAAATAATTATTCAACATAAATTTTAAAAATGAAATCAATTACAATTAATGGATCGAAAAGAGAAAGCGTAGGCAAAAAAGCAACAAAGGCCTTACGTAATGCTGGACAGGTTCCTTGCGTATTATACGGAGGAGATAAGCCAGTACATTTCTCAGCAAACGAATTGGCATTCTCAAAACTTGTATACACGCCTAATGCGCATACAGTTGTGATTGCCTTAGAAGGAGGAGAGTCTTATAATGCAGTATTACAAGATATTCAATTTCACCCTGTAACAGATAAAATCTTACATATAGATTTCTATCAGTTATTTGAAGATAAAGAAATAGCAATGGATATTCCAGTATCAATAGTTGGAAATTCTGTTGGTGTAAGAGCAGGTGGTTCTTTACGTAAAAACAGACGTAAGTTAAGAGTTAAAGCTTTACCAACAAACTTACCAGATTTTATTGAAGCTGATATTACAAGCTTAAAAATTGGAGGTAAACTTTATATTACTGAATTAGCTAATGATGATTACAAATTCATGCACCCAGATAACACAGTAGTATGTCAAGTGAAGCGTTCTAGAGCATCTATGAGTGCTGCTAACATTGAAGAAGATGATGATGCAGAAGAAGCAACAGAAGAATAAGTAGTTTATACTTAATATATAGAAAGCATTCTGATTTTTCAGGATGCTTTTTTATTTTTACACAGTTATCTTATTATATGTGTAATTTTTTTAATTGGATTTTTAAAAGAAAACATCATAATCAAAATTATGATGAAATTAATATGAAAAAGTTTTTAATAGTAGGTTTAGGTAATATAGGTGAAAAATATGCTGATACGAGGCATAATATTGGGTTTAAAATATTAGACCATTTTGCTAAAAAAGAAGAAGTTTCATTTGTTACGGATAAACTAGGCGATAAAGCAGAATATAAACTAAAAGGAAGAACTTTTATTTTTTTAAAACCTAGTACATATATGAACTTAAGTGGTAAGTCTATAAAATACTGGTTAGAAAAAGAGAAAGTACCACTAGAGAATTTATTAGTTGTTACTGATGATTTGAATTTACCTTTTGGAAGTATTAGGTTAAAAACAAAAGGGAGTGATGGAGGACATAATGGGTTAAAGGATACTCAAGATAAATTGAATACTACAAAATACAATAGGTTTAGATTTGGTATTAGCGATACCTTTAGTAAAGGTAGGCAGGTAGATTATGTTTTAGGTAAGTGGAATGATGAGGAACTTGAAAAACTTCCGGAGCGATTAGATAAAAGCGTGGAACTTATTAAATCTTTTGTATTAGCAGGAGTAAATAATACTATGAATAGTTTTAATGGAAAATAAATGTTAAGGATTGAAGTTGTTTTTCGACATAATTATAGTAATCTCAAATTTTATGAGTAATAATTGATTTTAATTGAAATTTAAAGAGGTAAAAATGAATAATTAGTATTTGTTTTACTTAAGCTTTTAAGACTTTTAATTTGTCATTTTTGAATATTAATTACTATTTTTAACGAATATTTAATAAACTCATAAAGGAAAACAAAATTATATTATGAAAAACTTTACTCAAAAATTCCTTTTTTTGTTTGTATTAGTGTCATTTACAGCACTTAATGCGCAAACTAAAGGTACTTTAATTGACAATGCTCAGACTACTCCTGACGGTCATGTTCGTTGTGCAACAGATGAATATAATGCTGCACTTTTAGAAAATAGCCCAAGGATGATGGGTAGTGATTATTATGAAAATTGGATTGCACCAAAAGTAGCAGCAGTCAAAGCGCAACGTGCTGCTAATCCAGACGGAAGTGTACTATATACAATTCCTGTAGTAGTGCATGTTATTCACAATGGAGAGCCAATTGGAACAGGAGCAAATATTTCTGACGCTCAAGTTATTTCTCAAATTACAGTAATGAATGAGGATTTTAGAAGAATGGCTGGAACAAACGGATTTAATACTGATCCAGATGGAGCAGATGTTGAAATTGAATTTTGTTTAGCGCAAAGAACTCCTGATGGATGTGTAACTAATGGTATTGATAGAATAGATATGTCTGCGGTTAGTACATCTTGGTCTGGACCAGGAGGAAATACAGATACAGTATTGAAGCCAGCTACTTATTGGGATGCTTCTCAATATATGAACATGTGGTCTGTTAATTTTTCTGATGGTAGTTTATTAGGGTACGCACAATTTCCAGGTGGACCAGCTGAATCTGATGGAGTAGTTTCTAATTATACTTTTTTTGGAAGTAATGATGCTGCAGGTGTTACATTACCTGCTCCGTTTAATTTAGGTAGAACAATGACTCACGAAGTTGGGCATTATTTAGGTTTATATCATACATTCCAAGGTGGATGTGCTAGTGATGATTTTTGTGCAGATACACCTCCAATTGCTGGTCCAAATTATGGATGTCCTACAGGTACAGATTCTTGCCCTGGTGGAGATATTGATATGGTTGAAAACTATATGGATTATTCAGATGATGCTTGTATGAATGTATTTACTAACGATCAAAAAGCTAGAATTTTAGCTACAATGGGAAGTGCTGCAAACAGACCATCTACAGCAACATCAAACGCATGTACGCCTTTAGCTGATGTTAGTGATGATGGAAGTATTGAAATTGAAGAACTTGCAACTATCCCTTGTAGTCCAGATATTGATGCTACAGTTAGAATAACTAACTGGGGAACAGTGGCGTTAATGTCAGCAACAATTACTTACGATGTTGATGGCGGTGCGTCAACAGATTATATGTGGAGTGGTAACTTAGCTTATGGAGAGTTTACAACAGTAACTTTACCAACATTCTCAGCTTCAGGTGGAAGCCACACTTTAAACGTGTCTATTAATAATCCAAATGGGAATCCTGATGCAAGAAGTTGTAATGATACAGCTAATGAAAGCTTTAATGGATCTGATTCTTTTGCTACAACTACTCAAGTGCATTTAGCATTAACTTTAGACCAGTATGGGTCTGAAACAACATGGGAATTTAGAGATTCTTCTAATGCATTATTATATAGTGGTGGTCCTTATACTGATGGTACTGAGGGAACAGTAATTAATGATTCATTTAATGTAGTACCTGATGAGTGTTATGCTTTTATTATTAATGATGGATATGGAGATGGAATATGTTGTGATTGGGGTAATGGATCTTATGAATTAAGAGCTGATGATAATACTTTAATAGCTTCAGGTGGACAGTTCTCTGATACAGAAACTCAAAATGTATCTACATTTGCTTTAGGAATTAATGATTATTTTGCTAATAGCGGAATAGGAGTATATCCTAACCCAGCAACTAATGTATTAAATATTAAATTAGCTAATACAGGAGATCTTCCAGATTCTTACCAAGTATATAATATGATTGGTCAATTAGTTACTCAAAATGAAATTTCAGCTATTTCTGATTTAACTATTGATACATCTGCTTATAGCAATGGAATGTACTTTGTTAAAATAACTAAAGACAATAATTCTGTTTCTTTACCATTTGTTAAGAAATAAGATTTATAATTATAAATATTTTAAAGAGGATTGAGTAATCAATCCTCTTTTTTTTATATTCGTTTCAATCATAAAAATAGTTGTGTTGAAAATAAAAAATGCATCAGATTATAATATTCTTTCTGATTCAATTGTTACAATTGGTACATTTGATGGTGTGCATCATGGACATCAAAAAATAATAAGTCGTCTAACAAAAATTGCAAAAAAAGATGGCTTAAAAGCAGTGGTACTTACTTTTTTTCCACATCCTAGAATGGTACTTCAAAAAGATGCTGGAATTAAATTAATTAATACTATAGATGAGAAAGCAAATTTATTAAGCGATTTTGGTGTTGACCATCTAGTAATAAAAGAATTTACGCAGGAGTTTTCACGTTTATCAGCATTGGAATACGTAAGAGATGTATTGGTTAAGAAATTGCATGTAAAGCATATAATTATTGGTTATGATCATCATTTTGGTAGAAATAGAACAGCAAACATTGATGATTTAAAAGAGTTTGGAGAGATTTATGATTTTAAAGTAACAGAAATTACTGCTCAAGAAGTTAATGAAGTAGCTGTAAGTTCTACAAAAATTAGAAAAGCACTTATAGCTGGAGATATAAAGGCCGCTAATCAATTTTTAGGATATAATTTCATGCTTAATGGCAATGTAGTAAAAGGAAAGGGCTTAGGAAAGCAAATTAATTTCCCAACAGCTAACTTAAATATAGAAGAAGATTATAAGTTAATACCTAAAGATGGTGTATATGTTGTAAAGGCTAATATAGAAAATACCGAAGTTTTTGGAATGATGAATATAGGCGTGAATCCTACGGTAGATTCTAGTAATACTCAATCTATTGAGATTCATTTTTTTGATTTTAATAATAATATTTATGATAAGAATATTAAAGTTGAAATATTACAACGTTTAAGGGATGAGCGAAAATTTGCGTCTATTAAAGAGTTAAAAGACCAACTTCAAAAAGACAAACAGTTAGCTATAGAATATATAAACAATGCTTAATCGTATTTTATTTAAACAAATTGATAATAGTGCTTTAATTGTATTTAGAGTCTTTTTTGGGCTCTTAATTATCTTTGAGTCATTTGGCGCTATTTTAACTGGTTGGGTAAAACGCGTTTTAGTCGAACCTGAGTTTACTTTTTCTTTTATTTCTTTTGATTGGCTTCAACCTTTACCAGGAATTGGAATGTACATATACTTTGCAATTATGGGTGTTTTTGGTTTTGGTATTATGTTAGGTTATAAGTATAGGTTTAGTATTATTGGCTTTACTGTAATGTGGACTTTTGTGTATTTAATGCAAAAATCGTCATATAATAACCATTATTATTTGTTAGTTTTTTTGTCATTGTTTATGGCAATAATGCCTGCTAATAGATATTATTCAATTGATGCTAAACAAAATCCTTCAATTGTTAAATATAGTATGCCACAGTGGTGTTCTTTATTGTTTATAGTACAAATGGGTATTGTTTATACTTATGCTTCGGTAGCTAAATGGTATCCTGATTGGATTGATACTACTGCTATTGAATTGTTTATGAAAGGGAAGAAGGACTATGTGTTAATAGGGGATTTTTTACAAACCAAATGGTTACACTATGTATTAGCTTATTCAGGTATTCTATTTGATTTATTAGTGGTACCATTATTACTATATAAACCAACAAGAAAGCTTGCTTTTGTTGCATCAGTCTTTTTTCATTTGTTTAATTCTATAGTGTTTCAAATAGGAATTTTTCCATACATGTCTTTAGCATTATGTATGTTCTTTTTTGAGCCAAAAACCATCAGAAATATTTTTCTAAAACAAAAGCCTTTATATAATAAGCAAGATGTTATAATACCTAATACAAGTAAGCTAGGTATAACAGTATTTGTAATTTATTTTACTATTCATATCCTATTACCATTAAGACATTGGGTAATAAAGGATGATGTGTTGTGGACAGAAGAAGGACATCGTCTTTCTTGGCGAATGATGTTAAGAGTTAAAAGTGGATATGCTAATTATAAAGTGGTTAATAAAGAGACAGGTCAAACAATTCCTGTTAAACTGTCCGACTTTTTAACTCGTAAACAAATTAATATAGCATCTACTAAGCCAGATGTAATTTGGCAATTTTCACAGTATTTAAAAAGTAAATTTAAAGAAGAAGGGCAAGATGTTGAAGTGTATGTAGATTGTTTTATTAAAGTAAACGGAAGACCATTTCAACAACTTATAAATCCAGAAATAGACCTAGCATCTGTAAAATGGGATGCTTTTAAGCATAGTGATTGGATTTTACCTTCAAAACAAGATTAGTTTTCTTAGTAATTGTTTAAATTTGTCGCTTAAATTTTTAAGCAATGTTACAAGTACCTTTTATTAGAGACAATCAAGAATTAGTTATCGAACGTTTAACAAAACGTAATATAGATGCTAAAGAAATGATTGCAGAAGTAATTTCTATAGATGAACAACGTAGAAGCCTACAAACAAAGTTTGATAATGCTTCAGCAGAGATGAATGCGTTGTCCAAAGAAATAGGGATGCTTTATAAATCTGGTGAAGCACAAAAGGCAAATATTCTTAAAGAAAAAACAGCTACTTTAAAGGAAGATAAAAACACGTTTTCTGAAAGTTTAAATGCTACTACAGAAAAGTTACAGGAGTTATTATATAAAATACCTAATGTACCTCATGATTCTGTTCCAAATGGAAATACGGATGAAGATAATGAAGAGGTTTTTAGAGAAGGTGATATTCCTAAGTTATCTGAAAATGCTTTACCACACTGGGAGTTAGCAAAGAAGTACGATATTATAGATTTTGAGCTAGGTAATAAAATTACTGGAGCAGGATTCCCTGTATATAAAGGCAAAGGAGCTAGATTACAACGCGCTTTAATAAATTATTTTTTAGACAAAAATACTGCTGCTGGATATCATGAAATGCAAGTGCCTCATTTGGTAAATGAAGCATCAGGTTTTGGAACAGGACAGTTACCAGATAAAGAAGGGCAAATGTATCATGTAACTGGAGATAATTTATATTTAATTCCTACGGCTGAAGTACCAGCAACTAATATTTTTAGAGGTGAATTATTATCAGAAAATGACTTACCTAAGGCAATTACAGGATACACACCATGTTTTCGTAGAGAAGCAGGAAGTTATGGAGCTCATGTTAGAGGATTAAATAGATTACATCAATTTGATAAGGTAGAGATATTAAGAGTAGAACACCCAACACGTTCTTACGAAGCTTTAGATGGAATGGTAGAACATGTTAAAACCATTTTGCAAGAACTTAAATTACCATATAGAATTTTAAGATTATGTGGAGGTGATTTAGGATTTACAGCAGCATTAACTTTTGATTTTGAAGTTTTTTCTACAGCTCAAGATAGATGGTTAGAAATTTCTTCTGTATCAAATTTTGAAACATTCCAAGCTAATCGTTTAAAACTACGCTTTAAAAATAGTGAAGGTAAAAGCGAATTAGCACATACATTAAACGGAAGTTCTTTAGCATTACCTAGAGTTTTAGCTGGAATATTAGAAAACTACCAAACTGATGAAGGTATTGTAATACCAGAAGTATTAGTACCATATACAGGTTTTTCTATTATTGATTAGTTAGAAGGTTAAACAAAATCAGTACTTTTATCGTTAAAATGCTAAAAAAACACGCTGTTTGACGAATATTTCGCTATTTTCTTTGTGATTTCAAAAAAAATGGTGAATTTAGAACTACCAATGTTTAACCTACTAATATGAAAAATGTAAAACGCATATTACTATTAGCTGCTTTGGTAGTATTAATAGTAAAAGTAGTATTATAGAAAGCCCAGATTGAAAAATCTCTTAAGATAAATTAGACCAACAGGATAATTGAATCATTTCGAAAAATATGATTAATAGCACATTTATTTTGGCTGGCCAATGCCTGAACTTTGTTCAGGCATTTTTTTATAATAACATTCACAATAACTCCAAAAGACATTTATTATATTTACAAAAACCCAATCAATGAAAAGGTTACTAATTATCATATTATGTTTTTGTTGTTTTAATCTATCTGCACAAGAGGAAGATGACCTTGCTAAAGATTATTTTAAGAGAGGCGAGTTCGAAAAAGCTTTGGTAACCTATCAAAAACTGTATGAAAATAATAAGGGCAGTTCTAAGTATTTATTAAGAATTATAGAAATCTATCAACAATTAGAACAGTTTCCTGAAGCCGAAGCCTTAATTCAAAATCAAATTAAGAAAAGTAAAAATCCTCAATATCTTGTAGAGTTGGGTTATAACTACCAATTACAGAATAATCAAGAACAAGCCGATTATTATTATAACCAAGCTAAGCTTAAAATAGAAGAAAACCCTGTATATGGATTTTATGTAGCTAGACGCTTTGAGGAACGTTCATTATTAGATAATGCAGTTTATGTCTATGAAAAATCTATGGAACTTAGGCCTAAGTCTAATTATCACTTTCAGTTAGCCAAAATTTATGGCGAGCAACAAAAAACTGAAAAAATGTTTAATAGCTATGTGAGTTTTATTAATACTAATAAGGCATATATAAATCAAGCAAAAAGAGCATTTAGTGATTATATAACTGATGATGCTGAAAACGAAAACAACATTGTTTTACGTAAAGTATTACTCAAAAAAATACAAACTGAACCTAATACATTATGGAACCAATTATTGAGTTGGTTGTTTATTCAACAACGACAATATAATAAGGCTTTCGCTCAAGAAAAGGCTATTTATAAAAGAGAGCAAGAATCCTTACAAGGTATTATTGATTTAGGTCTTATGGCTAAAGATGAAAATGATGTAGAAACAGCTACATCAATATTTAATTATCTTATAGAAACAGCCTTTGATACCTCAATTATTTTAGAATCTCATAGACAGTTATTGGAAATTGCTCAAGACACAAATAATCAAAAGGAGTTTGATAATATAAAGGCACAATATGAAAGTTTGTTGAGGGATTATGGTATACATGCAGATACAGTCGAGTTGCAATTATCGTATGCGCACTTTTTGGCGTTTTATTTAAATAAACCAAACGATGCTATTACTTTTTTAAAGCAAGCATTAAACAGTAGCTTACCAAGAGTATCTCAAGGTAAGTTAAAACTTAAACTAGGTGATGTATTGGTAATGCAAGAAAAATTTAACGAAGCACTTATTTATTACTCTCAAATACAAACTAGTTTAAAGAATAGTAAAATATCTCAACAAGCACGTTTTAGAGTAGCCAAAACAAGTTATTATAAAGGTGATTTTAAATGGGCAGAATCACAGTTAAAAATACTAAAAGCATCTACTTCTCAGCTTATTGCTAATGATGCATTAGATTTAAAATTATTGATATCAGATAATAAATTAGACGATTCTACACACACAGCATTAAAACTGTATTCTAAAGCAGATTTATACATATTTCAGAATAAGAAAAAAGAAGCATTAACACTTTTAGATCAAATTATTGCTAATCATAAAACAGAATCTATAATGGATCAAGCATTATTGCTACAAGCTAAGATTTATGAAGAGGAAAAGGATTTTGAAAAAGCTGAGGCTAATTATTTAAGCATTATTGCTAATTATAGAGATGATATTTTAGCAGATGATGCGTTATATGCTTTAGCAGAATTATATGTAAATGTATTTGAGCAACCAGAGAAAGCCAAACCATTATATGAGCAAATAATCTTTAATCATGCAGATAGTATATACTTTGTAGAAGCTCGTAAAAAGTTTAGGCAACTTCGTGGAGACGATATTAACTAGAAAAATTAATGAATGGTAGTTTAGGACATTTTAAGGCAACTGTTTTAAGGCGCAAACAAAGAAAGGAAAAGCAAAAGAAGAGGTTTAATAATAAGACTTTAGATCATTGTTTTGATAATGCTGATGAGTTTAACTTCAAAAAGCTTTCGAGTGTTGAGCTAAAAAAGAAGAAAGAGGAAATTAGGCTTTCGGCTAAAAATCATAAGAAAAAAGAGATAATAGCCTATATATTAGTAATGATTATTACTATTGTTATTGCTGTAATAATATTAAAATAATATATGTTACCTACCAGAACTTCAAGACTACAAATATCAAAGTTTACATTAGCAGATGCTCCTTTCTTTTTAGAACTCACAAATTCACCAAACTGGATTAAATACATAGGAGATAGAAATCTTAAAACAGTTAAAGATGCTGAAGATTATTTAAAACAAGGTACCTTAAAAAGTTATGACGAATTTGGTTTCGGGTTTTATAAATTATCACTTAAAGACTCAAACATTCCTGTTGGAACCTGTGGCTTAATAAAACGAGACACATTAGATGATGTAGATTTAGGTTTTGCCATGTTACCTCAGTTTGAAGGAAAAGGATTTGGATACGAATCTTCTGTGAAAATATTAGAGCTAGCAAAATCTAGTTTTCAAATTAATAGAGTTGCAGCTATTACCTTACCGATAAATAAAAATTCAATCAAACTCATTGAAAAATTAGGGTTTAAACTACAAAAAAAGGTAAAACCCTTTGATGATGGAGAAGAACTTCTGTTATTTGCAAAAGTATTGTAGTACACACTATATTTAAGTTTAAACCTAAGTACTAAGTAATGAGTAAAATAATATACAACGTAACAGTTAATGTTGATGAGTCTATTCATGAAGAATGGTTAGATTGGATTAAAAAGCATATTCCAGAAGTGTTAGCAACAGGTAAATTTGAAGGAGCCACTTTTAGTAAAATATTGGTAGATGAAGAAATGGAAGGACACACTTACTCTATTCAATACAAGTCTTACTCTAGAGCAGCATTAGAGGCTTATTATAAAGACGATGCAGAACGCTTAAGAACTGAAGGTTTGAAAAAGTTTGCCGATAAAATGTTAGCCTTTAGAACCGAATTAGAGGTAATAGATCAATATGCGGTAAATTTCACTTAATTAAAAGAACATTTCGGTAAGAGTATGTATATTTAAATATATAACAACACATTAATTATTAGTGTATGACAGTTAAAGCTAAAAAACATCTAGGACAACATTTTTTGCGAGACGAAAATATTGCAAAAAAAATAGCTGATACATTAACCTTAAACGGTTATAAAAATGTGTTAGAAATTGGTCCTGGAATGGGAGTGCTTACCAAGTATCTTTTAGAAAAAGATATTGCAACGTATGTTATAGAAATAGATTCGGAGTCGGTAGAATACCTGCAAGCAAACTACTTAAATCTTGCGCCTCGAATTATCGAAAAAGATTTTCTTAAATACGATTTAAATGAAGTATTTAAAGAAGAACCTTTAGCTGTTATAGGAAATTTTCCATACAATATATCCTCACAAATAGTTTTTAAAACTATAAAAATGCGTCATCAAATTCCTGAGTTTTCAGGTATGTTTCAAAAAGAAGTAGCACAACGCATTTGTGAAAAGGAAGGAAGTAAAACTTACGGAATATTGTCAGTATTAACGCAAGCATTTTACGATGCTGAGTATTTGTTTACAGTACCTCCAGGAGTTTTTAATCCGCCTCCAAAAGTAGATTCTGGAGTACTTAGACTAATAAGAAAAGAGAATTTTGATTTACCATGTGATGAAAAATTATTCTTTAAAGTAGTAAAGCAAGCATTTCAGCAACGCAGAAAAACATTGCGTAATAGTTTAAAAACATTTAATCTTTCTGATAATTTAAAAGCAAATGTTATATTTGGCAAACGTCCAGAACAATTAAGTGTTGAGGCTTTTATTGAACTTACCAAATTAATTCAGGACGACGTTTAAAATTAACTAACCTTATAATTGGCATTTTGTTTACATGGAAGAAAACAAAGAACATATTGCCTTTGAGATAAGCGATGAGCTTATAGAAAGAGTAGAGCATCTTGTAGATTCAAGAAATGATGTTGAAGCTAAAGCATTTTTTGATGAGTTACACTATGCCGATATTTCTGAAATTTTAGACGTACTTAGTTTAGATCAAGCAACCTACGTTATTAAACTACTTGACAGTGAAAAAACATCTGATATCCTTTCGGAGTTAGATGAAGATGTGAGTAGTAAAATCCTTAACAATCTTTCTGCTAAAGAAATTGCCGAAGAGCTAGAAGAGTTAGATACAGATGATGCAGTAGATTTAATTGATGAGTTACCTGAAGAACGTAAGGAAACTGTAATTGCAGAGATTGAAGACGAAACCTTTGCTGCAGATATTCAGGAGTTAATGACTTATGAAGAAGATACTGCTGGTGGATTAATGGCAAAGGAGCTGGTAAAAGTATATGAAACTTGGACAGTAGCAGGATGTCTTCGTAAAATTAGAGCACAAGCTAAAAATGTAAAGCGTGTACATTCCATTTATGTAGTAACCAAAGAAGAAAAGCTTATAGGTAGACTATCATTAAAGGATTTACTTATTGCTAAAAACGAAAGTAAAATTGCCGACATCTATATTCCAAAAGTAGATTCGGTACATGTTAATGATGATGACGAGGAAGTAGCAAGAATCATGGCAAAATATGATTTGGAAGCAGTGCCTGTTGTAGATGATGAAAAGCGACTTTTAGGACGTATTACAATTGATGATATTGTAGACGTAATTAAAGAAGAAGCCGAAAAGGATTACCAATTAGCAGCAGGTATTACACAAGATGTTGATGCCGAAGATAGTATTTGGGCTTTAACAAAAGCGCGCTTGCCTTGGCTGTTTTTAGGACTAGTTGGAGGTGTTGGCGCTTTCTTGATTATGGAAGATTTCAAAGATATCTTTAGTAAATATGCAGTGCTATTTTTCTTTACACCTCTTATTGCAGCTATGGCTGGAAATGTTGGAGTACAATCAAGTGCAATTATAGTACAAGGTTTAGCAAACGATGATATTAAGGGTAGTATTAATAATCGATTAATTAAGGAAATGCTTTTGGCAACTTTAAACGGGATTATTCTAGCCTTATTTTTATTCTTGTTTGTTTGGGGTTATTATGGCGAAGTTAATAGAGCATTAGCTATTTCAGTATCTCTTATTGTGGTTATTATTGTCGCAGGTTTAATAGGTACATTTATTCCATTGTTTTTAAATAAACGAGGTATAGATCCAGCAATTGCAACTGGACCTTTTATTACAACTAGTAACGATATTTTCGGAATTCTTATTTACTTCTGGATAGCTAAATTAATTCTAGGTATTTAATACTTAGATGTCATATCGAACATATGTGAGATTTCTCATGTATTACATTAAAATTAAACTCACTTTATGAAATCAATAAATATTAAGGATAAATTCTCTAAGTTCTCTAAAAATTGGCATCCACATCAAATTGCAATAGTAGATGATATGCAAGTGCTTCTGGCTAAAATTAAAGGTGAGTTTACATGGCATGCTCATGAGGATGAAGACGAGTTGTTTCAAGTAGTAAAAGGCACTTTGTATATGCAATTTAGAGATCGTACTGAAATAGTAAAAGAAGGCGAAATAATTGTTGTACCTAAAGGTGTTGAGCACAATCCAATGACTAAAGATAACGAAGAAGTTCACGTCTTACTATTCGAAAAGCTATCGACTGCCCATACAGGAAACGTAGTGCATGAAAAAACACAAACACATTATCCTAAAATTTAGTAAATGAAAGTCCTACACTTAGATACCAATCATCCATTATTATTAAGTCAATTAAACGACTTAGGTTTTACTAATCATGAAGATTATACGTCTTCAAAACAAGACATTGAAGCTAAGATTCACGAGTATGATGGTTTTATTATTCGTAGTCGTTTTAAAATTGATAAACAATTTTTGGACAAGGCTACCAACCTAAAATTTATTGGACGTGTAGGTGCTGGTTTAGAAAATATAGATTGTGAGTATGCCGAATCTAAAGGTGTTAAACTCATTTCTGCACCAGAAGGTAACCGAAATGCAGTAGGAGAGCATGCTTTAGGAATGTTATTATCTTTATTTAATAAACTCAATACAGCAGATAGTGAGGTACGTAATGGTCGATGGCAACGTGAAGCCAATAGAGGTGTTGAGTTAGATGGGAAAACTGTTGGGTTAATAGGTTATGGTAATATGGGAAATGCGTTTGCAAAAAAACTTAGAGGTTTTGATGTAGAAGTTTTGTGTTACGATATAAAAGATAACTTAGGGAATGCTAATGCTACTCAAGTGTCGTTAAGCGAACTCCAAGAAAGAGCAGATGTATTGAGTTTGCATACACCAGAAACCCCATTAACTATTAATATGATTGATGACGATTTTATTAATAGTTTTAAAAAGCCTTTTTGGTTAATAAATACAGCAAGAGGCAAAAGCGTTGTGACTAAGGATTTAGTAAAAGCATTAAAATCTGGTAAAATTTTAGGAGCAGGATTAGATGTACTAGAATACGAAAAATCTTCGTTTGAAGATATGTTTAGCGACAATCAACTACCAGAAGCATTCCAATATTTAATTAAAGCACCAAATGTGTTGTTAACGCCTCATGTTGCTGGTTGGACAATAGAGAGTAAAATTAAGCTAGCACAAACTATTGTTGATAAGATAAAAGCAATTTTTTTGTAAATTACATGTTCTAAAACATGTAAAATGCAGTATAAAGCAGATTCACCAGAAGATTATATATCTCAAATTCCAGAAGATAGAAAAGAACCACTTCAAAAGCTAAGGCAACAAATTTTAGATAACCTTCCTAAAGATGTAGAAGAGGCTATGAGTTATGGCATGATAGGTTATGTAATTCCGCATAGTAAATACCCAGATGGTTACCATTGTACGCCAGAGTTACCATTGCCATTTATGAATTTGGCTTCGCAAAAAAACTTTATTGCAGTTTATAGTATGGTACTATATGCAAAAAAAGATTTGATGGAATGGTTTATAACCGAGTATGCCAAACGTTGTAAGTATAAGTTAGATATGGGGAAAAGTTGTGTGCGTTTTAAACGTATGAATGATATTCCTTTTGATTTAATAGGCGAACTAACAGCTAAAGTTAGCGCAGATGAATGGATACAACTTTATGAAGACCTTTATAAGAGTAAAAAGAAGTAACTGTAACAAAATTGAATAACAATACACATATATATTACTGAGATGAAAAAACGAGTTACAGGATTAGGAGGCTTTTTCTTCAAAACTGAAAATCCAGATAAAGTAAAAGAATGGTATGGTAAACACCTAGGATTACCTGTAGATGCCTACGGTTGTACTTTCTGGTGGAAAGATAAAGAAGGAAATGATTGTTCTACACAATGGTCACCTTTTAAAAACGATACGACGTACTTTAAGCCTAGCGAAAAACAATTTATGATGAATTTTCGCGTCGAAAACTTACATGAATTACTAGCAACATTAAAAGAAGAAGGTGTTACTGTAGTAGGTGAAGTTGAAGAGTACGATTACGGCAAATTTGGATGGATTTTAGATCCAGAAGGAAATAAAATAGAACTATGGGAGCCTGTAGATAGTGCTTTTCAGTAAAAATTATGTACAACTAAAATTTATATAAGATGTCAGACGATAATAAAGATTTAAGAGACGATTTAGAAGATATGTTAGGCGACGCTAAAGAAGGTGTTCGTAAAGCAGCAGAGAAAGCTGAAGAATTTGGTAAAGAAGCCAAAGAAAAAGCGAGTGAGTTTGCTAAGGAAGCAAAGGAGAAGGCTAGTGAATTTGCTGGAGATGCTAAAGAAAGTGCTAAGGAGTTTACCGATAGCGCCAAAGAAGCTTTTGATAGCGCATCAGGAGATAACAAAAAAGTATTAGCTGGTATTTTAGGGATTTTATTAGGTTGGATAGGAATACATAAATTTATCCTTGGATATAATAAAGAAGGAGTAATACTATTAGTTTTAGGACTTCTTGGGTTTTTTACTTGTGGAATTACCTCTGCAATTTCAGGATTAATAGGTTTAGTTGAAGGTATTATTTATTTAACTAAAACCGATGCCGATTTCTATAATACATATCAAGCTGGAAAGAAATCTTGGTTTTAGGATGTTAAATTTATGGGTTTAGGAGCAGGACACATTTTAGATATGATAAATCGCTCTAATCAAAATAGAGCACAAAGACCATCACAAAGAAGAAAGTTTAAGGATAATCCTAACCCAAAACATTTTTCAAGTGCAAGTAAACTTAAACCACAATTTAAAACCGTTCCAATTGAAGAATTAAATGAAATTAAACAACAAATAAGAGATAAGGCTAAGTCTGAACAGAAAGCTCGATTGATAAAACAACTTATTGTTTTTTTGATTCTCATTACAGCAATAATGATATTCTTTTTGTGGTAAGTAAAAGTTAAAAAAGTCAGAAATATAAATTCTGGCTTTTTTGTTTTAATTTATTATCGTAATATTGCAATATTAAAATATGATATATGGGAACAACGAAGTCGCAAATATTTTCAGAACAACAAAATCAATTAGCACAATTTTTTAAAGTGCTAGGACATCCAGCACGTGTTGCTATTTTACAATATGTAAGTAAACAAGAATCGTGTATATGTAATGATTTGGTAGAAGAAATTGGACTTGCTCAAGCAACCATTTCTCAACATTTAAAAGAACTTAAAAGCCTTGGCTTATTACAAGGAGAAATAGAAGGTAAACGCATGTGCTATTGCATAAACGTAACACGTTGGAATGAACTCCAACAACAATTAAATACATTTTTTAATACAACTAAATCTAATTGTTGCTAATAAGGCAACCAAAATTTAATACAGATGAAAACACAAGAATTATTCAACACATTACAAGCGCATCAAGACAAATCATTGTTATTTGAGTATTTACCAAATGCTTTTGTTGGTGCAAACTATCATATTACTGAAGTAAAGCATGTGAAAATTGATTCGGTTGATTGTGGAGCAGGAACAGATGCTTGGAATGAAACCATTATTCAACTTTGGGAAAGTCCAAAAGAAATCGGAAAACGTGAATATATGACCGTTTTTAAAGCGTTAGCTATACTAAATAAAGTAGGAAGAATGAAACCATTTGATATGGATGCTGAGGTAAAGTTTGAATATAGCAATGCTACATTTAATACAGCACAATTGTTTGTAAACGATTTTGAAATTAGAGACAATAACTTGATTGTAAAACTAGCAATAGAAAAAACAGATTGTAAAGCTAAAGAGCTTTGTGGAATTCCAGAAGAAAAGGAAGTTGTAACAAGCGATGCTTCTTGTTGCTCACCAAGTTCTGGATGTTGCTAAAATATAAAGGCTTCTACAAATTGTAGAAGCCTTTTTTTATGTTTTTTTGCAGAAAACTATTTATCTACATTTTCACTCTGTCCAGAAAACTTACGTTCCAACTCAGCTTGAAACTCTTCCATAACTGGACGCACAGTACTTTCAGGTAAATCGGCAATCTTAATATACATCAAGCCATCTACTGCATTGTTAAATAAAGGGTCTACATTAAATGCTACAAGTTTAGCATTTTGCTTAATATACTTTTTAAGTAACACAGGTAAACGTAATGCTCCTGGTTCTACTTCGTCAATAATTTTATCAAACTTATTTAAATCGGCTTCAGTAGCATCAAAAACAAAATCTTTATCAGCATCTTTCAACTTAACTTTAAACTCCTTTTTTGGATGCACATATTGTGCTAAATAAGGATCGTAATAATGAGATTTCATAAACTCAATCATTAACGATTTTGAGAAGTTTGAAAATTGATTACTAATACTCACACCTCCAATTAAGAATTTATGTTCTGGGAAGCGCAATGTGGTATGAACAATACCTTTCCATAGTAAAAATAAAGGCATTGGTTTTTGTTGGTATTCTTTTATAATGAAAGCACGACCCATTTCTATAGATTGGCTCATCATTTTATAAAGCTCAGGTTCAAACCTAAATAAATCTTGAAGGTAAAACCCATTTATACCATGCTTTTCAAAAATTTTAGCACCTAATCCCATTCGGTAAGCACCTGCAATTACTTTTTTGTCATCATCCCATAAAAACATATGGTGATAATAAGTGTCAAATTTATCTAAGTCAATAGCTTCATTGGTACCTTCTCCAACTTCTCTAAAAGTAATTTCGCGTAAACGACCAATTTCTCTTAATATGTTTGGAACCTCAGAAGCAGGACTTAGGTAAACTTCGTAGTTCTTACTTTTTAAAAGTCTATGATTACCATCTTTTAAAGTTTCAACCTCTTTAATCATAACATCTTGATCAACAGGAGTTACAATTTTTTGTGGGATTTTTGGAACTTTTAATTGAGATGATAGGTTATCTAAAATCTTAGGATTATCAAATGCATTAGATAACATATATGTTTTACGTCTGATAAATTCTGAAAAATCTGAAAGCGAACTGTGTTCCTTTTGATCTTTTACAGTAATTGGCTTACCAATACGTACTTTTATAACACGATGTTTTTGTGTTAATAATTCCGATGGTAGTTTAGCAGTTCTAAGCGTATCACTAATTTTTGATAATCTATAAAATAAACGGCTGTTTTTAGCATGGAAATAAATAGGAACAACTGGAACTTCAGCTTTTTTTATCAGTTTCATAGCTGCTTCTTCCCATGGTTTATCAACAACTAGTTTTCCGTCTTTATAAGTAGATACTTCTCCAGCAGGAAAAACACCTAATGGATGTCCATTTTTTAAATGTAAAATTGAATTTTTAAAACCTGCAATACTAGACTTTACATCCTTTCTATCTTCAAAAGGATTTACAGGCATGATATAGGGTTTTAAAGGCTCAATTCTGTGGAGTAAAAAGTTAGCTATAATTTTAAAATCCTGACGTTGCTCAATCATTAATTTTAATAGTAAAATACCATCAATACCTCCAAGAGGATGGTTTGAAACGGTAATATAAGCACCATCTTTAGGAAGGCGTTTTAAATCCTCCTCAGGAATTTCAAATTTTATTTGAAAATCATCTAAAAGGGCATTTAAAAAATCTAAATCTTTTAGATGTTTATTTCTGTTATAAATCTTATTAATAGTGGAGATGTTTAAAACCTTCATTATAATCCAACCAAAAAAAGTGCCTATAAAGCCATATTTATCGGCTTTTATTGCTTTGGCTACTTCTTTTGCTGTGACTAGTCCCATTTTTGATTTTAAATTGACAGAATTACAAACCTAATCATTTTTTTTTACATCAGTAAAGACACTATTTATCTTACTTTGTTACAATTTGAACAGTATCTCCAAAAACTTGTTTTAATAAAACTGTTTTGTTTTGTTCTAACGTCTTAATAGCGTTAGAGTTATAGTGTCTGATAGTAAATAATGATACATTTTCATAATGTGTAACTTTAAATTTAGCTCTTAATTGTTGTAAAAGAGTTTCTAAATTGTTGTAATTATTATCAATACATACCGAAAAGCTAATAGCAGAGTTTTGAATAACATCTACCTTCATTTTATATTGGTGTAGTAAATTAAATATATCTCTTATACTATCTTCCATGATAAATGAAAAATCTAAAGATGATAACGATATTAGCACTTCATTCTTTTTTACAATAAAACAAGGGATTTCAGGTTCTAAATCTTTGCCTTTCGCTACACAAGTACCATTAGCTTCAGGATTAAGAAAAGACTTTACATATAATGGTATTTCTTTACGTTGTAATGGTTGTAAGGTTTTTGGATGAATTACTGAAGCACCATAAAAAGCTAACTCAATAGCTTCTCTATAAGATATTTGATGTAGCAATTGTGCGTTTTCAAAATGTCTTGGGTCAGCATTTAAAACTCCAGGAACATCTTTCCAAATTGTAACGTCTTTGGCATTTAAGCAATACGCAAAAATTGCAGCACTATAATCGCTTCCTTCTCTTCCTAATGAAGTTGTAAAATTATGGTCGTCACTACCAATAAATCCTTGAGTAATATTTAATGTTTTAGAGTTTACTTTGGTAGAAATTAAATTTTGAGTGGCTTCCCAATCTACTTTAGCACTTCTATAATAACTGTCAGTTTTAATAAGCTCTCTTACATCCAGCCAATTATTTTTTAATCCAATATCATTTAAGTAATAACTTATTATGGTTGTTGAAACCAGTTCACCAAAACAAATAACTTGGTCATAAACAAAATTGTAATCTGGAGATTTATTTCTATCAAAAAATATATTTAATTCTTTAAAAAGCGCGCTTACTTTACTAAAAACAGGATGATTTTCGTTTTCAAATAAATCAAGTAAAATAGAGTTATGGTATTTTTTTACATCTTGTAAAGAACTTTGCAATTCTTTTTTGTTGTTAAAGTAATTATCTAATACAACTTCAAGGGCATTAGTGGTTTTTCCCATAGCTGAAACAACTACCAGAGTATTGTTATATCCTACTTTTTGTAAAACCTTGACAAGGTTTTTTACGCCATTTGCATCTTTAACAGATGCGCCTCCAAATTTAAATACGTGCATTAATTTAACTTTGATAAATAATTTTTAATCCCTTGTTCATCAAGCTGTACTACGTCCCAATCTCTCATTACATTAGCACCTTTTTGTTCGTAAAATTTTATAGCAGGTTCATTCCAATCAATAACTTCCCAACTAATCCTTTTTACACCTAAAGCAGCACCATGTTTTACAACTTCATCTAATAAGGCTGTTCCAATACCTCTACCTCTTTGCGTTTGACTTACAATTAAATCTTCAAGATGCAAAACAATGCCTTTCCATGTAGAGTACCTTAAATATACGAGTGCTATACCTAGAATGGTTTTTCCTTCTTCGGCAACAAAGCAATGAAAAGCTGGTTTGTTAGAAAAGCCATCTTTTTGTAGTTGCTCAATAGTAACTTCAACAGCGTTTGGTTCTTTCTCAAAAACTGCTAACTCAGTAATTAAATCAAGTACTTGAGGCATATCGTTAGCAACAGCATTACGAATTTTATAACTCATAAAATATAAATAAAATCAAATATAATTAAAGCGATTGTCAGGGCATAATTAATTTTTTACGAAATCGATTTAGTTGAATTAAAAAATACGATATTTGCACCAAACAACACAAACACACATGTCTCAGAAAAACCAAACATTAGGAGAGTTTATTATTGAAAATCAAGCATCTTTCAAATATACTTCTGGAGAACTTTCACGATTAATTAACTCATTGCGTTTAGCAGCAAAAGTGGTGAATCACGAAGTGAACAAAGCTGGATTAGTTGATATTATTGGAGCTGCTGGAGATACTAATATTCAAGGTGAAGACCAACAAAAGTTAGATGTTTATGCTAATGAAAAGTTTATTCAAACATTAACTAAAAGGAATATTGTTTGTGGTATTGCAAGTGAGGAAGAAGACCATTATGTTTCTATTAATAGTCAAGATGAGAATCATCAAAATAAGTATGTGGTTTTAATTGATCCATTAGATGGTTCGTCAAACATTGATGTAAATGTATCTGTAGGAACTATCTTTTCTATTTACAGACGTGTAACTCCAATAGGAACTCCAGTAACTATGGAAGATTTTCTGCAAAAAGGTAGTGAGCAAGTAGCCGCAGGCTACATTATTTACGGTACATCAACAATGTTGGTATATACTACTGGCGATGGTGTTAATGGCTTTACATTAAATCCAGCTATTGGAACATTTTATTTATCGCATCCAAATATGCAGTTTCCTGAAAACGGAAAAATTTACTCAGTAAACGAAGGAAACTACATTCACTTTCCACAAGGAATTAAAGATTATATAAAGTACTGTCAAGAGGAAGAAGGTGATAGGCCTTATACTTCTAGATATATTGGGTCATTAGTGTCCGATTTCCATAGAAATATGATTAAAGGAGGTATTTATATGTATCCAAAAAGTTCAAAAAATTCTAATGGTAAATTACGTTTATTGTATGAGTGTAATCCAATGGCTTTTTTAGCAGAACAAGCAAATGGAAAAGCAAGTGATGGTTTTAATAGAATTATGGACATTGAACCAACAGAGTTACACCAACGCGTACCATTTTTATGTGGTAGTAAAAATATGGTTGAGAAAGCTGAAGAGTTTATGCAAAAAGCTAAATAAGCTAGTAATAAATAAAACTAAAAAAAGCAACCAATTGGTTGCCTTTTTTTTATATGGTAATAAATAGAAAATTATCTATTCATATGTTTTATCTCATCCATGAAAGTGTCTAAGTCAACTTCTTCATGTACTAAGTCTAAAGCTTTGTGCGTAATGTATTTTGCATTTTTAGAATGAAAACCAAGACCTACAACTAAGCGAATTAACATTCTTATTTGTTTTTCACCTTCAATATGATCAGCCCAAACCATACGCGCTAAATCAAATAAACGTTCTAAACGTTTGTCATAGCTAGTTGGAGGGTTAATTGGGTGTGTTTTGTAATCTTTTAAAATTTGTTTGTACTCAGCTTCAGAAATATTTAACTTATGTGCTAATCTATCTAAGAAGGCCTTTTCTTCTTCAGTGATAATATCATCGCTCATGGCAACTCTTACAATAGCTGCAAAATGATCTTCGTTACGTTTTTTGAATCCACTGTCAAAAAAATCTGCTATAGACATAATTGTATTTTGTTTTAAGGTGCTGCAAATATAATACTTAATAATCCTTTTCGCGCAATATTTTTTAAAATTCTAATAAACAATTATTATATATTTGCGATAAATTTTTTAAAGTGAGTAAAGCCTTAATCTCGCAAACTTTTCTAAAGTCTTTGCAACAGCAAAAACTGCAAAATTCTATTGCCCTAACTCAAGATAAATTACATTTAAAAGGTCTCGTAGGTTCGTCCTTGTCGTTTGTTATTGCCAATGTGTTTAAACAAGCAGAAAAACCTTTTTTATTAGTGTTTAATGATAAAGAGGAAGCTGCTTATTATTTAAATGATTTAGAGCAATTAATAGATTCTAAAGATGTTTTGTTCTATCCAGGAAGTTATAGACGACCATATCAAATTGAAGAAACTGATAACGCAAATGTCTTACTAAGAGCTGAGGTTTTAAATAGAATTAATTCCAGAAAAAAGCCTGCAATAATAGTAACATATCCTGATGCACTTTTTGAGAAAGTAGTTACCAGAAGAGAGCTAGAGCGTAACACTTTAAAAATAGCTTTAGGTAATGAGTTGTCTATAGATTTTGTAAATGAAGTATTATTTGAGTACAAGTTTAAACGTGTAGATTTTGTTACAGAACCTGGAGAATTTTCGGTTAGAGGAGGTATTGTAGATGTGTTTTCATTTTCACACGATGAACCTTACAGAATTGAGTTTTTTGGAGATGAGGTAGATAGTATTAGAACTTTTGATGTAGAAACTCAATTATCAACCGAGCAAATAAAAAAGATTAATATTATACCAAATGTTGAGAATAAATTTTTAGATGAAAGTAGACAAAGCTTTTTAAAATACATTGCTCAAAAAACGGTTGTATTTACTAAAAATATACAGGTGCTAAGTGCACGATTAGATAAGTTGTTTGTAAAAGCTGAAGAGTCGTTTCAAACTTTATCAAAAGAATTAAAACATGCAACTCCAGAAGAGCTGTTTTGTAATTCAGAGTTGATTAAAAAACAACTCTTAGATTTTAGTTTGGTCGAATTTGGAAGCGAAGCATTTTTAACGTCACAAATAGCAAACTTTAATGCATCACCACAACCAGCTTTCAATAAACAATTTGAATTATTAATAGATAATTTAAATACAAATTATAGCAACGGTTATACTAACTACATTAGTTGTGTAACCGAACAACAAGCAAAACGTTTTCATGATATTTTTGAAGATGTAGAACAAGATGTACATTATAAAACCATTGTACTTTCTTTACATCAAGGGTTTATAGATCATGATAGTAAAACAGTTTGTTATACAGACCATCAAATTTTTGAGCGTTATCATAAGTTTCAGCTTAAAAATGGATATGCGAAAAAACAAGCAATAACGCTTAAAGAACTTACAAATTTAGAAATTGGAGATTATGTAACACACATAGATCATGGTATAGGTAAGTTTGGCGGACTACAAAAAATTGATGTAGAAGGAAAACGTCAAGAAGCTATAAAACTTATTTATGGTGAGCGTGATATTTTATACCTAAGTATACATTCGCTACATAAAATTACCAAGTTTAATGGTAAAGATGGAAAACCTCCAAAGGTGTATAAACTGGGTAGTAAAGCGTGGAAAACCCTTAAGCAAAAAACGAAATCTCGTGTTAAAGAAATCGCTTTTAACCTTATTAAGTTGTATGCTAAACGTAAAATGAAAACGGGCTATCAATACAATCCTGATAGTTATATGCAACATGAGTTAGAAGCATCTTTTATTTATGAAGATACACCTGACCAAATGACTGCTACTGCAGATATTAAAGCAGATATGGAAAGTGAACGTCCAATGGATCGTTTGGTTTGTGGTGACGTAGGTTTTGGTAAAACCGAAGTAGCCATAAGAGCAGCCTTTAAAGCAGTAGATAATGGTAAGCAAGTAGCTGTACTTGTACCAACAACCATTTTAGCATTTCAACATGCTAAAACATTTAGAGAGCGTTTAAAAGATTTTCCTGTAACAGTAGATTATGTAAACAGGTTTAGAACAGCAAAACAAAAACGAGTTACATTAGAAGGTTTAGAAGAGGGAAGTGTTGATATAATTATTGGGACACATCAATTGGTAAACAAAAATGTAAAGTTTAAAAACTTAGGTTTATTAATAGTTGATGAAGAACAAAAGTTTGGTGTTGCTGTAAAAGAAAAGCTAAAAACCATAAAAGAAAACGTAGACGTACTTACTTTAACTGCTACACCTATTCCAAGAACATTACAGTTTAGCTTAATGGCAGCAAGAGATTTATCGGTAATTACAACACCTCCACCAAACCGTTACCCAATAGAAAGTCATGTGGTGAGATTTAACGAAGAAACTATTCGTGATGCTGTGAGTTATGAAATTCAACGTGGTGGACAAGTGTTTTTTATTCATAATAGAATAGAAAATATTAAAGAGGTTGCAGGTATGGTTCAGCGTTTAGTACCAGATGCAAAAATTGCAATTGGTCATGGCCAAATGGATGGTAAAAAACTTGAACAACTCATGTTGGCTTTCATGAATGGAGAATTTGATGTGTTAGTGAGTACTACTATTATAGAAAGTGGGTTAGATGTACCAAATGCAAATACTATTTTTATTAATAATGCTAATAATTTTGGATTGAGTGACTTGCATCAAATGCGTGGACGTGTTGGTAGAAGTAATAAAAAGGCATTTTGCTATTTTATCACACCAGAATATTCTGCAATGACAGATGATGCACGTAAGCGTATTACAGCATTGGAACAACATACCGAATTAGGAAGTGGTTTTAATATCGCTATGAAAGATTTAGAAATTCGTGGCGCTGGTGATTTACTTGGAGGAGAACAAAGTGGATTTATGAATGAAATAGGATTTGATACCTATCAAAAAATATTGAACGAAGCCATTGATGAACTTAAAGAAAATGAGTTTAAAGATTTATATAAAGAAGAAAATGATGCAGAAGATAAAAATTATGTAAAAGACTTTACTATAGATACCGACTTCTCATTGCTGTTTCCAGATGACTATATAAATAACATTTCAGAGCGATTAAATTTATATACACAGTTAAATAATTTAAAGACTGAAGAAGAACTTCAAAAGTTTGAATCAGACTTGTTAGATAGATTTGGGGAATTACCAATACAGGTTGAAGACTTATTGAACAGTGTTCGTATTAAATGGATTGCTACCGAACTTGGTTTAGAAAAAGTAATCATGAAACAAGGTAGGTTAATAGGTTATTTTATTAGTGACCAACAAAGCAGTTTTTATCAAAGTTCAAAATTCACTAGAGTATTACACTTTGTACAATCATATCCTCAAGAATGTAAGATGAAAGAAAAGCAAACACGTAATGGATTACGTTTATTGCTTACTTTTGAAGCTATAACAACTGTAAATAAAGCATTGCATCAATTAAATAGAATTTTACCTAAATAATTATGGAGTTTTTTAGACTTATAAATAAAGAAGTACAAGAAGCAGTTTTACAAGAAAAAATAACACCAAAACAAGTTGGGGAGTTTACAGATTCTATGTTGTTTCTTGAAGGGGGAACTTATGAGTTTAATGGAGTGACGCTTTGGGGAGAATTTTTAATAAGCTATAATAAAATTAAAGGAGGTGTACGTTTTACTTTATTAGATTGTCCTAACGCTTTAAGTTGGACGATTACATCTGGTTACTCTCCAAATCCAGAAGGTTTAGTCTTGCATTGTACTATCAATAGAAAAGAAAAATCAGAAGGTTTTATTGAAGAGGTTAATGAGTTTTTGGACGAATGGGAGGAAGGCTTAAAAAATAAATTGTAATCTCACTTTGGTGCGATTGTTGATTTTAAATTGGTTATGTGACAAAATCCTTGAAAGAGGGTCAAAAAAATAAAAATACATGCTTAAGAAACTATTATTTTTAATGCTATTAATGCCAACATTACTTTTGGCACAACATTCTATTAACGGAACATTTACACCTGCCGAAGATTTTAAAACAGCCATAATCTATAAAGTAACGCCTAACGAATCTGTTTATGTAACACATTCAGAAATTGAAGAGGATGGCACTTTTAAAGTTGAGTTAGATTCTACAGTTACTAAGGGAATGTATCGTATTGTTTATGCAATGCCACAAGAAGAGTTTAATTTTGATATTATTTATAATGCAGCTGAAGATGTTGTGTTTACTTTTAATCAAGAAACAGGAATTAAATTTCAAGAATCTATAGAAAATAAGTTAGTCAATTCATACACTAATAGCATGTCTATGGTAAGTCAAAGCATTGGTAATTTTTTTAGACAGCAAAGTACTGACACACTAGCTTTAGAAAGTATTTTTAAAACTCAAAAACAAACACAAGATAGCTTTGAAGAGGCTGCAAAAAATACTGTTGCACTAAATTTTATTAAAGCTAATAGGCCTTATATTCCTGAAGGTTACGAAGATTTAACTACTTACATTAGCAATTTACAAACGCACTTTTTTGATCATGTAGATTTTAATAACGATGTTTTACAAAGCTCAAATTTTTTAATAGAGCGTACATTAAACTATGTGTTTGGAATGGATGCTTATGGTGAAGATCAAGTAACTACCTATGTTATGAATACTAAAGATGTAGTACAAGCTATGTCTGAAGCGCCAGTAAATATTAAGATAACATTGTTGCAAGTTTTATGGCAGCAAATGGTAGAAACTAATTTTGACGAAGTAGCCAATTATATTTCTGACGAATTTTTATTACCATTAGCAAAAGAACATGAACTACACGAGTTGGCAGAACAACTTATAACTTATAAAAACACATCTATTGGAGCTTTAGCGCCAGATTTTGAATTAGAAACTCAAGTAAATGCTGTTAAAACTAGAACAAGTTTACATAAATTAGAAGGTGCAAAAAAATACCTTGTAGTATTTTGGAGTAGTACCTGTGGACATTGTTTAGAGGAAATACCTCAATTATACTCATACATTAATTCATTAGAGAAAGACACTATTAAAGTAATTGCTGTAGGATTAGAAGATGAGCCTTTTGAATGGCGAAAGTTAACCATAGAATATCCTGAGTTTACACACGTATTAGGTATAGGGAAATGGGATAATAGTATAGGAAATAGCTATAACGTACAATCTACACCTTCGTACTATGTGCTTAGTGAGGATAAGACCATTTTAGCTAAGCCATTCGATTTTCAAGCTTTTAAGAAGTGGATGGAAGAATGATAGAGTAAGTATTATATTTTTTAGTACTTAAAAATTAAAATAGCAGTTAAGAATTAAACATTTAAGTTTAATTCTTAACTGCTATTTTATTTAAAGTTGTTTTTTTAGAAAATTCTAAAATGAATTTCCAGTTAATCCAAATGGTATGGTATTGTGCATATAGTAAGCTCCAATAATACGTGAAGGTTTCAACTCTAAAGCACTTACAGAATTACTGTTTTTTTGAGTTAATGAAGTATTAAGAGAGATTTCTCCTTTCCCTTCTTTAATTGTTATACGATCAGGTATTACTTTTGCTATGTCCAAAATACTTGTGTTAGAATTTGCACCTTTTCCATTTCCTTTTTTACTCATCTTAATTACATTTCCGCGAAGTATGTTCATTTTTGGAATAATAGATAGTTCTTTTAACTCTTTCGTTTCTTTTTCACTAAATGAATACTGTTTTGTATTTATGTTTAATGACATTGTATTCTCATTTTCATCAATTAAAATAGCACTATATACTGTTTCTGAACGAGAAAAGTTGATTTCTCCCATAGTTTTAGGTAGTCCTAAGCGTGTTATGCCCATTCTCATTGATTCTTCACTTGTAACTGGCATATATACGCAATGCCAAATTTCTTCTCCTTTATATTTTCCTAGAAGAAATATTGACGCCTCTTTATAGGGTTGGGTTTGTCCTTCCATTTTATAAAAGTCACTTATAAAAGTATAAACGAATAAACGATTAGGCATATCGAATACTTCGGGTAAAAGCTTACGATAGATATCTTCTTCTTTAGTTTCATAGTACATATAAATACCATCGTTTTCTAAGTATGTGTATTTATTGGATGAGTTTGTACTTTTTAACTCATTTAGTGTAAGAAATCCATCTTTATTGGTATCTAGATGCTCAAAGTTTTCAGATAATTTTTTTGCTCTACTTGCTTCTTGTTTACTAATTTTATTATCGTTATTCTTATCTAAAAATTCAAGAATCTTTTCTGGACTAAATTGTCTTTTATTACCTTGTTTTTGAGCTGAAATTAAATTTGATGAACAGATAAATATAATTACTGCTAGTGTTGAAATTAATTTTTTCATAAGATATACTTTTGACATGATTTTTAAAGTGGACTTCCAGTCAACCCAAATGGTATGGTGTTTTTAAGGTAAAAACCACCAATAATATGAGAAGGAGTTAAATCTAAAGGATGGTTAAAAGGAATCGCATCTGTATTAGTAGTAATAGTTGCCTCACCAAACTTTAGTGTTATTAAGTTAGGAAATTGTTCAGCTGTCTGAATAACACTGTTTTCGTTTCCGCCTGTATTTCCAATTATAATAATATTCCCATTTCTAATCTGTAGAGATTTTAGTAATTGTAAATCAATTAACTCTTGTTTTACATCATTATCTATAGAGTAGTTTTCAGTATCAATACTCATATCCATTGTACCTCCTAATTGATTTTCTGCATCTCCAGAATAGATTGGGTTATCTCTATAAAAATTTATGTCTCCCATTGTTTTTGGCAATCCTAGACCAATAATACCTGCCCACATTGAGTGCTCATCGGTTACAGGCATATAAACACAGTGAAAAAATTCTTCTCCTTGATATTCAACAAGTATTGAAATGGCATTTTCTTTATATGGTATAGCTCCGTAATCTAACTCATAAAAATCATTAAAAAATGCAAAAACAACCATGCGACTTGGCATATTAAACTCTTCTGGGATTAAGCTTTGATAGACTTCAACATTATCTGTTTCATAATACATGAAAATCCCATCATTTTCTAGGTAACGATATGGTATATGGCTATTATCGGGAATATTGTCAATGATGATTTCGACTGTTTTTGTTTCTGATTCTGTTCCATTTGATGCCACTAGAGTAATGGAATATGTTCCGTTTTCTATATATGATATGGTTGGGTTTTCTTCGGTTGAATTTTCAGGAGTACCATTAGGGAATGACCATTCATAAGTAGTAGCATTTTGTGATACGTTGGTTAATTCTACAATAGCTTGATTTTCTCCTAATAGGATTGCTGTTTCAAAATTGGCAATTATAATTGGTTCAGGAGTATTGTCATCTTCACTACAAGAAGAAAAAAACATACTAATAATAAGTAGTAATGTTAAGTTTACTTTATTCATATTTAAAAGTTTTATTTAATGTTATAGACACAAAAACTTTTAAATGGTTTAATTGTAAAGGGAAAAAATAATGGTTTGAATTAAACTGAATTGAAGTGCGAAGAATTAAAAATGATAAAAAGCATTCTCCAAATGCTCCAAATTATAGTGTTTGCCTTCTTTTACAATGGCAATGATGTCAAAACGAATTTCTACATCTAAATCATTAACTACAACATATTCATCAACAGCTTTAACCAAACGTTGTATTTGTTTAGGTTTTACAAAATCTTCTGGACTTCCAAAGTCTTTGGTAGAACGTGTTTTTACTTCTATAATAGCTAAAGTGTCGTCTTTTTGTGCAATAATATCTACTTCGGCTTTGTCAAATCGGTAATTACGTTCAATAATAATATAACCTTGTTCCAGTAAATAACCTACTGCCAATTGTTCGCCTTTTTTACCAAGTTCGTTGTGTTGAGCCATATCACTTCCTGCGAAAGCAGAAGTCTTTTTAGATTATTATTTCAATTGAGTTACATCTAGAACAACACCAAAATTCTTTTTGTGAATCTTTTAGATGACTTTCTGTTTTTGTTTTACAAATTGAGCATGTTCTTTCTAAAGATTCGTTTTCAATTGCATGGTAATTGCAAAGAGAACAGCCCCAGACAGTTTCTCCATCGTAGTTGATATACCATGTGAAATTATCCTTTTTACAATTTGGACAGATTTGAGTTGCCATGTTATTTACTTTTCAAACTCAACAACACTTATATCTTTTTTAACTACTAATTCCACAGTTCTCCCTAAAATCAAAGCACGATTATCCTTTTCATGTCCAGCAGGAAAATCAAATAATATAGGGAAATCACATTCAGCTAATACATCTAAAATCAATTGTTCTATAGAAGTTCCCCAAGGTGTTGTGTTTTTACGCATTTTACTCATGTCACCAACAATTAAGCCTTTGCAGTTATCAAAATAACCAGCACGTTTTAAGCTTTGTAACATTCGGTCAATATGGTATTTGTATTCTCCAATCTCTTCAATAAATAAAATCTTTCCGTCTGTATTAATACTTGTGTTACTTCCAAGCATCGTGTGTAATAACGTTAAATTTCCGCCAACTAATTGCCCTTTTGCAGTTCCAGTTTTATTATCAGCATTACCTTCAATAGTATAGGTTAAATCGTTTCCGAAAACTGCAGTTTTAAAGGTTTCTATGGTTTCTTGTATATCACTTAAATCATCAGTCATACTTGTACACATCATAGCATGAATAGTTTCAATACCTTGGTTATGCATTTGGTTGTGAATACCAGTAATATCAGAGTAACCAATCATCCATTTCGGATGTTTTTTAAATTCGGTATAATCTAATTTATCTAAAATCCTCACTGTACCATAACCTCCTCTTGCACACCAAATAGCATTTATGTTTGGGTTGTCTAACGCTTTTTGAAAGTCCTCAGCACGTTCAGCATCAGTTCCTGCAAAATGATTCGCTTTTTTGTAAACATTTTTACCAATAACAACTTTTAATCCCCAACTTTCTAATAAAGCTTTGGCTTGATTTACTTCTTTTTCGCGATGGTTTAAAACGCCTGAAGGTGCTACAATAGCAACCGAATCTCCAGCTTTTAAATATGGAGGTTGAATTAATTTTGTTTGCATTGAATTATTATAATTTGAAGCACTAGTATTTTGAGCTAACACACTTTCAGTATTAAAAATTGAGAGTATTAAGGCTAAACATAAAATTTGTTTTAAAAACATATAAGAGGCTTTTTGTAAATATAACGAACTTCTAAAGAAAATGGTTTCTTAAAGGTGTACAAATTATGTATTTTTGTGCCTCTAAAAATAATAGGATGTCAAAACGAATTACCATTACAGCAGCATTACCATATACTAATGGACCAATACATATTGGACACTTAGCAGGTGTGTATGTGCCAGCTGATATATATGCACGCTATTTAAGATTACAAGGCAATGATGTTGCTTTTATTTGTGGAAGTGATGAACATGGAGTGCCAATTACAATTAAGGCAAAGAAGGAAGGTGTAACACCACAAGATGTTGTAGATAAATACAATGCGATTATTAAGCAATCGTTTGTAGATTTTGGTATTTCGTTTGATAATTACTCACGTACATCTGCAAAAGTACATCACGAAACAGCCTCTGAGTTTTTTAAAACGTTATATGATAAAGGTGAGTTTATAGAAGAAGTAACAGAGCAATTATACGATGAAGAAGCTAAGCAGTTTTTAGCAGATCGTTTTGTAATTGGGACCTGCCCAAAATGTGGTAATGAAGAAAGTTATGGTGATCAATGTGAAGTTTGTGGAACAAGCCATAATGCTACAGATTTGATTAATCCTAAATCGGCAATTACAGGAGCGACGCCAGCATTAAAAGAAACAAAACACTGGTTTTTACCATTAGACAAGCATGAAGCTTTCTTAAAAGAATGGATTTTAGAAGGGCATAAAAAAGATTGGAAGCCTAATGTTTACGGACAATGTAAGTCTTGGATTGATGATGGGTTACGTCCTCGTGCTGTAACACGTGATTTAGATTGGGGAATTCCTGTTCCTGTTGAAGGTGGAGAAGGAAAAGTGTTATATGTATGGTTTGACGCACCAATTGGTTATATTTCTGCAACTAAAGAATGGGCCGAACGCGAAGGAAAAGATTGGAAACCATATTGGAAAGATGAAGATACGAAGTTGGTACACTTTATCGGGAAAGATAATATCGTATTTCACTGTATCATTTTCCCATCAATGTTAAAGGCTGAAGGAAGTTACATTCTTCCAGAAAACGTACCAGCAAATGAGTTCTTAAATCTTGAAGGTAATAAATTGTCAACGTCTAAAAATTGGGCAGTTTGGTTACATGAATATTTAGAAGAATTCCCAGAGAAGCAAGACGTATTACGTTATGCTTTAACAGCAAATGCGCCAGAAACAAAGGATAACGACTTTACTTGGAAAGACTTTCAAGCACGTAATAATAATGAGCTAGTGGCCATTTTTGGAAACTTTGTGAATAGAGTAGCAGTGTTGACTAATAAGTATTATGATGGTGTAGTGCCTCAACCAAATGCCTTTACGCAAGTAGATGAAGATGCAATGGCTGCTGTAAAAGCTTATCCAAGTGTAATAGCTAGTTCTATTGAGCGTTATCGTTTTAGAGAAGCGAGTCAGGAATTTATGAATTTGGCACGTTTAGGTAATAAGTATTTAGCAGATGAAGAGCCTTGGAAAGTGATTAAAGAAGATGAAGCTCGTGTACAAACCATTATGTATGTAGCTTTACAAATCGCTTCTGCATTAGCAATTTTGAGCGAGCCATTATTACCATTTACTTCTAATAGGTTAAAAGATATTTTACGTGCTTCTGAATTAGAATCGGATTGGACTTGGGATGCAATTACTGAAGGTAGAGAGTTACTACCAGCTAGTCATAAAATTATTGAAAAAGCATCATTGTTATTCACAAAAATCGAAGACAAAGAAGTGCAAGCACAATTAGATAAGTTAGAAGCAAGTAAAAAGGCAAATGAAGCTGCTAATAAAAAAGTAGAACCGCAAAAGGATACCATTACTTTTGAAGATTTTACTAAACTAGATATAAGAGTAGGAACTATTCTAGAGGCCGAAAAAATGCCAAAAGCAAAGAAACTATTGGTGTTAAAAGTAGATACAGGAATTGATGTGCGTACTATTGTGTCTGGAATTGCTGAAAGTTTTTCTGCTGAAGAGGTAGTAGGAAAAAAAGTAACAGTTTTAGTAAATCTAGCACCAAGAAAATTAAGAGGTGTAGAAAGTGAAGGTATGATTTTGATGACTGAAACACCAGAAGGTAAATTAGTATTTGTTAATCCAGATGCACACGATGCTGTGTCTAATGGTTTGTCTGTTAGTTAAATTATGGAGAGTAGGCTCAAGAGACTTGGTTCTATGTTTCTGGATCATTTTATTATGTCTTTTATTATAGTTCCGTTAATGATGTTATTCGGACTTATTGGTTTCTTTTTTATTGATAAAGATATTGCTATATTTCCCGAAAGATTATTTTTATTTGGTTTTTACTTTTTGTTTACTGTCTATTTTCTGAAAGATTCATTTAGAGGGAAAAGTCCAGGGAAAAGAATAATAGGATTTCAAGTTATTGATAGAAAAACCAATTTACCAGCTAATTCGGTAAAATGCTTTGTTAGAAATCTTTTTACTCCTTTATGGCCATTAGAAATATTTATAACTATAATAAGTCCTAATCGTAGATTAGGAGATGTTATGGCAAACACTAAAGTGGTTGAGGTTGAAACAGAATCTTTAAAATTATTTTTAAAAGATTTTAAAAATTTAAGATTTTCAAGAAATACGTTAATTATTGTGATAATAGCAATTGTTTATAGCTTTCTTCTTTTTAAATTAATGATGATGTGGCATGAACACCTTTATCAAATAAACAGTTAATGACTAATTACAACTACACAAATCATTGGGATCATAAATACCAAACAACTGAAGATTCAAAATTAGGTTGGTTTGAAGACAATCCACAGTCAACATTGCAATTACTTGAAGAGTGTAATTTGTCTAAAGATGCTACCATTTTAAATGTAGGAGCTGGGACAACTACTTTAATAGATAAACTTGTTAAAGAAGGTTTCACTAATGTTATTGCCAACGATATAAGTGAAGTAGCACTTAACAAACTTCAGCAAAGAATTAAAAACAACTTTAATTACAGTCTAAACTGTATTGTTGACGATTTAACTAATCCAACAACACTTAACTCCATAGATAAAGTGGATATATGGATTGATCGTGCTGTGTTACATTTCTTTTTAAAAAAAGAAGAACAACAAGCTTATTTTAATCTGGTTAAAAAGACAGTTACTAAAGGAGGTTATGTGCTAATAGCTGTTTTCGCATTAGATGGTGCTCTTAAATGTTGTGGTTTAGATTTAAAGCGTTATGACTTAAAGATGTTACAAGAAAACTTAGGAGATACTTTCCAGTTGATTGATAGTTTTAACCATACTTATGTAAATCCGTTTGGAGGAGAGCGTCCTTATATTTATACCTTATTTAAAAAACAATAATGCAATTAGTAAAATTCATTGTTTCAAATACTAATCTTTCTGAGGTTAGTGTAGAAAATACCATTACACTTCTTAATGAGGATTGCACGATTCCGTTTATTTCTAGATATAGAAAAGAGCGAACAGGAAATTTAGATGAGGTTCAAATAGGAGAAATTGTTAAGTATAAAGAACAATTTGAAGCTTTAGAAAAACGAAAGGCATCCATTTTAAAGGTATTAGAGGAAGATCAAGTTTTAACTTCTGAATTAGAACAGAAAATAAACAAAGCTCAAGACTTAACAACGCTTGAAGATATATATCTGCCGTATAAAAAGAAGCGTAAAACCAAAGCAGAAACAGCTCGCAAAAATGGTTTAGAACCTTTGGCTAAAATCATTATGAGTCAGAATGCAAACGATGTAGAATCAATCGCATTTAGATATGTGAAAAGTGATGTGAATTCTGTTGATGATGCTTTGGAAGGCGCAAGACATATAATTGCAGAATGGATTAACGAGCGTACAGATGTAAGAAATAACATTCGTTACCAATTAGAGCGCTTTTCTAGTATTACAACTAAAGTTGTAAAGGCAAAGATAGATGATGAAAAAGCACAGAAATTTAGAGATTATTTTGATTGGTCAGAGAGTTTAAGTCGTATTCCGTCGCATCGTTTATTGGCTATTTTAAGAGCAGAACAGGAAGGTTTTATTAGAGTTAAAATTGAGATTGATGACGATAGAGCTTTAGCAAAAATTGAGGATAGAATTATTCGTTCTAATAATGATTGTGCAGACCAAATAGAACTTGCTATTAAAGATAGCTACAAACGTTTATTGTTACCATCCTTATCTAATGAAGCCTTACAAATTGCTAAGGCTAAAGCAGATGAATCAGCGATTACTGTTTTTGCAAAGAATTTAAAACAACTATTGTTAGGTTCTCCAGTTGGTGAAAAACGTGTTTTAGGAATTGATCCTGGATTTAGAACAGGTTGTAAAGTAGTATGTTTGGATGCTCAAGGCGATTTAAAATATAACGAAACTATTTATCCACATCCTCCAAAAAATGATAGTATTGGAGCGATGAAAAAAATTAGTTCTTTAGCTGATGCATATAAAATTGAAGCTATTGCTATTGGAAACGGAACCGCATCTCGAGAAACAGAAGTCTTAATTCGAAAAATCCGATTTAAAAATGATGTGGAGGTGTATGTAGTAAGTGAAGCAGGAGCAAGTATCTATTCAGCATCAAAAATTGCAAGAGAAGAATTTCCAAATTATGATGTAACGGTTCGTGGTGCAGTATCTATAGGAAGACGTTTGCAAGATCCTTTAGCAGAATTGGTGAAGATTGATGCTAAATCCATAGGAGTTGGTCAATACCAACATGATGTAGATCAGAGTAAATTAAAAACGAGTTTAGATACTGTGGTTGAGAGTTGTGTGAATGCTGTTGGAGTTAACATTAATACGGCGAGTAAATCTTTGTTGAGTTATGTTTCTGGAATTGGACCAAAACTTGCTGAAAATATAGTTACTTATAGAAACGAAAATGGTGCATTTTCATCTCGAAGCGAAATCAAAAAAGTAGCGCGATTAGGAGGGAAAGCTTTTGAGCAAAGTGCAGGTTTTTTAAGAATTAAAGAAGGTCAAAATCCATTGGATGATTCTGCTGTACATCCAGAACGTTATGCATTGGTAAAAAAAATTGCTAAGGACGAAGGGAAGAGTTTAGGACAGTTGATTGGAAATTCTGAAGTACTTCAAAGTATAGAGCTAAAAAACTATGTTACCGATGAGGTTGGTTTACCAACTTTAGAAGACATCATTAAAGAGTTAGAAAAACCAGGCTTAGATATTCGTGAAAAAGCCAAAGTATTTACATTTAATCAAAACATTAAAACGATTAACGATTTAAGAGAAGGTCAATTATTACCTGGGATTGTTAATAATGTTACCAATTTTGGAGCTTTTGTTGATGTTGGTATTAAAGAAAGCGGATTAATTCATATTTCTAATCTATCAGATGGATTTGTTAGTGATGTAAATGCACACGTCAGTTTACATCAACAAGTTATTGTAAAAGTATTGGAGGTTGATATTGCTAGAAAGCGTATTCAGTTGAAATTGCATAAATAAAAAAGAGGCTTTTAAGCCTCTTTTTTATTTATGCCGAATTCCTACTAGCATTAATATTTCCAAATAAAGAGCGAGTTACTAGTTTTTCATAAACTTCTAACTCTTCGTTATTATCAGTACCTTCTTTTTGCAATTCTTGAATTTTTCTTAATGCATATTGCTGTATGGTTAATAATGGTAAAACAATAGATTCTCGTACTTCAATAGACGCTTTTCCAGTTGGTTCATTTTCCATCAATTCTTTAAATCCAGAAAGTTCTAGTAATAACGTTTTTGCAAGTTTATATTCGTCATGAATAATATTCCAGAAGTTTCCGAATTCTTCGTCTTCAGACATATATCTAGTGAGTTCAAAGAACGATTTTGTTAAGGACATCATACTGTTAGCAAGTAAAGTTTTAAAGAAACTTGAGTTGTTGTATAACTGCTTAACTTTTTCCCATTGGTTGTTGTCTTTAAAGGTCTGTAGAGCTGTACCAACACCATAAAATCCAGGGACATTTTGTTTTAATTGACTCCAAGAGCCAACAAAAGGAATGGCTCTTAAATCTGAAAACACTAATGAATCAGAGTTTGAACGTTTAGAAGGTCGACTTCCAATATTTGTTTTAGCATAGTATTTTAATGTACTCATGCGTTCTAAATAAGGAATAAACATTGGATGATTCTTAAAGTCTTTATATGCTTGGTAACTAATAGTTGCTAACTCATTCATGATTTCTGTATCAGAATCAGAAAGACCTAAATTTTCACTATATAAATTATTAGATAATCCAGAAGTAATTAACTGCTCAAGATTGTATTGCGCACTGTTATGTGTTCCAAAATTAGAGCTGATGGTTTGCCCTTGAATGGTTAATTGTACTTCTTCGTCTTCAATTGTTGGGCCTAAGGATGCGTAAAATTGATGTGTTTTTCCACCACCTCTTGCTGGTGGACCACCTCTACCATCAAAAAACACAACATCAACATCATACTTTCTTGATATAGCAGTTAGTGCTTCTTTAGCTTTAAAGATTGACCAATTTGCCATTAGGTAACCTCCATCTTTGGTACCATCAGAAAAACCAAGCATAATAGTTTGCTTATTACCTCTGCTTTTAACGTGTGCTCTATAGTTTTTATTGGTATAGAGTTGCTCCATAACTTTTGGAGCATTTTGTAAATCATTAATAGTTTCAAATAATGGTACTACATCAACACTTAACTCGTCTTTAAAAGCAACAAGTTTTAACATAGCAAATAGTTGCATGACGTTTAGTGCTGTTTGGTTGTTACTAATGATATATCTGTTACATCCTTTTTCACCATTTTTCTCTTGAATGAGTTTTACCACATTCATAGTTTTTAGTGTGTTGAATACTAATTCATCTTCAAAATCATTGATGTTAATTTTAGCATTGATATTTGATAGTAGTTCAATCTGTTCGTCTTCAGAAAGTGAATGGTAATTTTCTGGGAAAATGTTTAGATTCTTCTCTATGGATGTGTCAACAACACTAGTGAAAACTTTATGATGTATGCGACTGTCTTGTCGTATGTCTAACGTTGCAAAATGAAATCCAAATAGCTTAACTTTATTAATAAAGCTAATCATTTCATTTAGGTATAAGGACTCATGATTTGTAATGAGTAATTCTTTTATTTCTTCTAATTCAGCAATAAAATCATCAAGTTTAAATGCATTGAGTTGTGCTTTGTCAAAGCTACATTCGTATAAGGTTTTGTCTAGCTTATCAATTTTTTCGTAAACATCTTTAAACGTTAGTTTTCGTTTTAGTTTTCGTATGTCTTTATAATAACACTTAAGAATAGATTGTTTTAATCTTTTTGCAACTCTCTTGGTAGTTTTTGGTAATACATATGGGTTTCCGTCTCTATCGCCACCTGGCCAAAATCCAATATTTACAATTTCATTGTCAATAATGTCATCATCAAAAATATTTTGCTGAATGTAATCGTAAATATCACCAAAAGTTTTATAAAATACATTTTCTAGATACCAAATAAGCCTTATAGCCTCATCTAAAGGTGTTGGTTTTTTTCTTTTAAAAAAAGGTGTTTTTCCAAGTTGTGCTATTAATTGTTTTATTCTTGGAAAGTCATTATTTCGTATTGCTTCAGTAAGATCAGTAATGATTCCTAAAACATTTCCAGGGTAAAATTGTGTAGGATGTGCAGTTAAAACAATTCTAACTTTAAACTCTTCCAAGTATTTTTTTAGTTCATCAAAACTGTTTTCTTGTGAAGCAGTTTCTTTTAAGCTTCTAAGCGTTCCAATTCCATCCATGTTGTTTACTACCGAAAATGAAGCATCTTCAATAGCATCAAACAAAACTACTTGTCTTTCTATATATTGAATAAATCGGAATAACAGATTTATTTGACTGTCTTTTGGTCTTCTTGCTTGGTATTTTTCAAAAAATGTCTCAACAATTTTTGTAGGATTATCTCCATTTGCAAACCCTTTTCTACATGTTTCTGTAAATAGTGGAAGAAAAATAACAGTACGCTTAATAGTTTCAAATGGTAAATTCATGAAAATACTATTGTAAAGCTGATATTTATCTAAAACATTCTCGTTGAATCTAACTAGTTTGGGTTGTGTAGACATAGTATTTTATTAAAATGAATAGTAAATATAATAAAGGTATTAATACTTAAAGAGCTTACATAATGCGATTTGTATAATTAATAATTAAAGCAAGAATTATTGAAAAAAGAATAATGAAAACAAGCTTTTTTTGTTAATACTTAAGTTTTATGATTAAGCTTCCTTTTTAGTTTTTGTTTATAATAAATGGAAATGCTATTTTTATCTAATCTCTTTATAAAATTATATGCCAAAGAATAATATTACGTTAAAAGAACTGTCTTCCATTCTAGGAGTATCAATTTCTACAATTTCAAAAGCTTTAAATGATAGTCATGAAATTAGCGAAGCAACCAAAAAGAGAATTAAAGAATTAGCAAAACTTCATAATTACCAACCTAATAAAATTGCTTTAGGGTTAAAATCTGGTAAAACAAATACCATTGCAGTAGTAATTCCAAGTGTTCAAAATGCCTTTTTTGCAAGAGTGTTATTTGGTATTGAGCAAATAATTGCGGAGTCTAATTATAATATCATTATTTGTATTACGAATGAATCGTTAGATAAGGAGGTGGAAAACTTAAGGATGTTATCTAATGGTGTGGTTGATGGTTTTATTATTGCTGTAGCAGAGGAGACACAAACATCGCAGAGTTTTAGTCATTTTAAAGAAGTATTAGGTAGAGGAAAGCCAATTGTTATGTTTGACCGTGTGGTAGAATCTATTAATTGTGATAAGGTTATGGTTGATGATTTTAATGCAGTTTTTAACGCGACAAATCATCTTATTAAATTAGGTAAAAAAAATATTGTTATACTCTCTACTATTAATAATTTAAGCGTAGGGAAGTTAAGAGTAAAAGGTTATTTGGCGGCGTTGAATAATGCTGAAGGTGTTGGAGAACCTTTAATTATTGAAGGTGTGCGTGAAACTATTGATGAAAAAGCAAAAGATGTTATACAAAACCATAAGGTTGATGCTTTTATAGCATTAGATGATTTTTCATCGTTTGCAGCTTTAAAAATGGCAAAGCTAAATGGAAAACAAATTCCGCAAGAAATAGCTATTATTGGTTATATAAGCGAACGTATGGCAAATAATGTAACACCAGGATTAACTACAATTAATCAACACGCTACAAGGTTAGGGAAAACCACTGCAAAAATGATGTTAGATAAGCTTAATTCTAAGTCGGAAACAATTGAGCATACTGTTATTAATTCTACTCTTACTTTAAGAGCAACGTCTTAAAATAACAAAAGGAAGTCTGTAAACCTCCTCTTGAAAATATGTATTGATATTTTAGGAAGAATGTTTATTTGTTTTAATTTTATTTAATCTTAACTCAAGTAATCAATTCTAAGTATTTCTCTCATTATTGTGCTAAATTACTTAGCTTAATAATTAGATTTAGTAAAATGATTAATAAATGATTTATGGATTTTGATAAAAGTATTTTATCCTTTTTAAAGCCAGATTTAGTAAATGATATCTTGTCTAAATCTAGTATTAAAGCAATACCTAAAGGGACAGAAATTTTAAGAGAACAACAATATGTAAAAGTGTTACCAATTGTTGTTGATGGACTTGTTAAAGTTTGTTCTGGGTTTGGCGAAAAAGAATTACTACTCTACTATATCGAGCCTTCTCAAAGTTGCGTTATGTCATTTTATGCTGCTCTTAAGAATACTCCAAGTAGAGTTTATGCACAAACTGAAGAAGATTCAAAAATTATCTTAATTCCAGTAAAGTATTTGCCTAATTGGTTAAAGGAATATCCAGAATTTAATGAGTTGTTTTACAATCAATTTAATTTAAGGTATTCAGAACTGTTAGATACAATAAGCCATTTGTTATTGGATAAAATGGATAAGAGATTATATGACCATTTGCTAAGGAAAACAAAAGTTTCAAAAAATAAGTCAATAAAAATAAGTCATGGTCAATTAGCAAATGAATTAGGAACTGTAAGAGAGGTGATATCAAGAGTTATAAAAAAACTTGAAACTGAGGGGAAAGTTGAACAAAAATCTGGCAAGATAAGTATCATTTGTTAGTTGTGACTATAGTCACTGCTCAACTGAATTCTATTTTAGATTTTTGTATTTCAATAATGTATTATAACATATAAAATCTCACAGTTATGAAAAAAAATATGGGTTCAGTAGATAGAATCATTAGAGTGTTAATAGCAGTAGTTTTAGGAGTACTTTATTCAACTGAAACAATTTCAGGTACACTTGGAATAGTATTGTTAGTTCTTGCTGTTGTTTTTGTCATGACTAGCCTTATTAGTTTTTGTCCGCTTTATGCACCTTTTGGAATTAAAACGTGTAGCATTAAGGAAAAAAAATAGAAGTTTATCTCAAACCGTTATTTGTTTTATCCTCTACATTTTAGTTTAATAAAATATAGTTGTTTTTATTTTTTGTATCTTTTATAAGATGTCAATATTCTCTGGATGATACGTAACTATCTCATATGTTTTTTATTATGGAGCTCAATTAACGTTTATAGCCAATCGTTATACAGAGGGAAAGGAAAGGTGTCTTTTATCTCTGAAGCTCCATTGGAGATTATTAAGGCTGAATCTAATGAGCTAGTCGGTATTATTGATATGTCTAATATGAATTTTGCCTTTTCTATTGATATGGCCTCTTTTCAAGGGTTTAATAGTCCATTACAAAAAGAACATTTTAAGGAGCATTATTTAGATACAAAAAAATATCCAAAGGCTATATTTTTAGGAACTATCATACTTACTGAAAATTGCGATGGTGGTTGTGATACAAAAGCTATATGTAAAGGTAAATTTACTATTCACGGTGTAACAAAAATAGTTGCTATTCCTGTGCATTTAACAGTAAAAGATGGTGCTTTAAATATATCGGGAGAATTCTTAGTTAGACTTTCTGATTACAGTATTAAGATACCTAGGATTGTACAGGCTAAAATCGCTTCAGAAATAAAAGTAACTGTTCAAAATGTAATGCAAATTGATAAATGAAATGGATAATTACATTGTTGTTCTTTTTTGTAATTCATTTTTCATGGACGCAAGAAATAAATTACCACTTTGTAGATGATATTAAATTTTTAAAGCAAGATAAATTTGGATTCATTTATTTAATTAGTAATCAGTCTATCTGTAAATTTGATGGTAAAGAAGTTCATAGTTCATGTTTACATTTAGATGAACAAATAAATGATGTATTAATCTTATCCGAACATGATTATTTTGTAGCTATAGCTAATAAACTAGTAAGATATCAAAATAAACAAAAAGCAAATGAACATTTGTTTGATGAAATTATTACGAGTTTAGAATTATATGAAACAGGTTTTTTAATAGGTACTTCTGGTAATGGTTTATTTTTCTATTCATTTGATACTGAAGAAATATTAAAACTTAAGGTAAAAGGATTTGTTAACGATATTGCTACTGTAAATAATAAGATATTCGTTATTACTGATACAGAGTTAATAAAGATTGATGAAAAATTAAATAGCATTAAGAGCGTTTCATTATTCGAGTTGTTACCAAAACAAATAGTAGCATATGGCGAACATGAAATTGCAATTTTAATGAATGATGGTAAAGTTGTTTTTGCTAATTCTAACCTTGACTTTTTCCACACTTTTCACTCTGAAAGTTTTAAGCCAATTGAAATAACAGGAGAAAATGGGTTGCTATATGCTATAGATAAGCACACTTTGAAAGAGTGGAGGAATAGTGAGTTTATTCAAATAAAAAATGGAGATTTTGAGCATGTCACTAAAGTGCAATCTTTGTTATTAACAACTCATAATAACTCTGTTAAATCTATTAATGTTCTTTCCGAGATTTTTGGCATTGATAAGACTTTTTCTATTTATTCTTTCAATAATCAATTTTTATTAGGTAGAGAGGGAAGTATATCCTTATTTCAAAATGGCGATGTTTTAAGAAATATAGATTTTCCACATAAGTTTAAAAGTTCGTATGTGTCGTCAATAATAGTACATGGCAATAGCATTTATGCTGGCACAATGGGAAAGGGAATACTGGTTTTTAATTTAGATAAAAGTGAATTTTCACATTTGTTTAAAGATCAAAGCCAAACTATTAATGAAAAAAATATTATCAAACTACACTCCGAAAATAACCAATTATGGGTTGGTTACCTTAATGGCTTAAAGGTTTTTGATATTAATAGCCAAGAATTAGTAAATGACTATAAAGAATTATTAAAGGATAATTACTTATATACTTTTTATGTGAAAAATGAGAATGATTTCTTTCTTGGAACATCAAATAATGGTTTAATTCATGTAGAGAATGGAAGACCTGAATACTATTTTAAGGGTTCAAGTGTGTACAGTATTGTTGATACTCCAAAAGGTGTAGTTTTTTCTGTTGAAGGTAAAGGGATTTACTTATTAAAGAATGCCAAAACTATAAACCTGTCGAGTCAATATTTTTTTAGATCTAATAACATTTACAATATCATGTATGTGAATGATAATGTTTTGTTTTCAAATGAATTTGGAGTTGATATTTTAAATCTTAATAGTAGAAAAATGGATTACGTATCTAAAGAAATATTAAGTGATATACAATTAAACTCAAATGCTTTTAATTCTACACATTCATTAATTGCATATGGAAATGGAATACTCCAGTTTAATAATAGTTTACTAGATGAGGCTCATAATAATGAATTAGTGTTAGAACCACCTTTATTGTATGATGAAGCAATCAAGGAAGAGAAGAATGAATTTAATTATGATGATAATGTTTGGTCTTTTTTATTTGAATCTCAAAATTATTATGCACCAAGTCAGAGGTATTATAAATATAGATTACATCCATTAGAAGAAGAATGGAAAAACACTACTCAAGAAAAGGTTACTTATTATAATTTATCTTCTGGAAATTATACATTCGAAGTAAGTAGTGGAGGACACAGAAATTTCATGCCAACTCATATTAAAAACTATCACTTTATAATTAAAAAACCGTTTTGGATGCAGCCTTGGTTTTGGGGTATCTTATTTTTTGTTTTAGTAATATTAGTTTACGTAATCGTAAAGTATAGAGAACAACAAGTTATTAAAAAAGAACAACTTAAAAGTGTGGAGATTCAATATGAATATCAAAGATTAAAGGATCAAATTAACCCTCACTTTTTATTTAATAGTTTCAATTCATTAATTGGAATTGTTGAAGATAATCCAGATAAGGCTACAAAAGTATTAGAAAAACTTTCTGCCATGTACAGAACTATTTTAAAGCATGAGAAATCAGAAGTTATCAGTCTTTTTGAAGAATTGGAATTAGCACAACAATATTTTGAAATACATAAGATTAGGTATCAAGATTTAATTCAATTAAAGATACATAATGTAGATAAAGCAAATAAAAAGTATGTCATTCCATTTTCCATACAATTACTAATAGAGAATGCTATTAAGCATAACATCATTAATAAAAAATCGAAATTAAAAGTTACAATAGAAGAGGAGCAAGAGTTTTTAATAATTTCAAATAATATTAATAAGAAAAACAAAAACGTTCTATCTTTAGGATTAGGTCTTGAAAACTTAATCAAAAGGCATGAAATGATTTTAAAGAAAAAGCCAATAGTTGAGGAAAACGACACTACATTTAAAGTAAAAATACCATACATCGATGAGTAGATTAATAATATTTGAAGATGAGCCTGCAGCATTACAAAGGTTAACACGAATGATTAAGGAAATTAGACCTCAATATACTGTTGTTGGAACTTCTGATAATATTAATGATGCTGCAAAACTATTAGAAAATTTTGAGTATGATTTAATCTTATCTGACATCGAATTGTCCGATGGAAATTGTTTTGAAGTATTCAAAAAAATAAACCCTGAAAAGCCCATTATTTTTGTAACTGCTTATAATGATTATGCTATAAAAGCTTTTGAATTCAATGGGATTCATTATTTACTAAAACCAATAAATTACCAAGCACTAACAAAGGCTTTGGTTAAGTTTGAGAAGCATAAAATTGATGTGAATAATTTGAGAAATATTCAGTTAAATAATCAATTTCAAATAGAATATCAAAAACGAATAATTAGTAAAGTAGGTCAGAAATTAAAGGTAATTGAAACGAATAATATTGCATTATTTTTTACCGAAACAGGTGTTGTGTACGCTAACACATATTCAAATACTACTCATGCGTTAGATGACACTCTAGAGCATTTATATCAAAAACTAAATCCAGATTTATTCTTTAGAATTAATAGGCAAATGATTGTTCACATTAATGCTGTTGTAGATATGATTGCATATTCAAGTAATAGGCTTAAGCTTAAGCTAAAAGTCAATTACGATAAAGATATAGTAGTTAGTAAAGATAGAGTTACAGCATTTAAAAACTGGCTTGCTTCCCATTAAGTATTAGGTGTTACCTATTCATCCTTTAAATTATCCTATTCACTGCATTTTATTTTTCAGCCTTGCTATTAGTAATTAGATTTACTACAACAAGTTAATTTCTGATGAAAAAAATAGCAACCATAATCTCTTTTTTAGTTTTAATAGCTGTTGCTTATGGTGTTTACATGTTTAACAAAAAGACTGAAAGTTTACATAAAGTAAAACCAGAATATACTGTAACAGCAAATCAACTTTATATGGAATTTGCAAATAACGAAAAGTCTGCAATTTTAAAATATGAAGGGAAAATAATTGAAGTAACTGGCGAAGTAATTATGGTTACAAAAACAGATTCCATTTCTAATGTGTTATTAGGTGCAGAGGAAGCTTTATTAGGTGGTGTAAATTGTTCATTTAATGAGCTAGAAAATAATTTGCAAAAAGGAGAAATAATAACTGTTAAAGGGCAATGCCAAGGTTATTTAACAAGTGTAATATTAAACAATTGTGTAATAGGGGAAAATTAAAGAACTATGAAAAAGTTATGTGTATTTATATTGTTTTTTTTAGTCTTAAACTCTTGTTATAATGATAATGAAGAAGAATTATATGGACCTGTTTCGTGCGATGTGTCAGAAATAACATATTCAGTGAATGTCTTACCAATTATAAATGCATCCTGCGCAACAACAGGATGTCACGTATCTGGTGGTAATGCACCAGGAGATTTTTCTGTTTTTAATGAGCTTAAGTCTAAAGTCGATAATGGTTCTTTTGAGGATCGCGTTCTAATTCAAAAAAATATGCCGCCAAATGCACAATTATCTGATTGTGATTTAGAGATTTTACAAGCTTGGTTAGATAGTGGTGCTCTTAATAATTAATATGTTAACCCTTAAAAATGAAATCATGAAGAAGTTGAATATCCTTATAGTCTTATTTGTGTGTTGTAATGTGTTAAACGCACAAAAGTATATGACACAAAACGGAGTAATATCATTTTTTTCCAGTACTCCAGTCGAAGATATCGAAGCAATTAATAATCAGGTTTCTGCAGTAGTTAATGCTGAAAATGGTGAAATAGCTGCTGTTTTACTTATGAAAGCATTCAATTTTGAAAAGGCACTTATGCAAGAACATTTTAATGAAAAATTTGTTGAAAGTGATAAGTTTCCCAAGTCAATGTTTAAAGGTCAAATACTAAATTTTAATGCTTTAGATCTTAAAAAAGAAAGAGAAGTTAGTATAAAAGGAGATTTAACTATTCATGGTGTTACAAAACAAGTTGAAGTTGTTGGTGTTGTATCAAAAAATGATTCCACTATAGAGTTAAAAATAGAATTTGATGTTAAGCCTGAAGATTATAAAATTAATATACCTGGACCTGTAAGAGAGAAAATTGCTAAAAGTCTAGAAGTTAATGTGAATTTAATAATGAGCGAAATGTAAACTCAAGATTATGAAGAAATATGTTATTGTAATCTTATTTATTAGTTTATGTGTGCCCTTTACGAGTAATGCTCAAGAAGATTTGTTAGATATGTTAGAGTCTTCACAAGAGCCACAAACCAATTATACCATTGCAACTTTCAAGAACACCAAATTAGTTAGCGGAAATTCTATTGAGACTAACGGACAAGGTGTATTGCAATTTATGATACAACACAGGTTTGGAACTCTTAATTCTGGATGGAGAGACCTTTGGGGATTAGACAATTCTACCATAAGACTTGGTTTTGAATATGGTATTACGGACCATTTAAATATAGGTTTGGGACGTGCATCATTTTTAAAGACTTATGATGGAATGATAAAATGGAGGTTTTTAAGACAAAAAAGTGGTGCAAAAAACTTTCCTTTTTCTGCAACAGCGGTGAGCAGTATTTATTTAAATTCTAGTGAATGGATTGACCCAGAAAGAGAAAATTACTTTTCTTCGAGATTATCATTTCACCATTCATTATTAATCGCTAGAAAATTTAATGATAAAATTTCAATACAATTAATGCCTACTATGGTACACACAAACTTGGTAAGCACACCACAAGATGAGAATACTGTGTATGCTATGGGTTTTGGTACCTCGATTAAATTATCTGGTTCAATTAGATTAAATGCAGAATATTATTATTTATTACCAGATCAAGTATATAGCAAAGAGTTAACAAACTCTTTATCTATTGGTGTTGATATAGAAACTGGAGGCCATGTTTTTCAATTACATGTAACTAACTCTAAAGGTATGACAGAGCAGTCTTTGGTTACTAATACTACTGGAGCTTGGGGAGATGGTGATATTTATTTTGGATTTAATATTAGCAGAGTATTCAATGTAGGGAAGAAAAAAGTTGAACATTAAAATAACTAAAATGAAGAAGATTATCTATTTGTTTTTACTATTTATCTTTACAATTTTATCTTGTGAACATGATTCTTTATATGTAAGTGTAGATGAAAATGATGTTATTGTAGAAGATGATTGTGACCCTGATAAAATTTATTATGTTAACGATGTTTTACCAATTATAAATTCTAATTGTGCAATTAGTGGGTGTCATGGAGGAGGAAGTACTCAAGATGGAGTAGATTTAAGTTCTTATAGTGGAATTCTTCAGGAAATAACTATTGGAAATGCTTTTGATTCAGATTTATATGAAGCTATAACAGATGATGACCCCGAAGATATTATGCCACCTTCTCCATCAAACCCTTTAACTTTAGAGCAAATAACAATTATTAGAGATTGGATTAATCAAGGCGCTACAAATGAAGAATGTGGTGATTGTGATTTAACAAACGTTACATATTCACTATCTGTTTGGCCAATAATACAAAATAATTGTACAGGGTGCCATAGTGGCGCAAATCCTCAAGGAGATTTAAGCCTTACTAATTATAATCAAATAGCTCAAATAGCAAGTAATGGATATTTGTCTGGAGTTATAAATCATGAAGCAGGGTTTATAGCAATGCCTTTTAATGGACAACAATTAACACAGTGTAATATAGATATAATTGAAGATTGGATTAGTCAAGGTTATCCGAACAATTAAAATAACAAAAGGAGGTTTGTACACCTCCTCTTGAAAATTTGATATAAATTATTGTTATTTCCCTAACATCAAAAGTTCATTACAAACTACTTCAGTAATATAACGTTTGTTACCATCTTTATCGTCATAACTTCTTGAAGTTAATTTGCCTTCTATAGCAACTTCTTTCCCTTTGGTAACATATTTTTCTATGATTTGAGCCGTTTTTCCCCAAGCCACAATATTATGCCATTGTGTATCTGTGATTTTTTCGCCACTAGAGTTTTTGTAACTTTCGTTGGTAGCAATGGTAAATTTTGCTAATGTTTTACCTGATTCTAAATTGATAATTTCTGGATCATTTCCAAGGTTTCCAATCAACTGTACTTTGTTTCTAAGTGTGTTCATAATTTTAATTTTTGCGTTAAACAGTTAATACTATCGAGTTCTTATGTTTCGACACTGCAAATATCAAACAGTACTCAAAGTTTATTCGGTTGTTACATATTTATTATCGTTTGTAAATGTTTGTAGTCGCTTGTAAACGAATAATTTGTATATTTGATTTAATGACGTGTTGTCTATAGTTATAAGTCGAAAAAAGTGAAAGAGATTTTAAAAAGAGCTATTGAAAATGAAAGCGAACAAGATTTAATAAAATGTCTTGATTTTAATAAAGAAGAGGAAATTAATTCTGAACAATACTACCTGATTGAAAAAGCCTTAATTGCTAAATGGCACAGTCAACATGAAGATTTAGTAAATACAATTTACATAGAAAGTCTAAAGTATGATGGATTTGTTGAGCCAATTTTAAATATTGCTTTGAATAGAGAGATTTATAGATGGTATGATGATGAGTTGGAGTCAACACTGAGAAAATGTGTACATGCTTTAAAAACTATTGATTCTAATAAATCGATTAATGCTCTAGAAAAATTAAAAACCCTTAATAATGAGAATGTGAATTCCATTTTAGAAATGTATAAAGAATAATAATGTTGTTTAGTAATGGCTGATGAACTTTATTTTGGTTTTGTTAATTATAAAAAATGATATCTATAAAATATATTAGAGAAAGAACATTTAGTTCGGTTTTACCATTAACAATAATATCATTTATAGTTTTTACAAAATGGTGGTATGGTTTGGTAATTGATGGGAAAGATGTTGTTTTTTATGGTTTTCCATTTATTTATAAATGTGAAGGTTTTCATACGTCATTGTCAACTCAATATTTTTTATTTGAGATGTTAACAAACTTCTTATGTTATTTTATTTTTTGGTTAATAGTAGTTTCAGTATTAATTAGAAAAATTAACATTCCAAAGTTGATTTCAAAAGTATTTTGGGTAGGATTTGGAGTTTTATTTCTAGGGTTTATTTATTTGTCAAATGATTTAGATGATAGATATTTAATTATGAGAGATTTTGATGTAAAGATTTTTGATAGCGGATTTACACTTTTTGAAAGCTATCAAGTTGATGGGGAGAAGTATAAAACACAATAAAATTAGCAAGTATATTAAACAACAACCAAATGGATTTTACAGTATTACAGACAGAACGATTAATATTAAGAGCGCTTCAAATGGAAGATGCAGATGCTGTTTTTAGTTTAAGGTCAAATCCAGAAGTAAATAAATATATAGGAAGGCCAGAAGCTCAAAATAAAAACGAAGGCAAGCAGTTTGTTGAAAAAATACAGCAAAGTATAACCAATAATGCGGTTTTTTATTGGGTAATTTCACTTAAAGAAAGTCATGATTTAATAGGCTCCATATGTTTATGGAATTTTAATAATAATAAAACCGTTGCAGAAACAGGTTATGAGTTATTACCAGAGTTTCATGGTAAAGGTATTATGACCGAAGCTTTAAAATGTGTTTTAGATTTTGCATTTACGAGGTTAAATATACAAACCATAGAAGCCTTTACGCATAAAGACAATTTAAGTTCAACACGTTTACTTGTAGGTCAAGGATTTGTTTTAGATGAGCAAAGAAAAGATGACGAAGTTGAGCATAATCAAATATTTACAATTACTAATCCAAACATTAAATAAATGAAAGTTTATATAGAAACAGAAAGGCTCATATTAAGAGAAATTCAAACAACAGATTTAGATGGTATGTTTGAGTTAGATTCAAATCCAGATGTTCATAGATACTTAGGGAATAACCCTATTAAAACAAAAGAACAAGCTGAAGATGTTATTAAGTTTATTCATAAGCAATACGACAATTTAGGTATTGGTAGGTTTGCTGCGATAGAAAAATCTAGTGGCGATTTTATAGGTTGGTCTGGGATAAAACTTAATACTGGTAAAAAAGAAATGCTAAATGGTAAAACAGAGTTTTATGATATTGGTTATCGTTTTATTCCAAGATATTGGGGAAAAGGCTATGCAACCGAATCAGCTTTGGCTGCTATGGATTATGGATTTAAAGAGTTAAATATAAAAACCATGTGTGGTGCTGCCGAAATTGATAATATTGCGTCCAATGTTGTTCTAAAAAAAATAGGATTGCAATTTATAAACGAGTTTGAATTTGAAGATGTTAAAGCAAATTGGTACGAACTTAAAAAAGAAGATTATGGAAAAAAAATGTCCTGAGTGTGGAGATAAAATAGTTGGTCGTATTGATAAAAAGTTTTGTAGCGATGGTTGTAGAAATGCTTATAACAATCGTGTAAATAAAGACAGTAAAAACCTTATAAGAAATGTAAATAATAGGTTGCGAAAAAATTGGAGAATTCTAGAAGTTTTAAATCCAGAGCAAAAAACAAAAACTTCCAGAGCTAAACTTATTGAAAGGGGTTTTGACTTTAACTACATTACAAGTATTTATACAACCAAAGCAGGAACAGTATATTACTTTGTGTATGATCAAGGTTACTTGCCTTTAGAAAATGATTTTTATGCACTTGTAAAACGTGAAAATTAATATGCGCCAAATTTTAGTATTGATTAAAGAAGATAATTTCTTGATTCCAATAGTTATATTTTCTGCTGTTGGAGTAATAATGTTTTTAAGCTTCTATTTTAGCGATAAAAATAGAATCCTAAGAGAACTAAAAAAGTCAAGAAGGAAGAATATAAGTAGTGTTAGAGATAGAGAATATGCAAAACTTGTAGGAAAAGCAAAATATGTACATGAACCATTGATTGCACCTTTAAGTGGTCGTAAATGTGTATACTATCATGTGCTTGTTGAAAGAAAAGGAGATAAAAGTTGGCATACTATGATTGATGAAACTAAGAAGCAAGACTTTTTTATTGAAAGTAATTCAGAATTAGCAATAGTTAAAGCAGACTCTGAAACCGATAGTTTTAAAAGGGTATATTTAGTTAAAGACCATGAAAAAAACTCAGGGTTTATGAATGACCCAACAATTAAACTTGAAAACTATTTAGCACAACATAATAAAGACAGTACAGGATTATTAGGCTTTAATAAAACAATACGATATAAAGAAGGTATCATTGCTTTAGACGAAAAAATTGCTGTAAAAGGGATTGGGAAATGGAAAGCATTAAATGAGCCTATTGAAGGTTTCTCATATTCTAGAGTGCTAACGCTTCAAGGGAGCGAAAAAGAAAAGCTTTTAATTACAGATGAACCAAAAGCTTTAGAACGTGTAGAAAGGAAAATTTAATCTATTTCCAATTATGACCTTTTAATTTCATGGCTGCAATAAGTACATCTTTTTGACTTATTTGACCTACCAATACACCATTTTCTACAATAGGAAAGCGTCTGCGTCTTGCTTCAAGAAATTTATTGGCAGCATCAAAAACAGTTAAGTTACCATCAATGGTTTCTACATTTGTAATCATGTGCTTTTCAACAGAACTGTTTTCCATAGGCATATTGTAATATCTACTTTCACTAATTTGTTTGATGCAATCACCTTCAGATATCACACCAATTAATTCATTTTTATCATTTACTACAGGACCACCAGAAATTTTGTGTTTTATTAAGGTTTCTATAACCTCTTCAACAGATTGTTCTGGTTTAAAAGTAATAAGATTTCGAGTCATATAATCCTTTACCTTAATAGGAGAATTATCTTCTGCAGGTTGTTCTCTTCTGGAGCCTTGAAAACTTTTTATTCCCATGATTTTTTAGTTTAGTGTTATTTAAAGTTACTTATTTTTAGTTAGTTAGCCTAAAAATAAATTTTACTAATTTTATAAAAACTACTAATTCAATTTTAAAATGCTAAAAAAGGCAATTGCATTGCTGCTAATAATAGCAGCAGTTTACTGGAGTTTTTATGCACTACTTCCTAGTAATATTTCAAATATTGATACCGATAAAAATAAGTTTTCAACAGCAAGAGCATTGGTGCATCTTGAAGAAATTTCAAAAGAAGAACACCCTGTAGGTAGTGTTGCTCATGAGCAGGTACGAGGTTATATTGTAGAAGAGTTGAATAAACTAGGGTTTGATACTCATATTCAAGAAGGTTACTCGATTAGTCAATGGGGAAATTTTTCTAAACCAAAAAACATTTTAGCAAGACTAAAAGGAACTAATAATTCTAAAGCATTACTTTTACTTTCTCATTACGATAGTTCTCCTCATTCTTCGTTTGGAGCTAGTGATGCTGGTTCAGGAGTAGTCACAATTTTAGAAGGCTTAAGAGCTTTTTTAAATAATGGTCAAAAACCTCAAAATGATATTATTGTTTTAATAAGCGATTCGGAAGAGTTAGGGCTTAATGGTGCAGATATATTTGTAAATAAACATGAATGGGTAAAAGATGTAGGTCTAGTATTAAACTTTGAAGCAAGAGGTAGTGGAGGGCCAAGTTATATGCTTATTGAAACTAATCAAGGAAATGCCAACTTAATGAAAGGGTTTGTAGAAGCAAATCCTAAGTTTCCTGTTGCTAATTCATTGGCATATAGTATCTATAAAATGTTACCTAATGATACAGATTTAACACGCTTTAGAGAAGATGGAGATATAGATGGATTTAATTTTGCTTTTATTGATGATCATTTTGATTATCATACTGCTAATGATACATACGAACGTTTAGATAGAAATACTTTAGAGCATCAAGGTAGTTATTTAATGCCTTTGCTTGATTATTATGCTAAGGCTGACTTATCCAATGTAAAGAGTAACGAGGATTATATATATTTTAATGTACCATTATTTCATACAGTAATTTATCCGTTTGCTTGGATTTGGCCAATGTTAATTATTGCATTTGTATTATTTATTGGCTTAGTTATTTATGGTTTTAAATCTAAAAGACTAATTAGGGAAGATGTAGTAAAGGGAATAATACCTGCATTATTGTCAATTATTGTGTCAGGAGGAGTTGGTTTTGCTTTATGGAAAGCTATAAAATGGATGTATCCTGAATATGGTGAAATGCTTCATGGTTTTACATATAATGGACATACTTATATTTGGGCTTTTGCAATTATGACTGTTGCAATTTGTTTATGGATTTATAGTAGGTTTTATAAACCAGGAAATGTTGCTAGTATATTAGTTGCTCCAATATTTATTTGGTTATTGGTGTGTGTAATTGTGGCTTTAAAATTAGAAGGAGCAAGCTTTTTTATTATTCCAGTGTATTTTGCATTAGCGAGTTTATTTGTACTTATAAAACAACGTAAGCCTAATTTAGCTTTAATGGCAATTTTAGCATTTCCATTGTTAACTATTATGAGTCCATTTATAAAAATGTTTCCAGTAGGTTTAGGTTTAGGAATATTATTTGGAAGTTGTATTCTAACAGCTTTAATATTTGTTTTGTTGTTGCCTGTTTTTGGCTTTTTTAAACATAAAAGACGTTGGTCTTATATTGTATTATGCATTTCAATCTTCTTTTTAATTTCTGCCCATTTTAAATCTTCATTCACTGAAGAAAGACAAAAACCAAATAGTTTAGCCTATGTGTTAAATGCAGATGATAATTCTGCAAGTTGGGCTACGTATGATAAGGTGTTAGATAGTTGGACAAAAAACTATTTAGGAGAGGATGCTAAAAATGCAGCTTCCTTAAAAGGAAATGTTATTGCTAGCAAATATGGTTCTGGTTTTACGTTTTCTAAAGCAACAAGCGTGAAGAATCTAAAGGAACCTAAAATTGAAATTTATAAGGATACAATAATTAATGATTTAAGACATTTGTCTGTTTATATAAAACCTCAAAGATCAATTAATAGGATAGAGCTTTTCTCACAAGAGCAATATAAGTTTAAAGACTTTAAAATTAATGGTGTGGCAGCGTATAAGAAAAATTTGGAAAGTTATGCTTTTGAAAACAGGCGAAGTGGTCGACTGTTTACATATTTTATGGTAGATAATGAACCTTTAGAAATGCAATTTACGGTGCCTAAGGATCAAAGTACAGAGTTAGTTGTTTATGAAGCGTCTAATGATTTATTGGATAATCCACTTTTTTCAGTACCAGAAAGATCAAAGAATATGATTCCTAAACCATTTATATTAAATGATGCTGTAATTATTACTAAAACTATTAAAATAGAGTAAAATACATAATTGGCATTACTATTGTTTCGCATAATTGTTTAGATTTGAAACCTTAAAATAATTATGATGAAAAAAATAATAGGAATATTAATGTTATTATGTGCTTTTCAAGTGACTGCACAAAGCAATAGTGAGTTATTAAAGCATTACGAGGCGTATTACAATCAAATGAAATCTCAAGGTGATGTACAAGGAGTAATAAATGCTTTAACACATTTAAATATTTTACAACCAAATCAAGCTAGGAAAGATACTTTGTCTGCTTATTATATGAACGAAGGTAAGCATGTTCAAGCATTGAATGTTATTGGTATTGATGTTAATGAGAACGATAGTGATTTAGCTTTAGAGGTAAAGGCTGTATCGTTAAAAGCATTAAATGAAGTAGAGAGAGCTATTCAGCAATACGAAATATTATACAAGCGTAAAAGAACTGTAATGACAGCTTATGAGTTGGCTGATTTAAAGATTCAGGCTAATGACTTAGCTGGAGCAAGCCTTAATATTACTTATGGTTTAGCAAATTCACCATCAGATATAGGGAGAACATATTATGAGGCTCAAGTGCCTTATCAAGTGCCAATAAAGGCAGGTTTTTTATATTTAAAAGGTTTGGCATTGTTTAGAGAAAACCCACAATCAAATATTGAAGCAGCAATTATTTTATTTGACGAAGCCATTGCTATGGCTCCAAATTTTAATTTAGCTTTAATTAGTAAAGAGGCGTTAACATCAAAGCTAAATGAAACTAAAAAAGAATAGTTTTTAGTAGAGTAGAGTTTATAAAATAAAAAAGCAGCTCAATGAGCTGCTTTTTTTATGTAGGTATGTTTTACCAAATTCTAACTCTTTTTTCAGGAGCTAACCACATACCATCACCTTCTTTAATATCAAAAGCTTCATAAAAAGCATCTATATTTTTAAGTGGTTGTGTAGCTCTTTGAATTCCTGGAGAGTGAGTGTCTGTTTTAATTAATGTTCTTAAAGCATCATCTCTTGTTAAAGTTCTCCATACAGTTGCCCAAGACATAAAGAAACGTTGCTCAGCAGTAAACCCATCAATATCATCTGGTCTACCATTTTCTTCAAAATGTAATTGTAAACCATCATAAGCTCCAAGGACACCACCTAAATCACCTATGTTTTCACCTAGAGTAAACTTTCCATTGATAAATACGCTATCTAAAACTTCAATTTGACTATATTGCTCAGCTAAAGCATTTCCACGTTTTGTAAATTCTTCTAAGTCTTTGTCTGTCCACCAATTTTTTAAATTCCCATCGGCATCAAAACGTGATCCTGAGTCGTCAAAAGCATGAGATATTTCATGTCCAATAACAGCTCCAATTCCTCCATAATTTACAGCGTCGTCTGCTGTGTAATTGTAGAAAGGAGGTTGTAAAATTGCTGCTGGAAATACAATCTCATTATTTATTGGATGGTAGTAAGCATTTACCATTTGAGGTGGCATTCCCCATTCTTTTTTGTCGATTGGTTCGTTAATGTCAGATAAATTATCTTGTATCGCCCAATGGCCTATTGCCATCATGTTTTCGGCATATGTATTACCTTCTTTTACCATTAAGTCTGAATAGTCTGTCCATTCATCTGGGTAAGCAATTTTTATCGTGAATTTATCTAATTTTTCTATAGCTTTAGCTTTAGTTTCATCAGTCATCCAATCTAACTTTTGAATTCTGTTTTGGAATGCTTTAACAACATTCTCAATCATTTTTTCAGCTTTGGCTTTAGCTTCAGGTGGGAACTTTGCTTCAACATATAATTTTCCAATAGCTTCACCAACTGAGTTGTTAACTGTACCTAAGGCTCTTTCTTCAGCATCACGTTGCTTTTTAGAACCGCTTAAAGTTTTTGCGTAAAACTCCCAATTAGCTTTTTCAATTTCTGTAGTTAAGAATCCTGCTGCATTGTTAATTGTAGTCCAATCGATTAATGTTTTGATGTCTTCTATTGGTGTAGATTTTAAGAAATCATTTAATGCAGTCATGTACTTTGGTTGTGCAACAAGAACTGTATCTAGCTGTTTTTTAATTCCTAAATCAGTAATCATTTTGTTCCAGTTTATTGCAGGACACATTTCTTGCAATTCTGAAATAGATCTTGGATTGTTATAGTTTCTAGCATCTCTTGCTGCTACTTTGTCTAATCTAGGCTCCACAAGCTGCGTTTCCATAGCTATAATTTTTGCTGCAGCTGCATCAGCATCTTCTTTACTGTATTCAATAAATTGAAGCATTCTTGAAACGTGAGCTTTGTATTTTTCTCTAATTTCTTTAGACTTACTGTCTTGATCTAGATAATAATCACGTTGTAATCCTGTTCCTCCAGGACCTACCCAAGCAGTATTCATGCTACTGTTGTTTAAATCTGGTCCAGCTCCTAAACCTGCAAATGGTGTAGCAACTCCCATTGTTGTAGCTTCAATTGTTTGCATTTCTTCTAAATTACTAATGCTTGCAATTTTAGCTAATATTGGTTTTAGAGGTTCAATACCTGCTTCATTTCTTGCAATAGTATCTAATTCTGATTCGAAAATTAATAATGCCTTTTTTTGGTCAGTACCTTCTGCGTATGTACCTAATTCTTTGGAAGTGTTAATGATGTCTAATACATCTTGTCTAGTTGATTTGCGTAAAACACCAAATCCTCCCCAACGAGTTTCTTCATCAGGAATTGTGTTCGTTTTTGCCCAATTACCATTTACATAGTTATAAAAGTCGTCTTTAGGGCTTACAGAAGTATCCATGTTTTCTAAAATAATTCCAGGAATTTTTTCTACTTCTGCAACTTCATTTTTTGGCTCTTCTTTACATGCAACAAGACCTAAAAAGGCAATGCCACTTAAAAGAGAAACTCTTTTTAAGTTAGTTTTCATTTTGCGTTAGTATTTATTATTGTACAATTTACTTACTATTTAGAAGCTTAAATCTCAATTTTGTTACATCTTAACAAAAAATTAAGAAAATTTTTAAGTTTTTATATGTGAAAGTGTTCTTGTAAGTGTTTGTTAGTTAGGTTTTTCTATGTTTTGAGATTCGCGTTCAAACTTCTTGTTTATTTGTAAAATAAGATTTGAGTTTGCAACTAATACGTCTTTAATTGAATTTAAAAGCAATGTCTTTTCAATATTGTAAATATTAGAAGTTTCTTGAAGTTTTATAGCAGTAGTTTCAATAACACTTAATCTTACGTTTATTTCAGGTGCACTAACAGATTCTGGAATTTCTTTTTTTAAATCAGTAAAAACACTAATAAGAATTTCTTTATCGTCTTTAAAAAAGGATAAGTCACCTTGTGTTAAAAAATTAATATGGTTTTGTAGTTCAGTAAATTTAGCCCAATCTTTAGTTTTGTCTAGAGCTAAGTCACTTAGAACATATTCGGTATAATCTAATTGATCAATATCTTTTGAGCTTATTTTATTGTCTTTTTTATCACTTTCCTCCGTTTGCTGAGTTTCTTCTTTTATTTTGCCGTCAGTTTTACAACTATATAAACATAGTGTGAAAAATAAAATAATTGAATAGTTTATAAAATATGGAGTCTTCATGTGAAAAATAACTTGTTCTAATTTAGGATATTGCGTTGAGGCAAATATGAGTTTCAAATATCTAATATATATCGTTCATTTCAAAGCGTTATTTTTTTATTAATCATAAGAGTTTTAATATCTATTCTTGTTATTTTTGCGATTTAAATGGTTGTATTTAATGGAGACATCTAAAACTTTAATTATTGGCGCTTGCGGTCAAATAGGTTCAGAATTAACATCTAAGTTAAGAAGCTTATATGGAGTAGATAATGTTATCGCTTCTGATATTAATACTAAAAATGAAAATTTGGTAAACTCAGGTCCTTTTGAGATTCTAGATGCTAAGAGTTATAGTGATATTAAGAACTGTATTGAAAAACATAATATTGATACAGTTTATTTAATGGCAGCTATGTTAAGTGCTACTGGAGAAAAGTATCCTGAGTTGGCTTGGGACTTAAATACGACTTCTTTATTTCATGTTTTAAACTTAGCTAAGGAAAAATATATAAGCAAAGTATTTTGGCCTTCTAGTATTGCAGTTTTTGGGCCTACAACACCTAAAGTTGATACACCGCAGCATACTGTAATGGAACCAACAACGGTTTATGGTATTACTAAACAAGTTGGAGAAAGATGGTGTGAGTATTATAGCAAGAATTATGGTGTAGATGTAAGGAGTATTAGATATCCAGGAATAATAAGCTGGAAAACATTACCAGGAGGAGGAACTACTGATTATGCCGTTGAGATTTTTCATGAAGCTATCAAGAATAAACAATATGAAAGTTTTATAGATGAAAACACTGCACTTCCTATGATGTTTATGGATGATGCAGTAAAAGCAACTGTGGATATTATGAATGTGCCTGAAGAAGATATAAAAATAAAATCTTCTTATAATTTAGCTGCAGTGTCATTTACACCAAAACAAATAGCAGATTCTATAAAAAAGCATATACCAGAGTTTGAAATTACTTATAAGCCAGATTTTAGACAAAATATAGCAATCACTTGGCCAGAATCAATAGATGATTCAGTAGCAAGATTAGATTGGAATTGGAGTCATGATTTTAATATAGAAAAGATGACAGAAGTTATGTTAAAAGGAGTCGCTTCTTTAGAGACTACAGTATAACTTGACTTTGATTAACTTATTAAAAGGTGTGATAACATAAATTTATGTTGTCATACCTTTTTTGCTTAATATAGTTATGTAGAATTAAGAGAGAATTGGATTGTTAGTAATAAAAAAAAACCCGAACATTTGTTCGGGTTTTTTGTGGTACCTCCAGGAATCGAACCAGGGACACACGGATTTTCAGTCCGTTGCTCTACCAACTGAGCTAAGGTACCTCGCTAAAGCGGTTGCAAATATATACTCATTTTTAATATTCACAAAGGAATTTTTATAAAAATTCGTTTTGTAAATTTACAGCTTTAAAAATTTATATGAATTTAATAATAGATGTTGGAAATACAAATGTGAAATTAGCTGTTTTTCAAGAAGGTACATTGCTTTGTAAGAAAATAGTAAAGATTGAAGATTTAATTATCAACGTAAAAAAAATATTAAAAGAGTTTCAAGAAATAGAGAAATCTATTATTTCTTCTGTTGGAAAATTAGATGAAAAGGATGTTTTAGAGCTTGAAAAAGTTACTAAACTAACAGTGCTTAGCTCAAAAACGAAATTGCCATTTAGAAATCTTTATAAAACACCCAAAACACTTGGAGTAGATAGAATAGCTTTAGTGTGTGCTTCAGTACATCAATATTCTAAGAACAATGTTTTAATTATAGATGCAGGAACTTGTATTACGTTCGATTTTATAACAGAAAAAAACAATTACTTAGGAGGCGCAATTTCTCCTGGAATTAAATTACGTTATTATGCATTAAATAATTTAACAGCCAACTTACCGTTATTAGAAAAAAAGATGCCAAAAAATATTATTGGAAAATCAACAGAAGATGCTATTCATTCTGGTGTTATTAATGGTGTTTTGAACGAAATAGATGGAATTGTGCAAAAATATGGTGATAAATACGAAGATTTAACAGTTATTTTAACAGGAGGCGATGCAGATTTCTTGTCTAAGCGATTAAAAAGTAGCATATTTGCGAACTCAAATTTTCTTTTGGAAGGTTTGAATTTTATATTAGAATTTAATTCAAAATAATGATTAAAAAGCTCTGTCTAGTTTTATTTGCAGTTTTAGCATTTAATGTTCACTCTCAAGAAGGTACAAGTTCACCATATTCATTTTACGGTATTGGAAGTTTAAAGTTTAAAGGTACCGTAGAGAACAGAAGTATGGGAGGATTAAGTATCTATACTGATAGTATACATATGAACTTTAGAAACCCTGCGTCATATGGAGGAATGCCTTTAAAGAGTTTTAATAATGAAGGAAGAGCAGTTAAATATACTGTAGGAGGATCTCATTCTGAAATTAGTTTAAAAGGTGATTCAAGTTCAGAAAAGGCTAGTACAACTACTTTTGATTATTTAGCACTATCTGTTCCAATGGGTAAGTTTGGAATGGGATTTGGTTTATTACCATATACTTCGGTTGGATATAAATTACAGTCACTTAATGATGAAGATTTATTAGCACATAGATACAGAGGTGAAGGAGGGCTTAATAAAGTGTTCCTTGGAATAGGATATCAGGTAACTAAGGATTTAAGTGTAGGAGTTGATGCTCATTATAATTTTGGAAATATTCAAAATACTTCTGTAGAATTTGTATATGACAATGAAGGTAATTTATTACAATATCAAAGTAGAGAGCAAAATAGATCAGATTTAAGTGGTTTAAACTTTAATTTTGGAGTAACATATACACCAATGATATCTGATAAGCTACAATTAACATCTGGACTTACATATTCGCCAGCAGCAGATTTAACTTCAAATAATGAAAGAATTTTTTCTACTATTGTAACAAACTTTACAACAGGTCAAGAATTTGCTGCAAATGAAATTGTAGTTGATTTAAATGCTCTTGGTTTACATAGAACAAATTTAACCTTACCTTCAAGGACTGCGTTTGGTTTAGGAATTGGCCAACCAAGAAAGTGGTTCGTTGGAGCTGAATACACTGCTTTAAAAACAAGTGAGTTTTCTAATAGTGTAGTAGAAGTTGATAATACAACTTTTGAAGATGCATCAACAATATCGATTGGAGGTTTCTATATTCCACAGTATTCTTCTTTTAACAACTATTGGAAAAGAGTAGTGTATAGAGCAGGAATGCGTTTTGAGAATACAGGTTTAGAAGTAAATAATGAAGCCATTAATGAGTTTGGCATATCTTTTGGTGTAGGATTACCAGTTGGACGATGGTTCTCAAATGCTAACTTTGGTTTTGAAGTAGGAAAAAGAGGTACTACAAAAGCTAATTTAGTTCAAGAAAATTTCATAAATTTCCAGCTTAGTTTATCATTAAATGATAGATGGTTCGAAAAGAGAAAATTTAATTAACTACTAGAATAACAAAATAAGAATTATGAAAACTAAGATTACACTTTTAATAGCAATGTTGTTTGTGAGCGTTAATTTTGTAAGTGCTCAAAGTAATGAAGAGGATATGGCTACACTTTCCATTTTTGTGGAATATGCTAAAGCAAAAAATTATGATGCTGCATATACGCCATGGATGGAATTAAGAAATAGAAATCCTAAGTTTAATAATGCTATATATGTATATGGAGAAAAAATATTAAAGCATAAAATTAAAGGTGCTGCTGGAGCTGATAAATTAGCTTTCGTAAACGATTTAATTAAACTTTGGGATCAAAGAGGAGAGCATTTTGCATCTAAAACTCCAAAAGGTCAGTACATGGCTAAATCTTGTCAGTTACAATACGATAATAGAAAAGAATTAGGGAAGTCTAAAGATGAGTTATATAACTGTTTTGATGCTGCTTATAAAGCGGATGCTAAAACATTTACTAACCCTAAAAGTTTATATACTTATTTCTCATTAATGGTAGATTTATATGATGAAGGTAAAAAAACGCCTCAGCAATTATTTACTAAGTATGATGAAATTACTGAAAAAGTAGAATCTGAAGTTAAGAATTATACTGAGAAGAAAAATAAATTTACACCAAAAGAAGGTGAGGAAGAGATACAGATAAGCTCTAAGGATGCTAAAAAGTTAAAATCTTATAATAGTTATTTAACTGCTTACGATCAAATTTCTGGAAGTATAGATAAAAAAATGGGAGACAGAGCAAATTGTGAAATTCTTATCCCTATTTATACTAACGATTTTGAAGAATTTAAAAACGATGGTGTTTGGTTACAAAGAGCTATGAACAGAATGTTTGCTAAAGAATGTACAGACGATCCATTATTTGTGAAAATAGTAGAGCAAAAAAATGCTTTAGAGCCTAATGCAACAACTGCATTCTATATTGGATTATTAAAAGATAAAGCTGGACAAAGTTCAGAAGCTTTAACATATTACAATCAAGCTGTAGAGTTAGAGTCTGATAAATTCAAGAAAGCTAAGATTTTATATAAAATTGCAACTAGCTTTAAGAAAAAGGGTAGCTATGGACAAGCAAGAAGCTATTACAGAAAAGCTTTGTCTAACAACCCATCAATGGGAAGATGTCACTTAGCAATTGCGCAAATGTATGCTAAAAGTGCTAATAATTGTGGTACAGATAACTTCTCAAAAAGAGCAGTGTACTGGTTAGCAGCTCAAGAAGCAGCTAGAGCAGGAAAGGTTGACCCAACATTAAAAAAATCTGCAGCTAAGTCTGTCGCAAATTATAATGCAAAAGCACCACAAAAGAGTGAAATATTCTCGTCAGGTAGAGCAGGTGAAACTATTAAAATTGGATGTTGGATAGGTTCTAGTGTTAAAGTACCTACACTATAATGGACAAAACATTTAAATATATATTATTAAACATTGTCACAGTTTTTGCTGTGACTTTGTTTTTTTCATGTACTAACAGTTTAAAGGAAGTGCAAAGTATTGGTGTTTCTAAAGGAGGTCCTGCTTCTATAGCAGAAAATATTAATACAAAGTATACCGATTCTGGTAAATTGACTTCTGTTTTGGTGAGTCCTAAAATGTTTGATTATTCTAATAGAGAGTTTGCATTTTATGAGTTTCCTGAAGGTGTTAACTTAACACTGTATGATAAAGACAATAATAAAAGTACTGTAGTTTCAGATTATGCTATAGTATATAATGAAACCGATTTAATAGACCTTCAAGGTAATGTCGTGCTAACAACTCATGCTAACGATACGCTTTTTGCAGAGCAATTGTTTTACGACCAAAAAACAGAGTGGTTGTTTACAAATCAACCAGTGAAATTTAGAACATCAGAGTATATAACTGATGGTAATGGTTTCGACTCCAACAAAAACTTTACTAACGCTCAAGTTTTAGAGGTTACAGGAAGAATATACATAGACGAATAATTCCTATCTTTGTATCGTCATAGTTGTATAATAAATTACAGCTCAAAACAATTTAAATGAAGTTAATTAAAATCTTACAGTACGCATACGTATTTTTTGCTGTACTTTTTATTTATGATGCAATTTCTAATTGGAATGTCGATAGAAATCGTTCATATGTGTCATTAGTTTTTGCTGCGCTTGCAGTATTTATGTTTTTCTTTAGAAAAAAATATAGTAAAAGATTCCACGATAGAGGCAAGCTTTAAAAATGACTTTAAGCATCATAATTATTGTTGTTTCTTTATTGTTTTCTGCATTCTTTTCTGGAATGGAGATAGCCTACGTGTCTTCTAATAAAATTCACATAGAGATTGAAAAAAAGCAAGAAGGGTTTCTGGCTAAAATATTAACACGTCTTACAGCTAGACCTTCTAAGTTTATTGCTACTATGCTTATTGGAAATAATATAGCATTAGTGATATATGGTCTTTTCATGGGTGATCTTTTGGTAGATTGGTTTCAGGCACAATTACCAACTAATTATGATTTTATAAACTACCTCTTTAACGAGTTAAGTTTGTTAACTCAAACAGTAATATCTACAATTATTATTTTAGTTACTGCAGAGTTTTTACCTAAAGTATTTTTTCAAATATACGCCAATACACTACTTAAATTTTTTGCCTTACCAGCATACATTTTTTATATACTCTTTTGGTTAATTTCAGATTTTGTGATTTGGATTTCTGATGTTGTTTTAAAAACATTTTTTAAAACCGAAGGAGATGATGTACAATTGGCTTTTTCTAAGGTAGAGTTAGGTAATTATATTAGTGAGCAAATGGAGTCTGTTGAAGAACATGATGAAGTTGATAGCGAAATTCAAATTTTTCAAAATGCTTTAGAGTTTTCAGAGGTTAAGTCACGAGAGGTTATGGTGCCTAGAACCGAGTTGATTGCTGTTGAAATTTATGATACAATTAAGTCTTTAAGTGAGTTGTTTATTTCTACTGGATATTCGAAAATCATTGTTTATAAAGACACCATTGATGATATTTTAGGTTATGTGCATTCTTTTGATTTGTTTAAAAAACCAAAATCAATCAAGTCCATGATAATGCCTGTAGAGTTTGTTCCAGAAACAATGCTAGCCAAAGATGTGTTAAATGCTCTTACTAAAAAACGTAAAAGTTTAGCTGTTGTTTTAGATGAGTATGGAGGTACTTCTGGTATAATGACTGTAGAAGATATTGTTGAAGAACTGTTTGGTGAAATTGAAGATGAACATGACTCCATTGAGTTGTTAGAAGAAAAAATTAGTGATACACATTTTAATTTTTCTGCAAGATTAGAGGTTGATTACTTAAACGAAGCTTATAAACTCAACTTTCCTGAAAACGAAAATTATGAAACTTTAGGGGGACTAATAGTTAATAGTACAGAAGAAATTCCTGAGAAAAACGAAAAAGTTAGAATAGAGAATTTCTTATTTACAATTACCGAAGTTTCTAACACTAAAATAGATAGTGTTTCGCTTGAAATACTACCAGAGGAATAAAATTCCTATAATAAGGCAATTAATACGTTGTTCTACTTTTATTATTTAATAGAAATTGGTATTTTCGCGCACTATATTTCTTAAAAAATTAAACATCAAATGGCAATTTTAAATAAAATTAGACAACGTTCATTATTCTTAATATTAGTAATTGCGATGGCATTATTCTCGTTTGTCTTAGCTGATTTATTCAAAAGTGGTTCAGGTTTCTCAGGGAAATCTCAAAACGTTATAGCTACAATTAATGGTGTAGATATTCAGCGTGATGATTTTATGAATAAAGTTGAAAATGCACAAAGACAGTACGGAAACTCTTTATCAAGTACACAAGCTATGAATAGAGTTTGGGATACAGAAGTAAGAAATGCTGTTATGCAAGGTCAGTTTGAAGCTTTAGGTTTATCTGTAGAGAAAGATCAAATGAGAGACTTAATCAAACAAAGCCTATCTACTTTTGAAGAATTTAAAAACGAAGCAGGTGTATTTGATGAAGATAAGTTAAATGAGTTTATTGCAAATTTAAAAGCAATTTCTCCAGAAACTACAATGTTAAATGGTTCTCCAATAAACTATGAAGCATGGAATAATTTTGAAAAAAACATTGCTGAAGGTGGTGTGCAACAAACATATTTTAACCTAGTAAAAGGTGGTATCGTTGGTACATTAACTGAAGGAGAGTTAGATTATAAATTAGAAAACGATAAAGTTGACTTAAAATTTGTACAAATACCTTTTACAACAATTGCAGATAGTACTATTTCTGTAAGCAAGTCTGAGATTTCTAATTATATTAACAATCATAAAGAGAAGTATCAAGTTGAAGCTTCAAGAGATATTTTCTTTGTGCAGTTTAAAGAAGAAGCATCTCAAGAAGATGAAGAAGAAATCAAAAAAGGATTATTAGCATTAGTTGATGATAAAGTTGAGTTTAATGAAACTACAAAAGCTAATGATAACATAGTTGGATTTAAAAATGTTACTGACCACCAAACTTATGTTAATGCTAATTCTGCTATAAAGTATTATGATGCTTTTGTAGCTAAATCTGCTTTACCATCTGTTGCTGCAGATAGTATTTACAATTTAGAAAAAGGTAGTGTATATGGACCATATAAAGATGGAGCGTATTACAAGTTAACTAAAATGGTTGATGTAAAGCAAATTCCTGATTCAGCAAAAGTTAGACACATATTAATTCCATTTGTTGGAGCAACTAGAGTAGCTGCTACAGAAACTAGAACAGATGCACAAGCAAAAGCTACTGCAGATAGTATTTATAATGTATTAAAAGGAAACCGTTCTAAATTTAAAAGTTTACTTGAGTTATCATCAGATAAAGTAAGTAATGAAAAAGATGGAGAAATTGAGTTTGCTTATACAGATGGTTATGCTCCAGAATTCAAAGCGTTTTCTTTCGAAAATAATACTGGAGATTTAGAAGTTGTAAAAACATCTTTTGGATATCATGTTATCGAAATTTTAAGTCAAGGAAACAAGCAAAAAGCTGTTAAAGTTGCTACGTTAGCACACGCTATTGAAGCTTCAGAGAAAACTATTGACGATGTGTTTAATAAGAAATCTAAGTTCGAAATTGCGGTTGTTGGTAATGACTTTGAAGAAATTGCTAAAGAACAAGGTTTAGAGGTTGAAACTGTAAGTAATATTAAAGTGCTTGATGAGAGTATTCCAAGATTAGGAAGCCAAAGAGGAATTGTACGTTGGGCTTTTGAAAGTGATAAAATTGGAGCAGTTAAGAGTTTTAATGTTCCTGGAGGTGGTTATGCTGTTGCAGTATTAACTGGAATTAACGAAGAAGGATTAATGACACCAGAAAAAGCTTCAGTTACAGCATTACCTGAAATAAGAAAAGAGAAGAAGGCTAAACAAATAATGGATGCTATCTCTGCAACTACTGTAGATGATATAGCTGCTGCTCAAGGGCAAACTGTAAAAACATCTTTAGCTGTAAATATGAAAAACCCAACATTATCTGGAGCTGGAAGAGAACCAAAAGTAATCGGAACAGCTTTCGGATTAAAAGAAGGTGAAACTTCTAAGTTAGTTGTTGGTAATAGTGGAGTATTTGTAGTACAGGTAACAAAAATTACACCTGCTGATGAATTACCAAACTATCAAGCGGCTGCTAATAGAGTTGGAAATGCTAAATCTGCTGTTGTTAATACAGCTTTATTTAATGCTTTAAAAGAAGCTTCAGAAATTGAAGATAACAGAGCTACTTTTTACTAGTAGTTAGTTAATATAAATAAAAAAGGGTATCTAATTTAGATACCCTTTTTTATTTATATAATCATGTCTTTATACGGGATTATAGTATGGTAACCTTTGGATTTAAAATAGTTAGCTACAGTATCTAAATTATTTCCAGTAGCAATTATAAAGTCACCTCCCCAAGCTCCTAAGCTTTTTATGGCACCATCATAATCATGAAACATTGTTTCTTTAACAGGTTTAAGTTTTATAATGTTAGCTATAATGTTTTCGTGTAAGGTTAGTAATTGTTCAAACTCATCTAAATTAGTGCAATTTAAGATTTGTTCTGTAATGGTATTTATCTTAGAAAAAGTATGAGAGCTATTATCTCTGTTTTGTTTGTATCGAGCAATGCCTTCTCTACTGTTTTGTTTTTTGTTAAGATGAATAAAATAAAGGTTGTCAATAAAACTAGGGTTGAAAATAACCTGCTGAACATCTGGTGTGTTATTGTTAGTGCTATAGATAATTGGAGTGTTATTTTGCGCACAAGCAATATCGTAACCACTACCTCCAAAAGTAAGTTCTAATAGCTTAAAAGCATCAACATTTGCCCAATTAGCTATATTGTTTATTAAAGTTGATGACGATCCTAGTCCCCAATCTTGTGGAAATTCTAGTGTAGTAGTGACTTCAAAACCAAAAGGATTAAACTTTGAATTTAATGTTTTAACTGCGCTAATAATTTCAATTATTCGCTGTGATATTGGATTGTTATAATTAGTATCATTTGGGTTAAATGCATGTTCAAACCAAATGTTACCTTCATTATCGATACTTTTCCAAATCAAAATATTTTTATCAATAGGATTTACTTCTAAAAATTGACCATATTTTGTTGGTATTGCCAAAGCTTTTACACCATCTAGCACTACATATTCTCCTGTTAGAAGTAGCTTTCCATGACTGTAAAAAGTATCCATTAACGCCTTAAATTTTCAATAGCTTTAACAACTGCACTATGAGTTACAGTATTTGTTTTAAAATGCTCTACAAGAGCATTTTTTTCAGAGTCTGTAGCTTCAAATTGATTAAGAATATTCATTAAGTGCATTTTCATATGTCCTTGCTGTATTCCAGTAGTAGTTAAAGAACGTAACGCAGCAAAATTTTGTGCTAATCCAGCAACAGCAACTATTTGCATTAGCTCTTCTGCACTAGGTTTATTTAACATCTCTAATGCTAATTTTACTAAAGGATGTAAACTCGTTAAGCCACCAACAGTTCCTAGTGCTAAAGGAATTTCAATCCAAAATTTAAAAACACCATTTTCAACACTAGCATGTGTTAAGCTTGAGTACTTTCCATTTCTTGCCGCATAAGCGTGAACTCCAGCTTCAACAGCACGAAAGTCATTTCCCGTAGCTAATACAACAGCATCAATACCATTCATAATGCCTTTATTGTGAGTTACTGCTCTATATGGTTCTACTTCTGCAATATTAACTGCTTGAATAAATTTATTAGCAAATTCAGTAGGAGAGATGTTTTCGTTTTCGGTTAAGTCTTCAACATTACAGCTTACTTCAGCTCTTACTAAGCATTCTGGAACATAGTTAGAAAGAATACTCATTACTATTTGAATGTCTTTTTCAGTTTCAGAAAAATCATCAAATTTTTGAGCTTCAGTATTAAAAGTATTTGCAAACTGTTCTAAACAAGAATTAATAAAATTGGCTCCCATAGCATCTTTGGTTTCAAAAGTTGCGTGTAATTGGTAATAACCATTAATTTCATTTGTTTTATCCCTTAATTCAATATCTAAAATACCACCACCACGCTTTTCCATGTTTTTAGTTAAAGGTTTAGCGTCTTTGAGTAATAGAGGTTTTACAGATTTAAAAAAGCTAACTAAATGATCATGATTTCCATGGTACATAAAATGCACTTGTCCTATTTTGGTAGTAGAAATAACTTTGGTTTTAAACCCTCCTCTATCATACCAAAATTTAGCGGCTTTACTAGCAGCAGCAACAACCGAACTTTCTTCGATTGCCATAGGTATGGTATAAACAGAATTATTGATTAAAAAGTTTGGTGCAATACCAAGGGGTAAGTAATAATTAGTGATAGTGTTTTCGATAAACTCGTCATGAAGCTTTTGTAATTTTTCATCTTCATTCCAATATTGTTTTAAAATTGATTTTGCTATATCAGAATCATTAAAATAATGTTCGGCAAGCCAATTAATTTTTTGTGATTTATCAAGTCTAGAAAATCCAGATATTACTTTACTCATAGAATATAATGTTATTCGAAAGGCAAAGATACTATTCTAGTTTTTTATTTGTTATTAGATAAAGGTAAATGTTAAAATCTAAGGTTTTTAATCTATAATTATGAGCTAAAAAGCAAAAAGGGTTGCTATAATCAATGTGTTTTTTTACATTGCAACAACAATGAATAGCACTTATTTTAAAATAAGCCACTTTTTTCTTCGCATATTAAAACTAGGAAATAGCTTTAGCCTTTCCTTTTTTTATGAAAGTGCTATTAATCAATTGTATACAAACAATAAACTAACTATAAATAATAAATAAAACATTATTGACTTATGGCAAATACAGCTGAAATAAAGCAAAAAGAACTATTTGGACATCCAGTTGGATTGTACGTGTTGTTCTTTACAGAAATGTGGGAACGTTTCTCTTATTATGGAATGCGTGCAATTTTAGTACTTTACTTAGTTGCAACAACAACTGGTGAAAATGCAGGATTAGGATGGACTAATGGTGATGCATTATCATTATATGGAACATATACAATGTTAGTATATGTAATGTCGATTCCAGGTGGTTGGATAGCAGATAAATTTTTAGGACAAAAGAAGTCTGTACTATATGGAGGAATCCTATTAGTTGCTGGACATAGTATTTTGGCTATAGAAGAGATGTGGGCATTTTATTCTGGTTTAGGTTTAATTATTGCTGGAGTTGGTATGTTAAAGCCTAATATTTCAACTATGGTTGGAGGTTTGTATAAGCAAGGAGATATTAGAAGAGATAAAGGATTTACAATCTTTTATATTGGTATTAATGTAGGTGCATTTTTATCAAGTTTAATAGTTGGATACGTAGGTGAAGTTTATGGATGGCATTATGGATTTGGTTTAGCAGGTATTGGTATGGCTGCAGGTTTAATTCAGTATGTTGTTGGGCAAAAACACTTAAAGCATGTTGGTAATTTCTTAGGAGCTTCAGAAAATCAGGCTGAGAAAGAAGCAATGAATAAACCATTAACTAAAATAGAAAAGGATAGAATAGTTGTACTTTTTATTTCATTTTTATTAGTAATTGTTTTCTGGGGAGCTTTTGAGCAAGCTGGTGGATTGATGAATATTTATGCAATGGATAACACCAACAGAATGTTAATGGGTTGGGAAGTGCCAGCATCTTGGTTCCAATCACTTAATGCAATGTTTATTATTTTCTTAGGAACAGGAGTAGCTGCTTATTGGGCAAGTAGAAAGTTAAAAGGAAAATTATCGACTTCATTATTTAAAATGATTTTAGGGCTTATAATTATGGGTACTGGATTCTTCTTTATGTCTGCTGCTTCAGCAGAATTTGAAAGTACTGGATCTTCTGCTATGTATTGGTTGGTACTAGCTTATTTATTCCACACTATTGGAGAGCTTTGTATTTCACCTGTAGCGTTATCTTATATTACAAAATTAGCGCCATTAAAGTACGCTTCATTAATGATGGGAGTTTACTTTGCAATGACAGGTTTTGGAAATAAACTAGCAGGTTTATTAGGTGAATCAGCATCTGAATTAGGTGAGTTTACAGTATTTACAGGAATCGCAGTATTTTGTGTTGTATTTGGATTGTTAGTAATGCTATTTAGAAAGAAATTAGAGGTTTTAACTCATGGTGTTGAAGATGACGAAAGAGAGATGAACTACGAGGAAGCTGAAGGATTTGAATTAGCTGATAACCAATAAAAAAGATACTGATGAATACAGATGTAGAAAACATGTTTAAAGACAAAGTACTAGGGCATCCAGCTGGATTGTTTGTACTGTTTTTCACTGAAATGTGGGAGCGTTTTTCATATTATGGAATGCGTGCAATTTTAGTAATATTTTTAACTGGTGCTATTGCTGGAGATAACCCTGGATGGGGTTGGGATAAGTCGGCAGCATTATCTTTACTTGGTACTTATGCAATGTTTGTTTACCTAACGCCTATTGTTGGTGGTTGGTTAGCAGATAATAAAATAGGTTATAGAATGGCTGTCGTTATTGGTGCTTTATTAATGACCTTAGGTCACGCAGCTATGGCAGTTGAAACTCCAACATTTTTATATATTGGTATTGCGTTACTTATTGTTGGTAATGGTTTTTTTAAGCCTAATATGACTTCAATCATTTCTAAAATGTATGAGGGAAAAGACGATAAAAAAGATGGCGCATATAACATCTTTTACATGGGAGTAAATGCTGGTGCATTTATTGGAATCATGTTATGTGGATGGGTTGGAGAAAAAATTGGATGGTCTTGGGGATTCGGTCTTGCAGGTATCTTTATGTTACTTGGTATGATTCAGTTTTATTTAGCACAACCGTTGTTTGGTAATATAGGTTCTAAACCAAATAATGAACAAGAAGATTTAATTGACACTTTAGTAGACCAAGTTGAAACTACTAAAGCTAATGTTGAAACAAAGCTAAATAAGTTTTTAACTTTAGATTATGTGTTAATTGGAGCGTTTATAATATCAGCATTAATTTTTATTATAAATGATCCATTAAGTAAAATAGGGAATATTAATACTTTAAACTTTACAGTTGCAGGTATGACAGACTCTTTGTTTTTTGCACTTTTAGCAGCTTTATTATTTATTATTATCCTGGTTGTTAGAATTCCAAGATACGAACGAATTGTAAGAGATAGAATGATTGCATTTACAATCTTCTGTATTTTTACAATTTTCTTTTGGGCTGCCTTTGAACAAGCTGCTGGATCGTTACCATTATACACTAGAGATTTTACCGATAGAGTTTTAGAGGGTAATGCAGCTTTTACATTTAAAATAATAGATTTATTAGTGACAGTAATTCCGTTAGGTATTATTTCTTACGTGCTATTGTCATTATTCAGAAAAACATTTAGTAGAATAAGCATGTCAAATATTGTGCTAGGTGTTAGTTTCTTAATTGTTTGGGCAATTGTTATCTATAAATTATATATAGAATTTAGTGATTCTAGTGCTGAAGTACCAATTACTTGGTTTGCAATTTTAAACTCTTTATTTATAATCATGTTTGCGCCATTATTTACTAAATGGTGGGATAGTAAATACAATCCACCAGCTTCTGTTAAATATGGTTTAGGTTTAATTATTATGGCTATTGGTTTTGGATTTTTAGCCTTTGCAACTAGAAATGTACCATTAGGAGCTGAAACAGCTAAATTAAGTATGATATGGTTAGTGTTAGCTTATTTATTCCATACTTTAGGTGAACTTTGTTTGTCACCAATGGGATTGTCTTATTTAAGTAAACTTGTACCAGCACGTATGGTTGCCTTTATGTTTGGAGTATATTATTTAGCTATTGCTATTGGAAATAAAATGGCTCATTATGTTGGAGGAGATATTGAGAAGATTACGAATGAGAGTGGCTTATCTTATTTCTTTTTAATATTCACTATAGTGCCAGTTGTTTTAGGGTTAGTTGCATTTGCACTTCACCCATTGTTAAAGAAACTAATGCATGGTGTTAGATAATCGAATAAATCGTTAAAATAAACGTAAAACGCTCCATTTATGGAGCGTTTTTTATATTTTAGGAATACTATTTGTTATGAATTGTATATTATTACGATTAATACAGGAAAATAATTGATATGAAAAATATAGGATTACTATTACTATTCTTTTTAGCAGTTAATATTACATCTGCTCAAAAGATAAACTGGGTTACTTTTGAAGAAGCCTTAGAATTGCAAAAAAAAGAACCAAGAAAAATCATGGTAGATATGTACACAGTTTGGTGTGGTCCATGTAAAATGTTAGATAAAAATACGTTTCAAAATAAAGATGTTGTTAAGTATGTAAACAAGCATTATTATGCAGTTAAGTTTAATGCGCAAGGTAACGATGAGGTGAATTATAAAGGACGTTTGTTTACAAATCCAAATTATAATCCAGCATTAGCTAATCGCAGAAATAGTCCGCATCAATTAGCAAGTTATTTTAAGGTACAAGCGTATCCTACAATAGTCTTTTTAGATGAAAATGCTGAGTTTTTAACACCAGTAAGAGGTTATAAAAAACCGCAAGACTTAGAATTGTATTTAAAGTTATTTAAGAACGACGATCATAAAGACATGAAAACACAAGAGGCGTTTAATAATTATTACAAAGCTTTTAAACCAGAATTTCAACAATAAAGTATTTTAATAGCTAATTACGAAGGCTCCCTTTTTGCTCGTTTGGTGAAAAGGGAGTTTTTTTATTCTACAAGTTTCTTTCCAACGTTCCTGATAGCTTTTGTAATTACTACCATCACTAATTATTAATTCTGGTTGTAAAGAGTCAATTACTCGATTTAGATTTAGTTTTGGTGAGTCACGTAATAAAATGATGTTTGGCTTAATAGATTTAATATTATAAATACCCAAACTATCTATTACAAGTATTTTAATATTATTAATAGTATACAGGTTTTTAATTGTGTTGTAATTAATAGTGTCAATGTGTTCTCCTATTTTATAGTTTGTCAATAGCTTTTCATTTTCAATTTTTTCGATGTTATGATTAATAATTAGTTTGTTGTTTAGTTTTTGTCCAATAATTGTATATCTGCTTTTATGAAATACAACAAAACTATTATCTGTTTTAAATTTTAAAGACATAAAATAACCTTGAAATATAATTATGCTAATAAAGAAAATAAGTGTGCTTTTATAGGTTTTAGTTTTAATGCAGGCTATTCCGGATATTATTACAATATAACTAAGAATTACTTGTGTTAAACTAAAAGAAATGTTTTGAAATAAATACGTTTCTTGTTCAGATATCCAACTTACAAAGTTATTCATGGTAGAAATAATAAAGCCATATGCTTCTGCAAATAGTGTTGGTAATGCGTTTATTAAGGATAAAACAATAAGCAAAATACCAGCACCTAAAATAATGCTTAAACAAGGTATAATGACAAGATTAGAAATTACAAACAGCCCAGGGAATTGATGGAAATAATATAAGCTTATAGGAATAATGCCAAATTGTGCCGCTATGGTTACAGTAAATATTTTCCAAAAGAAATCAATAACCTTAAATTTAGGCTTGTAAAGGTTGTAAAGCATTGGTTGTATTATAATAATAGCCAATACAGCGAGATAACTAAGTTGAAATCCTACATCAAATAGAAAATTTGGTTTAAAGAGTAGAAGTATAAAAATTGAAATAGCTAAGGTATTATAAACATTAGTTTTTCTTTTTAAGTGCATAGCAAAAGCAAAAACACTAAACATGGTTACTGCTCTTACTACTGAAGCAGACAGTCCAGCAATAACAGCGTAAGACCACATGAAAATTAATGTTAGTATTAACTTTATTAGATATCCTTTTTTAAAATATTCAATAGGTTTTAATAGATAGTTTAATAAAAAGAGAATAATACCAACATGTAGCCCAGAAACAGCTAAAATATGTATGGCTCCAGCTTTGGTGTAGCTATTATATATTTCTTTAGAAATATCTTGTCTTTGTCCTAAAAGTAAAGCATTAATAATAGCTAGTTCACTTTCTTTAAAGTTATATGCTTTTAGTTTTGAGTTAATATTTTCTCTTAAAGCAGCAGCATAGCCAAAAATGGTGTGCTTGTCTGTGTTTTGTAATAAGAGTTCGTTATTAGAAACAAATAATTGATGGTAGATATGTTGTTTTCTTAAATATTCCTTATAATCAAATTGATGAGGATTTAAAGGATGAATTAGTGATTTAAATTGTGTTTTAGTATAGTAAATGTTATCAACTTTTAGAGAAGGAATTGTACTGTCTTTTTTTACATTTAAAAGTGTTTTTCCTGTTACAATAGAGTCATTTACTTTTAAAATATTAATGACGTATTTATTGTAATAATTACCAGGTTTTAATACTTCTCTAACCCTGAAATCTATTGTGTAGTTTGATTCATTGGTAGAAATGTCTAAATAACTATAATGATTATTAAAATTTGATTGTTTATGTAATGTAGTATTTAATATTCCAATGCAAACTATAGTCGAAATTACTAATATATCTAATAAAGGAAATCGTTTTAGCTTATTAATACTATAAAAATGTAATCCTATAAAGCTAACTGAAAATAGCAGTGTTAAGCTTAGTGATATATTTATACTGAAGGAATAGTAATAACCAATTAATACACCAATAATAAGTGCAATTGTAAGTTTAATTATTGAGAAGTTGAGCAATTTCACATATGTAAGATAATTAAAATCTTACAATAATCTTCTTGCTTGTACAAAAGCGAAATACCAATAACGTTCAGTTAGTGAGGATGTTATGACACCTCTGCTTGTGCTGGCATGTATAAACTTAACTCCATTTTTAGTAGATGTTACGATACCTACGTGGTTGATTTTTCTGCTATTCTTTTTAGTGGCAAAAAAGAGTAAATCACCTTTTTTTACTTTTTTTAAATCAATCCAAGTACCAGTTTTAGATAGTTCTTTAGTGGTTCTTGGAGTACTAATGTTTTCTTTTTGAAAAGAAACATAAACTAAGCCAGAACAATCCATTCCTTTTTTGCTGTTACCTCCATACTTATATCGAGTGCCACTATAATATTGTGCGTTTTTTACAATTTTGGTAGAAACAGGAGGAATTTTACTTTCGTTTGTTTTCGAATTTTTTACACGCTCTTTTTTGGTTGTGACTTTAGCTCTTTTTGTAGATTTACACGAAGAGAAGCTTATAAGAATAATGAGTACATAAATTATGTTACGCATAAAATTTAGGGCTAATTTAGGGCTTTAAGTATTAGGTTAGCAACATTGTTACTTGCTCCTTTTCCTCCAAGTTTTTGTTCCAATTCGTAATAGCTAATAAAGAATTTTGTACGCTCATAATCATTTAAGATTTTGTTTAATTCAATTTTTAGCCTTTTAGAGTTAAAGTCATTTTGAATTAATTCTGTCACTACTTCTTCGTCCATTATTAAATTAACCAACGATATGTATTTAATATGTTTTACTAAACGTTTACCAATTTGGTATGATAACCAACTTCCCTTGTAACAAACTACTTCTGGGACTTTAAAAAGAGCTGTTTCTAAAGTTGCAGTTCCAGAAGTTACCAAAGCAGCGGTTGAAACACTTAATAAGTCATATGTAATATTGCTAACAAAGTTTACATTTGGGTTGGTGATAAACTGCTTGTAAAAACTATAGTCTTGACTTGGTGCACCTGCAATTACGAATTGATAATCTGGGAAATCATCAATAATTGAAAGCATTATAGAAAGCATTTTTTTTATCTCTTGTTTTCTACTTCCAGGTAACAAGGCAATTATTGGTTTTTCATTTAAATTGTATTCTTGTCTAAAAGTATCTTCATCAATTTGCTTTCTATCTGCTATAGCATCTATTAAAGGATGTCCAACAAAGTTTACAGGAAAATTGTGTTTATTTTGATAAAAATCCTTTTCAAAAGGTAGTATAACATACATACTATCTACATCTCGCTTAATATCATGAATTCTGTTTTCTTTCCATGCCCAAATTTGAGGCGAAATGTAATAATGTGTTTTGTAGCCTTTAGGTTTAGCCCATTTAGCAATCCTTAAGTTAAAACCTGGATAATCTATAAATATGATACAGTCTGGATTATATGCTTCAATATCTTGTTTGCAAAAAGAAAGATTTTTAGTGATAGTTCTTAAATTCATAACTACCTCAATAAACCCCATAAAGGCTAAATCACGATAATGTTTTACTAAAGTACCTCCAACATTTTGCATAAGATCTCCTCCCCAAAATCTAAACTCAGCATTTGCATCTTTCTCAAGTAATGCTTTCATTAAATTTGAGCCATGTAAATCGCCAGAGGCTTCTCCTGCAATTATATAGTACTTCATATTATAATCTAATAATTAAGGTAAAAACAGCTATTAAAACTGTTGCAAGTAAAACTCCACCAGCTCTATGATCTTTCTTTTTTCTTAAAAAGTAAAAGAAACAAATTAGGTTTAAAATTGCACCTAAACTAACTAGTTTTCCAATGAAATTTTCAGATTGTGCTGCTTCTATAACTGTCATAAACCCATCAGAACGTCCAGATAGTTGACCTAATATAGTAGCAGCTATAACTACTCCAATAGCGTTAGCTATTACACCAACAATAATTCCTATTAATAATTCTTTTCTATTCATTAAATGACCAAGAGTTTAATTCTTTTATAATTTGGTGAGCTGTTAAATCAAATTGAACAGGAACTACCGAAATATATCCTTGTTCTAAAGCCCATTCATCAGTGTCTTCACCACTATCTAAATTTACAAATTTTCCAGTAAGCCAGTAATAATCTTTTCCATGTGGATTTTGTCGTTTGTCAAATTCCTCCACCCAATTAGCTTTTGCTTGCCTACATACTTTAATACCTTTTACATCCGAATTTTCAACTTTAGGGAAGTTAACATTCAATACAATGCCCTTTGGGAGTCCATTGTTTAAAACATTTTCAGTGATAGTTTTTATGTAGGTTTCAAAAGGTTTAAAGTTAGCTTGCCAGCTATAATCGCATAAAGAAAATCCAATAGCAGGAATCCCTTCAATACCAGCTTCAATAGCTGCACTCATCGTACCAGAATAAATTACATTTATAGATGAGTTAGATCCATGATTTATTCCAGAAACACATAAATCTGGAACGCGATCTAAAATTTCATGTCTAGCAAGTTTTACACAGTCAGCAGGTGTTCCTGAAGTGCTATATTCTGCTTGAGGTCCATTGTCGATGGTTTCCTTCCTAACGTATAATGTGTCATTAACTGTAATTGCATGTCCCATTCCGCTTTGAGGGCTATCTGGCGCTACAACAACAACATCGCCAATAGAATTCATTACTTTTATAAGCGTTCTAATACCTGGAGCAGTAATGCCATCGTCGTTAGTGACTAATATTAAAGGTTTTTTCTTCATTTTTAGATTCATGACTTTTCAAATGCAAAAGTAAGTAAATTCACCTTGAAATATGTATTTTAAAGCGTTTAACAAAAAATTAGTAGCCTAACATTAATATTGGCATAATTTTTTCTTTAATTTAGATGAAATTTTAATAAAGAAAAAGAATAGATATAAATGAAAAGGAATTATAACATATTAATGCTAATTCTATTATTAGCATTTGCTTCATGTAGTTTTACAGCTAAATCTTTTGAAGATTCTGACAAAGACAAGTTATTAGTGCAGTTAGTGTCTTATGTTTTGGAAGAAGGGCATTTTGATCCTAAAGATATTAATGATGATTTTTCTTCGAATGTGTTTAACGACTATATGACACAAATTGACCCTTATAAAAGGTATTTTTATGAATCAGATATAGAAGTGTTTGAAGCATATAAAAATGAGATAGACAATCAAGTATTAGAGTATGATTTGGCTTTTTTCAACCTAACTTATGATAAGCTTTTAGTTAGAATTGATGAAGCTAAAGCTATTTACAAAGACATATTAGAAACACCTTTTGATTTTTCGAAAGAGGAGGATTATGATGCTGACTACGAAAATAAAGGGTATGTGAAGAGTAAAAAGGAAATGAAAGAGCGTTGGAGAAAACAACTTAAGTTTTCTGCGATAGCTAATTACCATGATTTAATTTCTGAGCAAGAAAGAGAAATAAAAGATAATAAGGATTATGTAGTGAAGTCTGATGCTGAAATAGAAGTTGAGGCAAGAGAAATGACTTTAAAATTAATGGATGATTTATACGATTTTATTCAAGATAGAGAACGACAAGAATTAGTATCTGTTTACATCAATACTATTGCTAGAGAGTTTGATCCTCATACTTATTATTTTGCTCCAAAAGCGAAAGAAGATTTTGATGTACAAATGTCTGGAAAGTACGAAGGTATTGGAGCAAGACTTCAAAAGAAAGGACAAAATATAACAATCATTGAGCTTATTTCTGGAGGTTCTGCATGGAGACAAAATAAATTAGAAGCTGGTGACATTATCTTAAAAGTAAGACAAGAAGATGAAGAAGAAGCAGTAAGCGTTGTGGGAATGCGTACAGATGATGCTGTAAAGTATATTAAGGGTCCAAAAGGAACTAATGTAATTCTTACGCTAAAAAAAGTAGATGGTACTATTGAAGATTTATCAATACCAAGAGATGTTATTGAATTAGAAGAAACATATGCTAAATCGTCTGTTGTAAAGAAAAATGACAAAACATTTGGAGTGATTAATTTACCAGGTTTTTATGCTGATGCAGAAGATTATAATAAGCGTAATGCAGCCAGTGATATAAAAAAGGAAATTGAGCGTTTAAAGGCTGAAGGAATGGAAGGTTTAGTTTTGGACTTAAGAGGAAACGGAGGAGGTTTTCTTAAAACTGTAGTAGATATGGCTGGTTTGTTTATTAAAGAAGGACCAATTGTACAGGTTCGTACTACTGGAGAACCAGCATCAGTATATAGAGATAGAGATAGATCTATAGTTTGGGATGGACCATTAGTAGTGTTAGTTGATGAGTTTTCAGCATCAGCTTCAGAGATTTTAGCAGCTGCAATGCAAGATTATAAAAGAGGAATAGTAATTGGAAGTAAACAAACTTTTGGTAAAGGAACAGTTCAAACGTTTATTGACCTTAATCGATTTGTGAGAAATAATACTAATGGAGATTTAGGAGCATTAAAGTACACTATACAAAAGTATTATAGAATTAATGGAGGTTCTGTGCAATTAGAAGGAGTTAAAAGTGATGTTGTAGTTCCAGATAGATACAGTTATATTGATATAGGTGAAAAAAATCAAGACAATCCATTACCTTGGGATCAAATAGATTCGGCAAAATATACGCTTTGGGATAGTTATTTTGATTATGATACTACTATTAGTAAAAGTAAAGAGCGAATGGCGAATAGTGATCAATTAAAACTTATTGATGAAAACGCTAGATGGATTAAGAAGATTAGAGATGAAAACTTATATTCATTAAACTATAATGATTATAAAAAGAAATTAGAGCTTAACGAAGAAGAAGCAAAACGTTTTGATAAGATTTCTGATTATAAAACTAATTTAACGTTTAACTCTTTGCCATATGAATTGAAATTAATGGAAAATGACACAATTTTAAAGTCTAGAAGAGAACGTTGGCATACTAATTTGAGTAAAGATGTTTATGTAGAAGAAGCTTTAAATGTGCTTAGTGACTTAAAAATGTCTTATAGTATAAAAAAGGTAGCTTCTACAATTAAAGAATAATAAATGAGTAAAAATAATAACTCATTAACGAGTTTAGCGCTCCAAAAGTTTAAGAAAAACTTTTGGGGCGTTTTAAGTTTTTGGTTTATTGTAGTAGTTGGACTTATTTCAATTTTCGCATATGTAATTTCGCCAGACAATTCTCAATATGCAAATCAAATGCACTTGAGTATTCATTCTCAAAAACCTGGTTTTAAAGTGCAAATGTTAACAATACCTTCTCAAAATAGTATAGCACAAGGTGTTTTAGATAAAATATTTTTTGGTGTAAAAACAAACGATACCGAAATCCCTATTTCAAAATATCAAATTAACGACAATGAATTAACCTATACTGAATATGCTTCCGATGGTTTGCAAGGTCAAGCAAAAACAATAGCATTAACTGTTTTTAAAGATGAAAATCCCGAAACTTTTATAACTAATAGGACGTTTGTATTTGGGACAGATAAATATGGACGAGACTTATTGAGTAGAGTATTGGTTGGAGCAAGAATATCTTTTTTTATTGGGTTTGTAGCAGTATTTATTTCGTTAGTAATTGGGATTTTATTTGGGAGTATAGCTGGTTATTATGGAGGGAAAATTGACGCAGTAATAATGTGGTTAATTAATGTCACATGGTCAATCCCTACTTTATTATTAGTAATTGCAATTACATTAGCTTTAGGAAAAGGATTTTGGCAAGTTTTTATTGCAGTAGGATTAACTATGTGGGTTGAAGTTGCTAGAGTAGTGAGAGGGCAAATAATAAGCGCAAAAGAAATGCAGTATGTTACTGCTGCTCGCGCATTAGGATACACAGATGGACGCATAATATTGAAACATATTTTACCAAACATATTAGCGCCAGTTATAGTGATATCTGCTGCTAATTTTGCAGCTGCAATTTTAATAGAAAGTGGTTTAAGTTTTTTAGGTATTGGAGCACAACCGCCAATGGCAAGTTGGGGAGCGATGATTAAAGATCATTATAACTATATAATTCTTGGTAAACCTTATCTAGCAATTATTCCTGGGTTATGCATTATGAGTTTAGTAATGGCGTTTATGCTTATAGGTAATACTTTAAGAGATGCTTTAGATGTTAAAAATTAAAGATGAATAAAAAAACATTATACTCAATTGTAGCTGTTGTAATTATTTTAGGAGTCTATGCTTTTGAATTTTATTTAAATGATAAAGAAGAAACTCAAATCATTAATCAAGGCGCACAAGTTAAACCAGATACAAAAGAGTTTTTCTTACCAACAAGTACAACTGGACAAGTTGTTCATCATGAAGGCTATTCGTTGTCGTATAACGAAAAGTATGAGCAAGCCGAATGGGTTGCTTACGAATTAAAGAAAACACATTTGTCAAAGACAAATTATAAAAGACCTTATTTTGAAATAGATTCAGCTGTAAAAACAAAAGCAGCACATTGGAAGAATTATAAAAAGTCTGGTTATGATAAAGGACATTTGTGTCCAGCTGGAGATAGAAAGTATAGTAAAGAAGCTCATGATGAAACTTTTTTAACTAGTAATATTTCTCCGCAAACACATGATTTTAATTCAGGTATATGGAATTCCCTAGAGCAAAAAGTGCGTTATTGGGCTAATAAGTACGATGGTGTTTATGTGGTAACTGGAGGAGTTTTAAAGGGAGAGTTGAAAACGATAGGAGAAGAAGAAGTTGCTGTTCCGTATTATTTCTATAAAGTGGTAATGGATTATAATAATGGCAATCCAAAAATGATAGCATTTTTAATGGAACATGTAGCGTCTAATAATGCTTTAACAAGCTTTGTAGTTCCTGTAGATACCATTGAAAACTTAACAGGAATAGACTTTTTTTCTGCTTTAGAGGATGAATTAGAAGAAACACTTGAAGCGTCTTCGAGTTATAAAAACTGGGTGTTTTAATACAAAAAAAAGCAACCTTCTGGTTGCTTTTTTAGTTATGTTTATTGTGAAATTCCTGGAGGATACTTCTCCATAATTTTTGATACAAACTCTTTAATGCGTTCTTCCTTTTTTTTCATGTTTTGAGATATATAGCCACTTCCCATACCTTGCCATACTAATTCTTTTTTCTTCGCATCAATAAGATCGACATATAAGGTGCCTTCTGTAGAGCTAGAAACACTATAGTTGTTATTCCAGTACCAAGGACTCCATCCCCAACCATATCCATAAGGTCCAAAACCATTATTGTAAACATTAATCTTTTCTCTTTCTTTTGTGAAAATGCTCACTAAAATATCTGGATTTTCAGATTTTGTATATCCTTTGGCAAATAACTCTGCTTCGATAGCTCTTAATATTCTTCGTTTATCTAAATCGCTAATCTCAGCTTTATCAATCCCAGTTTTGTAAAATGCAAAGGTTTTATATGAATTGAAATTGGCATTTTTATCATAATCAGCCGCAACTCTTACAGACGAGCAAGAAGTGACTAAAAACAACATTGCTAATGGTAATAAGATAATTAACTTTTTCATTGCTTTTAAATTTTTTGTTAGTGGTTATAACGAGTTTAATAAGTCTTCATCTACTGTGTTTGGTAATGTTACTTTTAAATTAGGCTCTATTTCCATCGCACGTTTTATTGCAAAAACAGCTTCTTCATTTCTAGCCCAACTACGTCTAGCAATACCATTATTGACATCCCAAAATAACATTGATTTTAAGCGTCTTTCTGCGTCTAAACTACCATCAAGAACCATACCAAATCCTCCGTTCATAACTTCTCCCCAGCCAACGCCTCCACCATTGTGAATACTTACCCAGGTAGCGCCTCTAAAACTATCTCCAATAACGTTATGAATAGCCATGTCTGCTGTAAATCTTGAGCCATCATAAATATTTGAAGTTTCTCGGTATGGTGAATCAGTTCCAGATACATCATGGTGATCTCTACCAAGTACTACATAGCCAATATCTCCATTAGCAATGGCATCATTAAATGCTTTTGCAATTTTTGCTCTTCCTTCTGCATCTGCATAAAGAATTCTTGCTTGTGAGCCAACAACTAATTTATTTTCTTGAGCACCTTTTATCCACTGAATATTATCAGACATCTGTTGCTGTATCTCTTCAGGAGAATTTTGTTTAATTTCTTCAAGAATTTGACAGGCTATAGCATCTGTTTTTGCTAAATCTTCAGGTTTTCCTGATGTACAAACCCATCTAAAAGGGCCAAACCCATAATCAAAACACATAGGTCCCATTATATCTTGTACATAACTTGGGTATTTAAATTCTCTACCAAGTGCTGGGTTGTCTGCCATCACATCAGCACCAGCTCTAGAAGCTTCAAGTAAAAAGGCATTACCATAATCAAAAAAGTAAGTGCCTTTAGCTGTGTGCTTATTTATGGCTGTTGCATGACGACGTAAAGATGCTTGTACTTTTTCTTTGAATAATTCAGGATTATTTGCCATCATTTCATTAGCATCATCAAACGATAATCCAACTGGATAATAACCTCCAGCCCAAGGATTGTGAAGTGATGTTTGATCACTACCTAAATCTATTTGTATGCTTTCTTCATCAAACTTTTCCCAAACATCAACAATGTTTCCTAAATAAGCTATTGATATAGTTTCTTGATTTGCTTTAGCTTTAGTTACTCTTACAACTAATTCATCTAAATCAGTAATTTTTTCATCAATCCATCCTTGGTCTAAGCGTACTTGTGTAATTTTTGGATTCACTTCAGCACAAACTGTAATACAACCAGCAATGTTCCCAGCTTTTGGTTGTGCTCCAGACATTCCACCCAAACCAGAAGTTACAAAAACATGACCTTTAGGGCTTTTTTTAATTTTTCTAAAACCATTTAAAACAGTAATTGTTGTGCCATGAACAATTCCTTGAGGGCCAATATACATATAGCTTCCAGCTGTCATTTGTCCATATTGAGTGACTCCTAAGGCATTAAATTTCTCCCAGTCATCAGGCTGCGAATAGTTTGGAATCATCATTCCGTTGGTTACTACAACACGTGGTGCATCTTTATGCGATGGAAATAATCCCATAGGATGTCCAGAGTACATTACTAATGTTTGCTCATCACTCATTTCTGCTAAGTACTTCATCGTAAGCCTATATTGAGCCCAATTTGAAAACACAGCTCCATTTCCACCATAAGTAATTAACTCATGTGGATGTTGCGCGACAGCATAGTCTAGATTGTTTTGAATCATAAGCATAATAGCTGCTGCTTGCTTAGAATTAGCTGGGTACTCATCAATTGGTCGTGCATACATTTTGTAATCTGGTCTAAGTCTATACATGTATATACGTCCATAAGTCTCTAATTCATTTTTGAATTCAGGAATTAGGGTAGCGTGGTGTTTTTTATCAAAATACCTCAATGCATTTTTTAAAGCTAATTTTTTTTCCTCATCAGATAATATTTCTTTACGTTTTGGCGCATGATTTATTTCTGGGTTGAATGGTTTTGCTTGAGGTAACTCGTTTGGAATACCTTCAAGAATTTGCTCTTTAAAATTTAATACTTCTGTATGCACTAGTTTGTTTTTTGAGTGTTAGTTTTTTTGTCGTAACCATAAGGGCAGTGTCTACAACCACTTTCGCAACAATAGCCTCTTTTTAAGTGGTATTGTTCAGTGAAACAACGATATCCTTCAGGTGTTAAATAATAATCTCCTTCTTCTATTGGGATGATCTTTTTCATATAGTGACAAAGATAATGTAATTTGGATTGATTTTTGTTTTATATAATTTATGATTTTAGTTTCTAAGTTTTTGGTGCCAAAAGGTTATTTGGGGCTTACGTTTTTCCCATTTATATTTTTAAAGTTTAAATCTTTAAAAACAAGTAAGATATTGATAAACCACGAAAAAATACATTTACAACAACAGATGGAATTATTAGTATTGCCTTTTTATATATGGTATTTTTTAGAGTATTTAATTAGATTTATTGATTGTAAAAATCACAGATTAGCTTACAGAAATATTTCATTTGAAAGGGAAGCGTATGTAAACGAAAAAGACCTTAATTATATAAAATCAAGATCTTTTTTTAGCTTTTTAAAATATATGTAAAAGTTAATAAACTACTTTTTTAGAATACGTAAGATCATTATCTAAAGTAACACTAACTATAAGTGTACCATAAGTAGGTCTTAAATTTTCTGTTTTAAATTCAAATGTGTTTAAATTGTTTACTTGAACAATTCTTCTTCCGGCAACATCATAAATATTAATGTCGCTTATACTGTTGTTCTTTGAGTTGATTTTAATAAAATTATTTGTTGCGATAATGCTGAGGTTATCGTCTAATTCATTTTCCGAAATGCCTAAAGTATCATTTGTATATCTAATTATAAACCGATTGTCAAAAGTACCTGCGTTAGTAGTAAAACTGTATGGCGCAGAGTTTAAATCATGTGTGAAGTTAGTATAGGTATCTTCTAAATATATAGTTTGATTATCAAATAAACCATCAAAATGATCTATACCAATAGTATAGGTGCCTTGTTCTGTAGCATTAAACCCTAAAGGAACTTCATCATTAATATCAAATGGTGTGGGTCTACCTTGTATGCATAATATCTTTTCGGGTATAATTGAGTATAAGTTTACCGCATTTCCTCCAAATGCTAGTCCATCATAACCTCTATCCCAATTTAGTGTAGCTTGAGGTGAATAACCAACTAATATTTGGCTAAACCCACCATTATTATTACTTAAGTTTAACCAAAATCTATGAGTGTTATTTTCATTATTTAATCTAAAGAAATTAGAGTTTTCTCCAGTAACTCGCATAGAGTTATTAAACAAAGCGCTACCATTAGCGAGTCCAAGTATAAAAAAGGATTGACCAGAAGCAATGTATTGTGTTGGTGTTTGCCCTCCAGTAGCTGCTGTGTTAGTTGCTCCTAAATAATTAATACTAGCATAATCACTTGCTGTATAGTTGTAGCCATAGTCACCATAGAAAGGGTCTGGTTCAGAATTGTTTGGAGGTGTGTTATGTGTCCAAACATAAATAGTACCATCAACTAAAGGGACATTAGTGGCATGATTTAAAAACAAAGTAATATCTATAGCTGAAGGATATGGGTTACCAATTAGGTTCCATTGGTCGTCATCAGCAGTAATTATTGAGCCGCCAACACTTGTACCAATGTTGGCATCAGTTCCTACAGCAATTGGAATTGATACGTCTCCATTTGTTGGAGTTCCAATAAATGTTCCGGAAAAAGGAGTGGTAGTTGCTGGGTTTTGACTGTAATTACTAGGTGCTCTTACTATATAGCCTTTAGCAGGAATCATATCTGTACTTAAAGGATCTACCCATTGCCAACTTCCTGCTCCATTAGAAACAGTTGAAGTCCAAGCGTAAAAACCATCATTTGCTGTATTTGGAGATAATGTATTTAGTTTGTAGTTAGAGCCTAAAGTAACAGGAGAACTCCAGTAAGTGTAATCTAAAGCATAGATAGGTTGAGTAGTTCGACCAACATCTACTATACCAGAGTTTGCAACATTATTTATTTGAACTAAACTTGCGTCATCAGCTATTTCAAAATTGCCTCCAGTATTTATATTTATCCAATCTGTAACAGTTATTGAGTTTTCAGATTCAATCTCTAAAGAAGCATTAGCTTCAATAGTTAAGTTTTTAGCTAGTGCATGGTATGGTTGAGGAGGTAATGGAGGTAATGGATCTGATAAGGAAATTTTAGGATTGTTACCTCCAGTATCAGGAATTACAACACAATTTGCTACAGTAGGCGCACCAATAGGAGTCCAGTTATTATCATTGCTCCAATCGGTGTCAATAGCTCCAGTCCATGTTTTGTCTCCAGTGATTATTGCGCTTCCTGTAATATTTCCTGCTGGAGCACTACAGTCTATATCATCTATACTAGTAATAGTATATGTTGTTGGGTTAGAGGGAGAAACGTTAAAAGTATATGGAGATGATGTAATACCATTTACAGTTGTGGTATTGCTACCATCTGTATATGTAACATCCCAAGGTTGGTTGCCTGTTAATGTTATTGTTATCGTAGTACTAGCATCACATGTACTTCCGCTTCCAGAAATTGTTCCAGTAGGAGCTTGATTAATAGTGAAATCTGCTGGAGTTCTAACAGAAGGGTTTCCAGAACAAGCGGTATAATAGGTCCATGTACCAGTAGTATTTGTATCTGTTAAACCAGATCCAGTAACACCTACTGGATTGAAAGGAGACCCAGTTGCAATTGATGTTCCACCAGTTGGAGCTGTATACCATTCTATGTCTCCTGCTCCAGATGTAGTTAAGGTTCCTGGACCAGTCATGTTCCAAGTGTAAGCTTCGGTTACTGTGATATCTGCAAAACCAAATGCAGTTGTTATAAATGTATAAGTTACACCAGCAGTAAGATTAGCTGTTAAAATAGCATTTAAGCCTGGTCCACTATCATCATCACCAGTAATCCAAGTTCCCGTAGCACAAGACCCTGGAGTAAAAGCACCTGTTACTATGTAGCCCATTGCGTCAAAGTTAGGAGCAACAGATTCAAAAGAATAGGTGCCAGTGACTGAAACTTGAAAATCAAGAGTTGTATAATTGGCTGTATCTCCGGTGTCATCAAAATCACAACCATCTGCATCTACAATAAAAATTTGTGGTTGGATAGCTATTGGGTCTGTTGCAGCATCAAGATTTCCGTTAATAGTATTGCCAATGTTTATGCTAGCATTACAAGGACCTGTAGCTTCAAGCTCTCCGGTACCTCCTTGACAAATGGTGATGTCAGTAGTTACAGGTGGTTCTGGATCTGTTGTAAAAGATACTGGTCCAATCCAATAACCTTCACCATCAGTTGCGCCGCAATTTGACCTTACCCAAACATAATAGGTAGTGTCTTGAGTTAGTCCTGTTAAATTTGCAGTAGTTATACCAAATGCAGTAGTGCCTGTTGGTGTCTCGTTAAAGTTAGGAGTATTATTGTTTGTAGATACATAATAAGAATATCCACTTGTTGGTTCAGGAGATGCTGCAGTCCAATTTAAGGTTGCGGTAGTTTCTGTAATACTATTAACTGTAATATTAGAAGGGTCGTCAGTACAATTTACTACAGTCACTGTTAAGGTGTAATCCTCAGCTTCTCCATCAGGACCAAAAGGATCTATTGTACATGGATCAGGTGATGCTTCATAATAGTCTATTAAAATACGCATTCTATAATCTCCTGCTAATGCTGTTAAAGGAACTATAAAACTGTCATTAGCATTGTCTATATATGCTGCGGAATTATACATTTGTTCTCCTGGGTCATCAAAGTCAAAATCATTGTTCCAGTCTACCCATATTCCACAACCATAAGTGTAATTTTCAAATGAACCACTAAAGTTTATTGTTCCTCCAGCTACTTGTTCAACACTTAAAGCAGTAAAATCACCATAACCATTTGTTGAGAATCCAGAATTATTATTCGTAATATTAGTTATTCCTCCTGTTGTTGAGAAATCATCTATATAATCAAGGGTGCTTGTGCCAACAGGAATACAATATGATGGGGAAAATATACATATTTCTCCTCCATTCATGTCATTGTTACTTCCATTTCTTTGTACTCTAATTCTATAAATAACTCCTATATTGGTTGAATAAACTATAGTTTCATCAACACCATTACCTCCAATGTTAGAGCAATCTAGACTCGTCATATTTGGATCACAAGCGCCCGAAAATAATGTAAGGATTGCATCTCTATTGTTTGGAGGGCTATAAGTTATTGTTGTTGTTGTGCTTGTAGCAGTAAACCAAGCCCATACATCGTCATTATCAGAAGCAGAACATCCTGTAGCTCCATCCCAATAATTAGTATTATTATTAGAATCCATTGTTGTGAAATTACAAGTGTTTCCAACTGTTAATTCACCACTAGCATTATTGTTGCAGTCATTAGTTTGAGTAAACGAAATTGAGCAGCTAAAAAAAGTAAATAAAACAAATAGTAATCTTCTAATCATATATTAGCTTTAATATAAGCGAAGATAAATTCTGGATAAATAGAGAGGCTTTTAGTTAAAAGCATGATATTTTTATATCATTGCATAACTATTTTAAATATATGTTAATTTTTTAACATAATTATATTATGTTTTTATTATCGATAAAATGATTGAAATTCCAGATAAAAGTAATGTTCTTGTTGATAATCAAGTGTTTATAAAGCCTGATTATTTGAATCATCAATACATTTCTGGTAATAAATTTAGAAAGTTAAAGTATAATTTAATTGAAGCAAAATCTCTTAATTTTACCTCGCTAATTACTTTTGGAGGTGCTTTTTCTAATCATATTGCAGCGGTAGCTTCAGCAGGAAAAGAATATGGTTTTAAAACCATTGGAATAATAAGAGGGGAAGAGTTATTTGATAAAATAGATGCTAATCCTACTTTAAGTTTTGCTAAGTCATGTGGTATGACTTTTGAGTTTGTATCTCGTGAGTTATATAGAAATAAAGCTTCCGACGATTTTTTAAGACCTTTAAAAGAAAAGTATCCTGAAGCTTATATTGTTCCAGAAGGAGGTACAAACGATTTAGCAATAAAAGGATGTCAAGAAATATTGACAGAGGAAGATGATGAGTTCGATTTTATTTGTTGTGCGGTTGGAACAGGAGGAACCATTTCAGGAATAATTAATTCTAGTAATTTAAATCAAAAAATTCTTGGATTTCCAGCTTTAAAAGGTGACTTTTTAAAAGAAGATATTGCTAAATTTGCAACTCAAGAAAATTGGCAGTTAATTCCGGATTATCATTTTGGTGGATATGCCAAAATAAATGAAGAATTAGTTACGTTTATTAATGATTTTAAGACGAAGTTTCAAATACCTTTAGATCCAATATATACAGGGAAAATGATGTTTGGGATATTTGATATGATTAAAAAAGGTATTATTCCTAAAGAAGCTAAAGTGCTTGCTATTCATACAGGTGGTTTACAGGGGATTGAAGGAATGAATAATAGGTTAAAACAAAAGAATTTACCTCTAATTACATAGAATGAAGAGAATTATATATATAATAGTGTTAAGCGTTTTAGTATCAGCATGTGGTTCTAAAAAAAAGATTGTTACTCAAAAAGACAAACCTAAAACAGAGGTGAAAGTTGTAAAAACTACACCAAAAGAAAAACCAAAAACTAAAGACACACCTGAGGTAGAGGTTAAGGCACCTGTAATCAATAATACTACTGAGTATATAGCCTTGTATAAGGATATTGCAATGGAAGAAATGCGTAAATATGGTATTCCAGCAAGTATAACTTTGGCGCAAGGTATTTTAGAGTCTGGTTCTGGTAAAGGACGATTAGCAGTAAAAGCAAACAATCATTTTGGAATTAAATGCCATGGTTGGAAAGGTGCTAAGATTTATCATGATGACGATAAGAAGCAAGAATGTTTTAGGAAATATAATAATGCCAAGTATTCATTTAAAGATCATTCTGAGTTTTTATCAGGAAGGTCAAGATATGCTAGTTTATTCGATTTAAGAAAGGACGACTATAAAGCTTGGGCTAAGGGCTTAAGAAAAGCAGGTTATGCTACAGATAAAAAATATCCTGAAAAACTGATTAGTTTAATAGAAAGGTATAATCTTGATCAATATGATGATAAGGTTTTAGGGAGTAAGGCAAAAAGGCCTAAAGAGCTTAATAAAGCAGAGATAATAACTCATAAGGTTGTAAAGGGAGAAACTTTATATTCTATTTCAAGAAAATATAATATTACAGTTGAAGAACTTCAGAAAATGAATGGACTTACTAGTAATAATTTGAGTATTGGTCAAGTATTAAACATAAAAACATCATCACGTAATTAATATGATTTATAAAAGAAGTAGTGCATTATTTAAAGAAGCTGCACAAGTAATTCCAGGAGGTGTAAATTCACCAGTAAGAGCATTTAAAGCAGTAGGAGGAACACCAATTTTTGTAAAAGAAGCTAAAGGTGCTTATTTGTATGATGAAGATGGAAATCAATTAATTGATTATATAAATTCTTGGGGACCAATGTTGTTAGGTCATGCTTATAAACCTGTTGTAGATGCAGTGGTAGATAAGGCTAAAAAAGGAACATCATTTGGAATGCCTACAGAAATTGAAACAAAAATTGCTGAATTGGCAGTTTCTATGGTTCCAAATATTGATAAAATTAGATTTGTGAATTCTGGAACCGAAGCTTGTATGAGTGCTGTTAGGTTGGCTAGAGGTTTCACAGGAAAAGATAAAATTATAAAGTTTGCTGGTTGCTATCATGGACACAGCGATTCCTTTTTAATTCAAGCTGGAAGTGGTGCAGTGACTTTTGGAAGTCCAAATAGTCCTGGGGTAACTCAAGGTACTGCAAAAGATACGTTATTAGCAAGGTATAATGATATCGATAATGTAAAGGCATTAGTAGAAGCGAATAAAGATGAAATAGCTTGTATTATAATTGAACCTGTCGCAGGTAATATGGGGTGTATACCTCCAAAGAATAACTTTTTAGAAAAATTAAGAGCTGTTTGTACAGAGCATAATATTTTATTGATATTTGATGAGGTAATGACTGGTTTTAGACTTGCTAAAGGTGGAGCTCAAGAGTTGTTTAATATTGAAGCAGATATTGTATGTTTTGGTAAAGTGATTGGAGGAGGATTACCAGTTGGTGCTTTTGCTGCTCGAAATGAAATTATGAATCATTTAGCTCCTTTAGGACCAGTTTATCAAGCTGGAACATTAAGTGGAAATCCATTAGCTATGGCAGCTGGTTTAGCTATGTTAACCGAAATTAATAGCGATGCAGAATTGTTTAATAGATTAGCTGATAAGACTGAGTATTTGCATAAAGGCATTGCAAAAGTGTTGGAAGCAAATAAAATTACGCACACAATAAATAGAACTGGATCAATGATTTCTGTACACTTTGCTGAAGATGAGGTTGTGGATTTTGATTCTTCTGCAAAAGGCAATAATGATACATTTAAAGCATTTTTTCATGGACTGTTAAATAGAGGTGTTTATATAGCTCCTAGTGCTTTTGAAACTTGGTTTATAACTGATGCTTTAAGCTATGAGGATTTAGATAAAACAATTGCTGCAATAGATGAGATAGCAAAAGAATTATAAAATAAAAAAGCCTCACAAATGTGAGGCTTTTTTTATGTCTATAGAAAATTACTTATTTTCTTAGTTTGTGTTGTAAAGCACTAAACTTTTTAAACTGCTCTGGAGATAAAATTTCCATAAGTCTTCTTTTAAATTTAGTGTCAATTTTAGCTAAAGCATCTTTAGTAGCTTGATTTTTCATGTCAGAGTTTTTGTCTAAAACTTCTACATAAGCTAATTCTTTAGCATACATTGCTCTTGCTAATAAAGCTTCTTGACTATCGTCAAGACTTAATTCTTTCTTTAAGTCTTTAGCTATAGTTTTAGTTTGAATTTCTAAGGCTTGTGTTTTTGATTGAGCCTCAATATTCTGTGTTCCTAAAACAAAAGCAAAAGCAACAAGACAAAGTGTGAATATTTTTTTCATTTTAATAGTTTTTATGTGTTGTTAGTTAATATGTTGGAGTAATTAAACTTAAATATAAGCTGTATTGTTCTTCGCTTAATATTTGTTTAATGTCGTTGTTTAAAACAGCTTGAATTTTTTTAGCTTCTTCATTATAGCTAGCCGACTTTGGTTTGCTGTTTTCTTTAAGCTTTAAAATTCTCTTTTCGTAGTTTACAAAAGCCTCATAAATTTGGTGCTCTTGCGACTTATTAAATTTAATTTGTTTTCTTAAGTTCTTAGAGTTGGTAGATGCAGCAGCGTTAATTTCAATTGTTTTATTTTGAGCTTCTAGGTTAAAGCTAAACAGAAACGCAAATGCACTTAAGAGTAATATCTTTTTCATGAAAAATGTTATTATTAAATAATATATGAAGTGACTAAAATACTAAAATTTTGTAGAAAATAAAGAAATAAAAAAGCATTGTCTATAAAAACAATGCTTTTTACTAAAAAAAATAAATCAACCAACTTAATTATTATTCTTTTCTAGGGTTATGTTTTCGTTTAGCAGTTTTTGATTTTCTACGTTGCATCATTTTTTCCCACTTAGCAAATTGCTCGTCGTTAAGTATTTGCTTCATTTTCTTTTTCATCGCTATTTTTTTGTCTAGCATTTCATTTTGCATTTTATAACGTTCTTCTTTTGAAGGTTTTTCACCTTTTTTAGCTTCACGCTCTTTCATTTTAGCTTTGCGTTCTTTTGCATTGGCAAGATTTAAAGCATAAATGTCTTTTTGTTGAGCTTCACTTAAATCTAATGCAAGTGTCATTTTTTTTGTTTGTAGCGTCGCTTGTTCTTCTGCTGTGTAGTCTTTCATCATTTCAGCACGAGCGTGTTTTTTGTCTTTTTTGTGCTCTTGAGCTGTTGCGTTTAGTGTTAAAAAAGCAATGGCAATTAATACTATGTTTTTCATGAGGTTTTTGTTTTAAATTATACTCTTAAGACTATGGCTTTTTATATTAGTTTAATCTAAAACTTGGTTTTAACGGTCAATTAACATTTTTTACTTTTTTAACAAGCTCTAATGTAGTTTGGTAAAGTGATTGATTTTCCATTTTGCTTTTTAACCATGCATAGTAACTCATTACAAAAATATCTTCGCGTTGAGCTTCTATCCATTCAAATGAATTTTCAACCTTGTCTTTAAATGTATTGGAGGTGACTGTTTCTGGGTTTTTATAGTAGGTCTCTACAAAGTTTAAGTAAGTAATTACACGCTCTTGGTTGATTTCTTTTAAGTAGCTGTAGTATTTTCGTTTAAAGCTTAAAAGTCTAGATTCGACTAAATCTAAGTTTTCTAATTCAATATGTAAGATTATTTCAATGAGGTTCTTTTTAATAGTCCATTCGTATCCTACTTTATTTATATACCATGTGTCTGTGTGGTAAAATTTAGAAAATGATCTTGCTGCTTTTTTATATTGTGTGTTTTGAATGTAGAGCATCACTAAGCTTAAATAGATGTCTAATAATGTTTCTGTGTCTTGGTGTTTTGTAGTAATAATGTTTTCAAGAATTGTTATTGCTTCTTGTTGTTTGTTGGAATAGTTAAGGTTTAATGATTTGAGTAGATGGTATTTTAATTTGAAAGCGTTATAATGCTTTTTTCTGTTTAGCATCATTTTTTCGTGCATCATTTGTAGGTAGATTAACGATGTTTCAAATTTTTTGTTTCTAAATAGTGTATTTGCTATTAAATATAAGGTTTGAATGTGGTAAAAAGGTTGTTTTTCTTTGTCTTTATGTGTAATTATTTGGTTGTAGGTTTCAATTAAAAAAGCTTCAATTTTGTAATAATCGTTTGTAATAAAAGCCGAGAAACTTACAATAGTTACTAATTGGTGTAGCGATTTAAATGACATCGACTCATTGAGACTTATATTATGCTCGTTTAATGTACTTGTAAGTAGTGTTTTAAAATCAATAGCCTCATTGTTAGGAGTGATAGTGCTAAGTGATTGCCTAATTTTTGCATATATAATGTTTAATTGGTCTTCTAAAGCTAAATCCTTTTTGTTTTTATTGAAGTTTTTTATTGTTATTTCTAAATCGATAAATGAATTTGAGTAGGCATATTGAATTTTTGTATGATATAATTCGTTTAGCAGTGAGAATAAGTGATGTTCTTTAGCAATAGTTTCAGCTTTGTCTAATATTTTAAAGGCTAGTTTGTGTTGCTTTCTTAGTAGTAATGATCTAGCTACTATAATGTATTTAATGACTTGTAAGTCTATTGAATTTTCTTCTTCAAGGCTAGAATTAGCTAAAAATTCTATTATAGATTGAAATAGTCGTTTTCTTAAAGCATGGTATGCATCGGTAGATTTTGTCTTGTATAACGCAGCATGTACCTCTTTAGAACTTAGGTTGTCTTGAGTTAGTAGTTTAAATAGTTGAATGTTTTTAGCGTCTTTTCTTTTATTCTTTTTGTCTAAAAATTGAATAAAACTTTGTTGTTCATCTAACGAAAAACTAGAAATTATCGAATTTAACTTATTCATTTAATCGTCATAAATAATTATTGTAATTCTTTAAATATAGTATTTATTTTAAAATTTATTTAAAATATATCGTCAGCAATTTTGAAATATTGTGTTCTTAGTAATTTTATTCTATCGCATCTTTGAACCATAATCATTAAAAACAAATATTATGGATTATCAAACAACAGTTTCAGTTAAAGAAAGTTTAGAAACTAAAAAACAGAAGAAAAAAAATCAAGAGTTCGATCAAAAACCAACAGGTGCTTTTATTGGTGCATCATGGTCTGCTTTATTAATAGGAATGGTGTCATATTGTATAGGACTGTGGAATGCTGATATGCAATTAAATGAAAAGGGATATTATTTTACCATACTACTGTTTGGTCTATTCTCGGTTATATCTGTACAAAAGGCAGTAAGAGATAAGCTTGAAGGTGTTCCAGTAACAAATATATATTATAGTATTAGTTGGTTTACAACAACTGCTTCAATAGTATTGTTAGTGGTAGGTTTATGGAATGCAGATTTACTGTTAAGTGAAAAAGGGTTTTATGGTATGGCATTTTTATTAAGTATGTTTTCTGCAATTGCAGTGCAGAAAAATACAAGAGATGTGCAGTATATAGATAAAAAAGATAACAAAGTACTTTAAGTCTTGTTTGATGATTGGTTAGTTAACCCAAACCTCGTAACTGCTTTGGTTACGAGGTTTAAACTTAAGTTAATAATTGTTTCGGTGTATATAAATTAACGTACATTAAATCAACCTAAATTTCAGGATATGAATTCAAAAATTCAAAAAGAGCTGTCTGAACTTGTTCAGAATAATATTATCACTAATGATATAGCTCAAAACATAACTTCCTATTACCTAAATAAACAAGAAAATAAACCAAACAGACTCTTTACCGTTTTTGGAGTTTTAGGTTCATTGTTAGTAGGTTTAGGAGTCATTTTAATTCTAGCTCATAATTGGGATCACTTTTCTAGAGCAACCAAAACTGTATTTGCATTTTTGCCTTTAATTATTGGGCAAATTGTTTCTGGATATGCAATTATAAAAAAGAAAAGTGCTACATGGAGAGAAGCGTCTGGAACGTTTTTGTTTTTTGCTATTGGTTCAAGTATGGCTTTAGTTGCTCAAATTTATAATATTCCAGGTGACTTAAGCTCGTACTTACTTACATGGACAGTTTTAAGTTTACCACTTATATATTTGTTAAGATCTAATGCTGTAGCAATATTATGTGTTGTATTTGCTACTTATTATGCAGGTGAATTTGGCTACTCGTTTAGTAGTAATACCAAAATACCTTGGTTGTATTTGTTGTTAATCCTAGCCATAATTCCTTACTATATACAATTACTTAAATCGAAAGCAGAAGCTAATATCACTTCTATTTTTAATTGGTTATTTCCTTTAAGTTTAACAATTATACTTGGTGCTTTTGTAGATAAGAATGATGACTTAGGCTTTTTAATGTACTTAGTTATGTTTGGTTTACTTTACAATATTGGCAAGATACCTTTCTTTAATAAACAAAAGTTGAGGCGAAATGGTTATCTAATAATAGGTTCTTTAGGCTCAGTGAAGATGCTGCTTATGGCAAGTTTTGATACTAGTTGGTATGATCTAAAACAGTTAGGTTATACAACACCAGAGTTATACGTTGTTTTATGTTTATTGGTAATTACAATTGTGCTGTTAGCGTATTCATATATGCAAAAGTGGATAATAAACTTCAACCCTTTTCAATATGTATTTATAATTTTTAGCGCATTGTTTTTTACAGGACTAATTCACACAATCGCATCACTAATAATTGTCAATTTTTTAATACTAGCCTTAGGATTAATAACTGTTAAAATAGGAGTAGATAAGTTTCATTTTGGAGTTTTAAATTATGGTTTGCTAATAATTACAGCATTAGTTGTTTGTCGTTTTTTCGATACAGATATGAGTTATGTAATTAGAGGTTTGCTATTTGTAGCAGTTGGTGGTGGTTTTTTTCTAACTAACTATATCATGCTAAAACGACAGAAGATAAGGGAACGTCAATCATTAAATAATCAAAAATAAAACTCATGTTTACACAAATAAAATCAATACATATATTTATAATTTTTGTAGTTGTAGCACTAATACAAATAAGTGTTCCTGCAAAAATGATTTACAATCAAGAAGATATTTTAAAAACAGGAACAGTTTTTAAATTTAAAACACAACCACTAGACCCAGCTGATCCTTTTAAGGGTAAATACATAAGATTAGATTACGAAATAAACTCATTTCCAACAAAAGACTCTACTTGGACAAGAGACGAGGTGGTTTATGTAACTCTTATAAATGACAGCAATGGATATGCAAAGCTTAGTAGTATTAGTAGAGAAAAACCAAATGCAGAAAACTATTTAAAGACTAATGTAGATTGGTTTAATCAATGGGAAGATAAAGTGTTTTTAGATTATAATTTCGAAAGATTTTATATGAAAGAAACCAAAGCTAAGGCTGCTGAAATAGCACATGCCAAAGCTCATCAAGACTCAACTCTAAACACGACTTACGCAACAGTTTATGTTAAAAATGGTGAAGCAGTTTTAGATAATGTATTTATCAATGATATTCCAATTGCAGATTACGTTGAAAAATAGCTCGAAAAAAGTTACTTTTGAAGGATACATCAATATTTAAAATACTAAAACACATAAACTAATGAAAAAAGCAATTTTAGCATTACTAGTAATGGTTGCATTTGTGTCGTGTAAAGACGATAAAAAAGAACAACCAGAAAACACAGATAATGCTACCGAAAAGGCCAATGCTATGCAAAAAAATCTTGGTAAGTATGTTACTGTAAAGCTAACGTCTAATTTAAATTTACTTACAGACAAAGAGCGCAAAATGTTACCTATATTAATTGAGGCAGCAGATATGATGAACGATTTGTTTTGGTACGAATCTTATGGCGATCGTGTAGAACTATTAAACTCTATTGAAGATGAAGCTACGCGTAAGTTTGTAAATATTAATTATGGTCCTTGGGATCGTTTAGCTGGAAACACCTCTTTTGTGGAAGGATTTGGAGATAAGCCTAAAGGTGCTAATTTCTATCCAAAAGATATGACAAAAGAAGAGTTTGAAGCTGCTGATATTGAAGATAAGTCTAGTATTTACAATTTTGTAAGACGTGACGAAAAAGGAAATTTATACTCCATTCCTTATCACAAACAATTTGAAGCTGAGGTAAAAGAAGTTTCTGCTTTATTATTAGAAGCATCTAAGCTTGCAGAAGACGAAGGCTTGAAAAAGTATTTAGAGTTAAGAGCACAAGCGTTGTTAGATGATAATTACCAACCAAGTGATTTAGCGTGGATGGATATGAAAACAAATACCTTAGATATTGTTATTGGACCTATTGAAACTTATGAAGACCAAATGTTTGGTAACAAAGCAGCTCATGAAGGTTATGTGTTAATTAAGGACATGCAGTGGAGTGCTAAATTAGCACGTTTTGCTAGTTTTTTACCAGAACTACAAACAGGATTACCTGTAGATGATGCTTATAAGCAAGAAACTCCAGGAACAGATAGTGACCTGAATGCTTACGATGTAGTGTATTATGCTGGTGATTGTAATTCAGGTAGTAAAACAATTGCTATTAATTTACCTAATGACGAAGAAGTACAATTACAAAAAGGCACGCGTAGACTGCAACTTAAAAATGCAATGCGTGCAAAGTTTGACAAGATATTATTACCAATATCTGAAGTGTTAATAGATCCAAGCCAACGTAAATATATTACGTTTGATGCATTTTTTGCTAACACAATGTTTCATGAAGTGGCACATGGTTTAGGAATTAAAAATACAATTAACGGTAAAGGTACAGTACGTACATCGCTTAAAGAACATTCAAGTGCTTTAGAAGAAGGAAAAGCAGATGTTTTAGGACTGTATATGGTGCAACAATTACACAAAAAAGGTGAAATTGATGGTGATATGAAAGATTACATGACCACTTTTATGGCAAGTATTTTCCGTTCGGTACGTTTTGGTGCATCAAGTGCTCATGGTAAAGCAAATATGATTCGTTTTAACTTCTTTAAAGACAAAGGAGCGTTTACTAGAAATGCTGATGGTACGTATAAAGTAAACTACGATAATATGATTGTAGCTATGAAAGATTTATCAAACTTAATCTTAACATTACAAGGAAATGGAGATTACAATGGTGTTGCTAATCTAGTAGCTGAAAAAGGATTAATTTCTGATGAATTACAAGCCGATTTAGACCGTTTAAGCGCTTCTAATATTCCAGTAGATGTAATTTACGAACAAGGTGTAAAAACTTTAGGATTATAAATTCCTATATGGGTAGATGCCTCACTTTGTTCAACATGATAATAAACATAAGCCACTCAATTTTGAGTGGCTTTTTTATTTCAATTGCCTTTTTATTACAAAATACTTGTCAATAAAAATGCTTAACTCCTTTTTTCTTTTAAAATACTCAAGCGATAAAAGGATAAGTAGGAAGGTTAATAATATTGCTGTCACTAACCAGTTAAAATAAAACATACTGTAAATAATAAATGCAATAAATACTACCAAGATACTTTTAGCTGAAACTTCCATGAAGGAGTTGGAGTAAGTAGATTTTATTTCAAACTGGTTGTCTGCATTGAGTACTCCTTTTATTTTATGATTGTTAGGGAAAACGGTTCGTGCTAAATCAAATCTATTTTGAAGAACTTCTCCTTTATAGTAACCAGAAGAAATTAAAGCGTATAAAGCTTTTATAGATTTTTCGTTTTTAGTTATTGTTTCTTTCATACTTGAAATGCTAATTTATCATTTCACTAGTAACTGTTAAGGTAAAGTTTGATATATCTGAAGAAATAATTTCTTCTATCCAATCTTCATCAATAATTGGATTGATTTCTAGTGCTATTGTTTCGTTATTATTCGCATCTCTGTATAAGGTTAGAGATTGTAAACCAAATGATGGAAGTGGAGGACTAGGTAACCCAAAATCAGCATAATAATATATTTCTTTAGCTTCTCCTGGAGCTATTTGTATAGAAGTGTTAGCGTTGTAGAATAATATTTCTTCAGACTGATTGTTGATTAAGTAATTAGATTTGGCACCTTCACCATCTATTTTTAAAGAATCATCATCGTTTTTACAAGAAGTGATAAGGACTAATAAAATGGAGAATAATAGACTTAGGTAATTTTTCATTATTAAAAGTTATGGTTTTTAAAGTAGATGTAAAATCTTACATAAGGTTGCGTTGTTTTCTTTTAATATTAAACAAAAAAGGCTTCAAATTAATGAAGCCCTTTTTAATACTATTTTAATACAAATTACTTAGGATCAAGAATATCGTTTATTCTTTCAATAGCATCTTGTATATGTATGCGGCTCATAGAATCTCTTCCACTAGCGTTTTGTAAACTTCTTTTTAAAGTTTTTAATTCTGCTCTTACAATAGCTCTAATATCAGATTGACTTGTATTAACTACAGTAGACTTTTGGTAACCTCCAAAAGCAGGTGCTTTTCTTTGGTTTTTAGCAGTCATTAAGTACGCTAATCTATCAATATGTGCACGTTGTAAATTACGTCTGTAAGTATCAATGTTTCTTCCAGTTCTTAATTCACTCCAAATGCCATTACGTAAATCACGCATCATGTTAGTTAATTTGTATGCATCGTTACCATTAAGTGATTCGTTTTCAATCATTCTAGCCATTTTCCCTAAGCCTAAAATGTTGTTTAATGTACGTACTTGTAATCTACGAACACGCTCTATTGATCCAGAGTATTCAACTCTTGCAAAAATATCTTTATCTAATAACCAAGTTGGTGTTGTAAATAAATTATCGTTTACAAATTTAAGAGCATTCTTCTGGTGGTCTTTATCTACATGTGTGTAAACAGCACCTTCTTGGTCAGCTGTTTTGTAGTGTTCATATACACCTCCAATGTTATTAGAAACGTGTCCCATGTAACGGTTAAACTGTGAAATTACATGTCCATACATTTCACCTAAATCGTCATAACCTTCACCTGCTTCAGTAGTCCACTCAATTAAGTTAGGAACAATACGCTTTAAGTTTTTAATTCCATAGGCACTTGCAAGCATAGCGTTATCACCTAAGTCTTCTGTTTGCGAGCTTGGGTCTACAACATCACCTACTTGTTGGTGTCCAAAACGGTATAATGGGTCACCAGCGTGCTCCATAATCCAACCGTTAAGTGTTTCTTTTTCTTCTTCAGCAGTTTTATCTAAAATTGGTTTATAACCCCAAGCAATAGCATACTTATCGTAAATACCAATGTTTGGCATTAAAGCAACACCTTTATCTTCTGGTTGAGCTACGTAGTTAAAACGTGCATAATCCATAATTGATGGTGCAGTTCCATATTTTTGAGTAAACTCAGCACTACGTAAATCTTCTACTTTATAAGCACAAGAGCTTCCCATGTTATGAGGTAGTCCTAATGTATGACCTACTTCGTGAGCAGATACAAAACGAATTAAACGTCCCATTACTTCGTCTTTAAATTCTGGACTACGCGCTTCTGGGTTAATAGCTGCTGTTTGTACAAAGAACCAACCGCGTAATAAAGACATTACATTGTGGTACCAGTTAATATCACTTTCTAAAATTTCTCCTGTTCTAGGGTCACTTACGTGAGGACCATTAGCATTAGGAATTGGAGATGCTAAATAACGTACTACAGAATAACGTGCATCTTCAGGACTCCATTCTGGATCTTCTTCAACAGTCGGAGGATCCATCGCTATAATAGCATTTTTAAATCCAGCAGCTTCAAATGCTACTTGCCAATCTTCAATACCTTGCTTGATGTATTTGCGCCATTTTTCAGGTGTAGCTCTATCGATATAATAAACGATTTGTTTTTTAGGCTCAACTAATTCACCTCTTTTAAACTTCTCGATATCTTCATCTTTAACTTCTAAACGCCATCTGTCTAAGAACGTTAATGTTTTACTTCTTTGGTCTCCTAAACCATAATCTACTTGACCACGAGCAAACCAACCAACACGCTCATCAAAATAACGACGCTTCATTGGGTTTTCAGGTAATAAAATCATTGAGTTATTAATCTCTATAGAAATAGATCCTGTACTAGAGTTTGATGGTGGTGCACCAGCAGCATACGTTTTTACGTGTCTAGCTTCAATGTTTGTTGGGTAACTTTTAATGCTTTCAATGAATGATTTATCACTTTCCATTCTAGAAACTTTATAACCTCTTCTTCTAAAAGCTGGTAAACCTAAAGCTTTAACATCTTTAGCAAATAAGTTAGTAACATCAATTACTGTAGCAGTAGAGTCTTTACTAAAAGCTTTAATAGGGAATGTAGCAAGAACTGGCTCAAAATTTGAGTTTACAACTGCTTCGTGAACTGGTAATGAATCAGCAGCCACAGTAGAGTGAGATACAACTCTTAACACTACTTTTTTATCCTTTTTCTGCCAACGTAATACTTGTTCGTTTTGTTTTCCACCACCAAAGCCAATGCCTGCAGCAGTTTTAGAAATACGTGTTACCATTAACATTTCTTTCTCGAAAAGTTCATTAGGAATTTCGTAAAAGAATTTGTCATCAATTTTATGTACTGTAAATAAACCTTCGTCGCTTACGGCGTCTTTGGTAATTACTTTACTATAAGGTTGGATGTCGCCTTTTTTAGGCTTTGGTTTAGCTTTGGCAGCAGCAGCTTTTTTTGCAGCTTCTGCTTCTTTAGCTTTTTTTGCTGTACTACAAGATGTTGCAACTATTAGCACGAATGCCATAAGAAACATCTTTAATGAATTGTGTTTCAAAATTAACTAGATTTTTGGTTTAAGTTGTGAAAATAGTGATTAGACAAATAAAAGCCTTATGTGTCACATAAATTATTGTGTTTTTTAACTAAACATTAAGACTTGTACAAAAAAAGAGCGCTTGTATTAAGCGCTCTTTTTTAGGAATATATATTATTTATTATAGTGTGTCTAAAAATGCTAACACTACATCCATACCTTCTTGATGGTAAATTGTAGTTCCTATATAAGGCATACTGTATCCAGGAATATAGAATGATAATCGTCCTTGTAAATTGTAACGATTATCGTAAATGTTAGAATCGTCAAAAGAAGTTTCATATCTTAAATCTAATGCTTCATAATAGTTGATATTATGGTAACCACCAGGAGCATGACAGTGGGCACAATTCATATCAAGATATGCTCTTGTACGAGTTTCTAACGATAATGATTCGTCTTCCCAATCTGGTAAAACACCAATGCTAGCAGGACTAGGTGCTCCAGATAAGCGTCCAGCACTAATAAAGCTTTGTAATTGGTTAACACCATTTACATCAAAATTCATAGAGCGTAGTTGAGGTCCAATAGGTATAATATCACCATTAGATTGGTGACAAACTCTACAGTCTTGTTGTTTAGGTACTACATAATCGGTTGATTGTGTATGTCCACTTGCATCAATCCAGCTTATTGGAACAATAGTTTCACTGTTGTCTAAAACAGCATCTGTTTGTGCTTCATTCCATTGGTAATTACCATCAAACCACTCGTTGTTTTGTCTTATCAATACACGTGTTTCAATAATTTTCTTTCCTGCTTCAGGATTTGTTTCGTCTAATAAATAATAGAATGTTTTAGCTAATATAGTTCCGTCAGGAAAAATTGGCATACCATCGCCGTTATATTCTAAACTTTCACCATAAGGTAAAGCTATTAAACGTTGTTTGTGTGCATAGTCTGTAAATAATTTAGTACTTAAGTCATATACAAAAGCATTAGAACTTGGAACTAAATCGCCTAAGTTTCCAGAGTATAGGTTTAACTCGGAAAGATTAGGTAAAAACTCTGGTATTGAAGGGTTAATTGCTGTTTTAAACGAGTTAGAATTACTTACTAAACTTATATTGTCTGTGCTACAAATAGCTTGTACATAAAAGTCGTAATTAGTATCTGCATTTAAATTATCTATTATAGCAGAATCACCTGAAATATCAATAGTAGTTCCAGTACCAACTTCAAAACCAGCAATTCCATATTCTACAGTAACATTTGTAGAGTTATTTGGGTTTTGCCATTTTAATAATGCACTTGTGTGTGTAATATCAAAAGTTCTTAGTTCACTTGGTTGTTGGCATTGTGCGATTGTAATATTATTGTCGTCATCATCTTGACAAGAGAAGAAACTAGCAGCAATGAAAGCTGCTAAGAAAATGCGTTTCATAATTTGGGATTTATGTTGTTAAATAGCTTTCGTAAAAATAGAGAAAAGCAATTGTTTTTGGTTAATAAATTCGTTGTTAGGCTATTATTATCTATAAACTTTGGTGTAATTAAAAATAATTTAGCTTTTAAATATAGTTCTTTTTTACATTTATGAGAAATTGTAGCTTGTTATGAGTATCTAAAAGTTTTTTATCTTGTGTAAATAAATAGAGTATTTATGCCATACTGGTTGCATTTATTAGTAATTGTATTAATTGTATATGTTGTTATTAGCATTGCACTTTTTTATATACAAGACTATTTATTGTTTAAGCCAGAAAAACTACCAAAAGACTTTCAGTTTTATTACGAAAATCAAGAAACAAAAGAATACAATCTCGAAACTAGAGATGGTGCTATTATTAACGGATTGCTTTTTAAGTGTAAAAACAAACCAAAAGGTGTGGTGTTATACCTTAAAGGCAATTCAAAAAGTATAAAAGGTTGGGGGAAATTTGCAGTAGATTTTACAAGACACGATTATAATGTATTAATGGTAGATTATAGAGGTTTTGGAAAGAGTACAGGACGACGATCTCAAAAGGCGATAAAGAGAGATTTACAAGTGGTTTATAACAAGATGAAGGAGTTAGTGTCTGAAGAAAATATAATACTTTATGGACGCTCATTAGGTTCTGGTTTTGCAACAAAATTAGCATCTACTAACCACCCTAAAATGCTTATTCTGGATGCACCATATTATAGTTTAACAAAAGTGACAGCGCGTTATATGCCTTTTATGCCTTTATCTATTTTAATAAAGTATCCTTTACCAACTCACAAATGGCTAAAATATGTACAATGTCCAATTCATATTATACATGGTACTAATGATAAATTGATACCATATAAAACTAGTGTAAAGCTTTCTAAAATTAATCCTAAGTTAACTAAGTTATATACTGTTATTGGAGGTGGACATAAGGACTTAAATAATTTTGAAGCCTATCATGATATGTTACATGATATTATGAACTCCAAACCTCAAACTCAAGATTACTCAACTACTAGTATTAATGTTATTCATGGTAAAAATAAAAAGTCAAATATTTAAAAAGTTATTATTAGTAGCATTAGGTTTATATATTATGATTGGTACTTCCTTATACTTATTGCAAGAAAAGTTATTGTTTCATCCTACAGTTTTAGCCCAAGATTATAAGTATAGTTTCAAATATCCTTTTGAAGAATTGTTTTTAAAAACTGATGATAATGCAGTTATTAACGCTTTACATTTTAAAGCAGAAGCTTCCAAAGGTGTTATTTTATACTTTCATGGTAATGCTGGAGATTTATCGCGCTGGGGAATTATTACCGAGTATTTTGTAGCAAAGGGTTATGATGTATTGGTAATGGATTACAGAACCTATGGAAAGAGTATTGGTAAGTTAAGCGAAACAGCAATGTATAATGATGCACAAATGTGTTATGATTATTTAAAGAAAAGCTATACTGAAGATAATATTACCATTTATGGTCGTTCTTTAGGAACAGGAATCACTACAAAAATTGCAGCCGAAAACAATCCAAAACAAATCGTTTTAGAAACACCATATTATAGTATTGTTGATGTGGCAAAATCTAGATTCCCTATAGTTCCAGTAAAGTATTTAATGCATTATAAGTTTTTATCTCATAATTACTTCAATAAAGTTAATTGTCCTATTACAATTTTTCATGGTACAGACGATTTTGTGGTGCCTTACGAGTCTGCACAAAAGCTGTTTCTTACAAAAAAGCCTGAGCAAAATATATCGTTTATTACTATAGAAAATGGAGGTCATAATAATTTGATTGATTTTGAAGCATATCATCAAAGAATTGATCAAATCTTTCCCTAATTCGCAACTAATATATAAGGATAGTTGGAATAGTTAAAAAAGCATTAATCAAGTGTTAAATATTTCTAAATAACCGTAACATAAGTGGTTAGAGGTCGTCTATTAGGTATAAATCAAAAACTAAAAAACCAAAATATTATGTTACGATTAGCTTTATTATTTAGCTTGCTTTTTACACTTAACGTAGCAGCTAATTCCGAAAAAGACGCTTACACATCTGAACTAAATTCAGAATTCATGGAAGCGCAAATTAACCAATTTGAAATTGAAGATACACTATTTGAAAACTTTCAAGATGAGACTTTAGAAGTTGAAGATATTGAAGTAATAGAATTAGAAGAAACAGCAGATATCGATTTTGATACAAAGCAGTATTTGCCAAAACGTTTTAATGCCAATAAAGGTATTTATGACATCGATTGGAATACTACTCAATTGATTGAAATTGATGAAGAAGTGGAGTTGAGTTTTGATACAAAACGTCACTTACCAAAGAACTTTAACCCTTACAAAGATATGTTGAAGAAAAATGTTAATGAAGTAGTAGTGAGTCTTTATTAATAGCCAAAGTTTTAATGAAGACTACAAAGCCAGCACATTGTGCTGGCTTTATTTTTTTAAATACGTTTAGGTTTAATGATATTAGATACAAACTTATATAATTGAAAAAAGATAGGGATACCAGTAATTATTATAATTATTAGTACAATAATAGAAAGTTTAAATCCTATAAAAGGAACCTTTCTTATTGTGCTCATTATTTCGTGGTCTCTAATGAAAAAGTAAGTACCACATAAACTTGTACCTAGGAAAAAAGCTAAAAAATTTTCTGAGTAAAAATCGGGATAATTAGTGTTATTTTCATGAAATTGTAAGCTAATGAATATGGAATACACTAAAATTCCTGCACCTAACATCCATAATATTTCCTTTTTATTAGCATGTGCTTCGCTACTTAAGTAAAATTCTTTAATACAACTAGGGCAAAAGGTGTTGTTATTATGTAAGCAGGTATGACACATTCCTCTTCCACATTGTTTACAATGTTTTTGTAAAAAGAGATTGGTATGTGTGTGACAAAAAAAGCGTGCCTTTTCGGTGTTACTCATTAATCAGGTTGTTTTTTGCAATTGGATAATTTGGTTGTTGGCACCATTCTGTCCATGAACCATCGTAAATGGCTTTGTCATTATTACTTATTAAACTGTGAGCAAGATGTAATATGCAAGCAGTGATACCAGAACCACAAGAATAAATAATAGGAGAATTGCCTAAGTTTAAATTATCAAAAATGATTTTTAGTGCTGCTTTAGATTTAAACTTTCCATTTTCTAAAAGCTCTTTATAAGGTAAGTTAATAGCGTTTGGTATATGTCCACTTGATAAACCTTCACGAGGCTCTGGAGTTGTGCCATCAAATCTTCCTTTCGCTCGAGCATCTAAAACAATTGCTTTTTTAGTATCTATATTTTGTAAAAGTTCTTCTTTGTACTTAATATTTTTAGCGTTGAGATTAGCTGTAAAATTACCTTTACTAAAATTATTATTTGGCTGTGCAACTGTATCAAAACCTTGGGCAATCCACTCTGGAAGTCCACCATCAAGTACAGCAATGTTTTTAAATCCCATTGTATTAAATAACCACCAAACTCTTGGACTTGAAAAAATATTCACATTATCGTATACAACAATTATACTATCATTATTGATACCTAAATTTTTACATTCATTTTCAAATTGATTAGCATCTGGAAATGTATTTGGGTATGGACTTTTGGTATCGCTAAATACATTTTTTATATCAAAAATGCGTGTGTTTTTTATGTAAACACTATCCTCATTATGTTTTTGACTAGCGTCTAATATAATAAGCTTATCATCGTTTAGATGTTGGTTTAGCCATTGAGCTGTTACGATTGTGTTTGTCATTTTTTTAAGAAATATTCTGTTTAAATTTACATTATTTACAACGATATATCAATAATGTATTTGGATTATTATAAACCGCTATTGTAGTGTTTATAGTTCCTGTCGTGTTTTTGTCGTGTATGTGTAGTGTATTTTACAGTATTATATTTGGCTTATAGTTTACATTTGCAGTATGTAAATGAAATGAAAATGAATTCAGAAAAAATAACTTTAACTGATATTAAAAAGCTAAGACTTGAACGTCATTGGTCGCAAGAACAACTTGCTGAAATGAGTGGTCTAAGCACAAGGACTATACAACGCATTGAAAGTGGGCAAAAAGCAGGTTTTGAATCGTTAAAAGCGCTAGCTGCTGTTTTTGAAAAGGAGATCGTTGAAGAAAGTTTAGTCAATATAAACAAAGATGATGATGAAAAAAAGGTGTATATAAATTCTATAAAAGGGCTTTATAAGCTTTTGGCTGTTGCAGGGTTTTGCATACTTGGAACATTATTTATGGCTATTACTACTTCTAATTGGTTTTTCTTTTGGTTATCTGTAATAACTTGGGTGATTATAATTGGTGTTTATATGCTAAATATGGGATTGCTTTTGGGTGCAAACTGGAAACAAAAAGCTATTGATAAAAAATTTAAAAAAGAGTAATCTTTTTATAATGTATGGTAACGGTCTCGTTTAACCGTTAATTACGAGTTTAGTGTTATTGTTTTTAGTTAAGTACTGTATTTAGCAATTTCGAGTGGATTCGGATGTAGTTGAATCAGCCTTAATTGCGGTTATGCGTTGTTGCTACACGTTTTTATATGTCGGATTTAATACTTTATCTTGATTATTTTAATACTCAAGAGTATTCACAAGTTTACCATTTTCATTAAATTCAAATTCAACAACTTCAAATCCTCCTCCATCTGAAAAAAGATATTTCCTTACTTCTAAACTATCAATTCTTGGGTATTTAGTCGTTACATATTTGTCAACAATAAAAGCATATGATTTCAAGCTATCTTTGGTGACAAGACCGTGGTCTATATCTTGAAGGGTGAATTCTGCAGAAATATTGTCCCATGACATTTCTACTGAGTTAAAATTAAATTCTTTTCTTAAATCATTCATTATTTTAAAACTATTCCCAAATTCAGTGTTGCAACTAAAAATTGAAATAATCATGACTAAGTATATTATTACAGGACTTTTTCTCATTTCTTTTGTAATGTTTGCTAACGTTTGGCTAAACTACGTTTTAATGCGGTTTAGCTTTTGTTGTATTTAGTTATATTTTTTAGCATTCCCCTGAAAATTAGACCATGAAAAGGTAATACGGAATACCAATAGAGCCTGCCTAATAGGCCTAGCGGTCTGAAGGTGGCAGTTTGCTGCAATTGGTCACCAACAATTTTAAACTCTAGCCATGCTTCACCTGGAAGTTTCATTTCAGCAAACAAAAGTAAATGCCCTTTATCTTTATTTGCATATATGACCCTCCAGAAGTCTAATGAATCTCCTACGTTTAGAGAAGAGGGGTTTGTTCTTCCTCTTCTTAGTCCCACACCACCTACTAGTTTGTCTAAAAAACCTCTAAATTTCCAAAGCCAGTTGCCATAATACCAACCAGTTTTACCACCAATATTCCAGACTCTTTGAATGCATAAATCACGATCCTCAAATCGATTTATCCTTTTATCAGTAAAACAACCAAAAGTCGGAACTTCTACGAAATCAGAAACATTAAAATTTATTCCACTACTTGTGTAAGAATCTTTCCAACTAGAAATTATTTCGTTACTCTTTATTTTGCTAAATGCTTTTTGAAGCGCTTGTTGGTAGCTGTGAGGATTAATTTCTAAAATTTCATTAAGTCTATTGTCGCGGCAAACAACCTCGACCATCATACTGTTTACGAGTGATACCGCTAATTTATAAGATGTCGAGGTAACAAAGTATAGCCAATATGAAGATAATCTAGGTGTCATGACGGGAACTGTATAGATTGAGCGTTTTAAACCTCTGCATACAGCAAAACCTAAAAGCATTTGTTTGTAGGATAATACATCAGGTCCTCCAATATCAAAATTTTCATTGTAGGTTTTAGTATTGAAAAGTGATTTATGCAAAAACTGAATGACGTCAGCAATCCCGATAGGTTGGCATTTAGTTTTTAACCATTTTGGGGTAATCATTATTGGGAGCTTTTCTACCAAATCTCTGATTATTTCAAAAGATGCACTACCTGATCCTATGATGATTCCTGCTCGGAGTGTTGTAAGGCTGTATCTGCCTTTATTAAGTTCTTCTTCAACATCTTTTCGAGAGTTTAGATGTTTAGATAGTTCTTGCTCATTTACTATACCACTTAAGTAAATTACCTGTTTAACATTGGTTTCATCCAATACGTTTCTAAAATTAATGGCAGATAATTTTTCAAGTTCTTGGTAATTCTTTGATGCAGACATGGAATGTACGAGGTAGTACGCCCCATCTATGTCTTCAGGAATTTTTTCTAACGATTCTATATCGAGTAAGTCAATTTCGATAATTGAAATTTGTTCTCTAATGGATGGGGGAACGGTAAATCTACGCCTATCACGAACGCAGCAAATTACTTCGTGCCCTGCTTCAACTAAGACAGGTAATAATCTTTTTCCTATGTAACCAGTTGCACCGGTGAGAAGAATTTTCATGTTGAATTAAATAGAACGCACGTGTATACTCTTTAGGGAGTATATCTGTCTTTTTTATATTAATACTATTACAAGATACAACAAAAAAGCCTTACATATTTGTAAGGCTTAAATATTTAAATGTTTTAAATAAAGTTTATTCAGCTAGCTCAACAATTAGTGCATCGTCTGTTTTAGTTACTTTAGTTAAACCGTGTTTTGCTAATCCTTTTATACCTTTATCCCAAGCTTTATTACTTAAGCCAGCTTGTGTTTTAAGGTCGTTAAGAGACATTGATTTTTGTGCTTTTAAAATCTCAAAAATAGCTTTTTCGTTATCTTTTAAATCTAATTGCTTTTGCTCTGGCTTCATTTGTGGGAAGAACAATACTTCTTGTATCGATGGATTGTTTGTTAAAAACATAATTAATCGGTCCATACCAATTCCCATTCCAGAGGTTGGAGGCATACCATACTCTAAAGCACGCAAAAAGTCAAAATCTATAAATTGTGTTGCTTCATCATCACCACGATCGGCTAATTTTAATTGTGCTTCAAAACGCTCACGTTGGTCAATTGGGTCGTTAAGCTCACTATAGGCATTAGCAATTTCTTTACCACAAACCATAAGCTCAAAACGCTCAGTCAATTCTGGATTATCTCTGTGTTCTTTACATAAAGGACTCATTTCTTTTGGGTAGTCTGTAATAAAGGTTGGTTGTATATAGTTACCTTCACATTTTTCTCCAAAAATTTCATCAATAAGTTTTCCTTTACCCATAGTGTCGTCAACTTCAACACCTAAATCTTTAGCTGCTTGACGAATTTCATCTTCACTCTTTCCTGTAATGTCAAACCCAGTAAAATGTTTAATTGAGTCTGCCATGGTTACACGTGCATAAGGTGCTTTAAAATCTATTTCGTGTTCACCAAACGTAGCCTTTGTAGTGCCATTTACTGCTTTTGCACAATGCTCTAATAATTGCTCACAAAAATCCATCATCCAGTTGTAGTCTTTATAGGCTACATAAATTTCCATGGCTGTAAATTCTGGATTATGAGTTCTATCCATACCTTCGTTACGGAAGTTTTTAGAAAACTCATACACACCTTCAAAACCACCAACAATTAAACGTTTCAGGTATAGCTCGTTAGCAATTCGCATATATAAAGGAATGTCTAAACTGTTATGATGTGTAATAAATGGACGCGCAGCAGCACCTCCAGGAATTGGTTGTAATATTGGTGTTTCTACTTCAAAATAACCTGAGTTGTTAAAAAACTCACGCATTGCATTAAAAAGTTTTGTACGCTTTACAAATACATCTTTAACATGAGGATTAACAACCAAATCAGCATAACGTTGTCTGTAACGCATTTCTGGGTCAATAAACTCATCGTAAGTGTTACCTTCAGCATCTGTTTTTGGTAATGGTAATGGTTTTAAAGCTTTACTTAATAGTGTGAAGTTTTTAACTAAAACAGTTTTTTCCCCAACCTGTGTTGTAAATAACTCACCTTCAATACCAATAAAATCTCCTAAATCAATTAGTTTTTTAAAGATGTCGTTGTACAAAGTTTTGTCTTCACCAGGACACATTTCGTCACGGTTAAAATATACTTGTATACGACCTTCACTATCTTGAATTTCGGCAAACGATGCCTTACCTTGAACCTTCTTTCGCATTAATCTACCTGCAATAACCACCTGTTTATCTTCAGCAAAATTTTCTTTAATCTGTTTACTTGTGTGATTAACAGGATAAAGGTTTGCTGGATAAGGGTTAATTCCTAATTCACGTAGTCTTGCCAGTTTTTCTCTACGTACTACTTCTTGTTCTGATAATTGCGACATAGTCTCGGTAATTTTTAAGCGTACAAAGATAATTACTATAAGTAAGTATTTCAATATATTATTAAGGAAAAGTAAATGTGTATGTAACAAATGCAATGTTGCTGCGTCAAACTTATACATCAATCAATTAAATCAAATTAGTATTATGAGTATTTGGAGAGTGTTGCTTTCTATTTTTTGTCCACCTTTAGCAGTCTTAGATAAAGGATGTGGCTCTATTTTTATTGTCTTTTTATTATGGCTCTGTGGTTGGGTTCCAGGAGTTATTGCTGCTTTAGTGATATTGAATAATCCTGATAGATAATCGCTTTTTACATAGACTTTTTTTAGCTGTGATTTTCTGAATTGAATAGTTTATCTTTGTGTCTTTAAAAACACAAAACCATTCTATTATGAAACAGATTTATCTATTGCTTTTATGCGCTATTACATTAAGTTTAACAAGTTGTCAATTTTCTGAAAACGTTTATATAAACGAAGACGGTTCAGGAAAAATGTCGTTTACATTTGATGCCTCAGAAATGATGGACATGATGGGAGACAAGTTAGGCGAAGGTAAAGAGGGAGAAGAGCGTATAGATAGTATGATGGTTTTTAAAGATTTTCTTGAAGAAAAGAAGGATAGTATATCGCAATTATCGCAAGAAGAGCAAGCTAAGTTAATGGCGTTAAAAGATTTTAGAATGCATATGCTTATGGATCCTGAAACTAAAGAGATGAAGTTTGATTTAATTACCGACTTTAAAGATGCCGATGAACTTCAAAACATGTTCACTGCAATGAATAATGCTAGTAACTTTCAAGGAAAAGGAGGAGCTACACAAGTGAACGATCCAAACAATCCTTTTTCTGCTTTTGGAAAAGAAGGCGCAACCGAAATGGAATATAGCTTTAAAGGAAATGTATTTAAAAGAACAGCTAAAGTTGTAGATGAAGAACAATACAAGCAAATGGTTGATAGTATTGGAGAAATGGCAATGATGTTTGGTACATCTAAGTATAAGCTAAATTATCATTTCCCTAGAAAAATAAAATCGGTATCTAACGAAGATGCTATGTTTAGTCAAGATGGTAAAAGTTTTGTGTTAGAATATGGTTTTATGGACTATTTAGCAGATCCAAAAATATTTAATATAGAAGTCGTTTTAGAAGACTAATTTACAGTGAATAAAAACATACAAGTACAAGATCTTGGTTACAAGGATTATAAAGATACTTGGGACTACCAAGAGCAGTTGTTTAAAGGAATTTTAGACACCAAAATTAAAAATAGGCGAGAAGATGCTGGTTTAGAAACCAATAACTACTTTTTATTTGTAGAGCATCCACATGTATATACTTTAGGTAAAAGTGGTGATGTGTCTAACTTACTTTTGGATGAAGCGCAACTTACCGAAAAAGGAGCAACGTTTTATAAGATAAATAGAGGAGGTGATATCACATATCATGGTCCTGGACAAATTGTTGGGTATCCTATTTTAGACTTAGAAAACTTTTTTACAGATATACATAAGTACTTACGCTTACTGGAAGAAATGATTATACTAACCTTGGCTGAGTACGGTTTAAAAGCAGAGCGTAGTAAAGGTGAAACAGGTGTTTGGCTAGATGTAGGTACACCATTTGCACGTAAAATTTGTGCAATGGGAGTGCGTGCGAGTCGCTGGGTAACTATGCATGGTTTTGCGTTAAACGTAAATGCCAATTTGGGTTATTTTGATAATATCATTCCTTGTGGTATTAGAGGTAAAGCAGTAACCTCTTTAAATGTAGAACTAGGTAAAAAAGAAGTTGACGAAGCCGAAGTAAAGGCTAAATTATTGAAGCATTTTAAAACCCTTTTTGAAGCCGAATTAGTTTTAGAGCACGCTTAATATGAATTTAGGCAAAGTCCAGAAAATAATACTATTAATACTTACCATTGGTTTTACGCTGTTTGGAATTGCATTTGTTGTTTCTGTTTTGTTTGTTGAGCGTACTACTTTTAATTTTAGAATGCTATTTCCTATGGCATTAGGTGTACTAGGTGTTTTTAGCACTATATTTCATATTAAAACTATAGAAGCATATTCGGTAGATTTTGCAAGTCAGTTTAAGTTTCCTAAAGTCCCAAAATTATTTTGGATACTAAACGCTCTTAATGGTTTTTTGATATTGGTTATTGGGTTAATGTTATCATATTTTTTTTATGATTCGTATGACTCAGAAATTAGAAAGCAAGATGATATTGAAATATTTATACTAGTTATAGCAATACCTTTAATTGCTGGTGTTTGGATAGCTTTAGACATTTATAAATTATTTCAAATGGAACAAAAGGTAAAAGAAAAACAAGCTTTTAATAGTATAGACGATATTTCTGGAATGGATAACAAATAGATAAACTCATGAGATTTTATAAGTTTTTAAAAATATTACTGCTTTTGGGCGCTATTGGATTTAGTCTTCTTTTTATTGGAATTATTTTATATGTGTTTTATAACGAAAGGGATACATCTGAATATTCACTAATCTTAGCTTTTATTTTAATTACTGCTGGCTTGTCTAGTGCATTATTTCAAATAAAAACCCTCAATGTTTTTAAAAATTATAAGAACGTTTTTCCTAAAGTGCATACTGCTTTATGGATTGGTAATGCAGTTTATGGTTTTTTAATTATAGCATTTTTTTCTTTTCTATTTTTAATTACTCTAGAAGATAAAGAAGTCGCAAATGCAGATACTCCTTATTTAATTGGTTACTATGGAACTTTAATGATTCCGTTTATTTTTGGATTGTGGATTTTAATAGATGCATATAAAGTAAATAACATACGCAAAATGTCGAAAGTTTATAATGAAATGAATAGGATTGACGATATTTCAGGTGTAAAGGATAATTAATGCTGAGATTTATTCAAAAAATATTACTCACGCTAGTTTCAATAAGTATTTCACTGTTGTTACTGTTTGCAATATTTATGTTGCTTGTTGAAGAAGAGAAAAACTTTGAAATTAGTATGCTATTGCCATTTGCAATAGTAGTATTTAGTGCTTTAAGTTTTGTGTTTCATTTAAAAACTTTGAGTTTTTATAGAAAGGATGTAATTACTAAAGCCCATTATAGAAAAGATAAACCTTTTTGGATTGCTAATTTAGTTTTTGCCTTTAGTTTATTTTTATTGGCTCTGTTTTTTGTTATCAGTTTTACCAAATTTTAGAATCCTCAATAGGGATTGATGATGCATGGCCATTTATAATAATTATAACTGTACCATTAGGTCTAACTTTGTGGGTTTTGTTGGATGCTCATTTTTTATATAAAAACTTAAAAGCTTCCGAAGCAAAAGCTGCCTTTAACAATATTGATAACATTTCTGGAATAGAAGAAAACTAATTATAAGATGAATTTTAGCAAGTTTTTAAAAGTAATATTAATAATACTTACCACAATTTATACATTAATGGGATTAGGTTTTTTTGTATTTGTTTTGCTTTTGCGTCATTCAACTATTAATACATTGGGTTTTATTCTTCCGCTAACTTTAGGAATGTTAGGTGTATTAAGTATTATATTTCATGCTAAAACTTATAAAGCATATTCAAAGAATTTTACTGGAAATATCTTCCCAAAGGTTTCTAAAGCACTTTGGATTTTTAATAATGTAAATGGTGTGCTATTAATGTTTGTTGGTTTGTTGCTTTTTGTGTTATTATACGATAATTATCATTCAGGAATTAGTTCGCAAAGAGACGTTTGGATGGTGTCCGTTTTAATCTCTTTGTCTTTTGTAATAGGAGTTTGGACTGTTTTTGATGCCGATAAATTGCGTCAAATAAAAAAGAAAAGCAAAGAAAGTCAAGCTAAAAATGTTATTGATGCTATTACAGGTGTAGAGGAAGATTAAAGTAATTATTTTAGTGTAATTTATTACCACAATTAATTATGCACTTTATTAATCCCAGTTATTTTTTTCTTATGTCATTAATTACCCATTCCATCATATTATCTATTCCTTTAGAGTAGCTTTGCCAATCATATTCAATTAATACATCTGGTTGTACGCCTTGGGTTACTTTTTCTTGAAATCTAAAAAGACGTTTTGAGTATGTAACTGTCATCCCTGAATTAGGGAGTTTAAACTGTCCCATGTCTTGATATCCTGTCGGATTTGAACCTGTTGGTTCTCCTACAATTTTTGCATTTAACATTTGTCTAAACTGTGAAGCATTACTAGTTCCTGCTGAAAAAGTTACTTTATCGGTTAATACATAAACGCCAGATTTCCAGTCAATACTATCTGCTAAGTTTAAATAGTATGCTAAAAATGTTCCTACAAAAAAATCTCCACCTCCATTATTCCTTAAATCAATTACAATTTGTTTACTGTTATTTTTATTGATATAGTTTAAAACTGATGCTCCAAACTTCTCCATTTCTTCAAAGGAAGGATAGCTTTCAAATTTGATATAAATTGCTTCTGTGGTTTTTATAGGGCTAAACCAGAGATAATTGTGTTTTAAGTCAATTGGTTTTTCTATTTCAGGAATTACAATTTTAAAATTTTTAAATTCAATACTTTCATAATAGTCTTTACTGTTTATGGCTTTTAATGTTACTTCTGTTTTCTTTTTGTTTTGATCTAGAAATGTGAAAGTTGCATCTAATTTGTTCTTTGTTAAGTGTAAACCGAAAAGTAGTTCTGATATCATTGCATATTGAGCTATTCTAATAGTCTTTGATTGTTTATTTTCAATGTATTGGGCAACTTTACTAACTTCATCTTCGATTTGTTTCATTGTTTTGCCGTCAATTGCTATCAATTCTTTGCCTAAAAGATTCTTATGTTTATCAGTTGTTTTAACTATTCTCCATTGTTTCCCTACTTTGTAAACTTCAATTGGAAATAAATGAGTTTCAATTCCTCTTAAGGAAAATGCTGTGTGTCCATCACCAATTTTTTGTGTTAGACGCATTAAGTCAATGATTATATCTATATCAGTTTTTTTATTCAAGTTTGATTTTATCTTTTTCAATTCTTGTTCAAATTCAACCTTACTGATTTTGTTATATAAATCAATATGATGCTTTTCAAGATTGACTTTATAATAGTTAATGTCTTCAATCCAAAGACTAGAATCTATAGATTGAGAATACGTGTTTAATGTTATGAGTAAAAAGAAAGTAGTAATTAAAAATCTTATCATAATTATATTCTTAATGTTTGGTTTTGTTTATATCTAATGGTTGTTGTGTTGGTTTAGACCAAGTTATTCAAATTTATTTTACTTGTTAGAATTTTCAACATCTAACAACAGTTTGTTGAGTTTTTTTCTATTAAACCATTGTCCTCTAATCATTACTCCAGAAACTGTCCTAGTATTACTAATATTATCTAATGGATTTTTATCAAGTAAAACTAAATCGGCTAATTTGCCTTCAGAAACGGTTCCACTTTGAGAAATGGTATTCAAATAACGTGCTGGAACTACAGTTGCTGTTTTAAGTGTTTCGTAGTTAGAGAGTCCCGAATCATGTATTAACTCCAACTCATGATGAAGCGAAAAACCTGGAAGAAATAAACCATAAGTATCACTTCCTGCCATTAATGGCACTCCGTTTTTGTGTAATATTAATGTAAATTGCTTTTGCCATTCTAGTTCTTTTTCAAGCCTTAGTAAGGATGCTTTATTTGTAAATCGCGAATTACTTCTATATTTGATTTTGTTTGACTTCCAATAATCCGAATACTGTTTTGGTAGATATTTGTTGTTTTTACCTGCATTCAGTTTAGCTGATTTTTTTTTGTCTGCATACCGACTAATCATTTCAAATATGCCAAGAGTAGGCGATACATAAATACCACTTGTTTTAATGTCCTTTGCAGCTTTTTGCAGATAGTCAACAGAGTTCATCTCCTCTTTTGAAAAAATATTCATGAACTCTTCTAAATGAGCAATAGATTTAATTCTAAGGGAATATTCTAAGGGCAATTCTCGTTGCCCATGACCAACAATTTCAAGGTTTTCTTTTTTTGCTGTTTCTAATAATTTTAGATAAGTGTCTTTTGGTAAATTATCGGCAATTTTTAAGTAATCGTAACCTCTTTTTTTATGGTATTGAACAATGGAATCTACTGAAGCTAAATTTTTAAAATGATTTCTTTTTAGATAAGGTCCAGTGGTGTAATAATGAGGTGATAAAATAGTATTGTTTTGAGCAAGGTCTCTTATTTTTATATGATCTTGACCATCATATTCTGCCATGTTTCTTGCAGAAGTTATTCCGTTTGCAATTAAAAGTTTGAATTCGTTTTCAATATCATTTTGCAGATGATAATGGGTTTCTACTAAACCAGGAATAAGATATTTTCCAGAAGCCTGAATTTTAATATCTATATAATTGGTTGTCGTTTTTGTAGCAGATTCAATTTTTAATATTTTACTATTAGCTATAATTACTCTTTGATTGGTAATTATGGTGTCTGTATGCATTGGTATTACATTCACATTCTCAAACGAAATGACTTTAGTTTGAGCTATAGCAATAGTGTATAATAATAGAGCAAATAGGAATAGATAACTTTTGAGTGTTCGCATTTTGTTTGATTTAGTAATTTGATGCAAACGTAGTCCTCAAAGTAGTTTTGAGAGTTCCAAAATCGATACTCTTGAGAAAATAGAACCTATTTGTTCTTATATACTTTGGGTGTTAATCCAGTTTCTTTTTTGAAATTTGTGTAGAATGAAGTTTTGGAGTTAAACCCACATTCTAGGCCAATAGAGAGTAAACTATAGTTGTCAAACTTAGGGTCTTTTAGCATTTTTTGTACATCTTTTACTCTGTGATAACTAATAAAATCTGAAAAGCTGCCTGATGTATTTTCTTTTATAATTTGAGAAAGATATCCATTACTAATTTCAAGATGTTGTGCTACATCATCTCTACTTAAGTTTGGGTTGTGATGTATTTTCTCTTGATCTATTAGGAAGATTAGTTTTTCAAAATGCGAGCTTTTAGCATTCGTACTTACAGAAGATTTGTTTTTCTCTTTTTTTGTAATTTCTCTAATTTCATATTGGTCATTAGACAATTTAAATTGATACATTCCTTTATAGGTTAGCCAATAAATAAAAATAGAACTAAATGCCGATAAATAGGTGAGTGGTAATTTTTCTAAATAAACAAATCGATATGATTCTAATACAACTCCAAATAATATAAGTAAAGAAAGAAAAACAAAAAGATGTTTTAACCATTTTTCACTTAAATTGTTCTTTTTAGTTAGCGTATACTTATAAGAAAGAACCATCATATAAATAGGAAAAATAATGGACAGTAAGCTAATTGTTCTATAAAATAAAGGTATGTAGTTTGAAATAACATCTGGTAGATTGTACAATTGAAAAACTGTACTTAAAGACAAAAAGATATTAAGGATACTTAATATGATAAATGGTAAATAAAAAAATCTTAAACGTTGCGTATTAGTTGAAACATTATTTGATGATTTAAAAAAGAAAATGAATAATGTTGTTGGATATAAAAATTGCCAAAGAAATAGATTTAGAAAGCTAATTATTTTAGGATTGGAACCAATATCCCAAAACCAATTATTAGTGCTAACAATAGCTATAATTAATAAAGTAAACCCTAAATACTTATTGTTTTTACTCCTAAAAAATTTAGAAAATAGAATCACTAGACTTAAAACTAAACAATGAAGTGTAGCTAAAAGAGATACTGTTTCTAAAAATGAAATATTGATTGAAGACAAAAGCTTAAATTATAGTTTATAGTTTTGAATAGTTGTTATGTAATTAATGATGCATGTTTATATTGTGAATTTTACTTTAGATATCAATATTTAATTTACTTTTCTCTATTTTATCAAAAGCTTCTTGACTACTGATTTATTTTCTGTAATAATCTTAACAAAATACATTCCACTGGTAATATTTAAGTCCAATTTGCTATCTGTGTTGATAGTTGCTGTAGATACCATTCGGCCTTCTGAAGAATATACTTCAATGTTAGCAGTTTGTTTTAGACCATAAATTTGGATGCTATTGGTAGCTGGATTTGGAAATATTTTTAATTGAGCTAAAGTATTGTCGTTTATACTTAAAGATCCGTTCCATGTGTCACCAACATTTACTCCCCAAATGTATTCTACCAAATCGGGTTCATCAATAAAAGGATTTCGGTTAAACTGCCAATTATAAATGATGTTATTTCTGTTCATTTCAAAATCATCTGGAGGATCATTACGATGCCAATCCAATAAAGTGGCTAAGTCACCTAATTGTCCAGTTGTTGATGGAAAACCATTTACAACTTCCAATCCGTTATAACGAATTTCCATAAACAATACACTTCTTGCAACATCACCATAAAAACTACCTAAATTACCTGAAGGTCCTGTGTATTGTCCATAATGTTGATTGCCACGAGTACTGTTTTCTGGTCCATCAGCAGCACGTAAAGCGTGCGCATCTGAGTTGCCATGACGTAATGAATCAGCTTTAGTTGCCCAAAACACATCAATGCCATTTGCAATTTCGTCTTCTTCAATATTATTAAACCCACCACGAGATCTTGGATAAGTATGCTCTCTATTCCATTTACCGTTATTATTAGAATCCACTTGTAAATCTAATTTAGCACGACCTTGTTCTGTATAGACCAACCAAACTTCATTACTATTTAATGGATTTTGATCGGCATCTTTTAAAATATCAATCACATCTGCATAGGTTTGTGCGCGTACAATATTTGGATCTGCAATAATATCTTGTAAAGCTTGACGTAAATTTTGATCACTTAAACCATTCAAGCTGTCATAATAACCATTAGGTTGCGTACTTTCTACAATACCATATGTTGGATTGGTTGGTATTCCCCAAGCAGCCATTGTGAAATCATTGTCAATTACTCTTACAATGATGTCATTATTATATGGAATAAATGGTGCTGGTAAATTAGAAAACTGAATACGTAATTCTTCATCACCTTCATCATCTACATCATCAACAAGCGTAATAGTTGTAGTTACTGAATTTTGACCGTTTGGAATCGTTAGCGAAGTTGAACCTGTATAATCAGCATTATTAAATGTGCCATTATTAAGTGAGATATCAAACATATAATCTGAAGATACATTAACATCAGAAGTAATGGTAATGTCAAAACTATTGCCTTCGTCATATTGTGTTTGGGTAGTAGATATGGTTAATGTATTAAATACAATACCACTGCCATCGTTTAATGCTCTTGGTGTTGGAGTTGTAGATGTATAAGTAACATTTCCTCCAGTATCTTCAAAACGCTGAATAGAATTACTGTTGTTACTCGAGCCTTCATTAATTTGTTCGGTTACACCCAAAAGTGCCATTAATGCTGTGTCATCAGAATCGCTGGTATCATAAACCAAAGCGTCTATTAAGTTGGTTGTAGTGGCTAAAGTACCTTCTGGAAAATCAAAATCATTGGCTTGATATATAGCTACTGCATCTGCGCCATTTTGAATAACATTTGCGGCAATTAAATATTGAGGAAAAGGAGCCACAGTATCACTTCCTATTAATAAAAGACCATTGATATCTGTAGTTAATCCATCTAAATCAATGGTGAAATAACTACTATCTGCTCCACTATTTGAACCATTGAAAAAAACAAGTACAAAACCATCTAGATTAAAGTTAGGTGTGTCAGATTTAAGTTCTATAAACTCTTTATTATCTATTCCTGGTGTGTCACAATCCAATTCATTGATAACTACTTGAGCATTTGAAAATTGAGTAGCAATTAATAATAGTATAACTGATAATCTAGTTATTGTTTTGTTCATTTTTATGTTTCATTAATTTGAGATGTAAATTTAAGAAACATTCATAAGTTAAGTGAGGATCAGTAAATATTTTAAGAAATTGACTACAATTAAGAAAATATAATAAATGATTGCTGATGGTAAAGGTGTAATTTAAAAAGGTTCGTTTAACGGTCTAGGCTATGAGTAGTTGCGTGGTTTAGCACTTAACTTTGCAAGTACACACCAAACTGAAAATCCGCGCGGATTTCAGAAGTAGGCGAGAACAAGCAATTACTTATAGCCATTGTTGGCAACTGTTTTTATTATTCAATAATATATTAATCTTCTAAAATCAAGAACGCTCAAAAATCGCATCTATATCATCCTCGTAGGACGAACCTGAATAATGTCCTCCATCATAATCACGTTCGTAGTCTGGTTCATAACTTTCAAAAAATCGTGTCGCCATACTTTCTACATCCAGATTTGATACAAATCTCGTCATATCGAAATCAATTCTTTCTAAAACAGACTCATTGAAACCATCTAAATAATAGTCAAGACTTTCTTGAACTTCTGATTCAATACCATTTAAATCAATATCATATTCAGGATAACCTTCTGGATAGTAATATTCATTTATGTGCTTAGAATAGTCCACATCTAAATCATTATTGTCAACAATGCTACCTAAGTAATTTTCTATAAGAGTTTGAGCCTGAAATAAAATATGCTCATCTTCTATGTTATAGGTATCGATAAAATTAAAAAGCTCTCTCAATGAGTCTTCATCTGAAACATCTTCTATGAAGTCGTGTAAAAAATCAAAATCTTTAAATTCTATTTGGGGTTCAAATTCTGTCAGAATTATTAATAGTTCCCATAATCTATTGCCATTAGGACTATCTGCTTCTATTAAGGCATTTAGAAAGCGTTCAATTCTTTTATTTGTTTTTTCATTGAAAGAATCTAAAAACGAAAGTAATATTAAAAAATCCCAATCTTCTTCATTTAATTTTCGTTCAAAGAAGAAATCGAATAAATTTTCTTGAATCCTTTTTAGATTTGAACTATTTATTTTTTTGCCTAGTCCTGATAAAGCTTGTAAATAATCTATAGAGATTTCGTTCTCCAAAGATTTTATAATGTTTGATATTAAATTACTGTCATCTGAATACGACCCAAGAACAAAATCAGCGATGGATGGATTAAACAAAACATATTCAAATTTATCCTCATCAATCTGATTTCTGTTTAACAGTGATTTTGTAGCCAATTTTCTCACTGCTTCAAAACTTTTATCAGTTTGGTCACCAAGATTTACGTTATGAATATTTAAAAATGTGTTATAAGAACGTCTTAATTCTTCTTCTGAAATTTTACCATTATTGTAAACAGTCAAAAATGTTAAAGCTCTAACACAATCATCCGTTTGGTTTTGAAAATAATCAGCCCAAATGTCTTCAGGATTATTTAAACTCTTGATAATGTATTTCCAATATTCTTCAGGTGGGATATGACCAACTCTTCCAGAATCAGTAACAAATTCTATTATACGAGGGTTGAAATTGCGATGTCTAATTATCACTTTATATCTCTTATCTTGATATATCTTATCTAGATATACGTCATTTAAATTTGAATGATAAATGTGGTTATATAAAATTTTGGCTTTATCAACATTAGTTAAGTTTTCAACTCTTAGTAAAAACTCATTTTCACGAATGTTACCATTTTGAAACCTATGACTTAAACTAAATGCCTTATTTAAAATAGTTGTACGAGACGTGAGGATGAATTTTTTCGAATCATCCTTACGAACTCTATTGATAAATTTAACAATATGCGAATCTCTTTTATTATTAATAGCATCGTATAGATTGCTTCCTAAAAAATCGTCACAGTAAAATAAAATATTCTTCTTTTCTCGTTCTCTAAATATACTTTCAGCTTCACTAATATTTTCTTCTATATCACAAAACTCATATCCTTTCGCTGCGTAATAAAGAGCTAGGTTATCAGCAAGAGTAGTTTTACCTATTCCTGGTTCTCCAGTCATTATAACAACATTGTTGTCTTCAAGAATTTTTAATCCTTTTCTGTGATTTTCTGTTATAGCATATTTATAAGCTTTTTCTTCAATTTCTCTAATGGTACTCTCGCTTCTACCTTTTATAGCATTATTATAAATTAAGTCTAAAACAGAAGTGCTAGTAACCCATAGTTTATAGTTTCTTTCAACAATACCTTGATTATCCTTCTCTGATAAGAAAGAATTTAAATCTTCATATCCATAAATATCTGCTTCACTTAGTATAAAAGGATGAAATATTTTTTTTATTTCCTGCTTGTTAAGACGAGATAATTTTTTGGAAGTAATAAAAATATATTTAGCTGGATTAAGTTTTTTGACTTTTGCTAATTCCTCAGATTTTAATTTAGAAATTAATGTTGTGTATGGTGTTGAAATGTAGTGCTTGCATTGAATAATACCTTCTTTTTCTTTTCCAATCCAAAATCTACCGTCAACTCCACCATCTCTACCAGACTTAAATATTTCAACTCTTTTAGTTAAAATCTTTTCTATTATTGAAGCGCCTAAAGTTTCAAATTCTCTGTCATTAAGTTTAGAAAAATCATATTCCATATTTTTTTAATTTTTTGTTCAGATTATCGAACAATAATTTTTCTAGTTCTTTTCATTTTAATTCTCGGTTCAGGTTTAAATTGTTGCCAACGTATTTATATAAACACGTTTTAATACTTCGTCTACGCTCAATACAGGTTATTTATATAAAAGTGTTAAACGAAGTTAGTATTTTTAAGTAAGAAAATCAATACGTAGAAATACGTAAATTATATAGTAAATACAACCATGATTTAGAAGTTATGGTTGTATTTACTACAGATGTTTAGTTACCTATGCGTTTTATAAAGTATTCGCCTTTGCCTTTTTCGTTAGTTTCATTGGAGTGTAGAGTAATGCTTATTTTGTCGTAGCCTTTTGCTGTTTTTGGATTGTTTATTCTGGATACTTGTTGCGTTGGTTTTAATATTTGAATAAGGTAACCATACATAGTGGTGCCTCTAGCATATTCATCAACTTTATTAATAGATACAACTTCTGCATCAATATCGTTTACTTGTACTTGTAATTCTTTTTTGGTAATGGTTTTAGGTGCAATGTCTATAATTTCTAATTTTGTTTTTGGAAGTTTTAGGGCTTTTGTTAAACTCATTGGGCGAAAATAAATTTGGTAGGTTTCAAATGGGCCTGTTTGTGGCTCTGAAGCATTAATGCCATATATTTCCATTCGATCGTATTTAGGGTTTATTTCAAGGTCGTTATATATAGGTAAGTTCCAAGCCCAATATTCTAATTTAGTTTTTCCGTAGTCAGATTCTTTGATAGCGTATAAACAATAATAAGTACCTTTTTCTACCTCAATAGAAAAATTACCATTAGCGTCGGTTAATGTTTCGTAGGCATTATCAAATAATTTTTTCTTGTTGTTTTTATTAATGTTATCAGACCTATGCTTTAACCAAACCGAAGCACTATCTACTGGTTGATTATTAAAGTCGGTTACTTTTCCATATAAAGTAACAGTGTTTTGTGCAATACCATTTTTAAAAGATATTAGTACAAGGAAAAGAGATAGGCATTTGATTAAGTTCAAGATTTTTTTCATAAATATTGTTTTAAATGTTTCTACTAAGGAGATTTAAAACAATACTTATGTTACACTATAATGTGTTTTTTAACATTTTATAGTGTGAAGTAGATGTTGTAGTTAAAGATTATGGTTAATCTTCGGCATTAAAAAACACTTTGTAATAATGCATTTTCTTGGTTTCGTCGTAACCACGTTCTAGATATTCGTTAGCAGCATCTGGAGCATCAATATCTAGTTTTATTTGAATATGTGTGTCTAGCTTAATTTCGGTTTTAATTTTTTGCTTTTGCTTTTTTAAAACAACTTCCGATACATCAAACTGGTTACGTAACACCACGTTTTGCTCACTTTCAAAATCCTTTTTATAATCTTCAAAAAGATCAATTAGTTTATCGTCTTCAAAAACTTCTTCTTTAAAACGTTCTACATTTACAATTTCATTTTCTTTAAAATGGTCAACTGTATTTGCTAAAAAAGTACTTTGTTCTTGTCCGCCATAATTTGGTTTTAATACATCTTTAGAAAACTCACGACACATTTCCAGATAATTTTTGGTGTGTTGGTTGCTGTCGTCAGGATATTTAATATTTAAAAAACTATTAATCCAGTATTGAGCATCGTAGTTATTATTGTCTACACTTAATATAATTTTACCTTCGGCATCAGCAGTATTAATTATTAAACAGCCTTTGTCTACTTTTTTAGTACTAATTCCTTTTTGCACAAAAACATCGTAGCTATTATTTTCTAAATACGTTTGAAAGAAATCTATTTTACTTTCAATTTTAAAAATACCTACAGCATTAGTGATAATATCTTGGTATTGTATGTCTTCAAAAATAGCAATGATAACATCGCCAGTTTTTATTTGTGCAGAGTTTGACTGCTCAAATAAATGTGTAACAATATGTTTTGAGATGTCCAAAAACTCGCTGTCGTCACTTAATAATTGCGATGCGTAAGTATTAATTTCGTTAAGGTTAACATCACTATGGTGGTTAAACCTGTAAGTTTCGGCAACCGAACCAAAAGGGCGTAATAAATAAGGTAACATAAGCTCGTAACTAGCTTGGTCAAATGTAATTTCCTGTTCAGAAAATGCATTTTTAGTGCTGTTGAATTTGTTTCCTACTTTATGGATAATAAATTTAGAAATAGATGCTTTTGTACGTTTAATCATGATACCTTTTTTTGTGAATGCAATACTAATAAATATGCTTCAATTTTTAAGCAAAAAAGTGGCGCCAAAACAAAAATGCTTTGGCGCCTGAGATAAAGGGACTTTGTCGATTTGGTTATCGTTATATGTTTACGGATTTATAAAGTATGGTCGTGTTATGAGGTTACAACAGCTGTAATAAAATTAGGTTAATGTATTTGCTTGATTAATAAGGTTTTAAAAATAAAAAACTTAATTCTAAATATAAAAGATTATTGTGTAAAATGTTTTCAATTTTGTGTAATTGGTAATAATGTAAAACAATAATAAGTATAGCTAAATAGGTTAATTTATTTGGTATAACACTATAGAGTTGCTTTCACCTTGAACCACAAACTCTAGATTACGATCCTTATCTATATTATTTAAATCTATAGTAGAGTTACCATATACAGGAAAGTTTTTTATTGACTTTGCTTGACTGTCGAACAAGTGTACTTTTTGAGTTTGTAAATCGGTAACAGTGATGTAAATCTTATCGTTTATATAAAAGATTTTTGGTGCTGTGTAATTACCAAAATCTAATTCAAGAGATTTTAGTTTAATACCTAGTTTGTTTTCTGATAAGGTTACCAGAGTTTTATTAGTAGTTGTAAGCTTGTGGTTGTTTACTAAGCCTAAGCCTTGTTTACTAACATTTCCTTTTTGATTTACTTGTGCTAATTCACCATTGGATGTAGTAGTTGTAAATTGGTTTTTATATCTATAAATAGGATTTCCTGAAAAGTTTATAGTTTCATTTACGGCTACTCTTGTTTTTCCTTGGCGATTTAATATTTGCATTTTATCGCCAGCAGCAAATACAATGTAGTCCTTATTATTTATTCTAAAATGTTTTGGTTGTGTAGTTATGGTTTTACTTTTAACATATTTAAAACCATTAACCGATTTTCCTTTACCATTGTACATAAGTAAAGAACTTTTTTGGGTAACTAAAAAGCGATAGTCTCTTCGGTTGTCGTAATCAAAAACAGAAAGCGGTTGTGTGATTTCATCATTAAACTTTAAAGGGAAAGGAGCAACATCTTTTCCGTTTCTATCTAAAATATAAACACGTTTTGGAGTAGCAAAGGCGAGTTGAAGTCTTCCGTTTTTGTATAAATCAACTTGTTCAATAGTTCCTAAAATGTTTCCATTAAGTTGTTTTTTCCATAGAATTTTTCCGCTATTAGAAATTAAGTATAGTTTATTATTAACGTCTTGTACAACAATTTCCTTTTGTTTGTTTCTATGGTTAATTACAAATTGTGGTTGCGTTAGTAAATCTGCATCTAGTGTAACGTTAAATTCTTCGGAAACCGAATTTTGAATGGCTTTGGTTTTATTCTTTTTAATAATACCATTTACATGTGTGAAATTATCATCTTGAATAAACTGTATAGCAGATATTTTATAGTTATTTAATTTAAGGTTAGATAAATCTTCATTAAACGTACTGCTTAAAATGCGTTTTAATTCTGATGGATTTGCAATAACTTGTAAGGACGACTCATCACTTAATGATAAAGTACAGTCTTTATAAGCAGCATTGTTTTTTAAAGTTGTTGCATTTTGATAGTTGGCAATAACTTCTTGTAATAAAGTTTCGGAAGCCGAAAACACAAAATAATCATCAATAATAATGTATTGTGTTACATTATCAATAGCTACTAATGGTGTAAATGTATCTTCAAATAATGTTGAGTTGTTAAACTCAAAAATATCGTTAGTTCTAAAAGTTGATACTATATTTTGATGCTCTCTAAGAGCTTCCTTGGTCGCACTAGCATCAATTGATTTTAAAATAATAGCCGAATCATTATTTAAGGTTAATGTAGCAACTTCATTAATAGTTTGAAAAAGTTCGTCATTAGTTAACGAATCAGATGTTGTATTGTTAAACTTAAGTAAGTTTTCTTTTAAAATATCAAAGTCATTATAAGTGAAACTTAATAAACTACTAGAATTAGAAGGTGCTATGTTTTGAATAGTATTTTCTTGAGGAATCGTTTGCTTAAACACATTTAGTAATTGAGGAATACTATCATTAGATAAACCAATACCATTTAACATTATTTGTTCTGGTGTAATTTGAGTATCTAAAGCAAGTGTTTTGGTTAAATTAGAGTTTGTTTCTACAATAGATTGTCCTAAAGCATTAGCAGATTTAGTGTTGAAAAACACCGAAAACGAGGCATTGTTATTGGTTACTTGTTTAAGTGTATTAAAAGTGTTTGCCGTATTAGGTTGTAATTTATCTAAAGTGCTCTTTGAAGAGGAACCAACATATATACTGTCTATAATTTTACTGTAAATGTTTAAGGAGTCTTTTGTAAATAAACTATCGTTATATTTTGTTATTAAGGTAAAACTTGAGTTGTCCGAAGTATTTAAGCAAACATAAGTTTGGTTAATAGTACTTAAATCTTCTAAAATAGTTAGTTGAGACGCTAAATCTTTATATGTTTTTGAAAAAGCAAATTCTGAGATTAATGCATTGTTTTTTATATCACTTTTAAAAGCTTCGAGGTCATTAATTTTTAATACTACAGATGTATTTTCTGGAATTAATTGGTGTAATTGAGTTGTTTTAGATTTTGAATTATTGCAACTAATAAGTACAATTAATATAAGAAGCGCTAAAAGTATTTTTTTCATTGAAGGAATTAATTAATAAAACAACCTTTGCAAAGGTATAACTTAAAATTCAAAACTTAATTGTTCGGGAAGTAGTCTAAAAGACTTTCGATGGTATTTAGTAATACCATACTTTTTTATGGCTTCACGATGTTCTACAGTAGGATAACCTTTGTTTTTTTTCCAGTTATACATTGGGTATTCTTCATGTATTTTGTTCATATATTCATCTCTATAAGTTTTTGCAAGTACAGATGCAGCAGCAATATTCATGAATTTCCCATCTCCTTTTATAATAGTTTCAAATGGAATATTATTTAAAGGTTTAAACTTATTGCCATCTACAACAATAAATTCTACGTCAGATAATTGCTCAATAGATTTATGCATAGCCAAAATTGAAGCGTTAAGAATATTTATTTTGTCTATTTCTTCAGGGAAAATATGTGCAAAGCCATACGAAATCGCTTCTTGTTCAATAATAGGCCTCAACAGTTCTCTCTTTTTATGTGAAAGTTGTTTAGAATCGTTTAGCACTTTGTTTTTGAAGTTATTTGGCAGTATTACAGCAGCTGCAGTTACAGGTCCAGCAAGACAACCACGACCAGCTTCATCAGTGCCACATTCAAAACTAGATTTAGAATATTTTAACTTAAGCATTTAAATATTTAATTATAAAAAGGCGTTAATGTTAATTGTGTTCACCTTTATAGTGTAAAAAAACAAAATAGATTAGATATTTACTATTTTTGCTCGAAGTTTAGCGAGCTTATTTTTGTTTAAAGCTTTGTAAGGTTAAAAAATATATATGTATAGAATAGTTTTAGTATTTCTTTTTTCAATCTCTTTTTTAGGAGTTAATGCTCAAGAAAGATTTGATGTAAAACGTCCAGTTCAAGGAAACCCTTTCGGTAATGCTGTAAATGATAGTTTAGGTGAAAGAAAATCAAGAAGAGTAATAAAAAATCAAGAAGCCAAAATTCAAGATTATAAAATTATTTCTAGAGAGAATGATACAACTTATGTTGATACAACATTGTCTATATATAAGGAGTATAAGTTTAATTATCTTAGGAAAGATAATTTCGAATTATTACCATTTTCAAATATTGGGCAAACATATAATTCTTTAAGCTACAATTACAGCGGTAATAATTTGATGCCAAGTTTTGGAGCACGTGCAAGACATTTTAACTATATGGAGATTGACGATATTAATTATTATCATGTACCTACACCGTTAACAGAGCTAATGTATAAGTCTGCATTTGAACAAGGACAGTTATTAGATGCTTTTTTTACAACAAACACCTCTAAGCAATTTAATTTCTCGATAGCATATAAAGGGTTAAGATCTTTAGGTAAGTATCAACACATTTTAACAAGTACAGGAAACTTTAGGTTTACTACAAACTATAAGACAAAAAATGACAGGTATCATTTTAGAGGTCATATAGTAATGCAAGACTTATTTAATGAGGAAAACGGAGGTTTAAAAGAGGGAGATTTAGAAAATTTTGAATCTGGAAATGCAGAGTACATAGACAGATCAGTTTTTGACCCTGAATTTGAAGATGCTGAAAATATATTAGAAGGTAAAAGATTTCATTTAGAACACTTTTATAATGTTGTTCAGAAAAAAGATTCGATTAGTAATAATACTTTTAGTGTAGGTAATATTATTTCGTTTGAAGATAAATACTATCAATACAAGCAAAACACAGAAAGAGATGAGTATTTTGGAAATGCTTTTGTTAGCTCTAATATAAAAGATAAAGTCACCCTGGAAGATTTTTATGCAGAATTAAATGCTAAATATGTAAGTAACTCATTAGGGAGTTTGAAATTTAATATTGGATATAATAATTTCAATTATGGATATAACTCATTAGTGTTTCTTGGTGACGAACAAATTATAAACCGTTTAAAGGGTGATGTGATATCTATTGGAGGGGCATATAGTAATAAGATAGGTGAGTTTTTATTAGATGGATCTTTTGGGTTAAATGTTTCTGGAGATTTGGATGGTAATTTCTTTAATGGAAAAGCAGGTTATAATATTAACGATGATACATCACTGTCTGCAAGTATCAATGTCAACTCAAAAGCACCAAATTATAATTATCAATTATATCATAGCGACTATTTAAATTATAACTGGCAGAATAATTTTGATAATATTCAAACCAAACAATTAGCATTTCAGTTTTTGTCAAATAAAATAGTCAATCTTGAAGCAGATTATACAACCATAAATAACTATACTTATTTTCAAAAAGAAGCTCCTGATGGATTTGTAAAACCATATCAATACGATGAAACTGTAAATTATTTTAGGATAAAAGCATCGAAAGAATTTAAGTATCGAAACTTCGCACTTAATAATACTATAATGTATCAAAGTGTATTAGATGGAGAAGGAGTTATTAATGTACCAGAAATTGTAACTAGAAATACATTATATTATTCAAATCATTTTTTCAAAAAAGCACTCTTTTTACAAACAGGAGTAACGTTTAGTTATTTTACAGAATATAACATGAATGCTTACGATCCGCTTTTAGCAGAATTTTACATTCAAAACGATAAAAAGATTGGAGGTTTCCCTAGACTAGACTTTTTTGTGAATGCAAAAATTCGTCAAACAAGAATCTATTTAAAAGCAGAACACTTCAATTCGTCATTTACAGGTTACAATTATTATTCTACATTAAATGTTCCGTATCGGGATTTTGCGATACGTTTTGGATTGGTTTGGAACTTCTTTTTGTAGGTGTTAATTGTGTTAGTTTATGCCTTTATATTATATAAGTATATATAGTCAATATTATATGATATATAAGAATTGAAAAAAGTATTGTTGTAAGTGTCTTGTATTCAGGTAGAAGAAAAATACTTTTAAAAAAGTCAAAAAAAGTCTTGCGAAGGATAAAATGAGGTGTATATTTGCAGCCGCTTAGCGAGAGAGGGTGATGTAAAAAGGAGCTAAGTACACGTTCTAAAAAGGGTTTTGAAAAAAGATTAAAAAAAGTTTTAAAAAGGCTTTGTAGAAATAAAAAAGGTTGTATGTTTGCAGCCGCAAAAAACGGGATGCGTTTTGAGTGAAAAGTTCTAAAAAAGTTGTTTTAAAATAAATTTAAAAAAGTTTCAAAAAAGCTTTGCAGAATTAAAAAAGGTTGTATGTTTGCAGCCGCTAAAAACGCTAGAGCGTTTGAGGTAAAAACAAGTTCATTAAAATAGTGTTTTGAAGATTAAAAAGAGGTTTAAAAAAACTTCGAAAAAAAATCAAAAAAAACATTGTGGGAATAAAAAAAGGGTTTTATATTTGCACCCGCTTAGCAACTAAAGGTTGTTAAGAAAAGAAGTAAAAAAGTTCATTAAACATATTGATTGACAGCGTAAGATTAAGATTGGAAACGGTCTTAATTAAACAAGAGAATAAACCATTTTGAGTACAAAATTAATATCCTTTAATTGTTAGATAATATTTAAGATTTAACGATGAAGAGTTTGATCCTGGCTCAGGATGAACGCTAGCGGCAGGCCTAACACATGCAAGTCGAGGGGTAACAGAGAAAAGCTTGCTTTTTTGCTGACGACCGGCGCACGGGTGCGTAACGCGTATAGAACCTACCTTTTACAGAGGGATAGCCTTTAGAAATGAAGATTAATACCTCATGGTATTATAGATTGGCATCAATTTATAATTAAAGATTTATCGGTAAAAGATGGCTATGCGTCCTATTAGCTAGATGGTGTGGTAACGGCATACCATGGCAACGATAGGTAGGGGCCCTGAGAGGGGGATCCCCCACACTGGTACTGAGACACGGACCAGACTCCTACGGGAGGCAGCAGTGAGGAATATTGGGCAATGGAGGCAACTCTGACCCAGCCATGCCGCGTGCAGGAAGACTGCCCTATGGGTTGTAAACTGCTTTTATACAGGAAGAAACACTCCCTCGTGAGGGAGCTTGACGGTACTGTAAGAATAAGGATCGGCTAACTCCGTGCCAGCAGCCGCGGTAATACGGAGGATCCAAGCGTTATCCGGAATCATTGGGTTTAAAGGGTCCGTAGGTGGATTAGTAAGTCAGAGGTGAAAGCCTGCAGCTCAACTGTAGAACTGCCTTTGATACTGCTAGTCTTGAGTTATTATGAAGTAGTTAGAATATGTAGTGTAGCGGTGAAATGCATAGATATTACATAGAATACCAATTGCGAAGGCAGATTACTAATAATATACTGACACTGAGGGACGAAAGCGTGGGGAGCGAACAGGATTAGATACCCTGGTAGTCCACGCCGTAAACGATGGTCACTAGCTGTTTGGACTTCGGTCTGAGTGGCTAAGCGAAAGTGATAAGTGACCCACCTGGGGAGTACGTTCGCAAGAATGAAACTCAAAGGAATTGACGGGGGCCCGCACAAGCGGTGGAGCATGTGGTTTAATTCGATGATACGCGAGGAACCTTACCAGGGCTTAAATGTAAGTTGCATGATTTAGAGATAGATCTTTCTTCGGACTACTTACAAGGTGCTGCATGGTTGTCGTCAGCTCGTGCCGTGAGGTGTCAGGTTAAGTCCTATAACGAGCGCAACCCCTGTTGTTAGTTGCCAGCGAGTAATGTCGGGAACTCTAACAAGACTGCCGGTGCAAACCGTGAGGAAGGTGGGGATGACGTCAAATCATCACGGCCCTTACGTCCTGGGCTACACACGTGCTACAATGGTAGGTACAGAGAGCAGCCACGTCGCGAGGCGGAGCGAATCTATAAAACCTATCACAGTTCGGATCGGAGTCTGCAACTCGACTCCGTGAAGCTGGAATCGCTAGTAATCGGATATCAGCCATGATCCGGTGAATACGTTCCCGGGCCTTGTACACACCGCCCGTCAAGCCATGGAAGTTGGGAGTGCCTGAAGTCCGTCACCGAAAGGAGCGGCCTAGGGTAAAATCGATAACTAGGGCTAAGTCGTAACAAGGTAGCCGTACCGGAAGGTGCGGCTGGAACACCTCCTTTCTAGAGAAAGACGATTAAAAGGTATTAGGAAAGGGATAGTTTATTCTCAAAGCTGTTAATTATATTATGACTAAGAAAAAGTAGAGTCTCATAGCTCAGCTGGTTAGAGCGCTACACTGATAATGTAGAGGTCGGCAGTTCGAGTCTGCCTGAGACTACTAATTTTCTCTTAGGAATAAAGGAAATTCTAGAAGTTTGAGTAGTAGTTAAGTACTAACTACTAACTACTATATACTAACGACTAGTATATGGGGGATTAGCTCAGCTGGCTAGAGCGCCTGCCTTGCACGCAGGAGGTCATCGGTTCGACTCCGATATTCTCCACAATCAACAAATAAGTTGAAAAAGTTCATTGACATATTGAAAAAGATACATGAAATTAAAGATTAGAAATAATCTTAAGTAATTTAAAGATTAATTAAAGTTACGAGCTTTTAATTAATCAAAACTCATTAAAAAGACAAAAGTACAATAAGCTAAATAAGAGCGTATGGGGAATGCCTAGGCTCTCAGAGGCGATGAAGGACGTGATAAGCTGCGAAAAGCTACGGGGATTGGCACATACAAATTGATCCGTAGATATCCGAATGGGGCAACCCACTATATTGAAGATATAGTATCCGTAAGGAGGCAAACCCGGAGA